>CAWBRS010000013.1:0-20441 GCA_963791345.1 uncultured Thermoleophilia bacterium | reverse complement strand
ACGTCCCCGGCGCCGCCGGGAGCGCACCTCACACGGCGTGACCGCCCGGCGCGGCGTGAAACGTCAGTTCAGGATCGGCCGAGCGCCTCGATCGCGGCGATGTAGTCCTCGGGCAGCCCGTGCTGCCGCGCGCCCCCGATGATCTTCGCGAGGTACTCGGGCTCCGGGCGTCCCTCCTCGCCGACGTACCGCTCGCCGGCCACGTAGGTGAGCGCGCGCAGCACGTCGCCCTCGTCGGTCACGACCGCGACCTGCTCGTGCCGGTAGTGGCCGGTGGAGACGCCTTCGCAGCGGTCGAGCCCGGCGATCGCCGCCTCGTCGCAGAGGTACGCCACTCCCCACACCGTCGCCGGCGCATCCCCCGCCTCGGCCGGCACGATGTTGGCGTAGACTCCGCCGCCCGACCGCATCCGCTTGTTGAAGGCGAAGCGATACCCGGTCAACCGGCAGCGCCGCGCCGCGCGGATCGTCCCCGTCCTGCTCGTCTTCTGGTCGAGGAGCAGATTGCTGCCGTAGGCGAAGTACCAGGTGTCGGTCACGTCGCCTCTTCCCCACTCAGGAGGCGTTTGGCCTTCTGCGCAGCCGCGGCCTGCCCCCGCCAGCTTCAGCCCGGCCGCGATTCACCGCGCGGCGTCCCCGTCTGCCGCTGCCTTCAGGTAGCTCACGACCGCGGGCCAGTCCGGGAACTCCCGTCGAGCCGAAGAGAACGAGCTCCCCCTCGAACCGGTCGGCGCCGTTCTTCGGCCTGTCGTCGACCAGGTAGTCGCCGCGGTTGAGGTCCTTGTGGTGCGTCAGGATCAGCCGCTTGTGCGCGACAGCGCCCGAGATGCGTCTTGACCCAGACCAGCTTGTCCGACCAGGCCGACGGGTTCTTCCACGGCGCGGTGGAGAGGATGTAGGTGTCGTAGAGCTCCGTAAGCTCACGATACGCCTCGATCGCCCCGGGCTTGGGCGCCATGTGGCCGAAGATGCCGGGGATGTCGTCCTCCCTGCCCTTGTACTTCTTCGAGTACGGCCTCGGAGACGTGCGCGAAGGACGACTCGAAGTCGACGAGCACGCCGTCCATGTCGATGTAGAGGATCTTCTTCATGCGGCCCCCTCGGTCGTCGCTGTGCTCGCGCCCCAGTCTACGTCGCGACGGACGGGCTGGGCATCGCGTGTGCTGCGGTAGCGAGACCGGCGCGGGGACGCGCCGCCGGGGCGACGGCTCAGGACGCGCCGACGAACGCGGCGATCACGCCGCCGACGGCGCGCTCGAGCGCGGTCGTAATGTCGTCGCAGGCGCCCGTGGGCTCTCCGGTCGACTCGTCGCAGTACAGACCGCGACGCACCTCGACCATGACGGAGCTCACGCGCGCGTCGGCTCGGTAGTGGCGCAGCGGGACGATCGTACCGGCGAACGGGGCGTCGCGGCGCACGACCAGCCCCTCGCCGCGGAGGGATGTCTGCAGCGCGGCGGTGAGCTCCGCGGGTGTGTGAAAGTCGTCGGTACCGATGCAGATGTCCGGCCTGTGCGGCCGCTGGTCGGGCTCGCTCGGCAGGGGAACGCTCGCGAACGAGTGGCAGTCGAGGATGAGCACCCTGCCGAACCGCTCGAGCAGCGCGGTCACCCTCGCCTCGAACGCCTCGTGGTACGGGTCGTACCAGTGCACGAGGCGCCACTCGCGCTCGTCGGCCGTGATGTCTGCGAGCTTCCCGAGCTGCGTCGTCCGCTTGTAGACGGCGCCCTGCCCGACCTCGGCCATCGGCTCATCGGCGTCGTCGCGGAAGCGCTCGGGGTCGAACGCCACCCGCGACAGCGTGCTGACGAACATCTCGCCGCCCAGCGCAGGCACCCACGAGAAGAGCCGGTCGACGTGCCAGTCGGTGAGGCGGACGATCTCGCGCGCGCAGCTCACCGTCGCCGAGAACGATGCAGCGCCGCACGCGTTCAGGGACCTGCGTCGCCGCGTGCGGCACATGCGCGATCAGAGGCGCCGGGCGGCCCTTTGGCCGAGTCACCTCGAACCGTCCTGGGGTCGGTCTCGCTCATCGGCTCCTCCACCAGCGTGCGGGAGGACCTGCCGGAACGCCGTCAATCGACGCCTCTCGTCACGCCTGCTCACACCTGCCGCTCGCTCAGGGTGAGCCGCGCGTCGAGCGCACGTGCAAGCGCGCTGAGCGTGCGCACTGTCGGGTTCGCGACCCCCTGTTCGATGCGACTTACGACGCTCTGATGCAAGCCGGCTGCGGCCGCGAGCTCCTGTTGCGTCATATTGAGCGCGCGCCGGCGATCGATGAGTTGCACGGCAAGGTCGAAGCGGTCACGCAGCGAGTCGAGATGCGCCCGGCCGGCCGCGCCCTCAGCTTCGGCCTCCGCCGCTATCTGGTCGAGCAGTTCATCGAAGTCACTCATCGACTGTCCCTCATGAGTAGGTCGGCACCGACATCACTATGCCATAAACATCATATCCAGCCAAGGATGGCGCGTTGTCGCCCGCAGAGTCACTGCTCAAGCTCGGCTCTCGACTGAAGGTCGCGCAACCGGCGCCGCGCCTGCACGATCTCCGCGGACTGGCGACGGCGACTCGGAGCCTTGGCCTTGTCGTAGCCGCCGAGCACGACAACACGATCGCCGGCGGCGTGACAGAACACGCGAAGGAGTGCCCGCTCGCCGTCGGCCCCAGAAGTGAGCCGCACGCGAAACTCGAAGAGGCCGCCGCCGAGCTGGCGACCGTACTCCGTGCCGCAGACTCCCACACCATAGCGCTGCAGCAAGCGATACATCGCGTGACCCAGCGCGCGCCTCTGGCGCACGCTGAGGTCTTCGCGGATCCAGCGCAGGGCCGGCTTCGCGCCGGACGACTCTTCGTAGAACTCGATCGAGTAGGGCGCCCCCGACATGGTCGCTTCACGGTAGCGCCCGTTCGGGACCGCTCAGAGGATGACGCAGGTGACCTGGCGTTGACGTTCAAGCTCGAGGCCGCCTCGCTGCCGCCCCGAGAGACACCCGCTGACTGATTGGACATTCGTCGCCGGAAGGGGTCCTCGCTCCGCCCACTCAGAACAAGTCGTGCTCGACCTCGGCGGCCTCGCGCTCCTCGTCGACCCGCTCGGGGCAGTCGGCGGCGGTGATGTCGCAGAAGCGGCACTCGCTCGCGCTGGGCACGCGGGCCGCGGGCGCGTCGCCGCCGACACGCTCGATGGTCGCGCGGATCAGGCCCTTGAGCTCGTCGCTGAGCTTCTCGGGCGCGATGCGCAGGCGCGAGTCGCGGTACTGCACCTCGCCGGCCAGGCTGACATGCCGGCAGGCCTCGTGGGTCAGCGGCAGGACGAGCATGTAGGTGAGCACCTGGAACGCGTCGGAGTCGCGCTGCTTGCCCGACTTGCAGTCGACCACGAGCCCCTCGCCGTCGCGCACGGCCACCAGGTCGGCCACGCCGCCCAGCGTCGCCGCCTTACCCTTCAAGGTGAACTTGTTCTGGCCCTCGACGAAGACCGTGTAGCCCTCGCCGCGCAGCTCGTCGGCGCGCGCGCGGACCATCTCTCCATGCGCCGCCTTCCACGCCGCGAGGTCGAAGTCGCTCGGCACGCGGTCGAAGCCCTGGAAGTGGGCGCGGAACCAGGCCGCCCACTCGCACTGCTTGTCGGCGGACATGAGCCCGGTGATCCACGTGACCCAGATGTAGGAGCCGTCTCTCGGGACGGTCATGGTCTCCCCCCTCGCGCAGCCGGCGCACCCTGGAGTCGAGGATACACCGGGGCGGGGACGGAGAGGCCGGCGTGATCGCCGGCATGGAGGAGGACGAGCGGCTTGGGCGGACCGCGCGGGACGCGCGTCGCGCGCCGACCCCTCACGAACGGACGCTGGACCCGGACCGCTCAGGACTGACCGCTGCCTCCGCACGACACCCGAACAGCAGCGCGCGGGCTCCGACGCGGCTTCGGGTGACCCGGATGTCGACGTCCTGATCGAGCGCGTTGAGGTGCGGACGAGTCGCTCGATCGAGAAGCCCGCCAGCTTGCCCGTGGCCAGCGCCGACAGCCTGGGCTGGGTGGTCCCGATGACGGTGGGTCTGGCCCTGCCCGCGTGTCGATTCGGCTGACCCGCTCTGCGGCACGCCCGCTCACCTGCGGCCAGATGCGACCTGAGGCCAGCGAAGACGCCTGCCGCTCGCTCATGCGGGGGAGTGCCCTCATCAGGCTGTCGTGGCTCGCGGACACGGCCTCCCACGTGGCGCCGCCTGGGCCGACAGCCGCCCCGCCTGCGCCAGCCGTTTCCTCGACGCGGCGGGCCGTCGCCCGCCACGACTTGGCCTTCTTCTCGAACGCGTGCAACACGTAGACGGCGTCGGCGAAGCGCACGGTGTACACAGCACGGTACGTGTCGCCCGCATGATCATCGGCGACCTCGAGCACACCGGCGCTCCCGAATCCGCGGAGTGGACGGGCGGCCACATGCTTGCTACCGGCTTGGGCCAGGAAGAGCGCGAAACCCATGACCTGCCTGACTTCTTCTGGGAACTCGCGAACGTCCCGGAGTGACGTCCCCAGCCAAACGAGCTCCTTGACGTGGCTCGTGAGACGCATGACAGTATTCCAGCAAGTGGAATACGTCATGCCAAGCGACGGAGGCGTGACGGATGTTCGACCTCTCGCGCTTGACGTCCATGGCTCCGAATCTGACGGAGACAAGCGCCTCGGGCGAGGCTCACGAAGCCTTGTGACGGTCGACATTGCCGCCGACGCAGTCGCGCGGCGTCTTGGCTCATGGGCCATCAGGCTCGATCGCTGAGACCGGGCTGCTCGAGGCCCCGTCGTTGAGCGGAGCTGAACAGCGCCGAGTCTCTTCAGCTTTCGAGGCGCAGCCGCACGCGCCACGATCGTCGGCGGTCGCAAGTGAGCGTCAAGTCGACAACCGCAGCGCGCCCTTCAGCTTCTCGTGCGCCAGCACGATCAGCCGCTGTGTCGCGCGCGTGGCGCCGATGTAGAAGAGGTCGCGCTCGTGCGCGGTCTCGAGGCGGTCGATGTCGGTGAGCACGACGGCGCGGGACTCGAGGCCCTTGAAGCGGTAGATGCTCGCGTACTTCGTCTTGCCCGAGCGCAGGTCGGGCTCGTGCCGGCCGGTCGGGACGAGCGGCGCGAGGCGGTCGCGCCAGGCGCCGGCGAGCCCGCAGAACCCCGCCGCCGCGCAGGCCTGGTCGTTGTGGGGCGAGAGGACGACGACCTGCGGGCCGGTGAAGCCCTCGTCGCGCAGCTGCTCGAGGGCTTCACCGAGCAGGTCGCACTGGTGCTCGGCGTCGCGGTAGAAGCGCACGACGGGGTCGACGCCGTCGTCGGGCCGCGAGATGCGGCCCGACTCCTCGACGTCGACCCCCCGCGCCAGCGCCAGCACGCGCGGCGTGTTGCGGCAGTTGACCGAGAGGTCGGCGATGAAGGCGCGTCGGGCAGCGCGCCTGCAGATCGTCGAAGGTCAGGTCGGCGGCGTCGAAGATCGCCTGGTGGGCGAAGTCGCCGAAGATGCGGAAGCGGCCCTCGGCGAACCCGCCGGCGAGGCTCAGCTCGAGCACGTCGAGGTAGCTCTCGCGGAGCATGTCCTGGCCCTCGTCGAGGATGAGCTCGTCGAAGGCCTCTCCCCCGCCGGGCACGAGCCGCCGCAGGGCGCCCGGGAGCCGTCGAGAGGCGCTCGAGGGCGGCGGCCGGCAGTTCCTCCTCCCAGAAGGCGGAGTCGTCGCATCCTCTCCTCGGTCAGGGTCGACGTCGGCGAGGCGCCGCATGTACTCGTGGATGCGTGAGCACCGTCGTCCCCTCGGCCTCCTCGGCGAGCCACTTGGCGAGGGCGCGGTTGAAGCAGAGGAGGAGCACGCGGCGGCCGGCGGACGCGCTGCGGCGGGCCTGCTCGACGGCGAGCAGCGTCTTGCCGGTGCCGGCCGACCCGTCGACGATGACGCGCGGGTTGCGGGCGAACTGGTCGAGCACGGCGAACTGCTCCTCGGTGAAGCGGCGGATCTCCTCGTCGAGGCGCCGGGCGCGCGCCTTCGGGCTCTCGTAGAACTCGAAGTCGGGGCGCAGCACGCGGAGGATCTCGTCGCACTGCGCGGAGGTGGGCTCGCCGGCCTCGGGGTCGAACCAGCGCAGGCGCAGCTCGGCGGTGCGCTCGCGGGCGCGGTCGAGGACGGCGGCGACGAGGTCGGCGATCGGGCCGCGCGTCGAGGTCGCGGCGGTCGATGACCTGCCAGTCGTGCCACTCCTCGCTGGTCTCGGTGAAGTCGAGGAAGGGGAAGCAGACCGCCGACTGGAAGGGGACGCGCTTGAGGTGCGGGCGCTGGTGGACGAGGCGGTCGCGGAGGCTGTGCATGGCCTCGGAGGCCTGCTTGAAGGGGCCGCGCGGATCGCCTTCGGTGTCCGCGCCGTAGTACCAGACCCCGCGCCCGCGGCGCAGCCGGTGGCAGCCCTTGATCTCGAGGCAGAGGACGCCGCGCCCCGGCACGACGCAGGCGAAGTCGATCTCGCCCTGCTGCTGGCGCCGGTGGTGGGCGACGTCGAGCGAGTGGAGGACGGTCCAGCCGGAGGTGTCGAGGCCGGACTGCGCCGAGTCCGCGGCGAGAAGCTCGAAGACGAGCTTCTCGCCGTCGCTCGGCGTGTCCGGCGGGATGGTCGGCGGGATCAGGCGCACGCGGCCCTCCCCTCCTGCAACTGCTCCCCGACGACCGCGACCCGGCACCGGGCCGTACGCCTCACGCCCGCGCCCACGCCGCCTCACGCCCGCGCCCACGACCGCCTCACGCCCGTCTCACGGCACGGTGATCCCCTGGGTGAAGATCCTCTTCGGCACGGCGAACCGCATGGCGCCCGGGGAGCAGACCGCGTTCCCCGGCCGCGCATCGCCGACCATGCCGAGCAGGCTGTACGCCTCGATGCGCGGCATCGCGAGCTTGCGCGCGAGGAAGTCGACCATGTCGCGCATCGCGCAGCTGGTCGCCTCCTCCATCGTCATCCCCCACCCGCAGGTCATGATCTCGTCCTCGGACTCGATCATCGGGCGCGGGATCGAGACGCCCTTGAGCACCTCGACCCGGATCGTGACGACCGACGGCATCTCGAGGCCCTCTCCCGACGACTCGCCGTCGCCGATGACCCCGTGCGCGTCGCCCATGGCGAGCAGCGCGCCGGGCACGAACACCGGCATGTACACCGTGTTGCCGGCGCGGACCTCCTTGTGGTCCATGTTGGCGCCGTTGTCGCCCGGGTAGAGGGTGAGGACCGGCTCGCCGGCCGGCGCCACACCGAAGGTGCCCATCGACGGCCGCAGAGGGATGAGCACGTCGTCCCGGAACACCGCGAGCCCGTCCCGCACGGACGCGACCTTCGTGAACGCCTCCATCTCGTGCTTGAGGAACCCATACTCCCCCGGGAAGGTCAGAGCGCAGCCCTGATCGCCGACGTCGATGCGCAGGATGCGGACGGCCAGCACGTCGCCGGGCTCGGCCTCCTCGACGTAGACCGGCCCGGTCGCCGGGTTGATGCGCTCGAAGTCGACCTTCGACACGTCGTCCTCGGGCGTCTGGATCGTGTTGTGGTTGCAGTCGTCGCACTCGAGGACGACCACGTCGCCGGAGCGCACGCGGACCGCCGGCGGGCTGTCCTTGTCGTACCTGTAGACGACCTGCGTGGCGTCCACGTGATGCAGCCGAGGCGCCCGGGCCTCGCGACCGGTCCCTGTCACGCTCGTTCTCCTCTCCGCGTCCTCATCAGCGCGAGTTCACTCGTCCTTGAAGGCGTCGCCGAGGAAGACCTCCACGACGGTGGGATCGCTGCGCACGCTCTCAGGAGACCCCTCGGCCAGCGTCCTGCCCTCGGCCAGCACCTGGATGCGCTCGCAGAGCCGCATGATCAGGCGGAGGTCGTGATCGACGATCAGGATGCCGCACCCGAACTGCTCGCGGACCGCCATCACGGTCTCCAGGAGCTCGTCCGACTCGGCCTCGTTCATGCCGGCCGCCGGCTCGTCGAGCAGCAGGAAGTACGGCCGGCCGGCCAGCGCCCGTGCGATCTCGACCCGGCGCTGGGCGCCGTACGGCAGGTTGAGCGCCTGCTGCTCGGCCACGGCCTCGAGGTGGAACCTGCGGAGCAGGTCGTCGACGTCCGCAGCGTGGTCGGACCCCTCGACGGCGCGCCCGCTCACCGAACCCACCTCCACGTTCTGCCGCACCGTCAGGTGGCCGAAGAGGCGGATGTTCTGGAAGGTCCTCCCGACCCCGAGATGGGCGATGCGGCTGGGCTTGCGGCCCGTGATCCCCGTACCCATGCAGAGCACATCCCCGGAGGTCGGCGGGTAGACCCCGGACAGCACGTTGAGCAGGGTGGTCTTGCCCGACCCGTTCGGGCCGATCAGCCCGAGGATCTCTTTGGGGCGGACGTACAGGGAGACGCCGTCGAGCGCATGGACGCCACGGAAGTGCTTGACCACGCCCCGCGCCTCCAGCAACTGACCACCATCGTCGCGAGGCGCCTCGCGCCTCGTCTCGGTCTGCGCCGCAGGCATCGTCACACCCCCTCCTTCCTTGCGGGCGGAGGAGCCGCCGGCGGCACTTGCTCTCCCCGGCGGCCTCGCGACAGCCTGGCTCTGCCCTTGGCGAGCCAGCCGTCCAACTCCCACCAGGACAGGATGCCGTCCCGACGGTAGATCAGGACCATCAGCGTGGCGAAGGCGACGACCATCTGGGTCAGCCCGGTGATCTCCGGCACCGGGATGCCGACGAAGCTGCCCTCGTCCTCGATGCCGCGCAGGATCTCGTAGACGACGGCGTAGAGGCCGGCGCCGACCACGGCGCCGGACACGGTCGCCATCCCCCCGATCACGAGGATCGACAAGCAGGGTCAGCACGAGCGTCCAGTAGAACTGGGCGGGTGCGAAGGCGAGGTTGTACTGCGCCCACACCGACCCGGCGGCGGCGCTCACTGCGGCGGAGACGACCCAGGCCACATGCGCGTCCTGACGACGTCGACGCCGGTCGTCTCGGCGGAGAGCGAGTCCTCACGACTCGCCTGCAGCCGCAGCCCGACGGGCGAGTACTTGAAGGCGAGGGCGACGACGACCGCGACGGCGGCGCCCGCGAAGGCGATCCAGACGTTGGTCCGCACCGGCAGGGCGAAGAGACCTTCGGTGCCGCGCGTCGCGGCATCCCAGTTGTTGAACACGCCGTGGGCGATGACGAGCAGCGCCAGGGTGCTCATGGCGATCGCCGTCTCCTTCATGCGCATGACGACGAGGCCGATGAGCCAGGCCAGCAGCCGCCCCGACGACCATCGAGGCCAGGAGCGTGGGCACGAAGCCCCACTCGGCGCCCATCAGCCACGACGGGAGCCCCGGCATGAGGTCCGCCTTGAGCTCGGGGTCGATGGTGACCCAGGCCGTGACGTAGGCGCCGATGCCCACGAACGCGGCGTGGCCGTACGAGGGCACGCCGGAGTTGCCGGTGAAGATCTGCAGCCCGATCACCATCGTCAGGGTGATGAAGAAGTTCACGATGAGGCGGATGGTCGCGCCCTTGCCGTCCGGCGCGACCGCGAAGCCGGCCACGGCGACCACGAGGAGCAGCGCGAGGAGCGGCAGCGACGAGCGCGTCACGTCGCGCACGTAGCGGGACGAGAGCAGTCTCTGCACCATCACGCACGCTCCGCCGTCGGCGCCAGCAGACCGTTGGGCTTGAAGTAGAGGATGGCGATCACCGCCAGCAGCGACAGCGGATCGGCGAACGGCTGCAGGCTGTTCGGCAGCGTCGAGATCATGAAGACCTCGACGCGCGCCGAGGATGAACCCGCCGACGACCGCGCCGGGCAGACTCCCGAGCCCGCCGATCACGGTCGCGACGAAGGCCTTGATGATCGGCGTGAAGCCCATGGCCGGCGAGACGTTGCCGGAGCGCGCGACCCACAGGCACGCCGGCGACGCCGGCGAGCACGCCGGAGACCACGAACGCCATGGCGATCACCCGGTTGGCCTTGATGCCCATGAGCCGCGCGACGGCGAAGTCCTCGGCCGCCGCGCGCATGCTGATGCCGGCGAGTCGTGCGCCGCAGGAAGAGCAGCAGCACGACGAACGACACCAGGGCCGACGCCCATCGTGACGATGTTGAGCCACCCGACGGTGAGGGGCCCGATGTTCACCGCCTCGACGAAGAGCGAGGGGCCGCGGAAGCCCTTGGTGCGCGGCGAGATCAGCGCCCTGAAGAGGTTCTGCAGGATCACCGACAGCGCGAAGGAGCTGAACAGCAGCGTCAGGAAGCTCGCGTTCCGCAGGGGACGGAAGGCGAAGCGCTCCATCAGCAGCGAGGCGACGGCGGCCGCCACGATGCCACCAGCGCGGCGAGGCTCCAGGAGACCCCGTGCGTGACGAGCAGGTACATCGTGTAGCCGGTGATCGTCACGAGCTCGCCGTAGGCGAAGTTCACCAGCCCCATGACGCCGAACACCAGCGCCAGGCCGAGCGCGAGCAGGGCGTACGTGCTCCCGAGGCTCAGCGCGTTGATGATCTGCTGCGACGATCTCGGTCAGACTCATGGCGCTCACCGCACCCTCGACGGGCGCCCCGAGGTAGACCTGCTCGAGGTCCACCTCGGTGCGCAACTCCTCCGCACGACCCGGCGACCTGCACTCTCACCGCTCGCCAGCACGTAGCCGCGCGAGGCCACGTCGAGCGCCAGGCGGACGTTCTGCTCGACGAGCAGGCACGCGTCGTGCCTCGCGCGGGCAGCTCGGCGAGCAGCTCGAAGATCTGCGCCACGACGCGCGGCGCCAGGCCGAGCGAGGGCTCGTCGAGCAGCACGAGCTGCGGACGGCTCATGAGGGAGCGCGCGAGGGCGAGCATCTGCTGCTCGCCGCCCGACAGCGTGCCGGCGAGCTGCTTCGGCGCTCGCGCAGGACGGGGAACAGGTCGAACTCGCCGTCCATGTCGGCCCGATCCCGTCCTTGTCCCGACGGATGGCCGCACCGAGCCGCAGGTTGTCGGTCACCGTGAGGTGGGCGAAGACGCGCCGGCCCTCGGGCGCCATCGCGATCCGCCGCCGCACGATCTCCTCCGGGCGGAGCCGTCTGCATCTCCTGCCCGTCGAAGACGCACCGACCCGGACGAGGCCCTGCACGAGACCGGTGATCGTCATCAGCGTCGTGCTCTTGCCGGCGCCGTTGGCGCCGAGCAGCGCGACGATCTCACCCGCGTGGACTTCGAGCGATACGTCGCGCACGGCCACGACGGGCCCGTAGCCCGAGGTCACGTGCTCAGTGCTAGCAGTGGTCGGTCCTCGTTCATCAACGCTCACCGCCTGTCAATACAGCCGTTCGAGCTGTCGACGCTCGCCGTCGTAGGCCCGGTCGGGCGGCGTGCCGCGCGCGGCTCGCCGCCGGCCGGCCGTCGGCACGGGAGCGCCTCCCAGGTCGACACCGGCCCTTCGACTCGATACGGCGCCGGGACGTACGTCCGGGTACGGCAGGTGCTTCACGTAGCGTGAACTGGTCGCCCTCCATCCTCAGCAGAGTGACCTCGCGCTGCGCCTGACGGGTCACGGGGTCCATCACGAAGCTGTCGGTGGTCGCGACCGGTGACGCCGGAGAGTTGGCGATCGCGTCGCGCAGCGCCTGCGCCACCCTCGCCGCCCGGTCTGCTCCAGGGCGGCCTTGAGGATGTAGATGATGTCGGCGCCGTTGGCGACGATCACCGTCTCCGGCGCCGACCCGGTGCCCTCCTCGTACCTAGCGTAGAAGTCGGCGAGGGGCGTGCCCGGCTCCGGATAGCCGAAGGTCGGCAGGATGATCCCGTCGAGTGCCTCGGGGCCGGCAGAGAGCACGTCGGCCGTGTCGTTCGCCTCACCCGAGACCACGGGGATGTCGACGCCCGCCGCCTTGAGCTGCTTGAGGAACACAGGCGTGTCCGGCAGGAACATCGGCGTGTAGATCATGTCCGGCGCGGGTGAGGTGCTCTTGATCTTGGTGATCTGCGGCGAGAAGTCGCCGGCCTCGAGCTTGTAATCCGAGATGCCCGCGGTGGTGCCGCCAAGCTGCTCGAAGACCTCCTGGAAGTAAAGCGGCAGGTTGTTCGAGTAGGCGACGTCGGGCGACTTGAGGAGGTAGGCGCTCCGGTACCCGAGCTCCGTGTAGCAGTAGTTGGCCATCGCCGCGCCCTGCAGGTTGTCGGCCATGACGTACTGGAAGGTGAACTCGCCGCAGTCCCTCGGCAGGTTCGGCGCCGTCCCGTCGGCGGTGTCCGAGGGGATCTGCTGCTCGGCCGCCATGCGGGCGATCGCCGTGACGTGGTCGGCCGTCGTGGCGATCAGGTACTGGATGCCCTCGTCCATCAACTCCTGCGTCGTCTGGATGGCGAGCGCCTTGTCGTTCTTGTTGTCCTTGACGATGAGCTCGAGCTGCGTCCCGTTGACGCCGCCCGCCGCGTTGATCTCGTCGACGGCGAACTGGGCGCCGTCGCGGATCGGCGTGTCGTACGAGGAGTAGCCGCCGCTCAAGTCGGCGCAGAAGCCGATCTTGAAGACCTCGGCCTCGCCCTCCGTGGCCTCCTCCTCGCCGCAGCCGGCCACCGCGAAAGCGAGCAAGGCCGCCACGGCGATGGCGGTGATGATCATGAGGTGTCGCTTGTTCATGGATGCCCTCCCTTGGTCTCAGGTGCGGCCGGCACGCGCCCGGCCGCTCTGTCGGCCATCACCGATGCTCCTGTCGCCCCTTCACCCTCCCCCGTTGGCCCGCGGAGAGAAGACCGCTGCCGATCGCGTCGCACAGGCCCGCGAGGAGCCCGCTGCGTAACGGTATGGAGTCGAGGAGCGCGTACTCCTCGGGTGAGTGGTCGCGTCCGCCCACCGGGCCGAAGCCGTCGAGAGTCGGTATGCCGGCGGCGGCGGTCCAGCAGCCGTCGGACATGCCGCCGCTGGTCTGGCCGCCGACGGACTCCCCCAGCGAGGCGGCGATCGCCGTGCCTGCTCGAAGAGCCGGCGCCCCGCGGGGCCCGGCTCGATGCCGGGCCACACGCCGGCGTCCTCGAGCCGCACCCGCAAGCCGTCGTGGGCGCCGAAGCGCTCGAGCTCGCCGAGCGCCCAGTCGAAATCGGCGCGGTGCGGCGAGCGCACGTCCAGCATCGCCTCGGCCTCCGCCGGCGACGACGTTGGCGATGGTCCCACCCTGCACCGTTCCGGCGACCACGGTGAGCCCGGGTCGCGCGTCGTTCAGGGCGGAGCAGCGCAGGATCTCCCGGCAGAGCCCGAGCACCGCGCTTCTGCCAAGCTCGGGCTCGGTGCCGGCGTGGGCCGAGACGCCCTCGACGACCAGCCGCAGCCAGGCGCCGACCTTGCGGCCGCTGACGAGGTCGCCGTTCTCGCGGCCGCACTCGAGCACGAGCACGGCGTCGGCGCCGAGCACGCGATCGAGGGTGCCGAAGCCGTGCGTCCGCACCTCTTCGTCGGGCACGCTGTGCAGCTCCACGCGGGCGAACGCGCGCGGCCCCTGTGCGAGGGACTCCATCGCCAGTAGGCCTACGAGCAGGCCGCCCTTCATGTCGGCGACACCCGGGCCCCGCGCCCTGCCCGCGCTGACCGTCATGGGCCTCGCCGCCGCCGTGCCCGCAGGATAGACGGTGTCGTGATGGCCGAGCAGCACGATGCGTCCCTCGCCCTCGCCGGGCAGCGAAGCGACCACGTGCCCTCCGGCTTCGAGGGGCACGACCTCGGCCGTGCACCCCGCCTCCTCGGCCCACTCGCAGAGCAGCGCCGCGACCTGCTCGCGGCCCTGCGGGCAGTCGGCGCCGGAGTCGATGGCGACCAGCGCGCGCAGGCGCTGCTCGTACGCGTCCATGTGGGCACGCGCCCACTCGGCGGCGGCGCGCGCCTTCGCTGTGCCGTCGTCAACCAAGACCGTGGAGCCTCCTCGTGTTACCGGCCAGCACGCCGCGCCCGATCCTGAGGGCGTCCTCGGGCGACAGCATGTCGCGCTCCACGGCGGACGTGAGCGCGCGCTCGAGCGCCTCGCGCGCCAGGCGCGCCGACACCCAGAAGACCTCGGGCTCCGACGCCTCGTCGGAGCCGTAGAGGAGCTTGCCGGCCGGAACGACGCCCAGCAGCATCTCGAGCTCGCGGTCGGCGCCCAGCGACGCCCAGGGCAGGAACTCGGACACGTCGAGGTACACGAAGGGCAGGATGCTGGCGATGTAGGCGGCCTCGCCGAGCCACGGGTACCCGCCGTGGATCGAGCACGATGGGCTGGTCCATGTGGTCGTGCAGCAGGCCGTAGACGTCGGTCGGCCGCACGTGCGCGAGCACGATGTCCGGGTCGCCGCCCCCGACGTGCAGGTGCATCACGCGGTCGTGGCGGCGGCAGGCGCGCAGCGTCGCCCGCAGCAGGTAGTCGCGCACTGCCTTTCCCGGGCCGCGGTCCTTGGGCCAACCGGCCGCCCGCCAGGCGTCGTAGGCGGCGGCCGCGTCCGCGGCCGCCGGGTCACCAACGTCGAGGCCGGTGCGGTAGGCGATGATCGACTTGTAGCCGACCAGGTGAGCGTCGGCCGCCGCCTCGTCGAGCAGGCCCTCGAAGCGCGCCTCGAAGTCGCTCCAGCCGAGGTCGGCCTGCTGCAGCGCGACGATCATCGGCTCGATGCGCGCGACGCGGTGGACCGGCACGCCGAGCGCCCGCTCGAACTGCGCCCGGTCGACCGGCGGCTGCGGGAAGCCGTCGTCGGCGATGACCGCCTCGATCCGCTGGTCGGCCATGAGGCCGGAGATGTAGCCCTGCGGGTCGGCGGTGAAGGCCGCGGCCCTGGCGCCCGAGACGGCCTCCGCCGTCGCCTCGACGCCGAAATGCCCGGCGAGCCAGCGGCGCGCGGTCAGGGCGAACACCGTTTCGTCGCGCAAGGAAGCCACCTGGCGCGCCAGCCGTTCGTCGGTCTGCCCCGAGGAGAGGAAGCACATCCCCATCATCGTGAGCCGGTCCTCCCAGCCGTCCGCGTCCGACGCCAGGAGGTCGTCGACGCGGAAGCCGTGACAGTGGTCGTCGACGACAGGGCTGCCGGTCAGGTCCACGCTCTCCGCCATGGTGCTCACCTCGTCCTCGTCCGTCGCCCACTCATCCCGTTCGCCTCGTCCCGCACCGTCGCTCAGAACCGCCACAGGTGCTCACGCACCACCTCGTCGATCGGCCGCCCCTCGTCGGCCTCCGCCTCGGCGCGGCGGACGGCGACCGTGCAGTCGTGCAGCAGGTCGCCCATCGCCGCGCGCAGGACCTCGGAGGCCTCCAGCGCGTCGGCGGCCGCGCTGAGGCTCGACGGCAGCTGCTCGTAGCCGGCGGCTGCCCGCTCCTCCTCGCTCAACGAAGCAGGGTCGACCCAGCACGGCTCGGGCAAGGTCATCCCCTGCTCGATGCCGTTGAGACCGGCGGCGATGACGGCGCCGGGCAGCAGGTACGGGTGCCCGGCGCAGTCCGCCGCCTTCAACTCCATGTTGGCGGTGTCCTGGCGGCCGCCGATCATGCCCGTGATGAAGCGCATCGCCGCCTCGCGGTTCTCGTGGCCCCACACACGGTAGGCGCCTGCCCAGTGCTTCGGCTGCAGACGCTCGTACGACGGCACCGTGGGGCAGGCGATCGCGATGATGGCGCTGAGCTCGGCCAGCACCCCGGCGAGGAAGGCCTCGCCGATGGCCGTGAGGCCGATTCGCCCGTCACCGTCGCAGAACAGGCTCGTGCCCTCGAAGGTCGTAGAGGCTGAAGTGGAGGTGGCTCCATCGCCGACCGGGCACGGTCACCGGTGAGAAGGACGATCGCCAGCCGTGGCAGGCGCTGAGCGCGCGCACCGTGTGGCGGAAGAGGACGTGCCAGTCGGCAGCGCACGGCGCATCGGCCACGCCAGGAGACCTCGATCTGCCCGGGCGAGTACTCGGGTGAGCTGAGCCACCCGCACGCGCTGCGCGGCCAGCGCATCGAGCAGCTCGGCGGAGAACTCGTGCGTCAGCGCCCAGGCGTTGGAGCTGTAGCCGGGCCGCGGTGCACGGGCACGGCGGAGTCGTCGTCCGTGGCCTCACCGAGGAACCACTCGAGCTCGTAGGCCATGCGCACGTTGTAGCCCTGGCCGGCCGCCTGCTTCATCATCCGCTGAGGAAGCCGCGCTGACAGAGGGACAGCGGGGCACCCTCCTGGTCGAAGAGGTCCATCGGCGCCCACGCCCACTCGGGCGTGGCGGCGAGCTGGACCACAGCGTCAGGGTCGGGCAGCATGCGGATGTCGCCGACGGGGCCCTTGATGGCGTCGGTCGTCGTGAAGTGGTCGTTGCTCAGCACGAGCGCCCACAGGATCGAGAAGCCAGAGCCCGAGCGCACGAACGACGCCAGGTCCTCCAGGCCGAAGCACTTCACCCTGGTGATGCTGCCGCTGTCGACCATGGTGGCCACGATGTGCCGCACGCCGGCCGCACGCAGCTCCTCCACGAGTCGCTCGATGCTCCGCTCTTCGTCCGTCGTCACCAGGGCCTCCGCCGTCAGTCGGTCGGACGATCTCGCCCCACGTCGTGCCGGCGCGAGCCGCTCGAGCTCCGCGATCCGCGGCCTGGCCTGCGCCCGAGCTTGACCGCGAGCGCGGCCACGACCGTCTCGATGAGCGCGAGGCCCGGGACCATCGTGTCGAAGGCCGAGGGTCCGTGGACCGTGCACGTCAGCACGTGACGGGCCACAGACGCGATCGGGCTCAGCCAGGGATCGGTGAAGAGCACGATCGGCAGCCCATCTCGTCGGCCCGCCGCGCGAACTCGATCGTCGAGTTCTGGTAGCGGCGGTAGTCGAAGACACGAGCACGGTCCGCTTGCCGGCGTCGATCAGCTCGTCCCACCCCGGCGTCGGCGCCGCCACGACGTGCCGGCAGCGCGAGCGCATCAGTGGAGGTGGGCGAAGAGGAAGAAGGCGAAGATCTGGCTGAACCGCCCGCCCGTGCACCAGATCGCGTACCTCGGTCGGCGAGCAGGTCGACGACGGCGTCGAACTCGGCGCGCGAGATGCCGGCGAAGCTCCTGTCGAGCTCGTGGTGGAACACTTCGAGGCTCTCGTGGACGACGTCGCCAGGCCCCGCACCCGGCCTCGGGGAACTGCGCCAGCGACGACGTCAGCTTCTCCTGGACCTCGAGGCGCAGCGCGTCCTGGAAGTCCTGGTAGCCGGAGAAGCCCAGCTTGCCGACGAAGCGCATGACGATCGGACCGCTCGCGCCGGCACGCGTCGCGAGCTGCGCGACCGTCTCCAGCCCGGCGATCGGGTACGAGGCGAGGAAGACGCGCGCGACGCGGCGTTCGGCCGACGTGAGCGCGTCCATGCGCTCGTGCACGAGATTGACGAGGCCCTGCGGGGCCTGCACTCCGAGCTCGATCGCCAACCGTCCCCCAGTCAGCTGCCGGCAGCCATGCTCCCGGTCGTTCGACGCCGGCTCGGAATGCAGACTACAAGAGCAGTCAGCGATCGGATCGAGTGGGAATGGCCGTCACAGGCAAGGGGCGGAGCCGCGATCGCGGCCGCCGCTCGCCTCGGAGCATCCAGAAGGGGCCTGGCTGGTGGAGGATGACGACGTTAAGCGATGGAGGAGCGATCCTCTCGTCGACCAGGGAGACGCTGCCGTGGTGCGCCGCGTGTCAGAGGTTCGCCGTCCACGACGGCGGCGCTCGGCCTACCCCAGCGAGACGCCGCGCGACACCTCAACGTCAACCAGGCGTTCCGCAGCAGACCGACAGCGGCCCGGTATCCTCGGGATCATGGACGTCCCACTCTCTGGCGACTTGCTCTGCATAACTTGTAACTATGATGAGACTACGCGTCGTCAGAAGAATCCACTGGACCGTGCTCGCGATCGCGGACGAGCAGGGCCGGTCCCCTGTGGTCACGTTCCTCGAAGACCTGTCCAGAGCAGGAGGCGCCGATGCCGCCCAGGTGCAGTCGCTCATCACCCTCGTCGCCCGCAACGGGCCGCCGCGCAACGAGCAGCGGTCGCGGCGACTCGAAGGGCCCATCTGGGAGCTCAAGACGCGAAGCGGCATCCGCATCCCGTACCTCTACGACGAGGGCATGATCGTGATCTGCACAGAGGCCCTGCGAAAGCCCAAGCGCGCGGAGCCTCGGCGGGTGACGAGCCGGGCCTTGGCGTTGTACGACGACTACCAGAGGGCGAAGCGCGCTGGAGACGTCCGCGTGCTGGAGGAGGAGGAATGAGCGGCGAGACCATGCGCCATCTATGGGATGAGGCAGAGCGCGATCCGCGCTTCCAGAAGGAACTCGCCATCCTCGAGTTCACGGAGGAGCTCTCCCGGGTCATGCGCGCGGCGGGCGTCACCAGGACCGAGCTGGCCCACCGCATCGGCAGCTCGCAGGCGTACGTCTCACGCGTGCTGAACGGCGGCGCGAACTTCACGCTCGGCAGCATGACGAAGCTGGCGTCCGGCCTCGGCCTGGAGCTCAAGACTGCACCTCGCGCCGGGAAACGCAGTGACGACCTGGCACGACCATCACCTCGCGCCTCGCGGAACGGCCGAGGTAGGCCGGCTGATCGAGGCCGATCTCGTGCAAGGGTGCGGTCACGTGGCCCGCTATGCGGGGCGGCGGCGACAGAGCGCGCCACCGCCGCCCTCGCCGACGCGGAGGTGGACCGTGGCGCAGCCACCACTGCAGCTTGAGGAGTCCTTCTTCGACGTCGTCAGCCTGGAGGCGGCCACGGAGTACGTGCCTGACCCCCAAGCTGAGCCTCGCCGTCACGGCGTCGAGGTGCAGCTGGCCCTCGCCACGGTCGACGCGCACCCCGGGGTGTGGCGCGTCTCCCTCGACATCCGCCACAAGGAGGTCGCCGGTGAGACTCCCCGCTACCGCTTGCGCCTGCGGGTCGTCGGCTTCTTCAAGCGTGCCGCGGACGACACGCCCGTGGCGGAGGTCGCCCGGCTCGTGGCCGCCGACGGGGCGTCCATCCTGTACTCCTCGGCGCGCGAGTACCTCTTGCTGTTGACGAGTCGCGCTCCCTGGGGCCAGCTCAGTCTGCCGACGATGAGCTTCGCGGACGTGACGCTGGACGAGGAGTAGGCCGGCTCGCGTCGGAGCGGTCGGCACGCGCCGCCTCCGCACGTGCGCGTGGGCGATCGACCCGTCGACCCACTGCACGGCCCTCTCCGGGACGCGCCACCGGATGCCGCCGCGCGAGCCCGGCACGTCACCGTGGTGGCGCGTGATGACGTGCGGGTGGACGTGCGGCGCGGTCTGCCCGGCCGCGGCGCCGACGTTCACCCCGACCGTGAGTCCGCCGGCGCCGTACGCCCCTTCGATCTCTACTTAAACACGCGCCTGAGACTGCTCTCGGCCGCCACGTGACGGTGGTGGCAACGGTGGACACACGGGCCGCTGCCGCGTCACGGTCTTCGACCGCGAGCGACTATCATCTGCAGTGCAGCTCTGCGCAAGCCTAAGCCACGCGATCTCAAGGCGATCGTGCCTCGCACGCAGCGCGTGCGCGCGGGTACCTCGCCGCACGTTCCCGGCGGCCATCGTGATCGAGGACTCCACATGGCAGGACTGACCTTCGCAGAGCACCTCGCCGAGGCCCAAGCGCACCCCGGCCTATTCGAGCTACATGGCCTCGCTCGAGTTCGTCGACCAGATCTGCGACGAGATCGACTCGCAGGGCGTCTCGAGCGCCGAAGCTCGCCCGCCGCATGGGCACCTCGCGCGCATGGGTGTCGAGAGTGCTTCGAGGCGAAGAACAACCTCACCGTCGCATCCATCGGCCAGCACGCCCTCGCCCTGGGCATGCGGGTGACCACGGACCTGGCACCGCTCGAGGAGCAGTCCAGCACCGAGCCCGACGGACGCCTGAGGCCGCCGAGCCGAACGAGAGGCGGCCACCGGCTGAACCGCGAGGCGCCGGCACGAGGCAGTAGCCTACCGCGCGCCGACGCAGCGCCGCGCGCCCGCGGTCGTAGCCTCGTCAGGCAACGACTGGGCTCTGGCCTCCCTCTACATCTTCAGGGCCCGAAGTGCTAGCCTCCGAGTGCACGGCGCTGGGGGCGCCGGCCGCGAGGGGGCGGCATGCACGGAACCTGCCGGTCGCGAGGCATCACCGCACACGGGCGCTGCGCGACGTGCGCAGCACGGAGGGGTCCGCCGACGAGGGGGTGGTCGAGAGCACGTCGACTTGTACACCGGCCGCGAAGCCGGCCGGCGCGTCAGCCCGGCGCGGCCGGCCGTCTGATCGAGGCCCGCACACCCAGCCGTTTCCGACATCCGTCCTGAGGGGGAACCGCATGTCGCACGTCATCCGTCGTCTCACACTGCTGCTGGTCGTGGCCGGCCTGGCCGCAGGCCTGCGGCCGGCCTCACGCTCGCCGTCGGCGCCCGGGGGCGCTGGCCGCGCCGCCGGCCCCCGTCGAGGAGGACCTCGACCTCGAGGGCATCCGCGACGTG
>CAWBRS010000012.1:0-31060 GCA_963791345.1 uncultured Thermoleophilia bacterium | reverse complement strand
CCATCGCGTGGGGATGGGCGGCATCGCCGAGTTGCCCGGCCCCTTCCCGGGCTACACGGGCACGCGCCCGCGCAGCTGCACCGCCCTGCCGCGCATCCTGCGTGAGAACGGCTACATCACCGCCGGCTTCGGCAAATGGCACATGACGCCGGGCCGCGAGATGGGCGCCGCCGGGCCGTTCGACCACTGGCCCACGGGCTGGGGCTTCGACCACTGGTGGGGCTTCCTGACCGGCGCCGCCGGCCAGTACGACCCGATCATCACTCAGGACAACTCCACCCTCGGCGTGCCCCCGGAGCGTGACGACGACGGCAAGCTCTACTACTTCCCCGACGACATCACCGACAAGAGCATCGAGTGGCTGCATCACGTCCGCGCGCAGGACGCGAACAAGCCCTGGTTCGTCTACTACTCCACCGGCGCGACCCACGCGCCGCACCACGTCGCCAAGGAGTGGGCCGACCGCTACAAGGGCCAGTTCGACGACGGGTGGGACGCCTATCGCCTGCGGACCTTCGAGCGCCAGAAGCGGCTCGGCATCATCCCGAAGGACGCCAAGCTGACCGAGCGCCCCGACCTCTTCCCGGCGTGGGACTCCCTCAGCGACGCGCAGAAGAAGCTCTACGCCCGCCAGATGGAGGTCTTCGCCGGCTTCTCCGAGAACGCCGACTGGAACGTCGGGCGGCTCCTCGACGAGATCGCGCGCATGGGCGAGCTCGACAACACGCTCGTGCTCTACATCTGGGGCGACAACGGCGCCAGTATGGAGGGCACGACCACCGGCTCGTTCAACGAGACGACCTTCTTCAACGGCGTCGTGCTCGAGGCCGACGAGCAGATGGAGATCATCGAGAAGTTCGGCGGCATCGAGGAGCTGGGCGGCTTCCACACGGCGCCGCACTTCGCCGCGGCCTGGGCCCACGCCAACAACACGCCGTTCCAGTGGGGCAAGCAGATGGCGAGCCACCTCGGCGGCGACCGCGACCCGATGGTCGTGGCGTGGCCGAACCGGATCAAGCCCGACCAGGATCCCCGGGACCAGTTCACCCATTGCATCGACATCGTGCCGACGGTGCTCGAACTCGTCGGCATCCCCGAGCCCACGGTGGTCGACGGCATCGAGCAGGAGGCGATGGACGGGACCAGCTTCGCCTACACCATCGACGATCCGGCGGCCGCCGAGCGGCACACGGTCCAGTACTTCGAGATGTACGGCAGCCGCGCCATCTACAAGGACGGCTGGTGGGCCTGTGCCAACCTCGACAAGCGCCCCTGGGACTTCAGCCCCGCGACGCTGCAGCAGTTCGGCCCGGGGGGCACCTGGAGCCCCGAGCAGGATCAGTGGGAGCTGTACTACCTGCCCGACGACTTCAGCCAGGCCCACGACCTCGCGGCCCAGAAGCCGGAGAAGCTGGCGGAGCTCAAGGAGCTCTTCTGGGAGGAGGCCGAGCGCAACAAGGTGCTGCCCCTGCTCGCCGGCTTCGCGGCGTTCTTCGGCATGCTGCCGCCGATGCCGACCCGCACGCGGTTCGAGTTCGCCGGCGACGTGCAGAACATCCAGACGACGATGATCCCGCGCATCTACGGGCACTCCTACGCGATCGAGGCTGACGTGAACGTGCCGGAGGGCGGCGCCGAGGGCGTGCTCTGCGCCTTCGCCGACTTCATCGGCGGGTTCTCGCTGTGGGTCGACGAGAACGGCCTCCTGAACCACACCTACCAGTTCCTCGGCGTGGACACCTACAAGCAGACCTCGACCGAGCCGGTGCCGACCGGCGACGTCACGCTCAAGATGCTGTTCGAGCCGGACGAGCCCAAGCTCGGCGCCGGCGGCACGGTCACGCTGTGGGCCGGCGACAAGCAGATCGGCGAGGGCCGGCTCGACCACACGATCTCGCTGATCTTCACGACCTACGCCGGCATGGACATGGGCCGCGACAACGGCGGCGTCGTCGACCTCGCCTACGAGGACAGGGCGCCGTACGCGTTCACCGGCACGCTGAAGAAGGTGACCTTCGACTTGAAGCCGGCGCACTTCGAGGCCGAGAAGGACCTGCACGCGCAGCACCAGGCGCAGGCCCTCGCGACCGGGGCCGCCGGCTGACCCGGCAGCGTGACGCAGACCGCTCGCTGAGGGTGCGGGGCGGGGAGGGGCGCCGAGCCCCTCCCCGCCCCGCTGCAGGGCCGCGACCAGCAGGACACGCTGTTCCCGCAGGTCGAGGAGGCGGCGCGCTACTCGGCCGCGCCGCCGCGCCGCGCGTGCAACAGTGATGCGGAGAGGGGGCGGCGCGAGCGCGGCAGCGCCGTCGGCGCCGCCTCCACGGCATCGGGGTGCTCGTCGGCGCGGCCCGCGTACCAGCGGCGGTACACGCCGACCAGCGGCGCCGACGTGAGGCCGTGCGCGACCACGCTGAACGCCACCGTGACGACCACCGTGGCGAGCAGCGTGGTCGAGTCGGGAACCGCAGCCTCCAGGGCGAGCAGCCCGAAGACGATGGAGGCGAGGCCCCGCGGCCCGAACCAGCCGATGAACGCGACGGTCTGCGGCCGGGCGCCGGTGCGCCACAGGGCGACGGCGACCGGGAGCATGCGCACCACGGTCAGGCTGAGCAGCGCGTACAGCACGACCTGCCACGTGATGTGCGGCGCGGCCCACGCCAGTGCCACCGCGCCGAAGCCGATCCACACGAGCGCGGCGACGAGGTCGCCGGTCTGCTCGGTGAAGTAGGTGACGCTGAGTCCCCGCTCGCGCGACGCGTACCCGAACGCCATCCCCCCGACGAACGCGGCGATGAAGCCGCTCCCGCCCAACTCGACCGCGCCCTCGAAGGCGAGCAGGGCGATGGCCAGCGGCACGATCTGCCGCCACGTACCCTCGAGCCAGCCGCGACCGGCGGCGAGGCGGAAGAGCAGGCCGCCGAGCACCCCGGCGGAGACGCCGGCGAGCAGGCCCCAGCCGATCTGCTCGGTCGCGTTCCAGACGACAGCCCACGTGACCCCGGTCGTCAGCTCGGCGCGGGCGATGTCGACGGCCACGAGGAAGAACGGCACGGCCAGACCGTCGTTCAGCCCGCTCTCGACGTCGAGCGCTTGACGGACCCGTTCGGGGACCGCCTCGTCGCTGACGACACGCTGCCCGAGTGCCGCGTCGGTCGAGGCGAGCATCGTCGACAGCAGGAAGGCGGAGGCGAGGGCCATCCCCGGGAAGACGAGAAGGCCGGCGACGGCGCCGGCGATGAGGGTCAGCGGCAGGCCGACGAGCAGGAGGCGGCTCGGCCAACGCCGGTGACGGCTGAGCTCGCGCAGATCGAGGCGGGCGGCGTCGGTGAAGAGGAGGAGCGCGAGCGCGACCTCGGTGACCGTCGTCGCCGCGGCGCTCTCGAGCTCCGGCTCGATGAGCTCGAGGCCCGCCGTGCCCACCACGAGCCCGACGACCGTGAACACGAGCGCCGACGTGACGCCCCTCTTGTCGAGCGGTCGCGAGACGACCCCGTAGAGCAGAACGATGGCGGCGATGGTCAGCAGGGTGGTCACGGCGCCACCAGCCCCGTCGTGAGGCCGGCGATCAGGTCGCTCTTGAGGTTCTTCGCTCGAGGCAGGTCCATACGGGGCAGGGGGCGGCGCGGGCGCCTGTCGCTTTCTGGTGACCGGAAGGTTACCATAGCGCGGCGTGTGGTCGCAGGCAGGCCGCACCCCAGACGGCGGCGCGGTCGTACCCGCTCGTCGCCGCCCACAAGGAGCGACTCAGGGGGAGAAGGGTGGACGCTCGAGACACCGGCGACGTCCGCGACACGCCGCGGCGGGCAGCAGACGAGACCGACCCCCGCATGGAAACGAGCGCGTTCGCCGTGCCCGCCTGGGCGAAGGACGTCGGGCGCTGGAGCTGGATCGCCATCGCCGTCGGGATCGTCCTCATCGCGGTCTTCGCCGCGATCGCCGCGACGCGCATGCTCGTGCTCGCGGCCCTCGTCGCCGTGCTGCTCGGCGGCACGACCCTGCCCGTCGTCGACTGGCTGGAGCGGCATCACCTCCGTCGCTGGCTCGGCGCCCTCCTCGTCGTCGTGGCGTTCATCGTCCTCGCCGTGGTCATCGGGCTCGTGATCGTCAACGGACTCATCGACCAGGTGCCGACCATCAACCAGAAGATGGACGAGGCCGCCGCCTCGATACAGGACCTGCTCGGCGCCACCGACATATCCGCCGAGAGGGTCGAAGAGATCAAGACCGAGCTTCGGGACCTCGTGAAGGAGGCCGGCGGTGGGGTGGCCGGGGCCATCGGCGACGTCGTGAGCACCGTCGGCGGTCTGCTCTTCGGCATCTTCATCAGCATCAACATCGGGGTGTGGATCCTCATCCAGGGGCGCCAGCTCGGCGCCTGGGCCTCACGGCACATGGGGCCCGTGCCCGAGCCCGTCGCCTACAAGATCATCGCGAACGGCGCGCGCTTCTTCCGCGGTTACCTGTGGGGGAGCACGATCGTCGGGCTGTTCAACGCCGCGGTGCTCGGCGTGGGCGCGCTCGTCATCGGCGTACCGCTGGCCGCCACCATCGCCGTCGTCGCCTGGATCACCAACTACATCCCGTACTTCGGCGCCATCATCAGCGGCGCGTTCGCGGTGCTCATCGCCCTCGGCGCCGGAGGGCCGGCCAAGGCGATCCCGATGTTGATCCTCGTCATCATCGCGAACGGCTTCCTGCAGACCTTGATCTCGCAGTTCGCGCTCGGCTCGGCGCTCAAGCTGCACCCCCTGGTGGTGCTGATCGCGACCACCGCCGGCGGCATCCTCTTCGGCGCCATCGGCGGCGTGTTCGCGGCGCCGTTCACGAAGATCGGCCTCGACGCCTACGAGCGCATGAAGGAGGCCGGGGTCTTCGGGGCGCTCGCGGCGCCGGCCGCGGGCGTCGCGGCGTCCGCCGGCGGCACGGCGGCGCCACCGGTCGGCGGTCCGCCGGGGCCTGACGGCTAGAGCCCGCCGGCGCCGGGCGGCCCGGATCGACCGCCGGGGCCGGGGCGGCCCGGGACCGAGCGAAGCGCCGGGGCCCGTCGAGGCCGGCTTCGCACTCCCGGCCCTGCGGAGGGGTAGAATAGCCCGTCGCACTGACCGGCCGGTCAGCGCATATCCACACCCGAAGCGCGCGACTGGGGGAGGCATCTGATGGCCAAGGAGACAGCTGCCGGCAACGGGGCCGCGAGCGCCGCCGCGGCCGGCGCGGGGCTCATCCTCTTCACCCTGGCCACCGGCCAGTTCCTCATGGCCCTCGACACCTCGGTCATGAACGTGTCGATCGCCACCGTCGCAGAGGACCTCGGGACCACCGTCACCGGCGTGCAGACGGCCATCACGCTCTACACGCTGGTGATGGCCAGCCTCATGATCCTCGGCGGCAAGATCGGCGCCATCATGGGCCGCAAGCGCGCCTTCTCCCTCGGCTGCATCATCTACGGCTGCGGCTCCATGACGACCGCCCTGGCGCCCAACCTCACGGTGCTCCTCATCGGCTGGTCGTTCCTCGAGGGCATCGGCGCCGTACTGATCATGCCGGCGATCGTCGGCCTGGTGGCGAGCAACTTCCCGCCTGCGGGGCGCCCGCGCGCCTACGGGCTGATCGCCGCCGCAGCGGCGATCGCCATCGCCGTCGGCCCCGTGATCGGCGGCTTCATGACCACCTACTTCTCCTGGCGCTACGTCTTCGCCGGGGAGGTCGTCATCGTCATCGGCATCCTCTTCCTCGCGCGGCGCGCCGCCGACGAGCCGATCGCCGAGCGCCCGCACCTCGACCTGATCGGCGCCGCCGTGTCGGCGGCGGGGCTCGCTCTGCTGGTCCTCGGCGTGCTCAAGTCGTCGACGTGGGGGTGGGTCCTGCCGAAGCCCGAGGCGACGTCTATCCTCGGCCTCTCGCTGACGATCTGGTTCATCATCGTCGGCCTCTTCCTCCTCTGGCTGTTCTTCCGCTGGCAACGGCGACTCGAGCGCGCGGGCAAGGAGCCGCTCATCGCCCCGTCGCTCCTCGCCCACCGGCAGCTCACCGGGGGGCTCGTCACCTTCCTCTTCCAGTTCCTGATCCAGGCGGGCGTCTTCTTCATCGTGCCGCTCTTCCTCTCGGTCGTGCTGGGCCTCTCCCCCATGGAGACCGGCATCCGGCTGTTGCCGCTCTCGCTGGCCCTTCTCGTCGCCGCGACCGGCGTACCGCGTCTCCTGCCCGACGGCTCGCCGCGTCGCATCGTGCGCGTGGGCATGCTGGCCCTCATCGTCGGCGTCGTGACGCTGATCGCCGCCCTCGAGGTGGGCGCCGACTCCTCGATCGTGTTCGTCCCCATGCTCATCGTCGGGTTCGGTATCGGGGCGCTGGCGTCGCAGCTCGGCAACGTGACCGTCTCGGCGGTGCCGGTCGACAAGAGCGCCGAGGTCGGCGGGCTGCAGAACACCGCCTCCCAGCTCGGGGCGTCACTCGGTACGGCGCTGGCGGGGTCGTTGCTCATCGCCGCCCTCACGGCGTCGTTCCTCACCGGGATAGACCAGAACCCGAACGTGCCGCAGGAGCTCAAGGACCAGGCGAACGTCAACCTGGCCGCCGGCGCTCCGTTCATCTCGACGCCGACGCCGAAGCGCAGATGAAGGAGGCCGGCGTCCCGCAGGACGTCGCCGACGAGGCCCTCGAACAGTACGGGGCCTCGCAGATCGACGGCCTGAGCGCCGCGCTCGCCGTGCTCGCCGTCATCGGGGTGATCGCCCTGTTCTTCACGGGGCGGATACCCGAAGCACCAACCGGGTTCGGCGCCGGCGCTGGAGTGACCCGAGGAGCATGAGGCGCCGTCCGGCGCTGCACCGGCAGACCGCCGGTGAAGCGCCGGACGGCGACGGGGGCGGCGGCCGGCCACAAGGCCGGCCGCCGCCCCCGTCGCTGCTTCTTCGGGAGCTCAGTCCTTCGAGTGCTTGTCGGCCCCGAAGGCCTCCTTGAGCTGCTCCTCGTCCTCGTGCGAGAGGTTGGTGCGCACGACCGTCGCCTTGGTGCCTTCGACCGCCTCGAGGAACTTGTCCTCGGTCATCTTCTCGATCAGGAGGAACCAGCCCGCCTTACCCGGCGGCACGGCGTCGCCCATCTGCTCGAGGACCGCCTTGTTCAGGCCGGTCTTGCCCATCTTGCCGAAGAGCGCCCCCATACCGGCGCCGATGGCGAGGCCGAGGAAGGGGACGAAGAAGAGCAGACCGAAGAGCATGCCCCAGAAGGCGCCGCCCATGGCCCCCGCGCCGACCAGGTTGTGACCGTGCTTGACGTGCGGCTTGCCGTCAGGGTCGCGCACGACCATGGCGGCGTCCTGCAGCTGCACGATCATGTCCTTCTGCAGCTGGGCGACCTTGAGGCCGAAGGCGTCCGCCTCGGCCTCGGTCTCGAAACCCAGGACCATCAGTTCACTCACAGCTTCCTCCTCGTCGAGCCTGCGGTGAGACCGCCCGAGCGGGCGGTCTCGTCGGCCACGGATACTACCCGCCGGTGGCGTGTGTCACGCGTCTCCGCACGACCACGCCAGTGGCGGCGGCCAGCCTCAGAGGAAGTAGCTGAGCGAGTCCGCGAGCCAGTCCTTGACCCGCGTCCACGTGTCGGCCGGGGCCTCGCCGCGACGGCTGACGGCGACGTCCCGCTCGAAGATGCGGCGCTCGAACTCGTCCGCCGCCCTCTCGTCGACGACGATCGCCCCCACTTCGTAGGCACGGTAGAGCGCCCAGGCGTCGAGGTTGATCGTCCCGAAGAGGACGGTGTCGTCCGCCAGCAGGATCTTGTCGTGGACCACCGCGTCCGGGTACTCCCAGATCTCGATGCCCGCGTCGAGCATGCGGCCGTAGTCGTGGCGCAGCGCGGCGCTGTGGATCGCGCTGTTCGACTCCTGGGCGACGACGACGCGGACCTTCACCCCGCGCTGACTGGCCGCGACCAGCCGGTCGACGAGCTCGTCCTCGGTGAAGTACGGGTTCGTGATGTCGATGCGCTCGCGCGCGTCGTCGATCAGCGCGCGGATCGCCTGCAGCGCGGAGACGTCGCGCGTGTGGCGCGTGCCCACGACGATGGCCGGCATCGTCGCCCGGCGCCTCGGGCTCGGGGAAGTAGCCGGCGAGCGCGGCCTCGTCGCCGTCGAGCGGCCCGCCGTGGGCGCGGAACGTCGTCAGGAAGACCATCTGGAACTCGCGCACGACCGCTCCGGTGACGCGCACCATGACGTCGTGGAAGCGTCCGTCCGCGAAGTGGTCCTCGATGCCGGCCCCGCCCGTGTAGGCGACGCGCCCGTCGACGACGAGGAGCTTGCGGTGTTCGTGGTGGCCCACCTGGCGCGAGAGCCAATCGAGGTCGCGGTCGGGCCAGAGCCCGGTCCAGCAGGGCGGGAAGAGGTCGTTGACGGCGACCTGGACGCCGGCGGCGGCCAGGTCGCCGTACATCGCCTCGGACTTGCCGGCCACCCGGCTGCCGTACTCGTCGACGACCAGGCGGACCTCGACGCCGCGTCGCACCGCTTCCTTCAGGGCGGCGGCGAACTCGTCCCCGACCTCGCCCGGCGTGAAGCCGTACTGCAGGAGGTGGATCGAGCTGCGCGCCGCCTTGATGTCCTCGAGCATGAGCGGGTAGAAGTGCTCGCCGTCCACGAGGGGCTCCACGGTCGCGGCCGTCGACCAGGCGAACTGCGTCCCCAGGTCGTTGACCGTGACGTCGTCGCGGGCGACGAACTCCGCCGTGGCCGCGAGGGCGCCGTCGGCGGTCACGGCGGAGGCCGACGGCGGCCAGCTCGTCCGGCTCGGCCATGCGGAGGACGGCCCACCACAGCACGGCGTAGGTGACGGCGAGGAGGAGCGCCACGGCGACCACGATCCGCAGGACCCATCGCCACACGCCATGACGATGCATCCTGCGTCCATCCCCAGCGCCTGCCGCCACTCGTCGCTCCTCTCTGCAGTCGGGGCCGTCGCCGAACCGCGCCCGGGTCGGCGACGGATCAGCCCTGGTCGGGGATCAGGTCCTTCGTCGCCTCGAACACGTTGCCGTGGATGTTCGCCTCGCCGATCCGGGCGGCCACACCGTCGCGCCGCAGGACCTCCATCACCGCCGGCTTCACGCGGGCCAGTCGCAGCTCGATCGACCGGGCACGGAGCATCTCGACGAGGGCGCCCAGCGTCTCCGAACCCTGCGAGTCGACGTAGTTCACGCCGCCGAGCTCGAGGACGACGACCCGCAGCTCGGTGTCCGCCTCGCTCACCAGCTCCCGGATCCGGTCCTCGAGAGCGTTGGCGTCGATGAAGAAGAGCCCCGCGTCGAAGCGCAGGACGAGCAGGCCCGGATACGTCTCCCCGTCGGGGCAGTTGTCCGGGTGGCGAAACGCCTGGGTGCCGCGTTGCCTCACGAGCACCGGCATCGAGGGGACGGCGGAGACGTACACGAGCCAGCCGATCGAGAGCGCGATGCCGATGATCACCCCCGCCAGCACGCCGACGCTCAACACGCCGAGAAGCGCCGCGGCGGCGATCCAGAAGTCGGGGCGCTTGACGCGGAAGAGCCGGCGCATGGCGGCGACGTCCATCATGCCCATCACCACGGCCTCGATGATGATCGCCGCCAGGACCGCCTGCGGGAGCCCCGAGAACAGGGGCGCGAGGAACAGCAGCGTCAGGACGACGACCGCCCCGGTGACCAGCGAGGCCAGCGGCGTCTTCGCCCCCGCGTGGTCGTTGAGCGAGCTCGCCGAGAGGCTGGTGGAGACGGGGATGCCCTGCACCAGCCCGGACCCGAGGTTGGCGACGCCCTGGGCGAGGGACTCCTGGTTCACGTCGACCTCGTAGCGGTGCTTCGCCGAGAAGGCGCGCGCGTCGCCCGCCGTCTGCGAGAAGCCGATCATGAGCAGCGCCAGGGCGGCGGTCAGCACGTCGCTCACGTGGGCGCCGATGTAGGCGAAGTCGGGGAGGACCACGGACGGCAGCCCGCTGGGGACGTCGCCCACCAGCGCGACCCCGCGCTCCTCGAGCCCCAGCAGGGCTGTGGCGAGGAGGCCGCCCACGACCAGCACGAGCGCCCCGGGCACGCGGGGGGCGACGGAGCGCAGCCCGAAGATCACGACGAGGGCGACGACGCCGACGACGACGGTCGTCGCGTCCGCGGCATCGAGAGAGCCGAGCCAGCTCGCGAGCTTGCGCCAGCTGTTGTCCCCGGAGGCCTCCGTGCCGGTGATCTTGGCGAGCTCGCCGATCGTCGTCTGGATCGCGGCCCCGAAGAGGAAGCCGACGATCACCGCCTTGGAGAGGAACTGCGAGATCCAGCCCATCTTGAACACGGCCAGCAGGAGGAAGAAGACGCCGGAGACGAAGGCGATCGAGGCCACCATCGTCACGGCGTCGTCGCCCGCCGCGGCGGCGGCGAGGACGGCACCCGCGGCGACGGTCGACAGGGCGGCGCTCGGCCCGGTCGCTATCTGGCGCGAGGTACAGAACAGCGCGTAGAGGATCGCGCCCGCCGCCGCCGCGTAGAGCCCGTGCTCGATCGGCACCTCGGCGATGCCGGCGTAGCCCAGCGCCTTGGGCACGACGAGCGCCGCGACCGTGACCCCGGCGATGAGGTCGCGTCGCAGCCAGGCACGTTGGTAGCGCGGGAGCCACCCCAGGATGGGCACGAGGCGGGCGATGCCGGTCGCCGGGGCATTGTCGGTGTGCGCGTTCGCCATGCCGTTCGTTCAGTCCGCGTCAACGGGTGCGGAGGATACCGGCCGCGCGGCCAACGGATGAGGCATGCTACGCCCTGTGCCGCGTCGGAGCAACGGCGTGGAGGGCCGGACGGCCTAGGAGGCCTTCGGCTCCCCGGGCGCCGCCTGCGGCGCCGGGCGCCGTCGGAGATCCTTGAGCCGGCGCCAGTTCTGCCAGTTGCCCTCGCCGAGGTGCCAGCTGCGCACGAACCACCAGCACCAGCCGAGCTCCTTGGTCTTCAGGATGTGCAGCGCGAGCGCGTGGGCCACCAGCCGGTGTGTCGAGTAGAAGCGCCGGTACGCGCGCAGGGTCGCGCGCTGCAGCTGGCGCGGGCTCATGCGCCGCGGGGTGAAGACCACGTGCTGGGCGTCGTAGTGCCGCCAGTCCGCGTCGACGATGCGGCCCTGGGCGACCATGTCGTCGTAGAGGCGCGTGCCCGGCAAGGGCGTGAGGATGTTGAGCATCAGGGTCGTGATGCCCTCGCGCAGCGAGAACCGGGCGATCTCGCGCACCGACGCCGGCGTGTCGGCGTCGGTGCCGACGACGAACATGCCGAAGGTCCAGATGCCGTTCTCCCCGAGGAGGGCGATCGCGCGCTCGATGTCGGCGACCGTCTGCGACTTGTCGAAGTCGTCGAGCGTCTCCTGGTCGAGCGACTCGAGCCCGAGGGCGATGCGCTCGCACCCCGAGCGGCGCATGAGGTCGAGCAGCTCCGCGTCCCTGACGACGTCGGTGCGCATCTGCGCCTGCCACGGCACGACCATGCCCTCGTCGATCATCATCGTGAGGAGCCGCTTGAGGCGCTTCTTGTCGGCGGCGAGGTTGTCGTCGTAGAAGAAGATCCGCTGCGGCCGCTTGGCGCGCAGCTCCGCCATCACGTTCTCGGGGCTGCGGAAGCGGTACTTGCGGCCGAACATCGCCGTGACCGAGCAGAAGTTGCAGGCGAAGGGGCAGCCCCAGCTCGTCATCACCGGCATCGAGTTGAGCTTCTCGTGGCCGACGATCAGGTCGAGGTCGGGCAGGGGCAGAGTGTCGAGGTCGGGGCACGGCGGGCGCAGCTCGTTGTGCACCGCCGCCCCGTCGCGCCGGTACGAGAGCCCGCGCACCGACGCCGGCGCGCGCTCGCCGCGCAGCACCTCGAGCAGCTCGAGCATGAGCTCGTCGCCGCCCTCGCCGCGAGCCACGTAGTCGGCGTGGTCGAGGGCCTCGTCGGCCATGAACGTGACGTGCGAGCCGCCCATCACGACCGGCACGCCGCGGGAGCGCAGGTCGTCGCCCATGGCGTAGGCGGCCGGCGCCGTCGAGGTGGTCGTCGAGAGGCCGACGACGTCGGCGCCGTGGACGTCGTCCCAGTCGATCGGCGCCGTCTTCGGCGCGTAGATGCGCACGTCGTGGCCGGCCGCCTTGAGCGCGGCGCCGATCATCGGCAGGCCGAGGCGCGGGTAGGCCGTGTACGACCACATGTGCATGACCGGGGGGGCGGGCTCGATGAGGCGTATCTTCATGGCGATCTCCGGCGTCGTCGGCGGACGCGTCGCCGTCAATCCTGCGCCCGCCGTACCTTAGAATATCAGCGGCGCGAGTGTCCGCGCCTCAGGAAGGAGCGGCGATGCCATCTCGATCTCGGACCAAGGCCCCGGCGGCGCACATCCCCAGGCTGCACGACCCCGCCGTGCTCCTGATCGACGCGCAGCCCGGGTTCTTCCTCAACGTGGCCGGGCACGAGGTGCCGCCCCCGGTCGCGGCGCGCTGGGAGAAGCTCCTCGTCATGGCCCGCTGCCTCGAGCTGCCGACCCTCGCCACCTTCGAAGACCCGGACAAGAACGGCTGGCTCTCCGAGGCCTGTGACCGAGTCTGGCCCGTCCACGGTCTGCGGTACGTCAAGCGCACCTTCGACTGCTGCGGCGAGCCGGCGATCGCGGCCGCCCTGTCCGAGATCCAGCGCACGCACCTCCTCGTCGCCGGCGCCGAGTCCGACGTCTGCGTGCTGCAATCCGTGCTCTCGCTGCTCGAGCGCGGTCACGAGGTCTTCCTCCTCGAGGACTGCGTGGCCAGCAGCGAACCGCACACGCGGCCGGCGCTCGACCGCATGTACGCGGCCGGGGCGGTCCCGTGCACGCTCAAGACCGCCTACTACGAGCTGATGAAGTCGGTGGCCGTCTGCCACGACCCGGGTTCGGCGGGCGGCGGCTGGGAGCTGCTCATGCGCGAGTTCGACGAACCGGAGGGTCTGCCCGACTGGCAGCCGGCGTCGTAAGGCGGCGGAGCGGAGGACGCCGGCGCACGCGAGGCGGGCCCGCCGGATGCTGGGACGACGCCGGCTGCGGCGACCGCCCGGCGGTGCCGTAGAATAGCCGCGAGCGGGCAGGGGACCCGCACGTCGCCCCGACTGGAGTCACATGGCCGACGAGTTCACGTACAGAGACGCCGGCGTCGACGTCGAGGCGGGCAACGCCGCCGTCGAGCTGCTGCGGCAGCGTCTCAAGTCCACGCAGCACCCGTTCGTCCTCGGCGGCCTCGGCGGCTTCGGCGGCGCCATGCGCCTGCCGCGCCTCAAGGACCCGGTGCTCGTCGCCGGCACCGACGGCGTCGGCACCAAGGTGCTCGTCGCCCAGGCGATGGACCGCTACGACACCGTCGGCATCGACCTGGTGGCGATGAGCGTCAACGACGTCTCCGCCTGCGGGGCGGTCCCGCTCTTCTTCCTCGACTACCTCGTGACCGGCAAGGTCGAGCCCGAGAAGGTCGCCGCCCTCGTGGGCGGCGTCGACGAGGGCTGCCTGCGCGCCCAGTGCGTGCTGCTCGGCGGCGAGACCGCCGAGCACCCCGGGCACTTCAAGGCCGACGACGACTTCGACATGGCCGGCTTCGCCGTCGGCCTCGCCGAGCGCGACGAGCTCTGGGGGCCGCAGCTCGTGCAGGCCGGCGACGTGCTCGTCGGCCTCGACTCGAGCGGTCTGCACTCCAACGGCTTCAGCCTCGTGCGGCGCCTGCTCGAGGCGCACGCGATCGACGTGCACACGCCGTTCACCGAGGCGGGCGGCGCCCTCGCCGACGGGCAGCCGGCCGACACCACGGTCGGCGACGTGCTGCTCACGCCGACCGCGATCTACAGCCCCGTGCTCCACGACCTCGGCCACGCCGGCGGCGTCCACGCCGCCGCGCACGTCACCGGGGGCGGCTTCCCCGACAACGTCGGTCGCGCCGTGCCCGAGGGCCTCGCCGCCGAGCTCGACCTGGCGAGCTGGCGGCCGCCGCCGGTGTTCGCCTGGCTGCACGGCCTCGGCGTGGCGAAGGACGAGATGCTGCGCACCTTCAACTGCGGGCTCGGCATGGTCGTCGCCGTCGACCCGGGGCACGTCGCCAGGAGCCTCGCCGTCATCGAGAAGGGCGGCCACGTCGCGCGCGTGGTCGGCGAGGTCGTCGCCCGCGGCGACGGGCCCGCCGTGCGCTACCGGGGAGACCTCGCCCTGTGAGGCCGGTCGACCTGCTCGGCTGCGGGGCGCTCAACCTCGACCTCATCTACCGCCTGCCGGCCAGCTTCGCCCTCTGGGACGAGCTCGGCGCGCCGGGCAGCGAAGTCCTGCTCGAGCCCGACCTGCGGCGCACGCTCGACGAGGCGCTGGCCTACGTCACCCCGGAGCGCTCCGGGGGCGGCCAGGCGGCCAACACCGCGCACGCGCTGGCGAAGATGGGCTACCGGGCGGCGATGTGCGGCCGCGTCGGCGAGGACGACGAGGGCGCCTTCCTCCTCGGCGAGCTGCGCCCCGCCGAGACCCGCCTCGTCGCCCGCGGCGGCGAGAGCGGGCGTGTCTACGTGCTGCTCGACGAGGAGGGCGAGCGGCGCAACTTCGTCTGGCCGGCGGCGAACGATGCCTTCACGCCGGCCGACGTGCCGCGCCGCCCGCCGAAGACGCGCTTCGCGCTCTTCACCTCGTTCCTCGGTGACGGGCCGCTCGAGGCGCAGCTCGCCCTGCTCGAGCGGCTGCCCGCCGCGGTCGAGATCGCCTTCGACCCGGGCGCGGTCTACGCGCGCAAGGGCGTCAAGCGCTTCCTGCCGATCCTGCGACGCTGCGCCTACCTCCTGGCCACCGAGCCCGAACTCGAGATTCTCTGCGGGCTGCCGCTCGACGAGGCACTCGACTTCCTGCTCAACGCCGGGGTCGGCCTCGTCGTCTGCAAGATGGGCGGCCGCGGCGCCAGACTCGTCGGCCGCCGCGTCGACATGCTCGTCCCGCCGGTGCCCACGACGGTGGTCGACGTCACGGGGGCAGGCGACGTCTTCGCCGCGGGCTTCATCGCGGGGCTGCTCGAAGACCTCGGGCTCGAGGCCGCCGGCCGGCTCGGGGCGTGGTCGGCGGCGCGCGCCATCAGCGGCGCCGGCCGGAGGACCTACCCCGACGCCGACGCCTGGCGGGAGCGCCTGCGCGAGGAGCGCGGCGACGACGAAGGAGACGGACCGTGGTGAGGAGGAGACCGTGACGCCCCCCCGGCTCTCGAGGAGGACCCCGTGAGGATCGGCTGGCTCTCGACCGGCCGCGACCAGGCGGCCGGCACGCTGCTGGCCGAGGTCGTGGGCCGCGCGCGGCGCGACGAGATCGCTCTCGACATCGCCTGCGTGTTCTGCGACCGGTCGCGTGGCGAGAGCCCCGAGAGCGACCACTTCCTCGACCTCGCCGCGCGCTTCCACATCCCCGCCGTGACGGCCTCGAGTGCCGACAGCTGGACGGCGGCGCAGACCGAAGGCGTCACCCGCGCCCGCTGGCGCGAGGACTTCCACGCCGAGGTCATCCGCCTGCTCGAGCCCTTCGGCCTCGACGTCCTCGTGATGGCCGGCTACATGCTCATCGTCAGCCCGGCCATGTGCCGCCGCTACGCTCTCCTCAACCTCCACCCCGCCCTGCCGGGCGGCCCGACGGGCACCTGGCAGGACGTCGTCTGGCAGCTCCTCGACGAGGAGGCGGCCGAGACCGGGGCGATGGTCCACCTGGCCACCGCCGAGCTCGACAGCGGGCCGGTCGTCGCTCTCTGCCGCTTCTCGCTGAAGGGCCCGGAGTGGGAACCGCTCTGGGCCCGGCTCCGCGAGAAGCGGCGCACGCTGTCCGTCGCCGAGATCGCCGCCGCCGAGGGCGAGGGCGAGCCGCTCTTCGCCGAGATCCGCCGCCGCGGCGAGGTCCGCGAGATCCCCCTGCTCTACCAGACGATCCGTCGCTTCGCCGACGGCAAGCTCAGCACCGCCGACGGCGGGGTCTTCTCGGAGTCGGCGCGCCTGCCCCTCGACCTCACGGAGTCGGTCGAGCAGGAGCTCGCGGCGGAGAAGGTGACGTGAGCGCGCGACGCCTGTACGTGACCGACTGCGAAGGCCCCCTGACGACCAACGACAACGCCCAGGAGGTCGCCGAGCGCTTCATCCCCGACGGGGCCGAGTTCTTCGCCCGGCTGTCGCGCTACGACGACTTCCTCGCCGACGTCGTCCGCAAGCCTGGGTACAACGCCGGCGACACCCTGCGCCTGCTGCCGCCCTTCCTCAAGGCCTTCGCCGTGACCGACGAGGACGTCGAGCGCTTCAGCGCCGAGGGCGTCCTGCTCGTCCCGGGAGTCGAGAAGGCCCTGCGCCGGGTGCGCTCCCTGCTCCCGGTCTTCGTCATCTCCACCTCCTACACGCCCTACGTCCGTGCCCTCGCCGAGCGGCTCGACCTGCCGCTCGAGCGCTGCCGCTGCACCGAGCTCAGCCTCGACGCCTGGAGCATGGACGAGGACGAGGCCGCCTGGCTGCGCGGGCAGGTCCCGCGGGTGCTGGCGCGCCCCGTCCTCGAGATCCCGGACGGTGCGCGCTCGGTCGACGACCTGGCGGCCGGCGGCCGGCGGACCGTCGCCGAGCTCGACGCGCTCTTCTGGCAGGACATGCGCGGCAAGGTGAGCGGCGAGATGGTGGCCGCCGTCCGACCAGTCGGCGGGGGCATGAAGCTCGCCGCCCTCGAGGAGATCGCCGCCGCCGAAGGTGTCGCTCTGACTGCGGTCATGTACGTCGGCGACTCGATCACCGACGCCCCGGCGCTCGCCGCCGTCCGGCAGGCCGGCGGCGTGGCGCTCAGCTTCAACGGCAACGGCTACGCCCTCGAGGCCGCCGAGTTCGCCGCCGCGAGCCCCGACGCCGAGGTCTGCGCACACCTGGCGCAGGCGTTCGCGGACGGCGGCCGCGACTGCGGTCGCGGCCGCCGTCCGCGCCTGGCCGAAGGCGACGGACGACGCGCCGGCGAAGGGCAAGGCCCGCGCCCGCATCGGCGTCGTGAGCGACGAGGGCGAGGCGCTCGCCGAGGCCTCCGCCGCCGCCCGGCGGCGGGTGCGCGGCGAGCGCGTCGCCCGTCTCGGCTGAATGCCGGCCGACGGCCTGACTCCCGCCCCCACCGACCTGCGCCCCGGCGCCGACGGGCGCCCGCGCTGCTTCTGGGCGCTCGCCGCCCCGGAGTACGTCGCCTACCACGACGATGAGTGGGCGCGCCCGGTGCTCGACGACGACCGCCTGTTCGAGCACCTCTGCCTCGAGGGGTTCCAGTCGGGCCTCTCGTGGCTCACGATCCTGCGCAAGCGCGAGGCCTTCAGGGCGGCGTTCGCGGGGTTCAGCCCCGCCGCCGTCGCCGCCTTCGGCCCCGGCGACGTCGCACGCCTCCTCGACGACGCCGGCATCGTGCGCAACCGACGCAAGATCGAGGCGACGATCGTCAACGCCGGCCGGACGCTCGAGCTCATCGCGCGGGAGGGCTCACTGGCCGCGTTCTTCTGGTCGTTCCGACCGGCCCGTCACGCGGCCCCCGCGCAGCGCCGCCGACTACGTCGCCACCTCGCCCGAGTCGACGGCGCTGGCTCAGGAGCTCAAGCGCCGCGGCTTCCGCTTCGTCGGGCCGACGACCGTCTACGCGCTGATGCAGGCCACCGGCATCGTCGACGACCACCTCGCCGGCTGCTGCGTGCGCGACGCCGTCGAGCGCGAGCGCGCCGCGGCCTTGCGGGAGCTCACGCCGGCGCGCTGACGCCCTCGCCCCGGCGCTGCGCGCGAGGACTCACGACGACGATGGTGACGTCGTCGGCGAACGCCGCCGCCGCCGCCCGCTCGACCGCCGCGGTGACCCGGTCGAGCGCGTCGCGGTCGAGTGGGGCGCGACCCAGCTCGGCGAAGGTCTCGATCAGACGCCGTTCGCCGAAGCGTTCGCTCGAGCCGGGCGCGACGCGGCCCTCGATGAGGCCGTCAGAGTAGAAGACGAGGCTGCAGTCCTCCGGGAGCGCGAAGCGGCCCGGCTCCCCGACGGGCACGTCCAGCTGTCCCCAGCGGCGGGAGCGGAGGGTGCTCGAGCTGGACGACGCCGCCATGGACCATGAGCGGCGGCGGGTAGCCCGCGTTCACCAGAGCCACCTCGCCGGCCCCGGCGTCGACCCACGCCAGACAGGCGGTCGCGAACGTGTCCTCGTCCTGGCGCTCGCGCCGCACGATGGCGCGCAGGCCGTCGACGATCCGCGAGGGCGGGCGCCCGAGAGGACGAGCGCCGCCCACCCGACGCGCAGCATGGCGCCGAGGGCCGCGGCGTCGGGCCCGTGGCCGCTGACGTCGCCGCAGATGACGGCGAGGCCCCCGTCGCGCTTCTCGAGCACGTCGGCGAAGTCGCCGCCGAGCCCGAGACGGCGGTCGCCGGCGCGGTAGTACGTGAGCACGTCGACGGCGGCGTGCCTCCCCGACCTCCTGGGCAGGAGACTGCGCGCCAGGCGTTCGTGGAGGCGGCGCACCTTGTGCAGATCGACCAGCGCCACGGCGTGGGGCCGCGCCAGACTGTCCTCGACCACGCCGAGGTACACGAGCACGGCCGAGAGGACGAGGAAGACGTGGCCGACCATGTTGGGCCACGTGTCGGGCCCCGTGTACAGCGTGAACGCCAGCTCGGCGGCGATGCTCGCCGCGAGCGCGCCGACGAGCAGCGGGAGCGAGCCGGCAGGGAGCTGCGCGCGCCGCCGCCAGAGCAGCAGGATCGCCAGCGCGAACAGGGCCGAGATCACGACCTCGGTGACGAGCTTGAACGGTGTCAGGCCCGTCTCGAGACTGTACGCCGACGGGAAGACGCCCCACCAGTAGATGCTCGCCAAGGCGCCGGCGACCAGCACGCCGTAGACGGGGACGACCACGCGCAGCCACACGCGCCGCCCGAGCACGAACGGCGCCGCCACGAAGGTGATCGCCAGCACCAGGCGCGCCGCGAGCCACACCTGGGTCGGTGGATCGGGCGAATTGGCGATCATGTCCATGCCGGGGAAGTCGACCATGTGCACGAGGTGCAGCAGGACCGAGGCGCCCAGGCCGATGCCGACGAACACGGGGAAGTCGTCGTCGAGGAACTCGCGCAGGGTGAGCGCCAGGATGAGGGCGCCGAACCCCACGACCGCGAACATCACCTCGGCCACCGTGTGGAAGAAGAGGTAGGAGACGAGCGACGTGAGCGTCACGAGCACGACGAGGAGCGCGATGCCGACCACGCGCAGCCCGGAGCTGACGCCGGGCGGCCTCGCCGTGTCGCCCGGCGATCATGTCCCCGCCACTGTCGCAGCCCGGCGCACGTCGCTCACCCGACCGCCGCGGCGCGCTTCGCGACCGCGATCACCGTCACGTCGTCGCTGATGCGTTCGCCGCCCGCGCTCTCCGCCGCCCGCATGACGCGGTCGATGCAGGCCGCGTCGACCCGCCCGCGGACCAGCCGCTCGAGGGTCGCGATCAGACGGTCTTCGCCGAAGCGCTCCGCGGCGCCGGGTGCGGCGCGGCCCTCGATCAGGCCGTCGGTGTAGAAGAGCAACGTCCAGCCCTCGGGCAGGTCGACTGAGACCGCCTCGCCGACCGGCACGTCGATCGAGCCGAGCGGCGGCAGGGCGGGGACCTCGAGGCGCGTCACGCCATCGGCGATCAGCAGCGGCAGCGGGTGGCCCAGATTGACGACACGGAGCTCGTCGGCGTTCGGGTCGATCCAGGCGAGGCAGGCCGTGGCGAAGGTATCGGGGTCGCTCCGCTCGCGCGACAGCACCTCGCGCAGGCTGCCCACGAGGTCGGTGAGTCCCGCGCCGCTGCGGACGAGTGCCTGCCAGCTCACCCTGAGCATGGCGCCGAGGGCGGCGGCGTCGGGGCCGTGGCCGCTGACGTCGCCGCAGATCACGGCCAGTCGGCCTTCCCGCTCGTCGACCACGTCGATGAAGTCGCCGCCGAGCTCGAGCTCGTGACCGCCCGGCCGGTAGTAGGTGACGACGTCGACCGCCGGGTGCCGCACCGGCAGCCTCGGCAGCAGGCTCTTCTCGAGACGCTCGTGCAGGCGCTGCGCCTCGCGCAGGTTGGCGACGGCGAGGACGTGCGGGCGAGCCAGGCTGTCCTCCACCAGGCCCAGGTAGACCAGGATCGCCGAGAGCACGAGGAAGACGAGGCCGACCATGTTGGGCCAGGTCTGCGGGCCGGTGTGGAGCGTGAGCCAGAGCTCGGCCACGATGCTCGCCACGAGCGCCGCGACGACCAGCGGGAAGGCCTGGCCGGGCAGCCGCGCCCGTCGCCGCCAGAGCAGGACGATCGCCGCTGCGAAGAGACCGCAGACGACGAGCTCCGCGACCAACTTGAAGGCCGTGGCCCCGTGCGCCACGGTGTAGGCGCTGGGGAAGACCTCCCACCAGTACACGGCCGCGAGCGCGAGGGCCGCCACGGCCGCGTAGAGCGATACGACCGGCCGCAGGCGCAGCCTGCGGCCGATCACGAACGGTGCGACGACGAACGAGGCGGCCAGCACGGTGCGCGCCGCGATCCACATCTGTGCCGACGTGTCCGGCGTGCCGCTGATCACGTTCATCCCCGGGAAGTCGACGGTGTGGACGAGCTCCAGCAGCGCGGCGGTGCCGAGGGCGATGCCCACGAAGACGGGGAAGTCGTCGTCGAGGAACTGGCGCAGGGCGACGGCCATGATGAGCACGCCGAACCCCACCACGGCGAACATCACCTCGGCGACCGTGTGGAAGAGGAGGAAGGAGACCAGGCCGGTCAGCGTCACGAGCACGGCCACGAGCGTGACGGCGACCACGCGCAGGCCGCCGTCCAAGCCGCGCCGCTCGCTTCTTGCCTCGAGAGTCAAGAGCTCCGATGGTAGCAGAGCCGCCACGATACAGATAGTGCGGACGGCGGCGCGGCGGGGGTCCGCGTCGCCGCGGCCCGGCCCAGCTTCACCGGGCCCCCGCTTTCGGATAGTCTGTCGGGGTCAGTCGCCGTCGAAAGGAGCACCATCGTGAAGGTCAGACGAGCCCTCATCTCCGTCTTCGACAAGAGCGGTCTCGAGGCGTTCGCCCAGGGCCTCATCGACCTCGGCGTGCAGATCATCTCGACCGGCGGCACGGCGCGCCTGCTCAAGGAGAGCGGCCTGCCCGTGACCCTGGTCGAAGAGGTGACCGGCTTCCCCGAGATGCTCGACGGCCGGGTCAAGACGATGCACCCGCGGCTCATGGCCGGCATCCTCGCCCGGCGCGACGTGCCCGAGCACATGGAGACGATCGCCGCGCACGACATCGAGCCCATCGACATGGTCGTCTGCAGCCTCTACCCCTTCGAGGAGGTGGCCGGCCGTCGCGGCGTCGAGGACGCGGTCGTGATCGAGAACATCGACATCGGCGGCCCCTCGATGATCCGCGCCGCCGCCAAGAACCACGCCGGCGTCGCCGTGGTGACCAGCCACCGCGACTACGACGACCTGCTCGACGAGCTCCGCGAGACCGGCGGCGAGCTCAGTGAGGGGACCCTGCGCGAGCTCGCCACCAAGGCCTTCCACCGCACCGCGCACTACGACTTCGTGATCGCCAACTGGTTCAGCGAGACCGAGGGCGACTTCCCCCAGTACGTGATGCGCGACTACGAGAAGGTCATGGAGCTGAAGTACGGGGAGAACCCGCACCAGCGCGCCGCCTACTACTCCGAGGTCGGCCTGCGCCAGCACCTCCTCTCCCAGGTCGAGCAGCTGCACGGCAAGCAGCTCAGCTTCAACAACCTCTACGACCTGCACGCGGCGCGCAGCCTCTGCGAGGAGTTCACCCTGCCCGGCGTCGTCATCATCAAGCACAACAACCCCTGCGGCGCGGCGCTCGCCGAGAACCTCGCCGCGGCCTACGACAAGGCCTATGCCTGCGACCCGGTGAGCGCCTTCGGCTCGGTCATCTCGGTCAACCGCTTCGTCGACCTGCCGCTCGCCGAGCGCCTCGCCGAGCTCTTCGTCGAGGTCCTCTACGCCCCCGGCTACGAGCCCGACGCCCTCGAGGTCCTCAAGCGCAAGGCCGACATCCGCATCCTCGAGACGCGCGAGCGGCGGCAGGCCAACCCGGGCGAGCTCGACTACAAGCGCGTGCTCGGCGGCATCCTCGTGCAGGACAAGGACTCGGTCCTCGAGGAGCGCGACGAGATGCAGGTCGCGACCAAGCGGCACCCGAGCGAGCGCGAGTGGGGCGACCTGCTCTTCGCCTTCCGCATCGCCAAGCACGTCAAGTCCAACGCCATCGTCATGGCCAAGAGACCTCGGCACGGTCGGCATCGGCGCCGGGCAGATGAGCCGCGTCGACTCGACCCGCATCGCGATCGACAAGGCGCAGCTCGACCTGCAGGGCGCGGTGGTCGGCTCCGACGCCTTCTTCCCCTTCCCCGACGCCGTCGAGCTGGCCATCGAGAACGGCATCACCGCCTTCATGCAGCCCGGCGGCTCCAAGGGCGACGAGGCGGCCGTCGAGGCCTGCGACCGGCTCGGCGCGGCGATGGTCTTCACCGGCCACCGGCACTTCCTGCACTGACCGGCGACACAGAGGCGAAGGGAGGGGCGGGCGGCCCGGGGCGGGCGGCCCGCCCCTCCGGACCTCCCTTCGACGACGGGCCGCCCAGCCTCGCGCCCCACCACGGACCCGGCACGGAGACACAGTGAAGGACCTCGACCAGATCGCGTTGCCGCCCGAGCTGGGCGACGGGCGTGTGCGCCTGCGCCGCGTGCTCGAGAAGGACCGCGGGCCGGTGGTGCGGGCGCTCAACGACCCCGTCGCCGCCCGGTTCCTCACGCGGCCGCCCTTCCCCTACCTCGACGAGCACTTCGACGAGTGGCTCGCCCTGGCGACTGACGGGCGCGGCCTTCACGAGGCGAAGGCCGCGCACTGGTCGATCGCTGCCGCCGACGACGATTCGTACCTCGGCGGCGCCTCGCTCGAGATCGACGCCGAGCGCGAGGCCGGCGAGATCGGCTACCAGGTGGCGCCGTGGGCGCGCGGCCGGGGCGTCGCCACGGCGGCCGCGCGCCTGATCCGCGACTGGGCCTTCGACGAGCTCGAGCTGGCGCGCCTCGAGATCGCCGCCGACGTCGACAACATCGCCTCGCAGCGCATCGCACAGGCGGCCGGTCTCAGCTACGAGGGCGTCGCCCGCGGCTACCTCGAGGGCCCGGGTGTTCGTCGAGGCGGGGGGCGACGCGGAGCGGCCCGGCCGTCGCCAGCGCCCTGCGCCGCGAGCGTCGCGACCACGTGCTCTTCGGCATGCGACGCGACGACCCCCGCGCCTCGACCGCCCCGGTGCCGTGGCCGTGTCTCGACGACGGCCACCTCACCGTCCGCGCGTTCGAACCGGAAGACGCCCCGGCCGTCGCCGCCGCCTGCGACGACCCCGAGATCGCGCACTGGATCCACCGCCTGCCGGCGCCGTACTCGCTCGCCGACGCCGAGCGCTTCGTCGCCGGCGCCCGGCGGACCCTCGTGACCGGCGAGCAGATCCGCCTCGCCGTCGCCGACAGGGCCTCCGGCGAGCTGCTCGGCAGCGTCAGCCTCGAGCCCTCCTGGCAGCTGGGCCTCGCCGAGGTCGGCTACTGGGTGAAGCGTGAGGCGCGCCGCCGCGGTGTCGCCACCGCGGCGGCGCGCCTCATCATCCGCTGGGCCTTCGAGGAGCTCGGCCTCGAGCGCCTCGAGCTCGCGACGTACCCCGGCAACGTCGCCTCTCAGCGCCTCGCCGAGTCGCTCGGCTTCCGCCGTGAGGGCCTCCTGCGCGGCGTGCTGCCGGTCGACCCGGGCAAGGACCGCGCGGGCCGCGTGGTCGACCGCCGGCGCCCCCCGCCCTCAGGCGACGCCTCGCCGCCGCGCGACGACCAGGTGGTGTACGGGCTGCTCGAGCACGAGTGGCGCGCCGCGCGGCGCGGCTGAACGCAAGGCGACCGGCGCGTGCCCTGCCGCGGACGGCCTCTCGCCGCCCCGCCCCTGAGCGGCGACGCGCTTCGCCCACAGCGGCGCCACCGCCATCGACGTCAGCCGCGCCTACACCCCTGCCTGCCGGCGCGCCCGCACACTGGCCCAGACGACGTCGCAGACCGCCGCGAGCACGGCCGTGACGACGATCGCCACGACCGTCGCGGGCTCCGACTCCACCAGGTCGAACATGAACACCACGAGGCGACGAGCGTCGACAGCACCGCGAGCACCAGGACCCAGGCTCGCGACTCGGTCTCGTGACGCAGGCGCAGCGCAGCGACACCGACGATGGCGAAGATCAGCAGGGCGACCGCGCTGCCGAGCGAGGCGATGGCGCTCAAGGTCGAGGAGCCAGACCATCGGCAGGATGAGCGGCGGCGGTGAGCAGCAGGCTCACGAGGGAAGCGCCCCTTGCTGGCGCCGAAGAACGGCGGGAAGACGCCTTGCTTGGCGAGTGAGCCGAGCAGTCCGGGCAAGGGGTAGACCGACGAGTTGACGGCGCCGGCCGTCGAGAGCATCGCCGTGATCGCGACGATCAGGTAGCCGGCCTGGCCGAGCACCGGCTTCGCCGCCAGGGCGATGGCGGTCGGCCCCGCTTCGGTGACCTCGTCAGGCGTCAGCTGGCCGAAGACGCCCAGCGAGATGGCCACGTACGTGACGGTCGCGATCGCCAGGGCGATGTAGGTGGCCGGACCCAGATCGCTCTGGTTCTTGAGGTCCTTCGGCCGTGTAGCTGATCACGCCGAAGCCGAGGAAGGCGAAGAAGGTGAGCGCGATGCTGCCGATGATGAGCCGCGCGCGACGGGTAGGTCGAGGGCGCGAGCAGGCTCCAGTCGGCGGTCACCATGGTGACGATCGCGAGCCCGACCAGGACGACGATGACGAGCCGGATGACGAAGGACTGGGTACTTGGCGACGACGCCGGCCCCGCCGAGCGCCTGGAGCACCACGACGGCGACCACGATGAGCGTGGCCATCGCCTTCTCGAGCGTGTCCGGCATGTCGCCGCCGGTGATCGTCGCGGCCGCATAGCTCCCGAACGACACCGCCACCATGGCGATGACGATCATCCCCGAGGCCCACACGAGCCACGAGAAGACCGACGTGACCCGTGCCCCCCGCCGAAGCCGGCGGTGACGTAGCCCATCAGGCCGACGCCGAGCGCGTGCTCTTGCCGAGGTAGGCGAACGAGTAGCCCTGCAGGGCGGCGATGATGCCGCCGATCAGGAACGAGAGCCAGACGGCGCGAGCCGGCGATGGCGCCGGCCTCGCCGAGCAGGGCGAAGATGCCGGCGCCGACCATGGCGCCGACGCCGATGAACACCGCCTGATTGCGGGTCATCACGCCGCCGGCTCGCTGCCGGCGGTGCCTGCGTGTCAGCCTGCCGCCTCGGATCACCCGTCCGATCGCTCGCGCGGCCACCGCCGGCGTCACGAGACGAACGGGGCGATGAGCAGCCCGACGCCCACCGCGACGACCGTGCTGATGAGCAGCGGGATCATGAACGAGTGGTTGACGACCGCCTTGCCGATCCTGGTGGTGCCCGTCTCGTCCACCGCCACCGCGGCGAGCTGGGTGCCGTTGGCCGGGAGGAAGAGGACGCCCGAGAGCGCCGCCACATGGCGACGACCTGGCCGACGCCGAGCACGCGTGAGCCCGATCGGCACCAGCGTGCGCGTCGTCGCCGACTGGCTCGTCGTCAGCATGGCGAGCAGGAAGATCGCGACGGCGAAGAAGCAGCGGCACGGCGGTGACCCAGTCGCTCATCGCGGTCGAGATCTCCTCCATGTACGCGGCGATGAACGTGTCGGCCAGCCACGCGATGCCGAACAGCGCGAGGAGGGCGACGATGCCGGCGCCGAACACCTGCTGCTTCGTGATCTCGACGGGGTTGATCTTGCAGAGGACGAACGATGAGCAGCGCGACGATGAACATCGTCATCTGGATGATGGTGGTCGAATCGACTTCGACCATCTCGCCCTCGGGGCCGGGCACCATCTTCGCGAAGGCGGGGACCGCGCTCGTGAGCACGATCACCACGACGCCGGCGAGGAAGAGGTAGGCGGCGAGGGCGGCCCGCTGCGGCAGCGGCTTCTCGGGCTCGTCACTGTCCGCCCGCGGCGGGCGGACGAGCCCGGCCTTGAGGCGCTCCTGGTAGACAGGGTCGTCGGCGAGGTCCTTGCCGAGACGCCCCTGGATGATCGACATGACGAAGATGGCGACGAGCGAGGCCGGGACGGTGATGAGCAGGATCTTGCCGAGCGCGAAGTTGCCGTACTCGGCCACGTCGGTCAGCGTGAGCAGCGCGGCCATGGCCGCCGACACGGGGCTGCAGGTGATGCCGTAGACGTTGGCGACCGTCGACGTCGCCAGCGGGCGCTCGGGCCTGATCCCGTTCTCGTACGCGGTCTCGTAGATCACCGGGAGCAGCGGGTAGAAGATGTTCGACGTGCCGGCCCCCACCGTGAAGCCCCAGCTCACGAGGGGTGCGACGATGTTGATGCGCTTCGGGTTGCGGCGGATCAGCTTGGTGGCGACGCGGACGAGGTAGTCGATGCCGCCGGCCTCCTGCATGGCCGCCGCCGCGGTGATGACGGCGAGGATGATGAGCATCGCCGATACCGGCGGCGAGCCGGGCGCGAGGCCGAAGACCCAGACGAGGATGGCCACGCCGACGACGCCCCAGATGCCGAGCCCGATGCCGCCCATGCGCACGCCCATCACGATGGCGCCGACGACGACGAGGAGCTCGACCCAGAACTCCCACCCAACGTCCATGAAGAACCCCCAAGAGCCGAGAGACGATGCCACGGGACCCGCCCGATATCGGCGCGCATATTACCTTGTGGTACGGTCGCCTGAGCACTAGGAGCGCCACGCTCCAGCCGGCCACCGCCGCCACGCGGTGGAACGTACGCGCGCACGGGGTCCCGCGTGACGATCCCCCGGACCTCGGGCCACACCGCGTCGACGCGCACAGGAGGACGACCGATGAGCGACGCACTCAAGGGCATCGAGCCGGCCGCTGCTCTGGCGGCACTTCGAGACCCTCACCGCGATCCCGCGGCCTTCGCGCGACGAGGACGCCGCCCTGGCGCACATCACGGAGCTGGGCCGCCGCCCGGGGCTTCGAGACGTCTCGGCCGGCGGGCGCAACCTGCTCGTCCGCGTGCCGGCGACGCGCCGGCCGCGAAGCGGCGCCGACCGTCGTCCTGCAGTCACACGTCGACATGGTCTGCGAGCGCGACCCGAACGGCACCCACGACCCCGCCAAGGGCGACATCGCGCTCCTGCGCGACGGCGACTGGCTCACGGCCGACGGCACGACGCTCGGCGCCGACGACGGCATCGGCGTCGCCGCGATGATGGCGGCCGCCGACGACGAGACGCTCGCTCACGGCCCGCTCGAGCTGCTCTTCACCGTCGCCGAGGAGGTCGGGCTCGAGGGCGCCAAGTCGATCGACGGCAGCGCCATCACCGGGCGCATCCTGCTCAACCTCGACAGCGAGGAGGACGGCCGGCTCACGACCGGGTGTGCCGGCAGCACCGACACCTTCCTGCGGCTCGAGGGCCCGCGTGAGGCACGCGGGCCCGACGAGACGGCCTTGTCGGTCGCCGCCGGCGGCGGCGCCGGCGGGCACTCCGGCACCAACATCCACCAGGGCCGCGCCAACGCGATCAAGGTGCTGGCGCGCTGCCTGCGCGAGGCGCTCCCCGGCGCGCCCTTCCGCCTCGCCTCGCTCGACGGCGGCAAGAGCCGCAACGCGATACCGCGCGACGCGCGCGCCGTCGTGCTCGTCGCCGCGTCGCAGGCCGAGGCGCTCGCGGCCGAGCTGAAGAAGGCCGAGGCCGTCGGTGGCCGACGCCTTCTCCGTCACCGACCCGGGCGTCGGCCTCACCGTCGAAGCCGCGGAGCCGCCGGCCGACGCCTGGTCGGCGTCCACGACGGCGACGATCCTCGACGCGATCGCCGCGATCCCCAGCGGCCCGCACTCGATGAGTCCCGGGTTCGAGGGCCTGGTCGAGATGAGCACCTCGCTCGGCACCGCCGAGACGAAGGGCGCGCAGCTCGAGCTGCACAGCCTGACGCGCACCTCCAACGAGTCCGCCCTCCCCGACGTCGTCAACGCACTCCGGGCGATCGCCGCGCTCGCCGGCGGCAGCATCGAGGTGAAGCACGGCTACGCCGGCTGGCGCCCGAACCTGAAGTCGCCGCTCCTCGCGACCTGCAAGAACGTCTGGGCTGAGACCTTCGGCGACGAGCCGATCGTGACCGCCGTCCACGCGGGGCTGGAGACGGCGCTGATCGGCGAGAAGGTCGCCGGGCTCGACATGATCTCGATCGGCCCGCAGATCGAGTCCCCGCACTCGCCGGACGAGAGAGTGAGCATCCCGACGGTCGACCGCTTCTGGCGCTTTCTCCGCGGCGTCCTGGAGGCGCTGTCGGCGTAGCTGCGCCCTTCAGGACTCGCCTTCTGTGAGCGCCGGGCGGGCGAACCCAGGCGTCGCCAGGCGGGAGCGTCGGGCGACGGGAGTCAGGAGTCGCCGGGCGGGAGTGCCGGGCGCAGGATCTCCGTGAACGCACGGACGACGTGCTCGCGGGCTTCGTCCCTGTTCTCCGGTGACAGCCCAAGGACCTCGAGCAGCTCGTCCTCGAGCAGTACCCAGCCCACGACCGCGGCCACGCCGACGGCGAGCGAGCTCGCGCAGCTCGACGTCTCGGAGGGTCGGCCGCCGGGGCGTGGCTGGTCGACGGTCCAGCACCTTGAGGAGCTTCTCGATGGTCGGGTATCCGCCCGGCCAGTCGCCGGGATGCATCCCGTCGACGAACGCCCGGACGAGGATCAGGTAGTACAGCCTGTAGCTGGTGAGGTTGTCGCGCGCCAGGGTCGCGACCACGTCCAGCGGCTCGCCGTCGATGGGCGCCGCGCGCATCCGCGACTGTGATCTCTCGAGCACGGCGGCCAGAAGACCGCGCTTGGACCCGAAGTAGTGGTAGATGAGTGGATGCGTGACGTGCGCCGCCTCGGCGATGTCGCGGACGGCGACGTTGCGGTAGCCTCTGCGCGCGAACAGACGCTCGGCGACGCGCAGGATCCGCTGCGCGTTCGCGCTCTCCAGCGGATCCCTCTCGGCCCTCGTTCGACGCCTGGTCACGGTCACCGTCCATTCGGGCGAGACACGACTGTCCCTGCCTCGGGCACGTGCACCGGCCCGGTCACCTCACGGTCGCGCTCACCGAGGTGTGCCTACCTCCGTGACAGCAGCCGCGCCGCCAGTATATGCCCTGACCGCTTGGTAAACTCAAGACCGGCCCCGTTGTGCCCGTAGCCACGCGCGCCCGCGGGGACTGGCTCAGTGAGGCCGCGCACGGGTCAAGATGCGGCGGCTCGTGCGGCGGCTCGTGCCGGGCGCTAGGCCGAGGGGTGGCGCTCGGACGACGTGTGACCCGGCGAGGGCGCGGTCGGCACCGCTTGAAGCCGCCGGCGACCCTCGGCGAGGGCCTCCTCTGTGGACTGGTACACGACGCTGTGCGGCGGGAAGACCGCGTCCTCCCCGAGAACGTCCAGCAGCCCGGTACGGGCGAGTTGCTCCCGCGCAGGCTCGCCCACACCGACGAGAAGGAGGCTCCCTCCGCCCCTCTGCAGGTCGTCGGCATAGCGATGCAACAGGGTGATGACGCTGCCGCCGAGTTCGCCACGGCCGCGCAGGCGGAGGATCAGGACCCTCGAGGTGCTCATGTCATCGCGCTCACGCCTGGGCGGCGGCTGATTCCGGCGCCCCTCAGCTCACGCCTGGGCGGCGGCCGATCCCGCTGCCACCTCCGGCTTCGACTCGCCGCGCTTGCCCAGCCAGCGCGCGATCGAGATCAGGATCAACGGGAGCAGGATCGCCGCCACCAGCACGAACGGGACCGCCATCGTGCCGGCGAAGTTCGTCAGCGTGATGAGAAGAGCAGCCGACACGTTGCGCTGAGCCGTGCCCAATCCGATCACGTTGCGGACCCCTGGCTCGCGACCGCCCAAGGCGAAGCCGATGAGCAGGCTGCCGAGGATGAAGAGGAACAGGGCGAGGAAGCCACGGGTCCCTATCAGGCTGATGACGTTCTCGACGTTCAAGCCCAGCCCGACCACCAGCAGGATCAGGATCCCGAGACTGCCGATCTTGTTGATCGCCGGCGCCCAGTTGCCGGCAGTCTCCGGTGCGTGGGACTTGACCAGCAGGCCGAGGACGAGCGGGATCAGCATCAGCACGATCAGCGACTGGGCGATCGCTCCCGCATCCACTTCGACACCGGACAGGAGAAGCGGCAACACGACAGGCAGGTAGAAGATGGTCACGACCATGAGCAGGGTCATCACGCCGACGGCGACACCCAGGTCACCTTTGGCGCCTCGCGCCTCCAGCACGAGGAACGGAGCTCCCGCACAGGCGGCGAGGACGATCAACCCGATCTCCAACGGCTCGTCCAGGGAGATGAACGCCGTGATGCCGTAGGCGAGCAGGGGTACCAGCACGAAGTTGGCCAGCAGCGCCAGAAGCACCAGCCGTGCGCTCTTCAACGGCTGGACGATCTGCGAAACGGTCAAGCCCAAGCCCATGGCCAGCATGCTGCAGACGATGCCGAGCAGGCCGGACACTTGGGCGACGACCGTCAGAAACTCGCTCGTGGTCACTTACTCCTCCTTTGTGAGGCCGGGTCGCGGACAGGTCCTGTGGCCTGACTCGCCGTGCAGGCTCGGATGCGACACTTGATCGCCGTCACACGTCCAGCGTGGTGCGCAGCGTCTCCAGCTCTTCTCCAGAGGGGATCCAGACCTTCTGCGGGTCGAGAGAGTAGTCCCAGGGCGCGGAATTCCTCCAGCCGTTCTTCATGCGCTTGCCGTGGAAGACGCTCTCGGGATCGTCCACCGCGTCGCCCTCGAAGCCGTCGATGATGTTGTAGATGGTCGTGAAGCCCGCCTTCGCCAGCATGTTGATGGCGAAGGCGCTGCGTCCGCCGGAGCGGCACATCGCCACGATCACGTCGTCGGGCTTGAACACCGCCGTCACGTGGTCGATGAAGTCGGGGTTCAT
>CAWBRS010000011.1:0-26007 GCA_963791345.1 uncultured Thermoleophilia bacterium | reverse complement strand
CGCTCAGAGTGGCCCCCCACGTCGAACGCCGCCACGAACGAGTAGACGACCACTGCGATGTAGAAGGCGAACGTGTGCCACACGATCGGGGCGCTGTGGAAGAGGTTGAGCCGCGGGGTGAAGGTGGTGGAGGCGAACTGCACGACCAGGAACAGGAGCGAGAAGACGACGCCGATGAAGGTGACCAATCCTGCCCCAACGGCGAAGAGCATCTGCGCGGTCGCGCTCTGCGGCACCGTGAAGCCCGCTGGGATACGCGGGACGAGCAAGCCGAGGGCCAGGCCCGCACTCAGATAGACCAGCTGCGTGATGCCGGCTCGCAACCGGCGCCGGCGATGCAGTGCCTTGCCAAGCTGGCGAGCTGGTCGGATGACGGCGAACGCGTCACCTGTACCCACCCGGACTGAAGCCGACGATGGCATCAGGGGTCGGCCGCCTCGTCCGGCCTGAAGGAGATGGGGACCTTCGAGGTGTTCATGTCATCGAGCTCACGCATGGGCGGCGGCTGATTCCGCTGCCACCTCCGGCTTCGACTCGCCGCGCTTGCCCAGCCAGCGCGCGATCGAGATCAGGATCAACGGGAGCAGGATCGCCGCCACCAGCACGAACGGGACCGCCATCGTGCCGGCGAAGTTCGTCAGCGTGATGAGAAGAGCAGCCGACACGTTGCGCTGGGCCGTGCCCAATCCGATCACGTTGCGGACCCCTGGCTCGCGACCCCCCAAGGCGAAGCCGATGAGCAGGCTGCCGAGGATGAAGAGGAACAGAGCGAGGAAGCCACGGGTCCCTATCAGGCTGATGACGTTCTCGACGTTCAAGCCCAGCCCGACCACCAGCAGGATCAGGATCCCGAGACTGCCGATCTTGTTGATCGCCGGCGCCCAGTTGCCGGCAGTCTCCGGTGCGTGGGACTTGACCAGCAGGCCGAGGACGAGCGGGATCAGCATCAGCACGATCAGCGACTGGGCGATCGCTCCCGCATCCACTTCGACACCGGACAGGAGAAGCGGCAACACGAGCAGGCAGGTAGAAGATGGTCACGACCATGAGCAGGGTCATCACGCCGACGGCGACACCCAGGTCACCTTTGGCGCCTCGCGCCTCCAGCACGAGGAACGGAGCTCCCGCACAGGCGGCGAGGACGATCAACCCGATCTCCAACGGTTCGTCCAGGGAGATGAACGCCGTGATGCCGTAGGCGAGCAGGGGTACCAGCACGAAGTTGGCCAGCAGCGCCAGAAGCACCAGCCGTGCGCTCTTCAACGGCTGGACGATCTGCGAAACGGTCAAGCCCAAGCCCATGGCCAGCATGCTGCAGACGATGCCGAGCAGGCCGGACACCTGGGCGACGACCGTCAGGAACTCGCTCGTGGTCACTTACTCCTCCTTCGTGAGAGCCGGGTCGCGGACAGGTCCTGTGGCCTGACTCGTCGTGCAGGCTCGGACGCGGCACTTGATCGCCGTCACACGTCCAGCGTGGTGCGCAGCGTCTCCAGCTCTTCTCCAGAGGGGATCCAGACCTTCTGCGGGTCGAGAGAGTAGTCCCAGGGCGCGGAGTTCCTCCAGCCGTTCTTCATGCGCTTGCCGTGGAAGACGCTCTCGGGATCGTCCACCGCGTCGCCCTCGAAGCCGTCGATGATGTTGTAGATGGTCGTGAAGCCCGCCTTCGCCAGCATGTTGATGGCGAAGGCGCTGCGTCCGCCGGAGCGGCACATCGCCACGATCACGTCGTCGGGCTTGAACACCGCCTTCACGTGGTCGATGAAGTCGGGGTTCATGACGAAGCCGTACTTCCGCTTCTCCTCGTGCCACTCGTACTGTGGGAAGGCCACGGGGATGTTGACCGCCGCCGCCGCGTGGCCGACGAAGACGTACTCCTCGACCATGCGCACGTCGAGCACCTTCACGTGTCCGGGGTCGGCCCTCCACATCTCGTAGGCTTCTGCTGCGGTCACGTAAAGCCCCAGGCTGGTCAGCTTGGCGTCAGGGACCTCGTGGCGTGCGTGCAGTGTCTCTATCGTCGACATCCTTCCACCTCCTTTGAGGCAGCCGCCGTGGCTCCCCAGTCGTGCCTGCTTGGCTTCCTCAAGCGGGGTCGCCAAGGGCGGCCCGGCCATGCTGCGCTTCTTCCTCCTCGAACGACTCCGCCTCCGCTCTCACGACAGCCCTCCCGGCGAGGACTGCTGCCGCCGAGGTACGTTCGGCGGGGCGGGTCAGACCGTCGCGTCTCGTGACGCGTCTCAGCGCCCGCGCCGGTCCCGCCGGTCGTCACGGCGGTCGTCGCGCCGGTCGTGGCGCCGGCCGATGCCGTGGGCCACGACGGCGGTCGTGCCGACCACGGCGGCGGTGCGCGCCACCGGGTGGCCGATCACGCCCCGCCCTCTGCGTCCTGGACCGAGAGGCATCTCAGGCTCCTTCCGTCGCGGCGGGCTCGTCGGCCTCGAGGGCGGCGAGGATCGCCTGTATGGGGATGCGTCCGCTGGCCACGAGCTGGCCGCCGGAGCGGCGGATCGACGTGGCGAACGGCGCCGCCCAGGTGTTCTCCCAGACCAGCGCCGCGGCGACGGTGCCGGGCTCGAGGGCCGCGGCGATGTGGTCGACGTCCTCCTCGGAGAGCAGCTCGGCGAGCTCGGCGCCGAGCTCGCGCAGGGCGCCGACGCCGTCGTCGTCGAACTCGTGGAGCTCGAAGGCGTCGATCTCGCCGTCGGCCTCCTTGGTGATGATGAGCAGGTCGAGCACCCGGATGGTGCCCGCCTCGACCAGCGCCTTGAGCTCGGCCGCCATAGCGCCCGAGAAGTCGGCCTTGCCGGCGGGGAACTCGACCACCAGGTAGTCGATCGGGCCCAGTTCGTCCATGTCATTGTCGTTCATCAGCACTCCGATCCTCGTCGTCTGGTCAGGTCCGTGGTCACGCCGACTGAGTGGAGGCGGGCAACAAGGGGCGGGGGGCGTCCCCGCGCCCCCCTTGAGGCTCTCCGCCGTGGGAGCTTCCTCCCGGCTACCCGAGACGTGTCGTCGAGACCTGCAGCTCGGTCGCCTCGGGCAGCTTCGCCGAGCTCCGCTTCGCCCACTCCTCCTTGAGCAGCTCCTCGGCGGCCTGCTCGAAGAACTCCGGCGCGGCCCACTCATGCACGTCGAAGTCGTTCTTGATGTAGCCGTGGCTGAGCATGAAGTCCTTGCCGATCTCGATCGACGCCATGTTCTGCGGCGACAGGTTGGGCACCATGTCGATGTCCTTGATGCCCTGGTAGGTGTCCTCGACGTCGAGGTAGAAGGTCTGCCTGTCGAGGATCGCCGCGGCGGCGCGCTTGTTCTCGTTGGCCCAGCGTCCGACCTTGATCATGCCCTTCATGAACGTGACCACGAGCTCGGGGTGCTCCTCGGCCATCACGTCGGTGCAGGTGATGACGGCGGGGATGTTGGCGACCTGCAAGGTCCAGTCCGGGTAGCCGGGAGAGGTCCTCGATCGCCTTGAACTTGCCGGTCGCCTCCTGGAGGTGCTGGAAGGGCTTGCTCTGCGTGTAGATCGCGTCGACGACGCCCGTCTCGAGCCCGGTCTCCAGGGGGCGGAAGGCGAGGTCGTGCTTGTGGTCACGCTTCAGCCACAACTCCGAAGGGTTCTTCATCGGCTCCAGCATCGTCGGGCTTGTCGTACCAGTCGTCCGGATAGGGGAACTCCACGATCTCGACGTCGTCCATCGTCATGCCGTTCATCCTGAGCATCAGCTCGATGCCCTGGTGCTCCTGGATGCGCCACCAGTCGTTCTTGATGGTGTTCAGGCTCTTGGTGAGGCCGATCTTCTTGCCCTTGAGCTCGGACACCCGGTAGATGTCGTCCCTGGCGCGCACCAGCATGCAGCCGCCCTCGTGCGGAGCATGCGTCGCCCCGAGGAGCTCTGGTCCGGCGGATGTCGGCGTGCACGGCGATCGGCGGGAAGAGGCCGCCGAAGCGGAACGAGGTTGTCGAGGTTGTGGATGTAGTGCGGGTACCAGTTGTTCTCGCGGACGCTGCGGAGGAAGGCGTACTTGACCCCGATCTTCTTGTACTCCTCGCGGGTCCAGCCCAGCTCCTGATCGACGTTGCTCGCGGACACGAGCGGGCAGTTGGTGTAGTACACCTCGTCCCACTTGAGCGGGACGGTACTGAGATCGACCTTCTTCTCTTCTGTGCCATCGGTCAGGTCCTTTCTTCTTGGCCGCGTGTCGCGGATCAGTAGTCGTGGTGCTCGTCGTGGGCGTTGGCCGCGCGATCGCTCAGCTCCGTCTTGCCACGTCATCCTCCGCACGTCACTGTGGTCGTCCTGACGCAGGCTAGTCGCTGACGAGGAGACTGTGACCTCGGGAAACTACGGGGCTGGTCGCTGAAGAACTACGAGTCTGGGCGCGGCTCCACGCGGGTGGAGTGATGGTGTACCGTGACCACATGGCCTCGACGGAACCGACCGCCCGCTCCTCGGACCTCCGAAGCCGCCTCGAGTTCGAGACGCTCGTGGTCGATCTCTCCACCAGGTTCATCAGCCTGCCCCCGGGTGAGGTGGACGGCGCGATCGAGGACGCCCTCGGCTCCGTGTGCGAGCTCCTCGGCATCGACTACGCGGTGCTCTGGCAGTGGTCGGGCGATCACCGAGACGTCCTCCTGCCCACCCACTCCCACCCCGCTCGGGGCGAGGCCGCAGCTCCCGCATCGCTCGATCAGACGCAGTACCCCTGGGTGCTCGAGAACGTGCGGGCAGGCCGGACGGTCGTGGTCCCTTCGCTCGAGGAGCTGCCCTCGGCGGCGGCGGTCGACCGACGGCACGCAAGCCTCGCCGGCATCAAGTCAAGCCTCGCCGTGCCGCTCATCGTGGGAGGAGAAGTGCCCGTCGGAGCCCTGGCCTTCAACACGCTGAGGGCGCATCGCGACTGGCCCGACGAGGTGGTGACGCGGCTGGGATTGGTCGCGCAGGTCTTCACCAACGCCCTGGCGCGCAAGCGCAGCGACGAAGCCCTGCGGGAGAGCGAGGAGCGTCTTGCCCTGGCCGCGGACTCCGCCGAGGCGGGACTCTGGACGCTGGACTACGGCACCGGCATCTTCTGGGCCACGCCGAGAGCCCGGGCGATCTTCGGGTACTCGGCGGACACGGTCATCGACATGGACGTGTTTCGCGCGTCCGTGCATCCCGACGACTGGTCCCTCGTCGACGAAGCCGTCGTACGGTCGGCGCGCTCGGGCGAGCCGCTCCGTGTCGAGTACAGGATCCGACCGAGCGACGGCGGGGTCCGTTGGATCGCGTCCCGCGGCCGGCCCCATTTCACTCCGGCCGGCGCGCCGCACACGCTGAGGGGCGTGTCGTTCGACATCAGCGACCGCCGGCGCGCCGAGGAGGCGCTTGTCGCGAGCGACGCCCGCCTCAACGCGGGCGCCGAGCTCGCCGGCCTCGGGTTCTACGAGCTGGACTACGGCGAAGGCATCGCGTACCCGGACGACCGATTCCGCGAGCTCATCGGTCTGCCGCCCGACGAGTCCGAGGTCTTCAAGGTCCTCGGGTTCTGGACAGACCACCTGCATCCCGACGACCGCCGGCGTCTGCTCACGGAGCGCGAGCAGCTCCACGACGGCGTTCTGGAGCTGCTCTCGCTCGAGTACCGCTTCCTCCACCCGACGCGAGGACCGCGCTGGCTGCATCACCTGGCTCGCGTCGCCACGCGCGACGCCGACGGTCACAGGGTCAGGGTGTACGGCGTCCTCCGCGACGTGACGGAGCGCAGGACCGCGCAGGAGGCGCTGCTCGCGAGCGAGGCGCGCCTGACGGCGGGCGCCGAGCTCGCCGGGCTCGCCTTCTACGAAGTGGACTTCGTCGGTCGTTCGGTGTACCTCGACGACCGCTTTCGCGAGCTCTGTGGCGTCCCTCCCGATCGCGAAGACGGATTGGGCGCCCTCGAGTTCTGGATGGAGCGCCTGCACCCCGACGACCGCGACCGCGTGCTCGAGACGCGCGAGCGTCTCCACGACGGTCGCCTTCAGACCCTGTCGATCGAGTACCGTTACCTGCACCCGACCGAGGGGGAGCGCTGGATCAAGCACGTCGCCAGCGTCGCGGTGCGCGACGACGCCGGCCGCACGACGAGCTCGTACGGCGTCCTCCGCGACGTGACCGAGCAGAAGCGCGCGGAGGACGAGCTGCGCGACTTGAGCCGGCGCCTGATCTCCGCCCACGAGGAGGAGCGCGCGCTCCTCGCCCGCGAGCTGCACGACGACGTGTCGCAGCGGCTCGCCGTGCTGGCGATCGACGCGGGGCGGGCCGAGCTCGCCGCGCCCGACGCGGCGCAGGCGGAGACGATGACGGCCATCCGCGAGGGACTCGTGCGCTTGAGCGAAGACATCCACTCTCTCGCCTACCAGCTCCATCCCTCGGTGCTGGAGGAGCTCGGCCTGGTCGAGGCGCTGCGCGCGGAGTGCGAGCGGCGCGCCCGGCAGGGGTCGCTCGACATCAGGGCGGAGCTCGACCCGACGCCCGACGTCGTCCCTCGCGATGTCGCCCTCTGCCTGTTCCGCGTGGCGCAGGAGGCGCTGAACAACGCCGCGCGCCACTCCGGCGCGCCGACCGCGACGGTCACGTTGCGGCACATGAACGACGGTCTCGTGCTCGCCGTGCGTGACGACGGCCTCGGCTTCGACACCGAGTGCGCCCGGCGACGGGGGAGCCTCGGCCTGAGCAGCATGCGCGAGCGCGTACGTCTTGTGAACGGCACCCTCGACGTCGAGAGCGCACCCGGTCAGGGGACGACGGTCGTCGCCTGGGCGCCGACCAGCGACGAGGGTCGTGAACCGGCACGCCGGCCTCGCGAGGAAGACGGCCGTCAGGTCGAGGTAGACCGGCGCCTGGACGGCCGCGACGATGGGCGTGAGCGACTGCACGATCGTTCTCCGTGCGCGGACGCGGCGGGGCGGCCACCAGGCCGCCCCGCCGCGTCACGCCGTCGTGTGCGTCATCCGCGCTACTCGGCCGCCTCGATGCCCGCGGCGATGAGGTCCTGCGGATGGATCCACTCGTCGGCGAGAGCCATGCCGCCGGCGCGCCAGATGGCGTTCCTCAGAGGGATCGCCCAGGTGTGCTCGAGCACGGCGATCGCCGCGGCCATGCCTTCGGGGATCGCATCGGCGATGTACCAGACCTGGGACTCGTCGTAGAGCTCGCCGTCCGCCATGGCGGCGGCGCCGACCAGGGCGCCGGCCTCGGCGCCCTCTTCACCGGCGGCGCCGAAGCCCACCAGCGCGCCGGCGACGGCGCCGAGCTTCATGAGCTCGTCGTCGTCAGTGATCTGGATCTTGTCGACGGTGCCGTCCGTGTTCTTGCGCACGAACAGCAGGTCGATCAACCGCACGACGTCGGCGTCGCGCAGTCGCTTCAGCTCGGCGAGCGCCTCGCCCTTGAACTCGGCGCCCTCGCCGAAGCCGACCACGAGGACCTGCACAGGGCCCATTGCCATTCTCGTTCCTCCCGCGTGGGTCGTCAGTCTGGTCCTCACATGTTCTGCAGGATCTTCTGCTTTTCGAGGTCGAACTCGGCCTGTGTCAGGACACCTTGGTCGAGCAGGTCCTTGAGCTGCTTCAGCCTCTCGATGCTGTCTTCCTGAGCGGGTGCGGCCGCAGCAGGCGGCGCGTACTGCTGCTGTTGCTGCTGCGCGTCCTGCTGCTGCTGCAGCTCCTCGATCTGCGCGTTCTGGTCAGCCTCCCGCTGGCTGCTCTTCGCCATCCTGTTGCCGGCGTAGGCGGCGGTGCCACCGATCACGGCCGCCCGCATGAGCGGCCTTCTCCTTCTCATCATGGTGTGCCTCCGTTGTAGCGGTTCCTGGAGCGGTCGCGATGGCGACGATTCCTTGCGTCCCACCGCATCATCTCCGCCGATGACCGAATGGTAACGCACGGTACAGCCGTCGGGCGGCGATGTACAGTCCCCGTGCCGAGCCCCTGCGGCCCGGTGGTACAATCGCGCTCCCGGGCCGCTAGCTCAGTCGGTAGAGCAGGGGACTTTTAATCCCAAGGTCGTTGGTTCGAATCCAACGCGGCCCACCACGGCCCCCGCCGAATCCCCGCCGATCCCCGCCTGGCGCCACCCCGCTCGACCCGTGTGCACGGTCGAGTGACCCCGGGCGCTGAGCGGGCACTGACGGTCGGCCCTGTGGCGGGCCGAAAGGGGGCCGCCTCCGCCGAGGGGGAGGCGGAGACGGCCCCGGTCGCGGTGAGGCGCGACCTGCCGGAGGGGGACCGCCGGCCGGCGTCTTCACCCGCATCCCGTCGCCTCGACCACCGGGGCGGCCGCGCGACGGTCGGTCTGCGTCAGCGTCCGCGCCGGTCCCGCCGGTCGTCACGGCGGTCTTCGCGCCGGTCGTGCCGGCGGCCGACGCCGTGTGCCACCACGGCCGCGGTGCCGACCACGGCGGCCGTGCGCGCGACCGGGTGGCCGATCACGCCCGGCCCTCTACGTCCCGGACCCAGGGGCATCTCAGGCTCCTTCCGTTCGAGCGGCTTCCTCGTCGGCCTCGAGGGCGGCGAGGATGCCCTGCATGGGGATGCGGCCGCTGGCCACGAGCTGGCCGCCGGAGCGGCGGATCGACGAGGCGAACGGCGCCGCCCAGGTGTTCTCCCAGACCAGCGCCGCGGCCACGGTGCCGGGCTCGAGCGCCGCGGCGATGTGGCCGACGTCCTCCTCGGAGAGCAGCTCGGCGTAGCTCGGCGCCGAGCTCGCGCAGCACGCCGACGTCGTCGTCGTCGAAGTCGTGGATCTCGAAGGCGTCGACCTCGCCCTCCGCGTCCTTGGTGATGATCAGCAGGTCGAGCACCCGGATGACGCCCGGCTCGACCAGCTTCTTGAGCTCGGCCGCCATCGCGCCCGAGAAGTCCGCCTTGCCGGCGGGGAACTCGACGACCAGATAGTCGATCGGTCCCAGTTCGTCCACGGCGTTGTCGTTCATCGGCATCCCCATCCTCACTCTCTCGTCCTGACGCGCTCACTCCGACTCATCGCTGCGGCCGGCACGTCCTGTCGCTCGGCGTGCTTCGCGCCCGCCCACGGGGCCGCGCCACACAGCCCCCTGAGTCCGTCTGACTTCGCCCCCGTCGCTCGCATCGTGAGCCCGACGGGGCGTGTGGTTACCAATGGGTCACAGTATGCCCCCGAACGGCGACGGCGCAAACTACCGGGCGCGGTGCCTGCGCCCGGGCGAGCCGCTACGGCGTCACGGCGGATGATGAGCGCGTGCGGCCGTTCCGCATCCAGCGCTCGGCGTCCCTGCGCTCGATCAGCTTCCAGCCGTCGCAGGGATGATGGGCGCGGAGCTCGCCGGCGATGACCGCCTCCTGCACCGCCCACAGCGGGACCTCGGCCGCCGCCGCCAGCTCGCTCGCCGAGATGATGTCTCTGTCCGGAAGCATCAGCGTCCTCCCACACCTTCACCGTCGGGGCGGAGACCGCGCCCGTCGTTCGACTACTGCGGTCGAGACTAGTCGGGGCGGCGGCCGCTGTGACCTCGGGAAAGTACGGGGCTTGCGGCTGAGGATCTACGAGGCTCGCGCCCTGCCCTCCCAGACGGGCGGCGCATGGTGTAGCGTGACACCATGGCCAAGGTCGACGGAGCGCCGCGCCCGGACGAGCGCCTCGAGAGCCGTCTCGAGTTCGAGACGCTGATCGCCGACCTCTCCTCCCGGTTCATCAACCTGCCCTCCGCTGAGGTCGACCGCGCCATCGAAGACGTGCAGCGCCGCATCTGCGAGGTGCTCGGGGTCGACCTCTCGGCGCTGTGGGAGACGGCCACCGCTGCCGAGGGACCCCTCATCCTCACCCACTTCCACAGCTCTCAGGAGGACCTGCTGCCCCCCATGCGAGGGATGAGCGCGCAGGAGTACTTCCCCTGGCTGCAGCGGGAGATGCTGGCCGGCCGCACCGTCGCAGTCGCGTCGCTCGATGAGTTCCCGGAGGCGGCCGCGCTGGACCGCGACAACCTCCGCCTGTTCGGGGTCAAGTCGAACCTGACGCTACCGCTCTCGGTCGGCGGCGCGGCGCCCGTCGGGGCCCTCGGCTTCAACACCACCCGCGAGGAGCGCGACTGGCCGGACGCGCTGGTGACGCGCCTGCAGCTCGTCGCGCAGGTCTTCGCCAATGCGCTGGCGCGAAAGCGCGCCGACGAAGCCCTGCGCGAGAGCGAGGCGCGCCTGGCCCTGGCGGCGGACTCCGCCGAGGCGGGACTCTGGACGCTCGACTACGGCACCGGCGTCTTCTGGGCCACGGACAAGGCTCGCGCGATCTTCGGCTACCTGCCGGACGAGGTCATCACGATGGAGCGCTTCGAGGAGTCGGTCCATCCCGACGACCGCGCCTTCGTCCGGGCGGCCGTCGAGCGGTCCGCGAGCGCCGGCGAACCCATCGACGTCGAGTACCGCATCGGGCCGGGCGGTGAAGGTGTTCGCTGGGTCGCCTCGCGGGGCCGGCCCCATCACGGGGCCGCCGGTGAGCCCGAGCAGCTCATGGGCATCTCCGTCGATGTCACCGCGCGCCGGCGCGAGCAGGAGGCGCTGGTCGCGAACGAGGCTCGCCTGCAGGCGGCCGCGGACCTCGCCGGCCTCGGGTTCTACGAGGTGGATTTCGTCGCACGTACCGTCTACATCGACGACCGGTTTCGCGACCTCTGTGGGGTACCCCCGGAGCGCGAGCAAGGTCTCGGCGCCCTCGACTTCTGGATGGAGCACCTTCACCCCGACGACCGCTCCCGAGTGCTCGAAGCGCGCGCGCAGCTGCACGATGGGAGAGTGCCGCTGCTCTCGCTCGTGTATCGCTTCCTGCACCCGACAGAAGGGCAGCGGTGGATGCAGCATCTGGGCCACGTCGCCGAACGCGACGTGACCGGTCACACGCTGCGCTCGTACGGGGTCCTCCGCGACGTCACGGAGCGCAAGCAGGCCGAGGACGAGCTCCGTGACCTCAGCCGGCGCCTCCTGCGGGCCCACGAGGACGAGCGCGCGCTCCTCGCGCGCGAACTGCACGACGACGTGACGCAGCGGCTCGCGGTGCTGGCGATCGACGTCGGCCAGGCCGAGAGCGCCGCATCGGAAGGGGCGGAGGCGATGCGGGCGGTCCGCGAGGGGCTCGTGCGCATCAGCGAAGACATCCACGCCCTCGCCTACCAGCTGCACCCGTCGGTCCTCGACGAGCTCGGCCTGGTCGAGGCACTGCTGGCGGAGTGCGAACGGCAAGCTCGCCAGAGCCCGCTCGACGTCAAGGTCGGACCTCGATCCGCTGCCGGCCGTCGTCGGGTCGGACGCCGCGCTCTGCCTCTACCGCGTGGCCCAGGAGGCGCTGAACAACGTCGTGCGCCACGCCGGCGCGAACACCGCGAGCGTCACCCTGCGGTGGATGGACGGCGGGTTGGTCCTCGCCGTCCACGACGACGGCGCCGGCTTCGACCCGGACGACCCGGCGCGGTCGAGGAGTCTCGGCCTCGCCAGCATGCGCGAGCGCGTCCGGCTGGTGGACGGCACGCTCGACGTCGAGAGCGCCCCCGGCCGCGGCACGACCGTCGTCGCCTGGGTACCGACCGAGGGAGGGTCGCGATGAGCACCGCACGCCGGCCTCGCGTACTGCTGGCCGACGACCATCTCCTCGTGGCCGAGGGGCTGAAGAGCCTGCTCACGCCCGAGTTCGACCTGGTCGGCGTGGTGGCGGACGGGCGCGCCCTGCTCGAGGCGGCCCGGACGCTGCGACCCGACGTGATCGTCGCCGACATCACCATGCCGCATCTCAACGGCATCGACGCCCTCGTGCGCTTGAGGGAAGACGGGGATCAGGTGCCCGTGGTCTTCCTCACGATGCACCGCGACGTGACGTTCGCCCGCCGCGCGCTCGAGGCGGGCGCGTCGGGCTTCGTCCTCAAGCACTCGGCTTCGGTCGAGTTGATCGCCGCCCTCCACGCCGCGCTCGAGGGCAAGACCTATCTCACACCGCAGCTCGCGGGCGAGGTCTTCGAGGCGCTGAGGCAGGGACCGGAACGGGCCGAAGACCCGATCGCCTCCCTCACGCCGCGGCAGCGAGAGGTCCTTCAGCTTCTGGCCGAGGGGCGCTCGGCCAAGCAGATCGCCGCGAGCCTCTCGATCTCGACCCGGACGGTCGAGTTCCACAAGTACCAGATGATGGAGGCCCTGGGCCTGCACACCAACGCCGAGCTGGTCCACTTCGCCATCAAGCACGGCCTCGTCGAGTTCTGACGCTCGCCGCCGCCCCGTAAATCCCCTGCGGCGAGCCCCGTAGTTTCCCGAGGTCACAGCCCTCCGCTCCCCGACTAGTCTCGACTCGACGCCCGGCGCCCACCGGTCGATGGGCGCCGGTGGCGACACCAGACGCGGGAGACACGCTGATGACGGCTGACGACGGATCGACCCCCTCGACTCTCGCCGGGAGGCGTCCGGCAAGGCGCTCGAACGTTGCGCACCACCTGACGACCCGCGAAGCCTTCGAGGGGTGGCTCCAGATGACGTCCCGAGAGGCCTTCTCCATGTGGACGGCCGAGCGACGTCGCTCAGGCGCCGCCGCGCCCGGCCGAGCGACGGCGCCCCGACAGGAACCTCCCGAAGCCCAGGTGCTCGAACGGCACTGGGGGTGGCGCAGCTGCGACCACTGCGGCGAGACCGTCATGCTCGGCGAGGAGATGCTTCGCCTCCGAGCCGGCACCGGCCCCATGGAAGTGTGCCTGGGCTGCGCCGGCGATCTCCGATGACCCCGGCGAGCGCCGGGAATCGATGAGCGACACGACCCCCAGCTGCGTGCTGCTGGCGGACCGCCACCACGGCCTCACGGAGGGCGTGCGCGGGTTGCTCGAGACCGCCTTCGGCACGGTGGTCATGGTGGCCGACGAGGATTCGCTGCTCGAGGGAGCGGGCCGGCTGCGCCCCGACGTGGCGATCGTGGACCTCTCCCTGGCCCACGACCAGAGCCTGGACTGGCTGCGGGCGCTGCGGGATCGCTCACCCGGGCTCAAGGTCATCGTCCTCAGCGTCCACGACGAGCCGAGCGTCCGCCGGGCGGCGCTGAAGGCCGGCGCCGACGCCTTCGTGCTCAAGCGGGCGATCGCGACCGACCTGCTGCCCGCCGTCGAGCTCGTGCGAGGCGGCGGCCGCGAGGGAGCCACACCGGAGGTCGTGGCATCACCGGCGAAGCACGATGCGAAAGGGGCCGGATCTTGACCGAGGCAGGACGCCGGCGGGCGGAGGGATCGTCGGGCGCCCGGATCGAAGGTCGTCGAGCGCGCCGGACACCGGTTCGAAGCGATCGAAGCAACCGTAGACAAACAGAGGAGGAGCAGTGAGTAACGACAGTTGGGTCGGCTGGGCTGCAGCCGGCGGCATCCTGATGGTGACGGTGGGCTTCTTCAGGTTGCTCTCGGGCTTCATCGGGTTGTTCAACGACGAGTGGGTCATCCGCGGGTTCGACGCGTACTACTTCATCGATCTGACCTCGCTCTCATGGTGGTTCATCGCCGTCGGCGCCCTGCTCGTGTTCGGGGGCCTGGCGGTGCTCGGCGGGCGGAGCTGGGGCAGGTGGGTCGGCGTCGTCTTCATCGCCGTCGCGATCATCTCCGAGCTCTTCTGGCTGCCCGTGTATCCGATCTGGTCGATCCTCGTGATCACCCTCTACGTGTTCGCGCTCATCGGTCTGGTCGTGGCGCGAGTCCCGAAGGCCGTCGACTGACTTAGAACGTCGTACGGTCTCGTCGGCGAGAGCGAGCGGACGCGTCTCGAACGAACGGGGCGCGAGGGGCGTGACCGCCCCTCGCGCCCCGTCGCTCCGTCTGGGTCGACGGAGGGTCGTGCGGCAAGTGTCGCTCAGTCCTCCTGAGTCTGGCCTCCGTACACGGCCAGCCCGTAGATGACGAGCACGTCGACGACCATGATGACCAGCGCCCAGAACGGATACGCGGGCAGGAAGATGAACTGGAAGAACAGGTTGACCGAGGCGGCGATGATGCCGAACCAGCGTCCGAGCTCGCCCCCACGGTACACGCCGAGGGCGGCGAGGAGCAGCAGGACGCCCCAGACGAGCAGGATCCAGCCCCAGGTGCGCAGGTCGCCGTAGAAGATGACGGAACCGTAGTCGGTCCAGAAAGCGGTCTGATCGAGTGCCGCGATGCCCTTGATGATGTTCATGACGCCGGCGCTGATGAGCAGCAACCACGCGAACATGATCCAACCGAGACCCTTCTCCATACCTGTACCTCCTTATCGGTGACCAGTTGGTCACATTCGGTCGTCGAGGCGTTCTTCCTTCACCGCGGACTGTGTAAACTCGTCCGACGGCAGGTCACTGCGACAGGGAAGTGAGCGAAGCGATGAACGACACGGCACGACGAACGGCTCCCGCGGTCGCACCCCCGCCGGAGAAGATGCCGCCGGAGCGCGTGTCGCTGCGGGTCCGGCCGCTGCACATCGTCGTCAAGCTGGTCGTCGCCGCGATCGCCGTCTACGTGGCCGCCGGGCTGCTGCCCGGCGTCGACGTGGCAGGGCCGGGCGGCGCCCTCCTCGCGGCGCTCCTCATCGCCGTCCTCAACGTCCTCATCCCGCCGGTCGTGGCGTCGCTGCGACTGCCGTTCACACTCGCCCTGGGCTTCTTGCTCGCCATCGGCGGCGACGCCGTCGTCCTGCTGCTCGCGGCCGAAGTCTCCGACAGCGCCTTCGACGTCGACTCGGTGCTCGCGGCGATCCTCGCCAGCCTGATCATCGCCGCCGTGAGCATCGCCCTCGAGGTCATCCTCGGCGTCAACGACGACGACACCTACGCGCTCCGCGTCGATGCAGCGCATCGCCCGTCGCACGGGCGAGCGCACCGTCACCGATGTCCCGGGCATCGTCTACCTCGAGATCGACGGCCTCGCCCTCCCCGTGCTCCGCCGGGCGATGCGCGACGGCAGCGCGCCCGAGCTGGCGCGCTGGGTCCAGGAGGGCACCCACCGGCTCGACGAGTGGGAGACCGACCTCTCCTCGCAGACCGGCGCCTCGCAGGCCGGCATCCTCCTCGGCTCGAACCACGACATCCCCGCCTTCCGCTGGGTCGAGAAGGAGACGGCGACGCTCATGACCTGCTCGGCCCCGCCCGACTGCGCCGAGATCGAGCGCCGCCACAGCAGCGGGCAGGGCCTGCTGCGCGACGGCGGCGCGAGCCGCGGCAACCTGCTCTCCGGCGAGGCCGAGCACATGATCCTGACCATCAGCCGGCTCGAGGCCGAGAAGAAGGCCAACCCCGACTACCGGCCGTACCTGGCCAACGGCTTCAACGTCATGCGCGCCCTCGTGCTCTTCTTCTGGGAGGTCGCCCTCGAGTGGACCGCAGCGGCGCGCGCGGCGCGGCGCGACGTGCAGCCGCGCGGGCACCGCGGCGGCGCCTACCCCTTCCTGCGCGGCGGTGTGAGCGTCGTGGTGCGCGACCTCGTCGTGCACAGCGTGCTCTCCGACATGATGCGGGGCAGGCCGGCGGTGTACGCGACCTTCTCCGGCTACGACGAGGTCGCGCACCACTCCGGCCTCGAGCGCGCCGACACCCTCGAGGTGCTGCGGAAGATCGACCAGCAGATCGGGCGTATCGCCCGCGCCCGCCGCTACGCCCCGCGGCCGTACGAGATCGTCGTGCTCTCCGACCACGGCCAGACGCAGGGCGCGACCTTCAAGCAGCGCAACGGCTACGGCCTCGACGAGCTCGTGCGCCGCTCGCTGCAGAATGGAGAGGTCGCTCCCCTGCGCGCCGGCGACGAGAACGACACGGCCGTCAGCCGGGCCTTCGAGGAGGCGACCGGCCGCAAGGGCAAGGAGCGGGCGAAGAACGACGTCAGCGGCGAGGACGTCGTCGTCCTCGGCTCCGGCAACCTCGGCCTGATCTACCTCATGGAGGAGCCCCGCCGGCTGACGCGCGAGGAGATCGACGAGCGACACCCGGAGCTGCTGCCCGCGCTCGCCTCCCACCCGCACGTCGGCTGGGTGCTGGTGCGCTCGGCCGAGCAGGGCCCCGTCGTGCTCGGCCCCCGCGGCGCGCGCTACCTGCGCGACGACCGCGTCGACGGCGAGGACCCGCTGGCGCCGTTCTCGCCCACCGCGGCGCTCCATCTGCTGCGCACCGACGGCTTCCCCAACGCCGCCGACATCTTCGTCAACAGCTTCTACGACGCCCAGCTCGACGAGGGCTGCGCCTTCGAGGAGCTGATCTGCTTCCACGGCGGCATGGGCGGCCCGCAGACGCGGGCGACGCTGCTGCACCCCGTTGGCCTGCCGTACCCCGGCGAGACGATCGTCGGCGCCGAGGCGCTGCACCGGGCGCTGTGGGGACTGGCGCGAGACGCTGCAGGGCGACGGCGGCGGTGACCGGTCAACCTCGGGCACGGGCGAGCGATCGGCGGTGAGCGCGGTCGAGCAGTCGGCGCCGCGCGCTGTCGAGCAGCCGACAGCCAGCGCAGCCGATCCGCCGGCTCCGGCACGGCCGACTAGGACGCGCCGGGAGAGGGCCCATGAAGGGCTGCGGCTGCATCCTCGGCGTCGTCGTGCTGGTCGTCCTGGCCCTGCTGCTCGTGCTCTTCGCGAGCGTGTCGCACTGGGGCCTCGACGAGCTGACGGGCACCTGGGCGTCGTCGAAGGCGACGGGCGGCGACCGCGAGGGCCTGCGCGGCGCCCAGGTTCGGCTGCGCGTCGAGTACGCGGGCGACTCCGGCGGGCTCTTCGGAGGGCCCACCCATGTCGCCGTCGACGGCACGGTCGGGGACCGACGCTTCGCCGCCCGGGTCGAGGTCGGCGCCTGGTCGGTGCTGTGGCAGGAGCTGCGCCTCGACCTCGACGACGGCCGCTGGACGCTGGAGGTCGATGACGGACGGCTGGTCGTCACCGACCCCGACGGTCGCGAGACGAAGCTGGCCCGGATCCGCTAGGCCCCGCGTCCCGTCGCCTCGCCTCCGCTTGGCGCTTCGCACCCCCGCGCTGCGACCCGTCCTGCCGCAGCACGCCGAGCTAGGGACGCGGTCGCCGCCGCTTCTCGACGTCGACACGCCCGCGCCCGAACGCGTCCATCCTGCCCCAGCGCCCGGGGATGTCGAGCAGTTCCAGACGGCCGATGCTGCTCGGCAGCACCGGGTCGACGATGAGGTGCTCACCGCTCGGCTCGAGACCGAGCATCGTCCGCAAGAGCAGCAGCGGAGTCCCCGTCGACCAGGCCTGCGGGCTGCACGCCGTCGGGTACTGCACCGGGTACTTGGTGAACTCGCGCGCGTAACCGCCGAACGCCTCGGGCAGGCAGCCGTCGAAGCACTGGGCCGCGTCGAGGATGCCGGCGGCGATGCGCGCCGCCTCCTCCTTGAAGCCGTACCGCCTCAAGCCCCAGGCGATGAACGAACAGTCGAACGGCCAGACCGTACCGACGTGATAGCCGATCGGGTTGTAGCGCCCCTGCCCCTCGGCGAGCGTCCGCACACCCCACCCGCTGAACATCGCCGGCGACATGAGGTGCCGGGCGACGGCCTTCGCCTTGGACTTGTCGACGATGCCGCTCCACAGCAGGTGACCGATGTTCGAGGCCAGGGCGTCGACCTGGCTGCCGTCCGCGTCCAGGGCCAGGGCGTAGTACTGGCCGTCGGCGACCCAGAAGTCGCGGTTGAAGCGCCGCTTGAGCGCCGCCGCCTCCTTCTCGAGCCGTTCGGCGTAGGCGGGGTCGCGCCACACCTCGCGCGCCAGACGGGCGCCGCGCATCTTGGCGTCGTAGGCGTACCCCTGGAGTTCGCAGGTCGCGCGCGGGAACCCGGGAAGCCGCCCGTCGCGGTACGAGATCGAGTCCCACGAGTCCTTCCAGCACTGGTTCTCGAGCCCCGTCGTCTCGTTGCGCCGCTCATAGGCGACGTAGCCGTTGTGCTGCAGGTCGGCGTAGTCGTCGATCCACGCGAGGGCGGCCCTCGCCACCCCCTCGAAGGTGCGCACCAGCTTGGTGTCGCCGGTCCAGCGCTCGTACTCGTCGAGGAGCACGACGTAGAGCGGCGTCGCGTCGACCGAGCCGTAGTAGGGCGAGTGCGGGCGCTCCTCGAACGCGGTCATCTCGCCGAAGCGCAGCTCGTGCAGGATCCGGCCCGGGTCCTCGTCGCGGAAGTCGTCGCAGCGCGACCCCTGCCAGATCCCCAGGGCGGCCAGCGTCGTGCGCGCGAGATCGGGCGCGAACGGCAGCGCCTGCAGGCTGGTGAAGATGCTGTCGCGGCCGAACATCGTCATGAACCACGGCAACCCCGCGGCGGGCAGGTAGTGGCCGGGCAGCGCCACCGGCGAGAAGCGCAGGGCCGCGAGGTCGACGAGGCTGCGCCGGTAGGTCTGCTTGAGCGGGTCCCAGTCGCAGTCCAGACGCGGGGCCTCGTCGAGCCATCGTTCGAGGCTGAGCTCCATGTTGGGGCGGGCCTTCTTGGCCGTGCGACCGTACTTCGGACGCTCCGCGCTCGTACCCCGTACGCCGCGCCCGAGGGCCACGTCCAGATCGGTCGTCCACTGTCCGTGGGGCTCGACGTGCACGGCGAACGTCAGGCCGCACTCGTCGATCGCGCACGATTCGGACGCCGAGATCCAGGTCTCGCGCACGAAGGTCTCGCGGCGGTAGCCGAGGACCAGCTTGCCGTCCTCGACGCGGGTGAAGTACTCGCCCTTCTTCTCGAGCGCGTCCTTCACCTCGAAGAGATCGGCGAAGTCGGAGGCCGCCTCGACGCGCACCTCCAGGTCGACGGCTTCCTCGCCGTGATTCATCACCGTGAGCTCCTCGTGGAAGCCGCCGCCCACGGCCCTCTCGCGGATCACCGACAGCTTGGCGTCGACGTACACCGTCGCCGACCCCGGCAGAACCGCGCCTCGAAGTACTGCAGGTCGTCCACCGACAGCGAGTTCGAGGCGCTCGCCGTTCACGGTCAGCACCCACTTCGAGAGGAAGCGCGTGTCGAAGGAGAACGGACCCGGTCGGGTCGGTCGACGACGCCTCGACATCGCCGCTGGCGTCACTCACGACGAACGTGTTGCCGTCGAGGATCTTCACCTCGTCGCTCACGACTGCCTCCTCGCGTAGCCGGCAGTGGGTACAACGGCGCCCACGGTCGCGCCAGGCGTGAGCCGCTGGAGGACGACCAGCAGCAGCACCCGGCCCTCGGCCTCGACGGCGCCGCGCAGCAGCGCGGCCATCATGTTCGTCTCGCCGCTCAGTACGGCGGCGAAGGTGGCGGCGTCGGCGCGCAGGACACAGTCGGGTTCGCCGCCCTCGCCGCCCTCGCTGGTCGCGGTCACGGCGCCCTTGCGGATGGTGAGGTACCACTGTTCGGTACGCCCGGCGTCCTCGACGTCCAGACGGAGGACACCGTTGACGGCGGCCGGCAGCGGCCGCTCGCGCGACCGCGCCGCCAGTGCCTCGAGAAGTTCCTGCACTCGTGCGGTCATGCTGCTCATCTCCTCCTAGAGACCCTTGTTCCACTGGGACATGCCGCCGTCCACGTAGTAGGTGCTGCCGGTGACGTAGGCCGACTCGCCCGAGGCGAGGAAGACGGCGACCGAGGGCGACCTCGTCGGGCTCACCGAGACGGCCGGCCGGGATCACCGCCTGCAGCTGGTGCAACAGCTCGCCGTCGCCCAGGGTGCGCTTGTTGATCGGCGTCGCGATGGCACCCGGAGCGATGTCGTTGACGGTGATGCCGTGCCCCGCGAGCTCCTGGCAGACGGTGCGGCGAACGTGCGCATGCCGCCCTTGGAGGCGGTGTAGGTGCTGTAGTGCAGGAAGGGGACGTCCTCGTGGATCGAGGACACGTTGACGATGCGACCGCCGCCGCCGGCGTCGATCATGAGCTTGGCGGCGGCCTGCGCGGCGAAGAACGCGCCCTTGAGGTTGACCCCGAGCACCAGGTCGTAGTGCGCCTCGCTCACCTCGAGGAACGGCTCGCGGATCTCGACCCCGGCGTTGTTCACGAGGATGTCGAGGCGGCCGAGCGCCTCGTGGGCTTCGCGCACGAGGCGCTCGGCCTCCGCCGCCTCGCCGACGTTGGCGCCGAGAGCGACCGAGGTCCGCCCCATCGCGGCGATCTCGGCCGCGACCCGGCGTGCGTTGTCGCCGCCGTGGTGGTAGTGCACGGCGACGTCGGCGCCTTCGCGCGCGAAGCGCAGGGCGATGGCCTGCCCGATCCCGCTCGAGCTCCCGGTCACGAGTGCTGCCTTGCCTTCGAGTCTCATCTTCATCCTGCCTTTCTGCGCTCAGCCGGCGAACGCGTGGGTGGGGAGGCCGGCGACGCCTGGGTCCAGGCGCAGCAGAGCGCCGGCGAGCGGTTGTTCGACCGCCTGAGCGGGGCTGAGGCCCTCGCGCCGCGTCGTCACGTACAGATCCCGTAGCTCCGCTCCACCGAAACAGCAGCTCGTGACCTTGGCCACGGGCAGTCGTACCTCGGCGGCGAGCTCGCCGTCGGGCGTGTAGCGATTAGGACCCCCAGCCGCCGTGCAAGGCGACCCAGACTCCGCCCTCGGCGTCGACGGCGAGGCCGTCGGGGACGGCGCCCGCGACCTCTACGGCGGCGAAAGGGCCGGCGGTCCTCGAGGGCCCCCGTCGCCGGATCGAGGTCGAAGACGTCGACGCGGCGGGTGGGACTGTCGATGAAGTAGAACCGGCGCCCCGAGGGGCTCCAGCCGAGCCCGTTCGAGATCGTCGTCCCGGTGAGGACGGTGGTCACGCTCAGGTCCGGGTCGACCCGATAGAGCGCGGCCACCGGCGAGCGCTCGTCGAGCGCCATGGTGCCGACCCACAACCTCCCCGCCCGGTCGCAGGCGCCGTCGTTCGTGCGCGTGTCGGTCCGCTCGGGCTCGATCGCGACAAACCTGCGCGAGCGCCGGTCGCCGAGGAGGTGCAGGCCGTCGGGCAGCCCCACGACGACGCCCCCCTGCCGCCGCGGCAGGGCGAGGCTGACGACGTCGGCGACCTGCCGCGTCGTGTCCGTCCCGGTCGCGGGATCGTAGCGGTGGACGACCTTCGCCGGGATGTCGACCCAGAGCAGCGTGGCCGAGGCAGCGTCCCACCGCGGTCCTTCGCCGGCTTCGGCGGTCGGCAGCACGGCGATCTCGAAGTCTGTCCGGTGAGCTGGACTCACACTGTCCCTCCTGTGAGGTGGCGCGGCACGGCACGGCCGGGAGGAGTGCTACACCTGCATTCCCTTCGGCGACGATGCGCCCAGCTTGCCGGCGTTGGCGGCTTGCCGGCGTCGGCGGCGTACCGGCCCTCGTTTCGCCCCGAAGCGTGGGGCTCGGCGCCATGGGGGCACACCATGCGCGGTGCGTGCCGCCGCAGGGCACCCACCGGAGACTATCCGGGATGCCGAGGGCTGTGACCTCGGGAAAGTACGAGCCTGTCGCTGGAGAACTACTGGGGCCGCCTGTCTGACCCCGCAGGACCTGCTGGCGTCCGTGCGCAGAACCTGTCGGCAGGGCTCGGGCCTCGCAGGTCTCGTGTCTCGTACTTTTTCCGCGACCGGCCCCGTAGTATCCCGAGGTCACAGCCTCCCGATCCCGGCTACTCTGCCCGTGACGACCCACGCCGCGGGCCGGCGGCGGCAGACCACGATCCGGCGGGCGCCGGAGTCCTGCACGACGGTCTCGACGCTTCTCCACGATGACCGGCGCTCCGGTCCGGCGAGCGCCGGGCAGTGCGCTCTTCACATGGCGCAACTCCGTTCGGGAGCCGCCGACACGCGAGCCTGAGGACCGCCCTCACGAAGGAGGCAGACAATGAAGGTGATCATCGTTGGTGGCGTCGCCGGCGGCGCATCGTGTGCAGCCCGACTGCGACGCCTGGACGAGCGGGCCGAGATCCTGGTCGTGGAGCGTGGGCCGTTCATCTCCTACGCGAACTGCGGCCTCCCGTACTTCATGGGGGCGTGATCCGCCCCAGTCGGGCTCGTCCTGGCGGACCGCGGCCCTTTCGCGAGCAGTTCGACGTCGAGGTGCGCACCCTTTGCGAGGCCGTCGCATCGCGGCGGCGAGAAGACCATCCAGCTGCGGAACGTCGCGACCGGAGAGGTGACCACCGAGTCCTACGACAAGCTCGTCCTGTCCCCCGGCGCGGCCCCCGTACGGCCGGACCTGCCGGGCATCGACCTGCCCGGCATCTTCGGGGTCCGGACCGTGCCCGACGTCAAGGCGATCCGGGAGTGGCTCGAAGGACACGACCCGTACGCCTCGGGCATGGACACCTACACCGGGATTCCAGACGGTCGTACCGGCGCGCCGCGCCGTCGTCGTCGGTGGCGGCTTCATCGGCCTCGAGATGGCGGAGAACCTGGTCCATCTCGGCCTGTCGGTGACCCTGATCCAGCGCGGACCGCAGCTGATGGCGCCCATGGATCCCGAGATGGCGCGCTACGTCGAGCGACACCTGGAACGCAACGGCGTCCGGGTCGTGCTGGACGACGACGTGCGTCGGGTTCCAGCAGGCCGCCGGCGCCTCGCTCGAGGTGCTCACCAAGTCCGGCCCGCGGTCCGCCCGCGGACATCGTGGTGCTCGGCATCGGCGTGCGCCCGGAGACCGCCCTCGCGCGGAGCGCCGGCCTCGCGATCGGCGGCCGGGGCGGGATCCTCGTGGACGACCAGATGCGTACGAGCGACCCGGACGTCTTCGCCGTCGGCGACGCAGTCGAGAAGACGGACTGCATGACCGGCGAGGACTGTCTGGTCGCGCTGGCGGGGCCGGCGAACCGGCAGGGTCGGATCGTGGCCGACGTGATCGCCGGGCGCGACTCGCGGTTCCGCGGCACGCAGGGCACCGCGATCCTCGGCGCCTTCGGGGGCGCGGTCGCCTGGACCGGTGTGAACGAGAAGACGCTCCGGCGCCTCGGCGACGAGGACTACGAGAAGATCTACCTCTACCCGAACTCCCACGCCGGGTACTACCCCGGGGCCACCCTGCTCGCCATCAAGGTCCTCTTCCGCAGCTCCGACGGGCGACTCCTCGGCGCGCAGGCCGTCGGCAGGACGGGTCGACAAGCGGATCGACGACATCGCGATCGCGATCCAGCTCGGCGCCACCGTCTACGACCTGAGGAGTGCAGCTCTGCTACGCGCCCCCTTCGGCAGCGCGAAGGACCCGGTCAACTTCGCCGGCATGGTCGGCGCCGGCGTGCTCCGCGGCGACATGCCGATCACCCACTGGGACGAACCGGCCGCCCTGGGCGATGGCTACCTCCTCGACGTGCGCGATCCGGCGAGCTCGCCGCTCGAAGCGTCCCGGAGTCGTGAACATCCCCTCGGCCAATGACCTCCGCAGTCGCCTGGACGAGGTGCCTCGGCGACCGCGAGATCCTCGTCATCTGCAGGTCTGGCCAGCGCGCCTACTCCGCGACGCGGTGCCTCGTTCAGAACGGCTTCTCTGCCCGGACCGTCGCCGGCGGCATGCTCTCGCACGAGATCTTCGCGACGCTGTGACGGAGACCGACACCATGCGATGCCACGGTTCGGGCGTGACGCCCGGACGAGCGAGGAGGGACTGATGGCCCGCAGATCGAGGACTACGGGATGATCGGGGACACCAGCACCGGCGCCCTGGTCGTCGCGCAGCGGGTCGATCGACTGGTTCTGCGCGCCGCGGTTCGACTCGGGCGCCTGCTTCGCCGCGCTGCTCGGCGCGGCCGGAGCACGGCCGCTGGCTGCTCGCGCCGCGCGGGCCGGATACGCCGCAGCGCCCGCCGCTATCGAGCCGATACCTCGACTCTCGAGACGCTCCTCGAGACGGCCGGGGGCAGCGTCCGCGTCATCGACTTCATGCCGCGCGTGCACGGCTCGCCGCATCGTTCGCATCGTCGAAGGGTCTCCGGGCAGGTCCCGCTGGAGATGACGGCTCGTCGACGTCCGCTTCGGCTACGGCGCCACCCCCCCCTGGTTCGACCGACGCGCGAGGGGCTCGCGTTGCTCGCCGGTCCGGACGCCCTGGCTCTGCGCCCCGGTCCAGCTCCTCGAGCGACGACGGGCCGACGCGTCGTCCGACGCTTGTGCGTCAGACGAAGGCGATCGCATCCCGTTCGTGCTCACCTGGTTCCCGTCGCACGAGGAGCCGCCGGCGGCTCGACGCCGAGTAGGCGCTGGCCGACACGAGGTCGTGGTGGCGGGAGTGGGCGGCACGCTGCACCTACCAGGGCCGCGGCGAGACGTGGTGCGTCTCGCTCATCACGCTCAAGGCGCTGACCTACGCGCCCACCGGCGCCATCGTCGCGGCGCCCACGACCTCGCTGCCCGAGGAGATCGGCGGGCGTGCGCAACTGGGACTACCGCTACTGCTGGCTGCGCGACGCCAGCCTGACGCTGCGGCGCTGCTCGAGCGCGCGGCTACACCGACGAGGCGCGCGCGTTCCGCGACTGGCTGCTCGCGCGCGTCGGCCGGCGACCCCGGCCGACCTGCAGATCATGTACGGCATCGCCGGCGAGCGGCGCCTCGACGGAGTTCGAGCTCGACCCTGGCTGCCGGGCTACGAGGGTTCGCGGCCGGTGCGCGTCGGCAACGCCGCCTCCGACCAGTTCCAGCTCGACGTCTACGGCGAGGTGCTGGACGCGATCTCTCAGACGCGGCGGACGGCGGGCCTGCCGAGCGCACTCGGAGTCGGCTGGCGACCTGCGTGGTCCGTGATCGACGTGCCTCGAGACAGGCTGGAGCGACCCGACGACGGCATCTGGGAGGTGCGCGGCGGCCGCCGGCACTTCACCCACTCGAAGGTCATGGCCTGGGTGGCCTTCGATCGCGCCGTGCGCATCGACGAGCTCGAGCGGGTCGGCGCGCCGGACCCGGTCGACCGCTGGCGCGCGCTGCGCGACGAGATCCACGCCGAGGTCTGCGAGCGCGGCTTCAACGCCGAGGCGGCGCCTTCACCCAGTACTACGGCGTCGGACACGCTCGACGCCAGCGTGCTGCTCATGCCGCATCGTCGGCTTCCTGCCCGGCGGACGACCCGCGGGTCGTCGGCACGGTCGAGGCGATCGAGCAGGAGCTGATCGTCGGACGGCTTCGTGCGTCGCTACGGCACCGAGCGCGGCACGTCGACGGGCTGCCGGCGACGAGGGCGCCTTCCTCGCCTGCTCCTTCTGGCTGGCCGACAACTACGCGCTCGCCGGCCGGAGCGACGAGGCCGCAGGCGCTGTTCGAGCGGCTGCTCGGCCTGCGCAACGACCTCGGCCTGCTGGCCGAGGAGTACGACCCGGGACGGCCGCATGCTCGGCAACTTCCCGCAGGCGTTCTCGCACCTGGCCCTCATCAACACGGCGGCCGGTCTGTCTCCGGTGGGCCGCGCCACGGGTGCGGCGCCGGTGGACCGCGTGGAGCGGGCCGACCGGGCGTGAGGGTGTCGCCGGCAGCCTGAAGGCGCGACGCGACGTCCGTAGAACACGGGACCATCATGAGCGACCAGGCCGACATGACGAGCACCTCCGGGCCGGCGCCGCCGGCAGGCGCCTTCGACTCCCGACGGGCGCCTGCTGTCCACGAACCGCCTCGAGGCGTTCTCGGACGGCGTGTTCGCGATCGCGATCACCCTCCTCGTCCTCGAACTGCACGTGCCGGCTCCGGAGGAGCCGCTCGCCGCCGCCTTGACCAGCGAGTGGCCCGCGTACCTCGGCTACTTCGTGAGCTTCGCCTTCATCGGCGGTTCCTGGGTCGCGCACAACGACCTCACGCGCCTCATCAAGGCCACCGACGCGGCCTTCCTGCGCCTGAACCTCCTGTTCCTCCTCTTCGTGTCCCTGCTGCCGTTCAGCACGAGCCTGATGGCGACCCACCTGGGTGACGCGGGAGAACGGCTCGCCGTCGTGCTCTTCGGCCTGAATCTCACGCTGGCGGCGCTCATGATCGACGTGCTCATCGGCCACGCGGTCCGCACGGAGGGGCTCGCCGACGACGCGGTGGCCGAGGAGGACCCGGCAGTTCGAGAAGGAGCGTCGAGCAGGACCTGATCTCGCAGACCGTCGCCACGGCCGGCGCG
>CAWBRS010000010.1:0-451318 GCA_963791345.1 uncultured Thermoleophilia bacterium | reverse complement strand
GGACGATGACGAGAAGGGGCCACACACGTGAACGAGCGCTGCCGGCTCGTCGCGCTCACCGTCGCCGGCGACCTCGTCGCGATCGCCGCGAGCCTCGCGCTCGCCTTCGAGCTCCACGGCCTCTGGCGCGACACCGCCTGGAGCCTCCGGCCGCATCGTGCTCCTGACCTCGCTCCTCGCCCTCGCCGTCACCCTGCTCACGTTCGCCGCCGTCGGCCTCTACAAGTTCGAGGTCTACGTCTCGCGGCCGCTGCACCTGACGACGCTCTTCAAGGGCGTCGTCGTCGCCCTCGTGATCGGCGCCATCGTCGACCTTCTTCCTGCGCGAGCCCGTCGTCACCGACTCGCGCTTCATCGTCTTCACCACGTTCGCCCTCGTCTTCGTCCTCGCCGCGCTCGTGCGCATCGGCGCTGCTCGACCGGCTGTACCGGCGCGCCGCGCGCAGGCGGGCGCGCCACGGTCGTCATCGGGCGCTCGCTCGAGAGCGGCGTGCTCGTCAGCCGCCTCAAGGAGCTGCGCGGCTACGCCCGGGTGACGCTGCTCGAGCCGCGCGACACGCGCGCGCAACGGCTACGACGCCGAGCCCGGCGCTGCTGCGCGCGCTCGCCGAGCGCCGAGCCGGCGCCGCGCCAGGTGTTCATCGACGCGGCGTCGCGTCGGCCACAAGGCGACCTTCGACCTCATCGACGCGGCGCGCGAGCGCGGCGCCGAGGTCTACGTCGTCGGGCCGCCTCGCTCGAGCCCGCTCGACGCGACGCGCCTGCTCATCCGGCTCTTCGAGCTGCCCGTGATGCGCGTGCGCCACGACCCCGAGCCGCGGCGCGGCCGTCGCGCCGCTCAAGCGCGCCTTCGACGTCGTCGCCGCCGCCGCCGCGCTCGTCCTGCTCTCGCCGGTCTTCGCCGTCATCGCCCTCGCTCGTCAAGCTCGACTCGCCGCGGCCCCGTCTTCTTCCGCCAGACGCGCGTCGGCCTGCGCGGCCAGCCCTTCGAGCTTCCTCAAGTTCCGCTCGATGACCGTCGGCAACGACGCCGGCGAGCACCGCGAGTACGTCGGGCGCCTCATCAGACGGGCGACGCCGAGGCGCCGACGAGCGCACCGACGAGTACGGCCGCCGCGGTCTACAAGCTCGCCGACGACGACGCGCGTCACGCGCGTCGGCCGCTTCCTGCGCAAGTACTCGCTCGACGAGCTGCCGCAGTTCTGGAACGTCCTGCGCGGCGACATGAGCATGGTCGGGCCGCGGCCCGCCCTCGAGTACGAGGTCGAGGCCTACAAGCGACTGGCACCGCCGGCGCCTCGAGGTCGACGCCCGGCGTCTCCGGCCTCTGGCAGGTCGCCGGGCGCCGCCGCGTCGGCTTCGACGAGATGGTCTTCCAGGACGTCATGTACGGCGTACAACCAGTCGCTGCTCACCGACGTCAGCATCTGCCTGCGCACCGTCCCCGTCGTGCTCATCGGCGCGCGGCGCCGCGTGAGCGCCGACGGCGAGAGGAGCCCGTCGAGTGCACCGGCGTCGCGGACGCCGGCGACGTCCGCGTCCGTCGCCTCGTCGGCTACGGCTACTGGGGCCCCAACCTGCTGCGCAACTACATGGAGCTGCCGGGGGCCGGGGTCAAGTGGGTCTGCGACACGCGGCCCGAGGCGCTCGAGCAAGGCGCAGACGCCGCTACCCGGCCGTCGCCGGCACCACCGACTACGACGACGTGCTCGGCGACCCCGAGGTCGACGCCGTGCTCATCGCCACGCCCATCTCGCACGCACTTCGCGCTCGCCAAGGCGGCGCTCGAGGCCGGCAAGCACGTCTTCGTCGAGAAGCCGATGACCGGCAGACACCGGCCGAGGCGCGCGAGCTGGTCGAGCTGGCCGACGAGCCGCGGCCTCACGCTCATGGTCGGCCACACCTTCGTCTTCAGCCCGCCGGTGCGCAAGGTCAAGGAGATCATCGACTCCGGCGAGCTGGGCGACATCTACTTCGTCACCTCCAGCCGCGTGAACCTGGGCCTGCACCAGAAGGACGTCAGCGTCGTCTGGGACCTCGCCCCGCACGACCTCTCGCATCCTCCACTACTGGCTGGGCGAGGCCGCCGCAGCAGCGTCTCGGTCGCTCGGCCGCGCCTGCATCAACCCCGGCATCCCCGACGTGGCCTTCATCAACCTGCGCTTCCCCAGCGGCGTCGTGGCCGAGGTGCAGGTCGCGTGGCTCTCGCCGGTCAAGCTGCGCCGCACGATCGTCGTCGGCAGCAAGAAGATGCTCGTCTACGACGACACCGAGAGCGTCGAGAAGGTCAAGATCTTCGACCACGGCGTGCGACTTCCAGCGACCCCGAGGACTTCGGCGAGTTCCAGCTCTCGCTACCGCACCGGCGACATCGTCGTCGCCCAAGATCGACGGCACCGAGCCGCTCTTCGTCGAGGCCGAGCACTTCCTCGAGTGCGTGCGAGACGCGGCGACCGGCCCATCACCGACGGCGCGGCCGGCCTGCGCGTGGTCGCGTCGCTGGAGGCGGCCGAGCGCTCGCTGCGCCACGGCGGCTGCGAGGCAGCCCATCGACCAGCGAGCGCCGAGCGCGGCTGAGCGCCGTGAGCGGCGCCGAGCCGCGTCTGGCCGGCCGGCGTGCACGTCGCCGCCGAACGTCACGCTCGGCGCCGGCTGCGACCTGCAGTCGCCCTGCATCGTCGGCAAGGCCGCCGCGGGGCGCCGCCGAGGGCGAGCTGCCGCTCGCCATCGGCGCCGGCGCCGTCGTCCGCCCCTTCACCACCATCTACGCCGGCAGCGTCATCGGCGACCGCCTGCAGACCGGCCAGGGCGCCTCGCATCCGCGAGGACAACGTCCTCGGCGACGACGTCTCGCGTGGGCACCAACGCCGTGCTCGAGTTCGGCAACCGCATCGGCGACCGGGTGCGCATCCACTCGCGGCTGCTTCCTCGAGATGGTCACCATCGAGGACGACGTCTTCGTCGGCCCCAACGTCGTCTTCACCGACGACCCGCACCCCATGAACTGCCCGCGCTACAAGGAGTGCAAGGGCGGCGCCGTCGTGCGCCGCCTGGCGCGCATCGGCGCCAACGCACCATCCTGCCGGGCGTCGAGATCGGCGAGAACGCGCTGGTGGGCGCCGGCTCGGTGGTGGTCGACGACGTGCCGCCCGGCACGGTCGTCGCCGGCAACCCGGCGCCGTGGTCAAGCAGGTCGCCGAGCTCGACTGCCCGCCGGGCTTCTTCGAGCGGCCCTACGACTGGCCGCCGTACAACGAGCCGCGATGAACCGCTGTTCTCGTCACGCCACCAGACGGGTCGTCGCGCACCACGGTCGCTCGTCGCGCTACGTGGCGTGCCGTCGCCCCGCGACGGGGGCGCGTGCAGGTGCGCCGCCCGCTTCGCGAATCCGGTAGACTGCACGCGCATCCCCGCAGGGTGCACTCCCATCGCGAGAGGACCACCACCGCATGAGCACCGTCTGACAACCTGGCAACGGCTCGCGACTCGCGGCATACGGCCCGCCGCAGGGCGGCGGCTACGGGCCGCCGCCGGGCGCGGCTACGGGCCGCCTCCGGGCGGCTGCGCCCCCGAGGAGGAGGGCCTCACCCTCCGCGACTACCTCGCCGTCGTCTGGCGGCGCAAGTGGATCATCCTCCTCGTCGTCATCGTCGCGACCGGCGCCGCCTACTTCTTCAGCGCCCGTCAGCCCGAGGTCTACCAGGCGCAGACCGACCTCATCTACGAGCAGTCCATCGACATGGCCAATCCGCTCACCGGCGGCTCGAGCTACAACAGCGTCTACGACCGCGCCGCCGAGCTGCAGTCGGTCGGGGCCGTGATCCAGAGCCGCGAGATGCGCGAGCGCCGCCGCCGAGCTGCTCGCCGAGGAGGGCTTCACGGTCGACCTCACGAGCGACGAGAGCGCGCCCGTCACGGTCACCGCCGAGGTGCCCGAGACCGGCACCGACGCCTACACCAACAACGTCGTCTCGATCATCGCCGAGAGCGAGAGCCCCGAGCTTGCCGCGGCTGCGGCCAACGCCTACGCCGACGCCTTCGTCGACCTCGCGGAGGCAGAAGCTGAAGGCCCAGATCACCGACGCCGTCGAGGTGATCGAGGCCAAGCTCGCGCAGTACGAGGGCGCCGCCAAGGAGTCGGCCGACTACCTCGTCCTGCAGCAGCGCCTGCAGCGACCTCGAGATAGCCTCGTCCACGGTCACCGGCAACTTCCGGCATGTTGGTCCCGGCGACGGTGCCGACGGAGCCCATCGAGCCGCAGCCGCTGCGCGCCGGCGTGCTCGGTCTCGCCGTCGGCCTCTTCGCCGGCATCGGCCTCGCCTTCCTGCTCGAGCAGTTCGACACCCGCCTGCGGCGCACCGACGAGATCGCCGCCGTCGTGCGCCAGCCGATCCTCGGGCGCCTGCCGCGCATCCGCCGCAAGCTGCTCGACGAGAGCGTCGTCGTCACCCTCCATCACCCCGACGGCTACGTCGCCGAGGCCTTCCGCGTGGTGCGCACCAACATCGACTTCATGGTCGCCGACAAGGGCATCCGCTCGATCGTCATGACCAGCGCCCTGCAGGGCGAGGGCAAGAGCGTGGCCGCCGCCAACCTGGCCGTCGCCATGGCCCTCGCCGGCAAGAAGGTCGTGCTCGTCGACGGCGACCTGCGGCGCCCGCGCCAGCACAAGTTCTTCGGCGTCGACAACCAGGTCGGCGTCAGCACCGTCGCGACCGGGGCGACCAAGCTGCCCGACGCGCTCCGCGCGGTCGAGCTCGTGCCGCAGAGCGACAAGGGCGCGCACGACTTCACCGCCTGGGCGCGCGGCACCGACACGATGTCGCGCTTCTACGTGCTGCCCGCCGGTCCGATCCCGCCCAACCCGGGCGAGATCGTCGCCTCGCGGCGCTTCCAGGCCATGCTCGACACGCTCGAGGAGAAGGCCGACGTCGTGCTCATCGACTCGCCGGCGATGCTGGCCGTCGGCGACACGGCGACGATCGCCGCCACGGCCGACGGCCTCATCTACCTCGTCGACCTCGGCGTGCTGCGCCGGCCGCAGCTCGAGTCCGCCGCCGACCAGATGCGCCGCCTGCCCTGCGCCCTGCTGGGCGTCGTGGTGCGCACGGAGAGCGGCCGCGTGCACGGCTCGTACTACCAGCCGTACTACTACTCCACGTCGTACGCCGGTGACGGTGACGGCCAGCGGCGTCGCACGGCGACAGAGACCTTCGCCGACGCCGCCAAGGGCGTCATCAAGGGGTAGGAGGCCGGTCGGCCGGGGCTCCCGCCCCGCACGCTGCGACGCACACGATCTGCGCAGGCTGCGACCCACGCGATCCGCGCAGGCTCGTCCGCGCGTCCCGCTCGTGTCTTCAGACGGGCGTCCCGATATAGACTCCACGATCACTACCAAGCCGTGCGCGGGAGGGCGCGTGAACAACAAGGTCGTGGTGCGGTACGCCGACGGACGTGTGGTCAAGGGGACGACGGCCGACTTCCTGCCGGCCAAGGACCGCTTTCACCTGACCCTCGCCGGGGCTCCGCCCGATGCGCTCCCGATCGAGATCCTCACGCGCGAGCTCAAGGCGGTCTTCTTCGTCAAGGACTACGCCGGCGATCCGGGCCGCCCCAAGGTCAACGAGTTCGACCCGGCCCACCCCCAGGCGGGGCGTCGCATCAAAGTGGTCTTCAACGACGGCGAGCTGCTCGTCGGCACCACCGCGGGGTATCAGCCGGGGCGGCCGGGCTTCTTCATCGTGCCGGCCGACCCGTACTCGAACAACGAGCGCTGCTTCGTCTTCGCCGCGGCGACGCGCGAGATCGGCTTCATCTGAGGGCGGCCGCGGCGACGCGCGAGATCGGCTTCATCTGAGCCGCGACCGGCCGTGCGGTCGCGCCGCCGGCTCTTGACGCCTTCGCCGCCGCCGCCCGGTCGCGTCGCTGACCGCCCGCCGGCCGAGCGACCGTGGCCCGATCAGTCTCGGCCGCGGCCGTCGCCGGTGTTCTCCTCGACCCTGAAGGCGACGATCCGCCGCAGAAGGTCGGTGGGGAGGGGCTCGCCGAGCGGCAGCTGGATCGAGCCCCTGCCGGTCTTGTAGGGCTTCAGCTCATCCTTGAAGGCCGCGACCCCGCTCGGGCCCGGGTAGAAGCCGATGTGGCCCTCGTAACCGGCGAAGTGCACGAGCGGCCCGCGCAGCGCGAAGGTCGGCACCGCGTAGCTGATCCGCTCCGTCGCCTCCGGAGCCTCCCCCTTGATGAGCTTGCGCAGCTCTCTGAGGGCGCCCTGTGTCGCCGGCGGGGCGCTGTCGATGTAGTCGTCGATGGTGCGGGCTGTCGACCGAGAGGCCATGGTGGCCACCTGCCTTTGCGTCGTGTGGTCCGGGTCCTACCCGCGGAGCGGCTTCTTGAGCACGGGGAGGGCGTCACGACGCACGGCGTCGCCGCTTGGGGCTGTGTCGCCGCGTGTGGCGCCGGAGAGGGGCCCGCGCACGCAACGCAGGACCTCATGAGAGGCAAGGCTAGGTGCGGTCGCCGAATGAGACGCCGGCCTGCTCGTCGCCGGCCCAGCCGAGCTCGCGCCACATCTCGGCGGTCGTCAGTGTGGCGTCAGTCGGGTCACGGAGTCTCGCGAGCGCGACGAGGGTCTCTCGTGAGAACTCGGTAGCCATGACGTCACCCATCATGGCGCGTTCCGGCGCTCGATGACAGGGGCTGAAGGCCGTCGACAGGGTTGACGTTTGCGGTTTCCATCTGCCACGGCAAGCGTCAACTGTCAGGTGCCAATGTCTCCCTTCGTCGGTCTCCGGCCCGGTGCTAGCGTCCCGCTCCGATGCAGGAGGAGCGGGTGCTTGATCTGGATCTCGATCAGTTTCAGCTTGTCGGGCAGATCCCGGTCGCCGTGGTACAGACCCTGTGGCCGGGGTTCGTCCCACAGGATCACGACGTGTACGTCAATCCCGTGTACCTGCGACGACACCTGCAGAGTCGGCCTGACTACGTCAATCGAGTGGCGGCGTTCAACCAGTACGGTCACCTGCTCGAGTCATGCTTCGCGGAGGCGGGGACGTACGCGCGGTACGACCGGGTGTCCGGCGACGAGGCGGGGCTCGACGTCTTCAGTCGCGTCGAGGTGCGGAGGGAGCCGGCGTTCGTTCAGATCGGCGTGCGGCTTGCGACCGCGAGTTCTGGGGCGGCACAAACGCAACTACGTGGCGACGATGATGCTCGTGTCAACGCCGCGGGTGCGCGCAACCTTGCGCAGAGTGCCGCATTGTCAACCATGAGCAGTCAAGCCGGTGCCTTGACGTGCCGAAGGCTCGGGTATACTGCCGAAGACGTCGCCGGCGAGGTGGAGAGCCTCTCCTCGACCACGTACCCGCGATGGTGCTCCCTGAGGGCGCGCCGGAGCTGCGTACACAAGTGATCCGGGGGTTGAGAGTCCCGGCGCCGGCGGCGGACGAAGGAGCGAGCTTCTCGCTCCTTCGTCGCGTTCTGGGGCCTGGCGTCGATGCGTCCGCGTCGGCCGAAATCCTCGCCCGCTCGGCGGCAGCTTTCGTCGTGAGCGTCAACCGTCCTGCGCCCCCGTCACCCTTCGCTCGTCGCCCCCGCGCTGCTAGCATCGCGCCCCGCGACGAAGGGAAGCGGCATCCTCGACCTCGATCTCGACGAGTTCCAGCTGCCTCGGTACCTTGCCGGTAGCGGTCGTCGACGCGCTGTGGCCCGGATTTGTCCCTCAGGGCCACGACGTGTACGCTCAACCCCGTCTGACCTTCGGCGACACCTGCAGAGCCGACCCGATCACGTCGAATCGGGTCGCGGCGCTGAACCAGTACGGGCACCTTCTGAATGCCAGCGTCGCGCGACATCCGCTGTACGGTCGCTACGGTCGCGTCCCGCCCGGAGAGGCGGGCCTGAACGTCTTCACTCAGAGTCGAGCCGGAGCGCGAGCCGGCGTACCTGCAGCTGGGCGATCCGGCTGCTGTCATCGAAGTACGCGCACGCCCGAGACTGAACCACGTATCGACGCTGCTTGTCGTGAACACGGCGCGATATCGTGCCGTCTTGCTCCGCGGCCCACCGCATTCGTCCCGACGGACGGGTTGACAATGTGATTCAACGTCCCTTGACGTGCCGATAACGGGGGTATACTGCTGGAGCGTCGCCGGCGAGGTGGAGAGTCTCTCTTCGACCACGTACCCGTGACGGTGAGTCCTGAGAGGCTCGCCGGAGCTGCGTACACAAGTGATCCGGGGGTTGAGAGTCCCGGCGCCGGCGGCGGACGAAGGAGCGAGCTTCTCGCTCCTTCGTCGCGTTCCGGCGCCGGTTCGTCCCGGTTTCGGCCGTCGCCTCCTCCCATGCCGAGTCGTTCGTCCCGTGCCGGGTCCCGCGTTGCCTCACACGGCGCCCGCCCGGTACGATGGGGCCTCGGCGGCCGCGCCGCTCGCCGCAGGCGAGCCCGGCCGCCGAGGCCCTGTCCATCCGCCGACATCCGCACCTGTCCATTCGAGTCACCGGAGCCCTGCGACGATGCGAGCCTCACGTCTCCTCCTGCCGACGGTCAAAGAAGACCCGGCCGGCGCCGAGGCCGTCAGCCACAAGCTGATGGTGCGCGCCGGCCTCGTCCGCCAGCTGGGGGCCGGCATCTACGTCTTCCTCCCGGCCGGCTGGCGCGTCATGCAGAAGGTCGAGCAGATCATCCGCGAGGAGATGGACGCGATCGGCTGCCAGGAGCTCCTCATGCCCGTGCTGCACCCGGCCGAGATCTGGCAGGAGTCGGGCCGCTACGACGAGATCGGCGACGAGATGTTCCGCCTCACCGACCGCAAGGGCTCGCCGATGGTCCTCGCCATGACCCACGAAGAGGTCATCACCTGGCTCGCCGCGCGCGAGCTGCAGAGCTACAAGCAGCTGCCCCAGCTCTGGTACCACTTCCAGACCAAGGAGAGGGACGAGGCGCGGCCCAAGAGCGGCATCCTGCGCACGCGCGAGTTCATCATGAAGGACTCGTACAGCCTCGACGCCAGCGTCGAGGGCCTGCAGGAGAGCTACGACAAGCACGTCGGCGCCTACGACCGCATCTTCGCGCGCTGCGGCGTGCACACGATCATGGTGCAGAGCGACCCGGGGATGATGGGGGGCGCGATCGCCCACGAGTACATGGCGTTCAGCGAGGCCGGGGAGGACGAGGTCGCCTTCTGCCGCGCCTGCGGCTACGCCGCCAACCTCGAGCTCGCCCGCGCCGGCGCCGACCGCGTGCCGCCCGAGAGCGAGCTGCAGGCCGCCGGCTCGCCGGGGCCGGCGGCGCCGGACGCAGCCGCCGCGACGCCGTTCGGCGAGCCCGTCATCCTCACCGAGAAGCGCGAGCTGCACACTCCCGGCACGCGCACGATCGCCGCGGTCGGCGCCTTCCTCGGGCTGCCGGCGCGCGCCTTCGTCAAGGCGCTCGTCGTGATGACGGCGGCGCCGGAGGGCGGCGGCGTCCACGCCGCCGCCCCGGTCAGCGCCGCCGCCGCGGCGATGGGCGCCGTCGGCGCCGTCGACGAGCCCGCCGACGTCGCGCACATGGTCCTCGTGCGCGGCGACCACGAGCTCAACGAGCCCAAGCTGCGCCGCGTGCTCGGCGAGTTCCGCATGGCGACGGGCGACGAGGTGCTGGCGGCGCAGGGCGTCGAGGCCGGCTTCGTCGGCCCCGCCCCTACGCCGCTGCCGATCGTCGCCGACGAGGTCCTGCGCCGGGGCCACTACGTCGCCGGCGCCAACAAGCCCGACCACCACCTGAGCGGCGTGTCGGTCGCGGACCTCCCGGGGGTCGAGTTCCACGACCTGCGCGCCGCGCGCGAGGACGACGCCTGCCCGCAGTGCGACGACGTCCTCGAGACCGCGCCGGTCATCGAGGTCGGCAACATCTTCCAGCTCGGCACGAAGTACTCGGCGCCGATGGGCGCCACCTTCCTCGACGAGCGTGGCGCCGAGAAGCCGATCGTCATGGGCAGCTACGGCATCGGCCTGGCGCGCATCGCCGCCGCCGCGATCGAGCAGCACCACGACAAGGACGGCATCGTCTGGCCGGCGAGCATCGCCCCGTGGCACGTGCACCTCGTGCTCGTGCGCGCCTCCGACGACACCCAGCGCGAGCTCGCCGAGCGCCTCTACGACGAGCTGCCCGCCGCCGGCTTCGAGGTGCTCTACGACGACCGCGACCTCTCGCCGGGCATCAAGTTCAAGGACGCCGACCTGCTCGGCTGCCCGGCCCAGGTCGTCGTCGGCAAGCGTGCCGGCGAGGGCTTCGTCGAGGTCAAGAGCCGGGCCACCGGCGAGCGCCGCGACGTGCCCGTGCACGACCTCGGCGCCGACCTGCGCGCCCTGCTCGGGCGCTGAGGGCCACTCAGCGCCCTCCCGCGGGCCGGGCCGGCCCCTCGGCCTCCTGCGCGGCCCCCGCAGGCCCCGCAGGCGTTGTCCCCGGTGACAACGCGGCGACGCGCCGACACCTCACGCGTGAAGTGTGCGTGTGTTGCCTCTCAAGTATTCGCCCTTGAGTGGCGATACCTAGGACTGGAATGGCGAGCCCGTTCACAACCATCGCGCGCGACCGCTTCTCGCGTGACCGCTTCCCCGAAGCCCTGAAGGGCCTCATGGAAGAGCGTCACCTGAGCTACCGCCAGCTGGCCTACAAGACCAAGCTGTCGGCCGGCTACCTGAACCATCTCACCAAGGGGACGCGGCCCGTGCCCGCCGACCCGGTGATCGGCGTGATCGCGACGGCGCTGTGCGTCGAAGCGGACTACTTCCTCGAGTACCGTTTGCGGCAGGTCGCCGACGTGCTCGGCCAGGCTCCCGTGCTGGCCGACAAGCTGTACGGGATCCTCCTGCGCGAACAGCCGGTCTCGGACGAGGTCCTCGAGTTGCTCTCGAACCCGCCGAACGACGGCGGCGCCGGCAAGAACGGCGGCAACGGTAAGAACGGCAAGAACGGAAACGGCAACGGACACGCGGGCGACGCGGAGGCGATCGGGTTCTGAGTCGCGAGTCGTAACGAGGCGCCTGCTGGGCTGACGACAAGGCGCCTCTCACTGGGGCCACGAAGGGCCGGTCTTCTGCGAAGACCGGCCCTTCGTTCGTCTCACCCTCGGCCGTGCGGCCGGGCCGCCTGCGGCCGCCGGCCCTCCGCCGCCTCCGGCCGTGCGGCCGGGCCGCCTCCGGCGACCGGCCCTCCACCGCCCCCAGTCGCGTTGTCGAGACCCGCAGGGGTCCGCGGCCGTATGAACAATTGGGCATGATCATGCGCAATTGTTCATGGTGGCGTGCAGGGCATCCGGGCCCAGGCGGCGCACCCTTCGAGCCTGCCGCCCCAGCCTGTTCCGCACTCTGACCGCACGTTCACGTGCTCCTCATAGGCAAGCGAGAGGCTCTGTAGTAGCCTGTGACCGTTAGTGGGTGTCACAACGGTCTCTGGGGGGAAGCTTCGGCCGGCGCGGCACAGCCCCGGCCGGGGCACGAGCAAGGGGGGGCTCATGCCTGTCCGTTCACGCGCGCCGCTCGTTCGCGCCAGACCCACCACCGCGGTCCTGCTGCTGTTCGTCGTGCTCGCCCGTCCTCGCCCTCGCGGCGCAGCCGGCCTACGCCGACGATCCGCTGCCCATCACCTCCTACAACCTCTACTTCGGCGACCTGCACGCGCACACGTCGTACTCCGACGGGGCACACGACAGCGTGCCGGCCGACGCCTACGCTGCGGCGATGGCGGCCGGCCTCGACTACTACGCCACCACCGACCACGACTACCTCATGGAGGTCTGGGAGTGGGAGGAGACCCTGCGCATGGCCGGCGAGGCCACGACGGCGAGCTTCGTCGCCGTCCCCGGCGTACGAGTTCTTCCTGCGCGGCGGCGGCGCCTGCGAGTGCAACGTCTTCGGCGCCACCGAGATGTGCGACATCAAGAAGAAGCCCGGCGACGGCACGCGCAAGACCGACCACAACCGCTTCAAGAAGCGCCAGCTCAAGTGGACCCCGAAGCCCGCGTTCTACGACTGGCTCGTGGCCCACGGCGCCGTCGCCATGTTCAACCACCCGCACTACCTGGGGGACGACTTCGACGACTTCGACCACTGGACCACGGAGCGCGACGTCGGCATGGGTGCCCTCGAGATCCACAACTACGGCAGCTTCATCATGTACGGCTACCTGGACGAGGACGAGCCGGCCTTCAACAAGGCCCTCGGCAAGGGCTGGCACATCATGCCGGCGGCCAACTCGGACACCCACTCGGCCGACTGGGGAGCCGGCTCGCCGGTGCGCACCGTGCTGCTCGCCCCGAGCCTCGAGCTGGACGACCTCGTCGAGGCGATCCGCGAGCAGCGCGGCTACGCCACGCTCGAGGACGACCTGCGCGTGCAGTACACGCTCGACGGCCGGGTGATGGGGGAGACCCTTGACGCCGCACCCGAGACCGCGACCGCGTGGGTGCACGTCGAGGACCCGGACGCCGACCCGGCTGACGCCGTGACGAAGCTCGAGATCGTCTCGGACGGCGGCGTGGTCGTGGCCGAGCGTGTCTTCGGCGAGGCCGACGGCGACACGACGAGCGTCGAGTGGCTCGTCGAGCTCGACGCGAGCGCGGCGCGGTACTTCTACGTGCGCGTGTCGACGGCCTCGACGGTGACCGGCGGACCCGGCATCACCGCCTGGACGGCGCCGGTCTGGACCGGCCGATAGCGGCGCCGCGGCGCGAGGGGTCGACCCCGGAGCCGGCGCGCGGCGTGAGGGGTCGACCAGGCGGCCGTGGGGTCGACCCCTCGGCTGAGGGGTCGACCCCCGGCGCGCGGCAAGACCTGCCCTTGTGATGGGAGGACGACCACGGTGCTGCAGATCGCGCTCGGCGTGTTCCTCGTGCTGCACGGCCTCGTGCACCTGCTCTACGTCGGCCTGAGCCGCGGGCGCTTCGAGGCCGGGAGCATCGGCTGGTCCGGCCGGTCGTGGCTGCTGCGCGGGCTGCTGAGCGAGGAGGCCCTCCGGTGGGTGGCGACCGCCGCGTACGCGGCCGCGACGGTGCTCTTCGTCGTGGCCGGGGCGGCGGTCCTGGCAGGCGCCGGATGGATGGGGACGAGCATCTCGCTGGCCGCCGTCGTCTCGGCGCTCGCGATCCTCGTCTTCTGGGACGGCCGTGTGCACAAGCTCGCCGATCAGGGCTTCATCGGGGTGCTGATCGACGTCGCTCTCATCGCCGGGGTGCTCTGACTCGTGCGGCGGACCGGGCGGGCGGGCGACGCCGCCCCGCGCCGGGGGCGTCGTCGCCTCCACGGCCCGTGAACCACAGTACAATCGTGCGATGAGCGACTGGGACGAGGAACGCACGGATCCGCCCGGCACGCCTCTCGGGCTCGCCGAAGACCCGTTCGCCCAGGGTGACCGGCGGCGAGGCGACCCCGGCCGTTCGGGCCTCCGCCTGATCGTCGTGGCCGGCCTCGCGGCCCTCGCCGTCGGCGTCCTGCGCTGGCAGCCCTGGTCGCGCGCCGCCGCATCCGACCCCTTCCTCTGGGCCGCCACGGTGCTGGTGGGCGTCCTGCTGCTGGCGGGCATGGCGCGCTGCCTGGCGAGCATCTTCAGCGCCGAGGGCAGCGAGGGCCGGGCCCGCGTCGGCGCGGTGCTCGGCCTGGCTCTGGTCGGGGCGATCGGCGTCTACGCGCTGAGCGGCGGCTACGAGACGATCGTCTTCAAGGACACACCCGCGACGGCGACGACGGTGACCGAGTCCGGCGAGCCCGCGCCTGGGACGGACGCCTACGTGGTCGACGAGTACGAGTACCGGGGCCTCGAGCTGAAGCGTCACGTGTACGACGAGTACCGCTTCAGAGTGGACGTGCCCGGCACGCCGTACGCCCTGAAGGGCGTGGACCTCGCGGACTGGGACTTCGGGGTGCGGGTCGTGGTCGACGTGCCGGGGGTGCGCGACGACGCCGTCTTCGAGGTCGTCGCGGCCGTACATCCGGACATGGTGAACGACCAGGCGGCGGTCGACCGGTACCTTGCTGAGATCGAGACGCTCTACGTGGGTGAGGACGAGCTGCGCTCGGCGAGGTCGGGCCGCCTCAACGGCCGCCTCTGCGCCATCGCACGATCGAGGTACGACGGCAGCCAGAGCCCCGAACCGGTCGTCACGACGGCGTTCTGGGTGCCCGGGAACGGCTACGAGTACCTCGTACGCTGCGTCGCCTACGAGGACGACTGGGCGCGCGCCCGCCGGCCGATGATGGACATCGCCGGCAGGTTCCGCTGCTGGTGAGGGACCGGCCGGTCACGCGCCCAGAGTGGAGGCGGCGGGGGCGGCCCGGGCCCCATCATAATTGACCGGGCCGCCCCCGGGCCTTTCAACACCCGCGCTTCGCTGCTCGCGCAGAAACGGGGTCGGAGATGTCGGCGGTCGAGCGGAGGGTCGACGCAGCGCGAAGCGGAAGGCCTGGGAACGGCGACGCCTGCTGCATGACGACACCCCTGTGCTCGCTCGCCCGATGCTCCGCGGTGCCGCAGGCCCACCTGTAGACCCCGCAGAGCCACGAAACCACCCTAGCACGAGCATGACGCCGGGCAAAGGGGGGAGGCGTTGTCGAGGCCGGCGACGGCGCCGAACGGCATGCGAGGCGCTCCGGCCGGCGACGGCCCCGGATCGGCGCAACGCGGAGGGGGCGCCTCCTGCGGAGGCGCCCCCTCGTCCTTGAGCGCTTGTCAGGCCGCTCCCGGGCGGCCTTGTCGGGCCCGGATCGTCAGCACGCAGTGACGGCGCGCGTCGACCGGGTCGTGAGCGTCAGTCGACCATCTTCGTCCAGACGGGGTTCGAGATCGCCCGGTCGCCGTTCACGTCCTCGACGATGAAGCAGTACCAGGACTTCTCGAGGTTCTTGATGCTGAAGACGACGCGCTCGTTGATGGTGTCGTCGCCGAAGGTGAGGCTGCGGATCACCACGCCGTTGCGCACGACCTCGATCTTCTTGAGGCCGTAGGCCGCCTGCCCGCGGATGTCGAAGGAGACGCGCGGGGCGCTCTTCTTGACGGCGATCGTGTCGCCGAAGTTGAAGTAGTAGGGCCGCATGAGCGGGCCGGTCGAGACGTAGGCACGGCCGGCCTGGAGCGCGGCCACGAAGTTCTTCTGGTTGACGTTGAGGTCGAGCGGGATCTTCGCGTAGGTGCGCATGCCGCCCGACATGTGCGCCCACACGTCGTGCACGTCGTACCCGCCGCTCACGTAGTGCTTCTTGTTCTGGTTCGTGAGCGCGCCGGTCCAGAGCTCGTAGGCCTTGGCCAGCGTGCGCTCGTCGGGGCTCGTGCCCCCCTTCGTCACACGGGTCGACTGCAACTCGATGAAGTCGAAGTCGTCCGAGTACCCGCCGGGGATCGCGGCGGCCTCGTCGGCGGTGAAATAGCCGTAGGCGATGTACGGGTGCGCGATCGAGATCGTCATGCCCGCGGCGTGCGCCTGGTCGATGATCTCCTGCGCCGTGCCCGCCGGGTCGACGAGGACCGGCGTGAGGAGGTTCACGCGGTAGGTCACGAAGTGCGCCCAGATGGGGGAGACCTCGTTGGCCGAGATGAAGGGCACCCCGCGGCTCTTGGCGAGGTCCCTGACGGCCACGTTGTTGGCGATCGAGTCGTGGTCGCTCACCAGGGTGAGGTCGAGGCGCGCGGCGAGCTGCGACTGCACCAGGTCCCGCGGCGGCGTGACGCCGTCGAGGATGTTGGAGTGGTGGTGCAGGTCGGCCGAGAACCAGCGCCCGGCGCTCGGCGTGAACAGCGTCTCCACGGCGACGTTGATCGACCTGTCGACGCCCTCCTCGATGGTCAGGTCGCGGACCGCCGCCTTCGAGGTGAACTTGTCGCCCGAGGTCACGTTGAGAGTGATGTCGCCGGGCGCGACCTGGAACTCGGCGACGCCGACGTTGTCGAGGTCGGTGAAGAAGACGCTCTTGCCGAGGAAGCCGACGACCGGCTCGATGCCGCCGGTCACCTTGATGCGGCCGTCGATGAGGGTGGTCGTGCCCGACTTCTTCACCTTCACCGTGAGCGTGCTCATCGCCTCGAGGCCGGTGAAGTCCTGCGTCGTGGTCAGGTCCTCGGTGATCGTCAGGGGGACCTTGGCCGTCGGCGAGTAGCCCATCGCCACGGCGTAGACCTCGTAGTCGCCCACCGGCAGGTCGAACGAGTAGAGACCGCCCTCGGCGACGGCCCAGGTGAAGGTCTCGCCGTCCTTCTCGACGATCACGATCGGCGGCTCGGGGAACGCGTCCGCGGCCGGCGTGACCTCGCCGGCGATGGTGCCGGTCGGGTCGGCGCGCTCGTCGGCCACGGCCTCGACGAAGCGCGAGATGCTGGCGCTGTCCTCGAACTGGACCAGCGCGTCGAAGGTCTCAGACTCGCCGGGGGCGATGGTGGTCGTCTGGTAGAGGTCCTTCCAGCCGGTGCCGCCGTCGTACACGTCGGCCGCGCCGTAGTGGAGGCCGATCGAGTAGGTCTTGTCGTAGCCGAGCACGTACTTGCCGTACGGGTCGGACACCATGTAGTCGTCACGGTTGAACGGGCCCGAACATGAACCCGCCGCTCGTGCAGAAGGTGTAGCCGCAGTAGATGTCGGTGTAGGTGTCGGGGTTGGCGACCGGGTTCGTCGCCACGGTGCTCGATGGCGAGGAAGCGGCTGTCTCTCGACACCGTGAAGGTCGTGACCAGCTCGAGCCCCATGTAGTCGCGCTCGACCTGCACCACGGCCACGTCCGGCGTGTCCGACGACGACGTCGATGTTCTGGTAGGTGTTCGGCCACGCCGCCCACCCGTTGGGCAGGAAGTCGACGAGCGTGAGGCGGTCGTTCAGGTTGCCGGCGGCGTCGTACGTGGCGCCGTCGAGGATGCTGCCGTTGGGGACGCCCCAGGGCGGCGTGGTGTCGACGGCGAACGAGACCGCGAAGAGGCCGTTCTCGACGGTGATGTCATTGGCGCCGAGGCAACTGCCGTTCTCGATGGGCGTGGGGCCCACGGTGACGGTGACGTCGCCGTCGGCCGCCCATGCCGCGGGCACGAAGAGCGCGAGACACAGGACGGTGAGCAGTACCCCCAGGAACAGCTTACGTGCGCTGCCGTGCATTCTTCCTCCTTGCGTCGACCCTACCTCGGAACATCGGCTTCGAACGCGAGCATCGGCTGCCGGCCCCGGCCTCCTTTCTGCCGCCGCAGCGGCACGGTTCGGGCGGCTTGCCGCGGCGGCCGTCCCCTCCGGCGGCGCGGCAGGCGAGTGATGGCCTAACCCTACGAGACGGAGGGCGGGAAGGGAATGCCCGGGCGCTCGAATCTTCTCGAGTGGCGGACGCCGAAGGCCGGCGCATTGAGGCATCGAGGGGCGCGTAATAGACTGCGGGCGAGTCGCCGCGGCCGCTCGGCCGACCACCGGCGGCGAGGTCGACGTCACGTTCACGCGTCCGAGGGGGGACAGCAATGAAACGTCTGGCCGTGCTCGTCTGTCTGGTCGTGCTCGCGCTACTCTCTGTACAGCACCGGGGTCGCGTGGGGCGCCTGCACGACGATCATCGTCGGCAAGGACCTGACCGCCGACGGCTCGGTCCTGATCGCCCACAACGAGGAGCTCGGCCACGACTCCTGCCAGCACTACGCCGTCTACCCGGCGCGGCCCGGGCGGCGAGTACGAGCTGTACTCGGGCGGCACCGTGACCGAGCCGCTCACGACCTACGCCTACATCACCTCGCAGATCTTCGACATGGACTACATCCCCGGCGACATCACGGCGGGCGTCAACGAGCACCAGGTCGCGATCTTCAACAACATGTCCTGGAGCCGTGAGTACCCCGAGTACCCGTGGCGCGTCTACCCCGGCGGCGTCATCTGGACCGAGTTCAACGAGCTCGCGCTGCAGGCGGCCTCGTCGGCGCGCGAGGCGGTCCTGATCATGGGGTACCTGTCGGAGACCCGCCAGCTCAGCGCCGACCCCGGCACGATGTTCGGCATCGCCGACGCCGACGAGGGCTGGTGGATCGAGATCGCCCGCGGCGGGCAGTGGGCGGCGGAGCGCGTCGCCGACGACGAGGCCAGCATGCGGGCCAACTGCTTCCGCATCGGCGAGATCGACTTCGACGACAGCGAGAACTTCCTCTGGTCGACGCAGCTCATCGACTACGCCGTGGCGATGGGCTGGTACGACCCGGCCGACGGGCCCTTCGACTTCGCCCGCGTGTACGCGGCCGACGACAGCCTCGTGGACCCGTCCAACACCGTGCGTCACGAGATGGTGCAGTGGGCCCTCGACGCCTGCGGCGACACGATCGGCAAGGCCGACCTCATGCGCATCCTGCGCTGGCACTACGAGGGCACCGAGTACGACGAGAGCGACGACTACGCGATCTCGCCGCACTCCACCGACGTGCGCACCGTCTGCCGCCTGAGCACCGAGCTGAGCGTCGTCGCCCAGTTGCGCGGCTGGATGCCGGCGCCGGTCGGCGCCGTCATGTGGATGAGCCTGAAGACCCCGTGCAGCAGCGTCTACGTGCCCTGGTACATGGGCATCACCGGCGTGCCCGAGGCGTTCACCATCGGCACCGACAAGGCGACCGACGGCTCCGCCTACTGGGCCTTCCGCGACCTCGCGCACTACGTCGACAACCACTATGCCGAGACACACGCGGCCGTCCAGGGCGAGTGGCGCGCGTTCGAAGCGCGGCTCTTCAAGGACCAGCGCAAGGTCGAGCGGCGGGCGCTGGCCCTGTACGCCGCCGATCCCGAGGCGGCCGCCGAGTACCTCACGACGTACTCGAGCAGCGTCGGGATGCGCTCGGTGCGCCGCGCCCTGCTCGCTGCAGGAGAGCGTCGCAGGAGCTGGTCCGACAGAGGTAGTCCGGCGCCGGCGGGGAGTCAGACTCCCCGCCGCCGTGCGCGAGCGGCCCGCTTCGGCGGGCCGCTCGCGCGGCCCCGAAGCCGCAGCCTCCGTGTGCCGTCCCGCCGCGCGGGGCCGGCGCCGATCGTCGCGCCGGCCCCGCACGCCGTTGTCCGCCCAGGCAACGCATCCCGTCGAAAGTCCGCTTCCGCTTCGCGACGGCCGGCGGAAGAAGCGTCGTCGACCATGGGCGACGCTCGGTTCGCGGTGCGCGGGCTGGCGCGGGGCGCGCCCTCACGCCCCAAGCAGGTGGACCCCGGCGTCGCATAACGTTGTCTTTCGTCCGCCCCCGGTAGTAGGTTCGAACTCATCTAATCTGACCAGGCAGTTGCGTGGCGGCGGGGGCCGCCGGTCACGCTGCGGGATGCTGTCTGAGTCTGCCCGGTCCCCTGGGAGGGGGTGGCTGTCTGGGGTGGTCTTCACTGCCCGCCCACCGGTCACGCGAGTGCGCGATGGGTACGCCGCGCCCGCAGCCCGACGAGCTTGGGCGTCACTCACACACATGGGGATTCCAATGGGGGTACATCGATGAAGCACAAGAAGCTGCTCGTCGTCGCGATCGTCGTGGTGGCCATGGCCGTGGTGGCAACTGTCGCCTACGCGTGGTGGAGCACGACGATCACGTCCGACACGAACTCGGTCTCTACCGGCTCCGTGGCCATGGAGATGGACGGCTCTGCCGATCACGGCCAGCGGCCTCGTGCCGCAGCTCGATCCCGCCGAAGACGCGGAGGACGCAGACTACGCCGACGTAACGTACTTCTGGGTCAAGAACTCGAGCACCATTCCACTGATGTTCTACGGCTGGCTCAGCGACGGGTCCGACAACAAGAACATCCGGTCCTACGTGAATGCCCGCATCTGGCTGCTGGGCGCCACGGATGCACCTGCGCTACTGGACCGGCTATCCCGCCGGCTGGGTCGACACCTTCCAGGTGCCCGGCCCTCACGAGACGTTCGTCGGTACCGTCGGCGGACCTGTGGCGGGTCCGCCTGCCGGCATCAACTACCTGAGCAGCCGCTACTGGGACGACGACACTGACACTTGGTACCGCACGCCGATCGGCCCGGGCGAGTACGCCGTCTACAGGGTCGCCATCTGGCTCGACAGCACGGCACCCAACAGTGCGCAGGGTGCGACCGGCAGCGACGCGCTGACCTTCAAGATCAACTTCACCGGCATGCAAGAGGAGCCGTGGGACCGAGGACGGTTACGACAGCACCGACAGTACGTGACCGCGAGCGTACTGACCGTGAGTCACGTGCTCGACTGCCGAGGTGCCGAACCTCTGAGTCCGGTCGCGTGACGCAGTCCGCGAGGGCGGGCGGCGGCTCGCCGCCGCCCGCCCCGCGGGACTCGCCTCGCGATGACTGGACATGGTCATGCCTAGACCACCGACGGGGCGCCCCCGAGGGCCGGCGACGCCGGCTTGGCGGTCCGTTCCCGGGGTCAGCCCCATGAGGTGGGCCGGCCTCACGTTCGCCTGCTCTCGCTGCGGCGCCGTCTTCGCCGACGCCGACGCTTTGAGGGCGCACCGACGCGCCACGTGTGTGACTGCGACGGCGCCGCGCAGTGCGGGGGCCTCCGGCACGGCGCCGGCGACCGCTCGCGTGCGGGCCGGCGATCGGCCGGGGGCCCGGAGGCCCGGGAGCGCCCCTCCGTCACCTACGCCTGCGCCCGCTGCGGCGCCGGATTCCTCACCAGCGACGGACTCAGGAGCCACGTCGTCAGGCACCGCCTGACCATGGGCGACGCGCCGGCGTCCGTCATCGCCGAGGCGCGTGCGGCGCTCGGTCGAGAGGCCGCGACGCCGGCCGGGGACGAGGCGCGGCTTGCGGCGGTCACGCTCGACTCCCGATCCCGCGGCGAGCGTCGTTCGAGGGTCGCGGAGGCCGAGCCGTGCGACGGCGCGTCGGCGCGGCCCTCCGGCGAGCGTCGGGTGGCCCGGCTGTCCCGCGGACGACGTCGCCGGCGCGACACGCGCAGGGGTCTCGCGCTGCTCGGGGCCACCGTTCTCCTGTTGCTGCTGAGCACGGCGTCCGCCCTGGCCTGGTTCACCGCCTCGACATCGGGCTCGGCCACGATCTCGACCGGCACCTGGGGGGACGGCCTCAGCGTCGGCCCCGGTGACTCGCGGGCGATCCACTGGTCAGACTGCGCCCCGACGCGACCCCTGCCGATCGCCTCCCGCGACGAGCACGGCGAGATCGCGCTCGACTTCGGCGACGCCTTGACGGGGACGTGCAGGACCTGGACTGACGTGCTGCGCGTGACCTCGGCCGCCCCGGAGCCGCTGCGCCTGTCCTTCTCCGTCGACGGCGCCATCGCGGCGTTCGTCGACCGCGTGTGGCTCGCCCGGGGCGCATCGGCAGACCGTGCTGGACCCGGACGAGACCAGAAGCATCGGCGTGCGCCTCGCGGTGCCGCCGAACGTCGCGCCTGGCACGTACGACGGCACGCTCACCGTGGCCGTCGCCGGCGGGACCGAGCGTCACACGTTCCCCATGACGCTGCGCGTGCTCTGCGAGAAGCCGCGCCCGTCACCACGGCCCTCGTGCTCGCCGAGCGCATCGCCCGACGCGGCCGACGAGCCGTCACCAGTCCCGATCCCGTCAGATTCGCCCTCACCTTCGCCCAGCCCGTCCTGCTCGCCGAGCGACACTCCCAGCCCGTCGCCGTCACCTTCGGCGGCGCCGACACCGACGCTGCTCTTCACGCTGAGCCCAGGCTCGACGACGGTGCTGCCGGGCTCGAGCACCGAGACGCCTCCGGTGGCCACGCTGCTGCCGGGCGACACGCTGAAGCTCGACTTCGGCGAGGTCCCGGCCGGCGGGGCGGTCGAGTTCGAGGACGTCGCGCGCATGACGTCGGCGGCCGGCGAGGCCGTCGCCGTGACGCTCGCCCTCTCGGGCCCGGTGAGCGGCGTCGTGCAGCGCGTCGGATTCTCGGACGGAGCGGGAGGCATCGCCGAGGACGGTCTGAGCCTCGCGGCGGGGGAGACCGCACGGCTGGCCTTCGGGTTCGATCTCGGCCCGGACGCACCGGCCGGCACGGTGCACGGCACGCTGACCGTGGCCGCCGAGCTGGCCGGGGTCGGCACGCAGCGGTGCGAGGTGCCCGTCGCCGTCACCGTCGTGTCGGGCGAGGAGGCCCCGAGCGCAGAGACGGCGGCGAGCCCTGTGAGCCAAGCTCACCCTCTGGCTGCGCCACCTGCTGACCCTCGCGCAGAGCCCGGAGGGCGCCCCCTGGCGGCCGCCGCTGTTCCTCGTGACGTGGGTGGACTAGCCGCCCCCTCGCGACGAGCTTGCTCAGCAGCGCTGACCGTCGATGCGCAGGCCGCTGGCGACGGCGGCGTTGATGACGCGAGCGCTGCAGGCGAACGACCCGCGCCGGGCGTCAGTGCTCCGGTGCGACCTGCCTGCTCCACACCGTCCCCGGTGGGGCGGCCGCCGGGCGCGGCAGCCTGAGCGCGAGTGCCGCCACCACGAGAGGCAGCGCCGCCAGCGCGTAGAGCACGGCGCTCGGGCCGGCGCTGTCGCCGAGGAGTCCGAGCGCGAGCACGATCAGGCCGGCCGCCCCGCCCGCGACGCCGATCGTGAGGCCGGTGGCCAGGCCCATCCGCGTCGGCAGGTACTCCTGCGCCAGCACGAGGACCGTGCTCAGGTTCGCGTTCAGCGCCAGCCCGATGACGACCATCACGGGGACCATGAGCGCGTAGCTCAGACTGGGCAGCAGCGCGATCGCCGGCACCAGGACGAGCTGCGGCACGATGAGCACGAAGCGGCGCCCGAGGCGATCGGCAGCGATGCCGCCGAGAAGGGTGCCGACAGCTCCCGCGACGAGCAGGACGCTCGTCATCACGTTGCTGGCGGCGGGGCTCGTCGCTCGCGCCTCGAGCAGGAACAGCGGCAGGAAGGTGAGCAGGCCGACGGCGACGCCGCTGGCCACGAAGAAGTGCGCCGCGAGGAGGGTGAACGGCCTCCACTCGCAGCCGAGGGCCTCCGTCGTGTGGTGGACCAGGTGCTCCTCGAGCGGCTGCTCGCGGAAGCGCCGCAGAACGACGACCACGACGATCGCCGCGGCGATCGGGACGACGGCGACGACCGGCGTGCCGTGCAGTCCGAGAGGAGCCAGTGCGGCCGCCACGACGAGCGGACCCAGGCCGTAGCCGACCCCGCCGCCGAGAGAGAAGACGCTCATGTCGGAGGTGACCCGCTCGCTCGCCGCGGCACGCCGGGCCCAGCGGGCGCCCTCGGGGTGATAGGCGGCGACGCCGGCGCTGCAGACGGTGACCGCCAGCAGCGTGAGGCCGAAGCCGGTCGTGAAGCCGACCGCGCCGATGCCGGCGGCCGCGACGAGGAGCCCGGCGGGCAGCAGCCAGTGGGCCTCGCCGCGGTCGCCGTGAGCGCCGAGCAGGGGCTGGAAGAGGGCGCTCGCGAGGCTGGCGGTGACGGCGAAGGCGCCGGCCTCCACGTAGCCGTACCCGCGCTCGACCACGAGGAAGGGCAGCAGGGCGAACAGGGCGCTCGGAGCAGAGATCGGCGGAGCAGTGGCCCAGCGAGAGCGCGAGCAGCGTGGGGCGCGAGGCGGGTCGCCTGCCGGGGTCGGTGACTGCGGCGGTCGAGGAGGTCACTCGCTTCGGCCCTTCAGGGTGGCAGGACGGGGGCGGCGCGGCCGGGGCCGGGGCGTCGAGACGCCCCGGCCCGATGCCGCACCCGAATCGTATCGCATCCCGAGCCGGCCTCGCCGCCCGCGCCGGTCGTGCACGCGCCCGACGAGGCTCCGGGTCAGCCGGACGTTCGCACCGATCCTGCGCGCCGTGCGAAGCTGCGGATCAGCCGAACGCCCGCAGCTCGAGGAAGTGCGTCCGTCCGCCGTTCTCGCAGGCCGTGACTCGCGTCCCGTCGAGCGACACGGCCGCCGAGACCAGCGGTCGCAGATCGCCGGCGAACGAGGCCGTGGAGCGCAGCTCCCCGGTCTCCGCGTCCCACACGGAGACCACCACCGTCGCCCGGCTCGACCCAGAGCGTGCCGCGCCGACGATACGCCCTGAGCCTGGGGGCACCGCGACGCTCAACAACGCGTCCGCGTCGGCCAGAGGTGCGCGAGGCGCTCGGCCCGTGAGGTTCGCGTTGGACTGCCGCCCCCCGAGCTCCGCGAGCGACTCCCGGCCCGACTCGTCCCTCACGAGCGCCGAGCGCCCGTCGCGGCTCGGGAGGATCTCCGACGCCCCCTGGACGTCGAGGCTGAAGCTCGGCTCGCCGTCGAGGCCGAGTGCGACCGTGCCCGAGAAGCCAGCGCCGACGACGAGCACGCGCTCGGCATCCTGCGTGGCGAGCACGCGCTCGGCGCCCTCGATCCGGGCGTGCGACAGGACCCGGCCGGTCTCGAGGTCGGAGACGACGAACGACCCGTCGGCGACCGAGACCACGCGCGTGCCGTCGGCGGTGACCGCGATCGACTTCACCTTGTCGTGCGGGAGCTCGAAGCGCCGCAGCAGCCTCGCCTCCTCGAGATCCCAGACCTCCACCTCGCGGCTCGAGCCGGCGGTCACCGCCAAGCGTCCGTCCGGCGTCACCGCGAGCGCCCAGACACCGAAGATCCCGCTCTGGCCGATCGGCGTGCCTTGACGCACGTAGGGCGCCACGTCCCACCGCCGCACCTTGTCCGTGTACGACGTGACGACGCAGCGCTCGCACGCAGGCGTCACGGCGACCAGGTTGATGAGGTCCGCGGCGGCGTCGCCGGCCGAGGCCTCCTCCCAGCGGCCGATGTCCCAGACGCGGAGGGCGCCCTCGGGCGTGGTCGTGACCGCGGTCGTCGCGTCCGCCGAGATGGCGGCGCGCGCGAAGCTCACGGGGCTGTCGAGGACGCCGAGCGGGTCGCCGGCGTCCAGGTCCCAGACGATCACGGAGCGGTCCGTGGAGGTGGAGACGGCTCGACTCCCCGAGGCGCCCGTCGCCGCCGAGACGTCGAGCACGAAGCCCGAATGCCCGATGAGCGTGGAGGCGATCGCCCCGGTCTCGATGTCCCACACGATGAGCGTCTTGTCCTTCGAGCCCGTGACCGCCCGCCGCCCGTCCGGGGTGATCGCGACGCAGAGGATGGCGTCGTCGTGCCCGAGGAGCGGGCCGGCGACGAGGCCCGCATCGGGGTCCCAGACCCAGAGGTCGCTGCCCGAGGCCGCGACCACCCGGCGGCACCCGGGCGCCAGGGCCGCCGGCCCGAGGCCGGCGGGCAGAGCGCCGATCGGCAGTCTCGCCCGCCGATGGGCGCACGAGAGCCAGAGCTGCCCCTCGAGAGAGACGAGGGAGCACGGCTCGCCGGCGTCGTGGGAGAGAGCCACCACCTCGCCGCGCGCCTCTGTCGCGTGCGTCGGGGCGCCGGTCGCGACGTCCCACGTGGTCAGCGCCGGCCATCGCCGGTCGCCGCTCGCGAACGCCGCGCTCACACGGGCCGCGTCGGGGGTCATCGCCAGCGCGTCCGCGAGCCGCCCCCCTGCATCGTGCTCCCACAGGCGGCCGCCCGACACGAGGTCCCAGGCGTGGATGAAGCCGTCGACCCCGGCCGCCACGGCGACGGCGCCGTCGGCGCTGATCGCGAGCCGGTAGACCGGGACCATGAGGCCGTCGAAGTAGCCCAGCGCCGGGGCGCCGTCCGCCTCTCTCACGGGATGCTCCGGGATCACGATGGCCTGGCGCAGCGGCCCGCCGCCCGACGCGAGGCTCGGCGTGAGGGGCCGGAGCCACGGATGCCCCTCCCAGCACTGCGCGCGGCGAAGCAGCCCCGCGATGGCCTCGCCCTCGGCGCCCAGCAGCCTGCCGACGAGTTGCCCCGCAAGCTGCGCCGGGTCCCGCACCACGACCGGGACCGAGAGCGCGACGGCCTCCCCGACCCGGCGCAGCTCCTGCGCGGCGGGTCTCCCGGTCACTGGCCCAGGATCTCCCGCGCCTGCTCGTTCCCGAGTCGTGCCGCCTGCTGCACTTCGGCGAGGACGAGCGCGGGGTCCCGCCCAAGGGCCTGGTACACCCGCGCGAGCACCCAGTGCGCGTGCCCCGCGACGACGTCCGTGCCGGTGCGCGCGGCGGTCTCCAGGAGCGGCACCGCCTCCTCGTTGCGACCGGCCTGGAAGTACACGCCGCCGAGATTGTAGTTGGCCTCGGCGACCTCCGACCCGAGTGCGACCGCCTTCTCCCACGCGGCGATCGCGTCGGGGACCCTGCCCTCGTCGTGGTAGACCTGACCGAGCTCTGCGTACCCGTCGGCGAAGTCCGGGCGGATCCCGACCGCCGTCTCGATCTCCGAGCGCCTCCGGTCCTGATCGCCCGCCCAGCCGTGCGCGACGCCGAGCTTGAAGTGCCACCAGGCGTCGTCGGGTGCGAGTCGCGTCGCCGCCTCGAGCGCCGAGACGGCGTCGGCGTAGCGGTCGTGCGCCAGGTAGACGGAGCCGAGCAGCCCGACGACCTCGGCGTCGTCCGGGCTGGAGCGGCGCGCCTTCTCGAGCTCGGCGATCGCCTGTTCCGTCAGGCCCTTCTCCAGGTACCGCCGGGCGATGTCGGCGGCCGTCGGGGTGCCCGGCTGACGGAGCACGATCTGGGCGCCGTTCGGCATGGTGTACGTGACGCTCCGCCCTTGCGCTGATTCCATGCGTGCCTCCTGCCTCGCGTGCGGCGCGCCATCCACGAGGCGCCCTTCCGCGACTCGACGGCTTGATGCTACACCCGGTCGCGCAGCCTCCCACACGCTTGACCGCGGGGTTGCGAGCCTTCCGGCCGTCCAGAGCCGGGACAGGATGCACGGCACCCGCGGGACGGGGTGGCCCCGTCAGGGCCGCAGAGCCGAAGGACCGGCAATGGCAAGTGGAGTTGGAGTTGCCCCGTTCTCGTTGGCACCTGCCCCCGCACGAGCGTGCGCCGAACGGTGGCCGGTCAGAGAAGAGGCCCGCTGCCCTCGCGGGTGGCGGGCCTCCTGCGTTGCGCGAGCGGCCCCGCCCGGTCACCGGAAGTCCGGGCCGCTGGAAGTGATCCACCGCTTCAGGCCGACGTCTACGCCTTGTTCGCCCCCGGCACGCCTTGCGGCGCCGGCGCGTAGTAGGTGATCTTGGTCGAGTGCACGCCGTCTGGTCCTGCCTTGTTCAGGAAGGCACCTTCCAGGGACGCCTGTTTGTACCAGCCCCACTGGGCCTCGAGGCCGCCGATCTCCCCGGTGACGATCTCGGTGAACTCGGGAACAACCTCGGGCTGCGCTTCGAAGTAGGCCCGATACTCGGCCTTGGTGAAGCGCCCGAAGACGGGATCGTCCATGACGAAGTCCTCCGCACAGGCGCTCACGATCATATCCAGGTCACCCTTGGCCCAGCCTTCCCTATACCGGTCCAGGTGCTCGCTCATCTTCTCTCACCTCCCTCCGTAGTGCCGTGAAGCCGCGAACGACGTTGCCGCCGCACCAGGTCGTGCGTCCGAATCGAAGCGCACCCACAGGCTCTTTGCCGGGCGATCCCCCTTGTCCCGCCGCGGTTCTTCCGAGGACGATGCGCTCAGGCGGTGCGCCCCAGCTTCTCCAGGTTCTTGTCCACGACCTCAGCCGTCTTGACGAACTCCTCCGTGGGGCTGAACTCGACCACCTCCGCACCCGCGTAGAAGACGGGGATGTGGCCGGCCGCGACGTAGTACGCCTCGCCTTCGGTGTATGTCTCCTCCCGGTCTGCGAAGCGGTAGCCGACCTTCCCCTTCAAGACGTAGCCCATGTGCGGGCACTGGCAGCGGTCGTCCGGTAGGCCCTTGAACACCGAGGTCATCTCCGAGTCTTCTGAGTACGCCTCGAACCCCACCGTGTAGCCGCCGAGATCCTCGTAGCGTCCCTCGAAGCCCTCCATCGAATACACCTGAGAAGCGCCGCTCTTCGATGTCTTCACGACCCCTCCGATCCTCGACCCCATGACCCCCGAGCGGCCGGCTCCCCGAAGCACGAAGACCGACCCGCGGGCCGGTCTCACCAGTGGCTCCCCGCCGGACTGCGGTGGCCGCAGTGGTACGCCCGGCGGATCATGGCCTCCCGTGTTGAGCGTCGCTCATATCAGGAGCCTCGTATCTTTGGCGGCTACCCTCTCGACCTTGGGTGAAACCGTTGTCGTGTTACGAGGGTGCTGGCGAGCGGGGGTCAGAGGGCTGTCCGCACCCATCGGGCGGTGATTCTGAACTACGTCCCGTGGCTACGGTGGGCGCAGAAGGAGGCGCTGTCATCAACGGACTCCGGTAATGGCTATGGCCGCAGCCGGAACCATACTGCTGTGGTCGGTGGAGCCGGCACGTTGCAGCGGGGGAAGTGCCTTCATACACCGATTTGCAGGCAGAAGGAAATGGTCGGCGTGGCCAGATTTGAACTGGCGACCCCTAGTCCCCCAGACTAGTGCGCTAACCAGGCTGCGCCACACGCCGACCGTGCAGCGAAGTGTAGCACAGGCTCGCGGGCGGCTCAGCGTCGGTCGGCCGCGCCCGGCTGGTAGACTCCGCAGCGTGCACCGGGTGATCCGTCACATCCCGAACCTGCTCACGCTGGCGCGTCTCGCGGCCCTGCCGCTCATCGTCATCGTGTACGGCCGCGACGTGCCGGGGCCGTCGTGGACGACGGCCGTGATCATCCTCGCGGCCGGTCTCTCCGACGTGATCGACGGCCTCATCGCACGGCAGTTCGACGCGCGCAGCGAGTTCGGGCGCTGGGTCGACCCGGTCGTCGACCGCGCCTTCTTCTTCACCATCGTGGCCATGCTCTGGTGGTACGACACGCTGCCGTTCATCGCCGTCCTGCCGATCCTGCTGCGCGACGGCGTGATCCTGGTGCTCGCCCTGCCGGTCAAGCGCTTCACGAGCGCCGGCCCGGCGGTCAGCGCCTGGGGGAGAGCGGCCAACTTCGTCCTCATCCTCGGCCTGCAGTTCTTCATCGTCGACTTGCGTGTGCTCGGCTGGTTCTTCTACGGCATCGGCCTCGTGCTCTACGTGGGCTCGGCCTTCCTCTACCTGTACCGCGGGCTGCGCTTCTACCTCGTCGAGCGGGCGGCGGAGCAGGGCTGAGGGGCGGCGCCCGCGCCGCCCGCACGAGGCGCACGTTTCCGCGCCGCCGTCCGCTGGTACGATAGGTGCCATACGAGGGGACCCGCCGACCACGGCGCCAGGGGGCACGCGATGCGCGCAGTCGTCATGGCAGGGGGCGAAGGCACGCGCCTGCGCCCGCTGACCAGCAACCAGCCCAAGCCGATGGTGCCGCTGCTCGGCAAACCCTGCATGGAGTACATCCTCGAGCTGCTGCAGCGCCACGGCATCGAGGAGACCGTCGTCACCCTCGCCTTCCTGCCCAAGATCATCCGCGACTACTTCGGCGACGGCTCGAGCATGGGGGTGAGCCTCAACTACTCGGTCGAGACCTCGCCGGCCGGCACCGCGGGGAGCGTGAAGCTGGCCGAGTCGTACCTCGCCGACGAGGCCTTCGTCGTGATCTCCGGCGACGCCCTGACCGACATCGACCTGGACGCGGTCGTCGCCTTCCACAAGGCGCGCGGGGCGCTCGTCACCATCGTCCTCAAGCGGGTCGCGAACCCGCTCGACTTCGGCGTCGTCGTCGTCGACGGCGAGGGGCGCATCGAGCGCTTCCTCGAGAAGCCGACCTGGGGGCAGGTCTTCTCCGACACGGTCAACACCGGCATCTACGTGCTCGAGCCCGAGATCTTCGGCCACATCCCGGCCGACCGGCCGTTCGACTTCAGCCAGGAGCTCTTCCCGAAGCTCTTCGACCAGGGGGCGCCGCTCTACGGGTACGTGGCCGAGGAGGGCTACTGGCAGGACATCGGCAGCCTGCCCCAGTTCCTCGACGCCAACCGCGACCTGCTCGACGGCAAGGTGCGGGCCGCGATCGAGGGGATCGAGCTCGAGGGGCGGGTGTTCATCGGGGCGACCTCGGGCATCGATTCGCTCGAGAACATCAAGGGGCCCGCGTTCATCGGCAACTACGCGAAGATCGACCCGAAGGCCCGCATCCAGCCCTACTCGGTGCTCGGCAACAACGTCGTCGTCAAGGGCTACGCGGAGACGCGCCACAGCGTCGTCGACTCCAACACCTACATCGGCGCCTCGAGCAAGGTCTACGGGAGCATCGTCGGCAAGAACGTCGACATCAAGAGCGGCGTCACGCTGAGCGAGGGCGTCGCCGTGGGCGACGAGTGCATGATCAACGAGCAGGCCGTCGTCGCCCCCGGGGTGCGCATCTACCCGTTCAAGACCGTCGAGTCCGGGGCCCAGGTCAACTCGAGCATCATCTGGGAGTCGCGCGGCACCTCGCAGCTGTTCAGCAAGGAGGGTGTGGTCGGCCTCATCAACGTCGACATCACCGCCGAGCGCGCCCTCAAGATGGCCATGGCGTACGGCACCTCCCTGCCCAAGGGCGCGCGGGTGAGCACGAGCCGCGACGCGCACCCCGCCTCGCGGGTCATCAAGCGCGCCCTCATGTGCGGGCTCAACTCGACCGGCGTCGTCGTCCGCGACCTGCGCATCGCGAGCTCGGCCATCAACCGCTTCGAGGTCAAGAGCGGCAACTCCGACGGCGGCCTGCACGTGCGCGTCGCGCCCTGGGACCCGGAGTCGATGCAGATCCAGGTCTTCGAGCCGCCCGGCGTCAACATCGGCGACAAGCGCCAGAAGGACATCGAGAAGTACTTCGGCCGCCAGGACTTCCGCCGCGCCTTCTACAGCGAGTTCGGCGAGATCCACTTCCCCGACCGGGCGATGGAGGGCTACCTGCGCGCGCTCATGCGCTCCTGGGACCTCAAGCGCATCCGCGCGCGCGCCTATCGCATGGTCGTCGACTACTCGTACTCGCCGGCCGCCTACTCGCTGCCCAACATCCTCGGCCGGCTGGGCGCCGAGGTCCTCGCCCTGCGCGCCTTCACCGAGCCGGACCGGCCGACGATGGGCCCCGAGGAGCTCAGCGCCAACATCGCCGAGGTCGGCCGCGTGGTGGGGGTCATGGAGGCCGATCTCGGCGTCGTCATCGGGCCGGCGGCCGAGCGTCTGTACCTGGTCGACGACCGCGGCCGCGAGGTGCCGGCCGAGAAGGAGCTCCTGCTCTTCGTGCGGCTCGTCGCCCAGCAGGCGCCGCGCGGAGCGCGGATCGCCCTGCCGCTCACCGTGACCCGCCTCGCCGAGCGTCTCACGGCGCCGTTCGGCGTCGAGATCGCACGCACCCAGGTCTCGCTGCCGGCGCTGGCGCAGGCGTCGACGGAGGACGGCGTCGTCTTCGCCGGCGGTCTCGGGGGCGGCTACATCTTCCCCGAGTTCCTGCCGGCCTTCGACGCCGTCATGAGCCTCGGCAAGCTGCTCGAGCTGCTCGCCCCGCACGACCGCCGTCTGAGCGCCGTGCTGGCCGAGATACCCACGAGCACGCTCGTGCACCACACCGTGGTGTGCCCCTGGTCGCTCAAGGGCACGGTGATGCGGGCGACCACCGAAGCGCTCGCGCAGCAGGTCGAGGACGGGGAGGAGGCCGGCAGCCTGAGCCTCGTGGACGGCATCCAGCTGAACCGCGGCGAGGACTGGATGCAGCTGCTCCCCGACGCCGACGAGCCGCTCTTCCACATCTACGCCGAGGGCGCCGACCACCACGCCTCGGAGCGCATGGCCGGCGAGCTCGGGGCCATCGTGAGAACGCTGATCGACGAGGGCGCCGAGTAGGGGAGAGGGGGGCGCCGCCGCACGGATCGAGGCGGCGGCGCTGCGCACGCACGCCCCGGGCACGCCTGAACGCTCAAGCCCGAGCGCCTTTCGACCGAACCTGACCGTGTGCGACACGCGGGCGCGTACGTGCGCGCGGCAGGACGTCGCCCGCCGCGGGCGAACCACAAGGCGAGGCGCGCCGCCGGCGGGCGCCGGTCACGCCGCCGAGTGGGCGATGCGCGTGCGACACGCCGGCCGCGAGACGAGCCGCCTGGGACGGAGCTGAGATGCACGACGGTCTGGAGAGCGAGGCGAGGGGCGCCGGGTCCGGCGGCGCGGAGCGCCGCGACCCCCCGGCGCCGATGCCGCCGACGCTGCGCGACAGCTCCCGCATGGCGCGCCGGCAGGGCAAGCGACGGCGTGCGCGTCGCGTCGCCGTCGTCGCGCTCGTCCTCATGCTCGTCGTCGGACCCCTCGTCGCCGTCGAAGTCTGGCTCCAGGACCGCATCGGCCTCGGCGTCGCGGTGGCCGGCGTCTCGCTGCAGGGCGCGGACGAAGCGGCCGCGCGCGAACGCCTCATCGCCGAGTTCGCGGAGCGTGTCGAACCCGTCCGCCTCGAGACCCGCGAGGGCGCCTACGAGACCACCCTCGCCGAGCTCGGCGTCGCGATCGACGTCGAGGCGACGGCCGCGGCGGCCTCCGCCGCCGGGTGGCGCCGGCTCCCCCTGGGGGTCGAGGTCTGGCTGCCCGGGCAGGGGGACGTGGCGCCGGTCGTGACCGTCGACGATGAGGTCTTCGCCGCCGGGGTCGAAGCGGCGAACGCCGAGCTCGGGCGGCCCCCGCGCGACGCGCGCCTGCGCTGGGACGGCGAGGCGCTCGACGCGACCCTCTCCGAGGACGGCCTCGGCCTCGACGAGGAGGCCCTGCGCGCGGCGCTCGTCGGGGCGGTGCGGGCCGGCCGGCCCTTCGAGGGGCCGGCCCCGACCGCCCTCGTCGCGCCCGAGGTCACGACCGAGCAGGTGCGCGAGCGCCTGCCGATCGCCCGCCTGTACCTGGCCCGGCCTCTCGAGCTGCGCTTCAAGGCGCGACGGATCGTCCTCCAGCCCAAGATCATGGCGGGGATGCTCTCCGTGAACCGCGGGGAGGACGCGGACGTCGCCCCGCTGACCTTCGACAACGCCGAGGCGCGGCGCACGTTGCGGCGCCTCTTCGCCGGGATCGAGCGCTCGGCGGTCGACGCGCGTCTCGTGGTGAGCGCCGCCGGCCGCCTGACGGTCCAGCCCAGCCGCGGCGGCATCGCGCTCGACATGGACGAGCTGCTCGCCGACCTCGACCAGGCGGCCGGCGGCGGCCGGCACAGCGTGCACGTCGCCGTCGTCCCCGTGGAGCCGAAGCTCAGCACCGAGGAGGCCGAGCGCAACGGCCTCGCCTCACAGGGCTCGCAGTTCGTGACCTACTTCGAGACCGCGAACGCGGCGCGGGTGCAGAACATCGCCCGCGCCGCCGGTCTCGCCGACGGCACGGTCATCCCGCCGGGGGCGACGTTCTCCCTCAACCAGACGCTCGGCCCGCGCAGCGTCAACCGCGGCTTCGACTACGCGCCCGTCATCGCCGGCGACGGCGTGCTGCGGCAGGGGGTGGGGGGCGGCATCTGCCAGTACGCGACGACGCTCTTCAACGCCGCCTTCTTCGCCGGGCTGCCGATCGTCGAGCGGCACCCGCACGGTCTCTTCATCGACCACTACCCGGTGGGCCGCGACGCGACGGTCTCGTGGGGCGGCCCCGACCTCAAGTTCCGCAACGACACCGGCAAGCCGCTGACGCTGCGCAGCTGGGTGCGGGGCAACGCCCTGACCGTGGCCCTCGTGGGCAAGACGGGCCGGACGGTCACCTACGAGACCGGCCCGTTCACCGGAGTGCGCAAGCCCTCCTACGGCAAGTCCGACCCGCGCGTCGTCTACGACGAGGACCTCTCCAAGGGTGTCGTGCGCTGGGAGCGCGGCGGCGACGGCCGCACGGTGCGCGTGACGCGGGTCGTGAAGCAGGGCGACCAAGTGCTCATCCGCGACACGTTCGTCTCGACCTACCGGCCGATGGACTGGATCAAGCGGGTCGGCACCGGCGGCTGAGGCCGACGCCTGCCCCCGGACCGGCGACCGAGGCCGACCCCGGCGGGCGCGCGACGAAGGCCCGCCGCGCCCGGCGCTCAGGCAGTCTTGGCGATGACCTGCTTGCAGACGATCTTGAGCGTCTCGAAGACGCCTTCGCCGCTCACCGCGCTGGCCGGGATCACCGGGGAGTCGGTGTGGTTGAGCAACTCGTTCAGGTCCTCCACCGAGAAGGTCTCCGTGAGGTCGCGCTTGTTCATCTGGATCACGAAGGCGAGCTTGCTGAGGTCGTCGCCCTGGCCGAGCAGGTTGTCCCAAAGGTTCAGGTAGCTCTCGACGTTCTCGTCGAGGCGCGTGATCTGCGAGTCGGCGACGAAGATCATGCCGTCGACGCCCTGCAGGACGAGCTTGCGGCTGGCGTTGTAGTAGCTCTGGCCCGGCACCGTGTAGAGGTGGAAGCGGGTCTGCATGCCCTTGACCTTGCCCAGCGTGAGGGGGAGGAAGTCGAAGTAGAGCGTGCGCTCCTCCTCGGTGGCGATCGAGACCAGCTTGCCGCGGGCGTCGGGGTTGATCTTGCGGTGGATGAACTGGATGTTCGTCGTCTTGCCGCAGAGCCCGCAGCCGTAGTAGACGATCTTGTAGTTGATCTCGCGCGCGGCGAAGTTGATGAGCGGCATCGCAGGCGGCCTCAGGCGTCCTGGAAGAGGTCGTCGATGGCCTGGCCGGCCGAGCTCTCGAAGTCGGCGTCCATGGCCGGCGTCTCTTCGTCGTCGTCGACATCGAAGATCTGGCGGAGGACCTCGACGGCACGCTGCGTGTAGAGGCGGACCTTGCCGACCTGCGTCTCGCGCCCGAAGGTCACGATGAGCAGCACCTGCTCGCTGACCTGGGTGACGTGCAGGTTGAGGGCCCGCCCCTCGTGGAAGAGGAGCGTGAACTCGCTCTCGTCGAGGATGCGCGCCAGCTGCTGGGTGGCAGCGAACGAGCTCGCCGCGAGCGAGGCCAGCGAGAGGGTCTCCGGGTGGTACTCGTCGGAGGCCGTCGTGATCGGCTGGCCGGAGGTGCTGATGAGGGCGAGGAAGGTGGAGCCGGAGACCTCCTTGAGCTTCTGGAGGAGGTCGTCGCAGAGGTCCAGCTGACGGTCGTTGATGACCAGACCCTTGCGTTTCGTCACGAACGCTCCCTTCACTCGAGCCCGCGGCCGCGCAAGTATACATCAGGCGTTGTCAGGCCTGACCACGCGGGCCCGCGGCCGCGGCTGCCTCCCTCACTATCGGCGGGACGCTGGCGAATCATGAGCCTCGGCGCATCGTCCCGCGGCAGGTCTCGAGCCGCCCTCGAGGCTTCAGGGCGCGGTGCCCGGGGAAGGAGGGGAGCGGCGCCGGCGCACGAAGCCCACGGTACGGCGCCCGGGGGCACGAACGGGCGCCGCCGGCGCCGGCGCGCAGGCTGCGGGCGGCGGGGGAGTGTGATGTACTGTCCGACGGGACACGCAGGGAGCCGCCGCGACCATGAGCCTCGAAGGAGACCTCAGAGAGCTGCCGCTCGCCAGCCTCATCGAGATGACGGCGCTGGGGAGCAAGACCGGCCTCGTGCTGCTGCACGACCACGAGGGCGCCGAGGTGGGCCGCCTCGTCTTCCGCGAAGGCCGCCTCGTCGGCGCCTCCTGCGGCTCGCTGGGCCCGGAGAAGTCCTTCTACGCCCTGCTCGCCGTGAAGCAGGGGCGCTTCCGCTTCGAGCCCACGACCGCGATCGGCGATGAGCAGTGCAATCTGCCCACGGCCTCCCTGCTGATGGAGGGCATGCGCCGCATCGACGAGCTCGCCGAACTGCGCCGCGCGCTGCCGGCGCCGGCCTACGCGCGCCTCGTCGAGGGCCAGGCCCGCGACGCGCTCGAGTCGCGCGTGCTCGGCTACCTCGGCCCCGGCGCGCGCACCGTCGGCGACATCGTCGACGGGGTGCTCGTGGGCGCCGACGCCGACGAGTACGACGCTCTCAAGGCGATCACCAGGCTCGAGGCGCGCGGCGTCGTCGCCGTCGCGCGGCCCCCGGCGGGGCAGGGCGGGTCCGGGGGCCCACCTCAACCTGAACTTGAACGTTGAGACCGCCTCGGCTATTGTTCGTGGTCCACGCCGTCTAGGGGAGGGATCGTCACGATGGACGACATCGTCGACCTGGTGTCACGCTCCGACGACGAACTGCGCGCCCTGATCACCCAGCTCGAGGCCGAAGAGCGCGACATCTCGCGGCGGCGACGCATCCTGCAGGGCAAGCTCGACATCCTGCGCGCCGAGCTCGTGATGCGCTTGCAGCGCGCCCACAGCGAGGGCGAGGTCGCGATCGACGCGGCCGACGTCGACGCGCTCTCCCGCATCCTCGCCGGCCAGGTGCCCGAGGCGGCGGCCGGCGAGCGCGACGTCGCGGCCGCCGGCGACGAGCCCGCCGACGACGAGGGCACGCGCGAGGCCTGACGGTGTTCTGCCCGCACTGCGGCTACAAGAACGACGACGGCGCCGCCTACTGCGCGCGCTGCGCCGCCAGCCTGCTCACGGCCCCCGACGACGCCCAGACGACGGTCAGCTACCCGCCGCCCTCCGAGGAGTGCGTCGACGTCGACGCCGAGCAGCGCCCCGTCAAGGGGGCCGCGCTCGTCGTGCGCTGCGGCGGGGGGCGGGCGGGCGAGTACTACGCGCTCGACGACGAGCACGCGCGCCTCACCCTGGGGCGTCACCCCAAGGCCGACGTCTTCCTCGACGACGTGACCGTCTCGCGCCACCACGCCGTCGTCGAGCGCGAGGCCGACCACTACGTGGTCTCCGACGAGGGCAGCCTCAACGGCACCTACGTCAACCGGCGGCGCAGCGACCGCAGCGTGCTCGCCGACGGCGACGAGATCCAGATCGGCAAGTACAAACTCACCTTCCTCGCCCCGTGAGCGAGCCGGCCCTCCGCACGCCGTGAGCGCGACCGAGAGCCCCGAGCTGCTGTTCGACGTCGGCGCCGAGAAGCTGCTCACCATCGGCTCGGTGGTCGAGCGCCTGCGTCCCGAGTTCCCCGACATCAGCGTCAGCAAGCTGCGCTACCTCGAGGAGCAGGGGCTGGTCGCGCCGCAGCGCACCAAGTCCGGCTACCGGCTGTTCTCGGAGACCGACTTCCGCCGCCTGGTCCGCGTGCTCGCCATGCAGCGCGACGAGTACCTGCCGCTCAAGGTGATCCGCCGCGAGCTCGAGCGCAGCCCGAGCGAGACGCTGGCGCCCACGCGGCAGGGCATCCGCAAGGTCGACCTGGTGCTGCCGGCCGACGGCCGCGAGTTCACCGCCGAGGAGCTCCTGCAGGCCACGGGCGCCGACAGCGCCCTCCTCGACGAGCTCGGGGAGTTCGAGCTCGTCCGCGGCCGGCAGGTCAGCGGAGTGCGCCGCTACACGCAGACCGAGGCCGGCATCGTCGGCGCCGCCGTCGAGCTCGCGCGCCACGGCCTGCGGCCCAAGAACCTGCGTGTGCTCAAGAGCGCCGTCGACCGCGAGGCGGGCCTCATCGAGCAGGTCTCCCTGCCCGGCCTGCGCTCGCAGCGCGAGGAGCGCCGGCGCGAGGCCCTCGACCAGCTCGAGGAGATCGTCCAGGCCACGTCGCAGCTGCGCCAGCTGCTGCTCACGCGCATCATCCAGCGTATGACCGGAGGCCGCGGCGCGGCCTGACACCCGCGCCGCGGCCGCGCCGCGCACGGGGAGCGCCGTGCGACGCGCCGCCTGAGCCCGGCCGCGGCCGGCCGCGCAGGGCGCGAACGGCCGCCGAACGAGACCAAGGAGCCAGCGATGACCGAGCCCCGTAGCGAGCGCCTCGACCTCGCGAGCAAGATCCGCGCGATCCCCGACTTCCCCAAAGAGGGCATCCTCTTCCGCGACATCATGCCGATGCTCCAGGACCCGGTCGCCCTGCGCGAGGCCGTCGACCGCCTCGTCGAGTACGGCACCGGCAAGCACGTCGACATCGTGCTCGGGGCGGAGGCGCGGGGCTTCATCCTCGGCGCCGCCGTCGCCTACGGCCTCGGCGCCGGCTTCGTGTGCGCCCGCAAGCCGGGCAAGCTGCCCTACAACACGGTGCACGCCGAGTACGCCCTCGAGTACGGCACCGACCGCCTCGAGGTGCACGAGGACGCCATCAAGCCCGGCCAGAACGTGCTGATCCACGACGACCTCCTGGCCACCGGCGGCACGGCGAGGGCCAAGGTCGAGCTCGCCGAGAAGCTCGGCGGCAAGGTCGTCGGCGTCGCCTTCATCATCGAGCTCGAGGGCCTCGACGGGCGCAGCAAGCTCGAGGGCTACGACGTCTTCTCGCTGATCACGTACTGAGCGCGCAGGGGAGAGGGCCGCGGCGCTCGCGGCGACTCCGACGGCCTCGCCGGCGATGCCCGGCTCCGCGGCGGCGCAAGTCCGGGCGGCGCGAGGCCAGAGGCGAACACCTGTTCGGTCGCGCCGTGCGCCGCCCTTCGCGCGGCTGCGCACGCGGCGTCGACACGTGCACGCAGGATGCGCGTACGCAGTGGCCAAGCGTTGCACGCCGGATGCGTCCACGCAGCGGCCCGCGGGGTCGGCGTGCAACGCGCGCGTTCCGAACCCGGGGCGCCGCTCGGCCGGCGCGAGGTCGAGACCATCACATCCACACACGAAGGCGGGAGGTCCGGCAGATGAAAGCGGTAGTCGTGTACGAGTCGCTGTGGGGTAACACGGCCGCGGTGGCGCGCGCGATCGCCCAGGGGCTCGGGCCCGACGCGCGCGCTCTGTCGACTGCCGAGGCCACCGGCGAGGCCTTGACAGGCGTGGACCTCATCGTCGCCGGCGCCCCCGTCCTCGGGTTCAAGCTGCCCACCGAGAAGATGCGTGAAGGCGCGCGCACGAACCCCGGCGGCAAGCCGCCGCGACCGGCCGATCTCTCGCACCCCTCGATGCGCTCGTGGCTCGAGACGTTGCCTCCGGGGCACGGCCGCTCGGCCGCCTTCGACACGCAGGTCCGGGGCCGTTCGGCAAGGCGGCGCCGGCCATCGCCGCGGCGCTCGAGAAGGCGGGTTACGCCCGCCTCGCCGAACCTGTCGGGTTCACCGTCGCCGGCCGTTTCGGTCCGCTGCGCGACGGCGAGCTCGAGCGCGCGCAGCGCTGGGGCGCCGACCTCGCCCTCGCCATGGGCTGACCGCACCCGGCCGCAAGGCCACTACACCCGTCGTAGGCTTGGCGCCGTCTCGACGGCCGAGGGTCGCAGCGGCGTGGGGCGTGCCACCGGAGCCAGTGCGAAACCCGCCGCGGGCGCCCGGCGCCGAGGAGAGCCGGCCGGCGCCGGTAGCGCACCGACACGGCGCCGTGACGGCCTACGACACCACGAGGCTCAGGCACGTCGCATCCGATCCCGGCCGAGCCCGCAGCTGACCGCGGCCTCGCACGGGGAAGGGGGGCGACCGACAGACCTCATGGGGCCCACCGACGGCAGTCGCGCGGGCGTTCTCACGCTACTTTACATAACGATGATTATCGCGTGCGCCGAAGAGACTCTCGTCGCACGCCCGGCAGCCCGTTGGGGTGTCGTCGAGTGCGCGGGCCAAGCCTCCCAGGGTTCTCCAGGGGCCTCCGAGGCGTCTGCGCCTCCCTGCGAGGCGCCTCGGTGCGCTGAGCACGCACGCGGTGCCGTGACGGGCGCCGGTCCGCGACGCTACGAGCGCCGACCCGGTTACGCCACGAGCCCCGGCCGGGTCAGCTCCACGAGCCCCGGCCGGGTCAGCTGTCAGCGCCGTCGGGCTCCGCTGGCACCCCGGCCGGCTCCGCTACCAGCGCCGACCCAGGTACTGCGGCGACGACGGCAGCTCGCGCAGGCAGTCGAGCAGGAACTCGGCGATCGGCGGGCGCAGGTCGACGGTGTTGAGGCCGCGCTCGTCGAGGAACTCGGCGTGCAGGACGGTCGCCTCCTGGGGCGCGATGTCGGCCTCGGGCGCCGCCGAGACCTCGAAGATCAGGTGCACGACGTGCTTCGGGTACGAGGGCTCGGGCGAGATCGACTCGACGATGGCCAGCAACCTGCCCACGGCGACGCGCAGGCCGAGCTCCTCGGCGATCTCGCGCCGCAGAGCCTCGCTCAGGGTCTCACCGAAGCGGACGCCGCCGCCGGGCAGCAGCCAGTAGCGCTCTCCCCCGCGGCCCTGCTCGACCACGAGGAGCCGGCGCTCGTGCTGCAGGAACCCTCCGACGCGGATAGTAGGGCAGTCGGTGGCGGTCCGGGCACCCTCCGGCGCGGCAGGCGCTATCGCCTGCGTGTGATCGTCGTCGCTCATGGGGCCCCTTCCCCGCCGTGGTCGGCGCTGCCACTCGAGCCGAAGCCCTGAGCGCCACGCACGGTGTCGTCGAGAGTCTCGGCCTCGGCGAGGGCGACCGCGGGCAGCTCCACGAAGAGGAGCTGGGCCACCCGGTCGCCCGCACGCACGATGAACGGCTCGCGCGCGTCGGTGTTCAACAGGACGAGTCGTACCTCGCCACGATACCCCGGATCGATCAGTCCTGGGGCATTCGACCAGTGAGATGCCGTGCCGCGTGGCGAGCCCGGAGCGCGGAAGCGTGAGGGCCGCGAGTCCCGGCGGGAGGCCGAGAGCGATGCCGGTGCCGACCAGGGCGCGTCCGAGCGGCGGCACGACGAGGTCGGTGGCCGCGTGCAGGTCGAAGGCGGCGTCGTGCTCGTAGGCGCGCCGCGGCAGGCGCGCCTCGGGGCTCAGGAGCTTCACCGGCACCAGGAGCGGGGCGCCGCGCGGCGACGGCACGCGGAGCACCTCCCCGGCGCCGGTCGCGCCCTGCGCTTCGGGTTCAGGAGCGGTCGTCATCGTCCGCCTCGACGCTCTCGGCCGGCGCCGCGTGTACCGTGTCCGGGGTCTCGGCCCCCGACGCCTCCCTGTCGCCGCCGCCCTCAGCGCCGAGCTCCGGCTCGAGGCGGAAGCGCGCGTAGCGCCCGGCCATCTCCGGTGTGAGGCGCGCCTCGACGAGCACGCCGCGCTCGGTGTGCTCCTCGCGGATGTCGGCGGCGACGCCGTGCAGGCGGTGCAGTTCGCCGGCTTCGGAGTAGGGGATCAGCAGGCGCACGCTCTCGAGAGCGCGGTCGAAGAACGCGGCGAGACGCTCGCGCAGGTCCTCGAGGCCCTCGCCACGGGCCGCCGCGACGAGTATCGCCTCCGGGTAGAGCGCCCGGAGCCGCGTGCGGCCGCCCTCGTCGACGAGGTCGACCTTGTTGAGCACCGTGAGCCTCGGCGCTTTCGAGCCGATCATGTCGAGCACTTCGGCGACCGTCTGCTCGCGCACCGCGATCTCGCCGGCCTCGAGGGCGGCGTCGGCGACCACGAGCACGAGGTCGGCGAGCGTCGTCTCCTCGAGCGTCGAGCCGAAGGCGTCGACGAGCTGGTGCGGCAGCTTGCGGATGAAGCCGACCGTGTCGGTCATCACGTAGTCGCGGTCGCGGTGGCGGAAGGCGCGCGTCGTCGGGTCGAGGGTCTCGAAGAGCCGGTCGCGCACGGCGACCTCGGAGCCCGTCATGGCGTTGAGCAGCGTGGACTTGCCGGCGTTGGTGTAGCCGGCGAGGGCGATGAGCGGGACGCCGCTGTGCAGGCGGCGGGCGCGCTGCGTGCGCCGCGTCTGCGCCATGCGCTCGATGCGCTGGCGCAGGGTCTGGATGCGCCGCCGCACGACGCGGCGGTCGACCTCGAGCTTGGTCTCGCCGGGGCCGCGCATGTCGACCCCGGCGCCGAGGCGCGAGAGCACGAGCCCCTTGCCGCGCATGCGCGTGAGCTCGTACTCGAGCTGGGCGAGGTGGACCTGCAGCGTGCCCTCGAGCGAGTGCGCGTGCTTCGCGAACACGCTGAGGATCAGCTCCGTGCGGTCGAGCACGTCGACGTCGAGGACGTCGAGGACGGCCGCCACCTGGGCGGGCGTCAGGTCGTCCTCGCAGACGGCGACCGTGGCGCCGGTCTCCTTCACGGCCGCCTTGAGCTCGTCCATCTTGCCGCGCCCGAGGTACGAGTGCGGGTGCGCGCTCTCGCGGTGCTGGACGATGTCGGCAAGCCAGTCGATGTCGGCCGAGCGCAGAAGCTCCTTGATCTCGGCCAGAGGCTCGTCGGTGGCCGCGTCGCTGCCCGGCGGCAGGACGGCGAACACCACGGCCCGGGGCCGCTCCGTCGCTGTTCCCTCCGCGGCCACGGGAGCCCTAGAGACGGACCCGCTCCTCGATGCGGCGCACGGCCTCCTCGAGGCGCTCGTCGGCGACCGTGAGCGAGAGGCGCACGTAGCCTTCGCCGGAGGGGCCGTAGGCGGCGCCCGGCGAGACGATGACGTCGGCCTGCGAGAGCACGAGGTCGGCGAAGCTCCCCGAGGTGTGCCCGGCGGGCACCGGCGCCCACAGGTAGATCGTGCCCTTGGGCGAGCTCGCCTCGAGGCCGACGCGGCGCAAGGCGGGCACGAGCAGGTCGCGGCGCCGGCGGTAGACCGCGCACATCTCGCGCACGCAGTCCTGGGGGCCGTCGAGGGCGGCCGCGGCGGCGCGCTGCACGGCGGCGAACATCCCCGAGTCCATGTTGGTCTTGAGCCGCCAGAAGGCGTCCACGACCTCGGCGTTGCCGACCACGGCCCCGGCGCGCCAGCCGGTCATGTTGTAGCTCTTGGAGAGCGAGAAGAGCTCGACGCCGACCTCCTTCGCCCCCGGCGTCTCGAGGAAGCTGGGAGCGACGTAGCCGTCGAAGGTGATGTCGGCGTAGGCGTTGTCGTGCACGACCACGAGGTCGTGGCGGCGGGCGAACTCGACGAGGCGGGCGAAGAAGTCGTCCTCGATGACCGCCCCGGTCGGGTTGTTCGGGTAGCCCACGAAGATCAACTTGGCCGCCTCGAGCGCGTCGGCCGGGATCGCCTCGAGATCGGGCTGGAAGCCGAGCTCCGGGAGCAGCGGCAGCGACACGGCGCGGCCGCCGGCGATCAGCGGGCCGGTCGTGTAGACCGGGTAGCCGGGGTCGGCGGCGAGACAGACCTCGTCCGGATCGAGCAGCGCGAGGCAGATGTGGGCGATGCCCTCCTTGGCGCCGAGCAGCGGGACGACCTCGGTCTCCGGGTCGAGCGCGACGCCGAAGCGCCGGTCGTAGTAGGCGACGACGGCGTCGCGAAAGCGGCGCTCGCCGCGGTTGGTCGGGTACTGGTGCGTCGCCGGGTCGGCGGCCGCCTCGGCGCAGCGCCGCGACGATGTGCGGCGGCGTGGGCAGGTCGGGGTCGCCGATGCCGAGGCTGATGATGTCGACGCCGGCGGCGCGGCGCGCGGCCACCTTGCGCTCGATCTCGGCGAAGAGGTACGGCGGCAGGCTCGCGACGCGGCTGGAGAGACGCATGGTCACCGCCTATTCGAGGTGTCGGAGGAACTCGCGGGAGAGGTCGCCGTGGTAGATCTCTTCGGCGGGCCCGGTCATGAAGACGCGCCAGTCGGGCCGGACTTCGACCTCGAGCGCCCCCCCGGGCAGCTCGACGGTGACCGGCGAGACGCAGCGTCCGGTGCGCACCAGGGCGACGGCGGTGGCCGTGGCGCCCGTGCCGCAGGCTCGCGTCTCCCCCACCCCGCGCTCCCAGACGCGCACCTTGGCGCGATGTTCGTCCTGCACGACGACGAACTCGATGTTGGCCTTGCGCGGGAAGTACTTGTGCTCCTCGAGGACCGGGCCGAACTCGTGCACCGCGGCGAGCGCGAGCGGCCACGGCGAGGTGATCACGGCGTGCGGGTTGCCCACGTCGACGAAGGTGAAGGTGAAACTGCGCCCGGCGGCGTGGATCGAGGCTTCGACGGCTTCGCCGTCGAAGCCCGCCAGCTTGTCGCCGCCGAAGCGCGCGACGCCCATGTCGACGGTCACCGTGTAGCCCTCGCCGAGGCGCGGGACGATCTCCCCCGCCGCCGTCTCGAGCACGACGCTGTCGCTTTCGAGCAGCCCCTCCATCTGAAGCTTGCGGGCCACCATACGCACGCCGTTGCCGCACATCTCGGCCTCGGAGCCGTCGGGGTTGAAGATCTGCAGCTTGAAGCGGTCGGCCCCGGTGCGGGGGCCGACGACGAGGATGCCGTCGGCGCCGATGCCGAAGTCGCGGTCGCAGAGCAGCCGCACGCGCCCGGGGGTCAGGTCGAAGGGGATCTCCTCGCGGTGCAGGACGATGTAGTTGTTGCCGAGCCCCTGCCACTTCGAGAACTGCATCTTCCCTGGACCCTGCCACGTGGACGCCACGCCCGACCTCCCTGGTTGCACGGAGACGACGGGGGGCCGCCTCGCTCGAGCCGCGGGCCGCCCCGCATCGAGGGGCCATCCTACCACGGGGGAGGGCGATGCGAGCCCGAGCGCCGGGGCGACCCGGCGTCAGCGGACGAGAGCGAGGATCTCGTCCGCGACCGCGCCCGGGGCGCGGCTGCCCACGGGGACGGTGGCGCTCGCCGGCAGCTTCCGCATCCAGGTGAGCTGCCGGCGGACCAGCGCGTTGGTGCGCCGCACCATCGCCGCGGCCGCTGCCTCGAGGTTGAGCTCGCCGGCGACGACGGCGCTCAGCTCGCGCACGCCGATCGCCTGCCGCACGGTGCGCGCCGGCGTGCCCCCGGCGAGCAGCGCCTCGACCTCGGCGAGGGCGCCGGAGGCGAGCATCGCCGCGACCCGGGCGGCGACGCGCTCGCGCAGCGCCTCACGGTCGGGCATCAGGGCCACCAGGCGGTGTTCGTAGCGGCTCCCCGGGGCCCAGAGCGCGTCGCGCTGGGGCTCTCCGCGGGTCGTACCGGCCTCGCTCGACGGAGTGGCGGTCTCGAGGGCCGCCTCCAGGGCGCGCAGCACGCGGCGCGGGTTGGCGGCGTCGAGCGCGCGCGAGGGCATCGGGGTCGCGACGGCGGAGCTCCTCGACGACCCCGCCCGGGTCGCGCGCCCAGCGCGCCTCCAGCTCGCGGCGCAGCGCGTCGCGGCGCTCTGCGGCGGCCGCCGGCCGGAACTCGAGGCCGCCGAGGGCGGCACGCAGGTAGAGGCCGGAGCCGCCCTCGACCACCACCCGGCGGCCGGCGGCGAGGGCGCCGTCGATGGCGGAGTGCGCCAGCGCGGCGTAGGCGGCGACCGAGAACTCGGCGTACGGGTCGGCGACGCCCACGAGGTGGTAGCGTCGCCGCCGACGCTGTGTCGCATCGGGCTGGTTCGTCAGGATCGGCAGCCCCCGGTAGACCTGCATCGAGTCGGCGACGACGATGTCGGCGCCGAGGCGTTCGGCGATCGCGAGGGCGATCTCGGTCTTGCCGAGGGCGGTCACGCCGAAGAGGGCGACGACCGGTGCCCGTCCTCGCCGACGTGGTGACGGGCTGCATCACGCCGCCTCCCTGCGGGTCGGCGTGCCGGCGTCGGCCCGGCGCACGGCGGGCGCCCCCCGTCGGCCGCCTCACCGCGGCGCGTCGTCGCCCTCCCTGAAGCGCTCCACGGTGAACCGCTCGACGGCGAACGGCTCGTCCGGGGAGATGCCCCCCTTCTGCAGGGCGATCCCTACCTGCTGCGCGACCGTGTCGACGCCGGGCAGGTCGGGCAGCAACACGCCGCGGCGCGTGCCGGCGCTGACGATGACGCCGTAGCGCCGCGGGTCGAGCCCTGAGAGCTCGGCGGCCTCCGGCAGGCCGAGGACGTCGACCGAGCAGCTCAGCCCCTCGACCTCGTCCGCTCCGACCGGCGGGAAGCGCGGGTCGCTGAACGCCGCGGCTGCGGTGTTGCGCACGATCTCGTGGCCCAGGTCGACCTCGGCGGGCGCCAGCGTGCCGATGCAGCCGCGCAGCTCCCCGCTGCGCTTGAGCGAGACGAAGCAGGCGGCACGGCGTCCGTAGATGCCCTCCTCGGGGGGCGCCGGCGGGCGTTGCCGGCGCACGAGCGCCGCGAGGCAGGCGCGGGCGAAGTCGGCGGGGCCCTGCGGCGCGCCGCGCCGCCGGAGGGCTCCGCTCCGGCGCCGTGCGCGGAGCGCCGGAGGCCCCGGAGCCGTCACTCCGGCCGTCAGGCCCCTGCCCGATCTCGTCCGCCGCGCTCACGCCGGCGCTCCCCCCCCGGATCAGAGCGACCGCGGCACCGGTACCCCGAAGCGAGCCACGAGGTAGCCCACGCCGTAGGGCCCCTCGTAGCTGTAGATCTCGGGGTGGTCGGTGGCGTCGTCGCCGAGGAAGCCGCCGAGGGCGATCAGCGAGCGCAGCCCGCACTCGCCGGCGGCGCGCACCAGGTCGCGGTCGAGGGTCGTGAGGCCGGCGAAGTCGCCGGCGCGGACCAGCTCGACGATGCGCTCGTCGAACTCGCGGGCGCGCGGGTCGTAGCCGGCCGGCGCCGAGCGCGTGAGGCGGTGCGAGAGGTCGCCGCTGGCGACGAAGAGGACGTCGCGCCCGAGCTCCTCGGCGCAACGCCGCACGAGGCGGCCGAGGGCGCGGTGCTCGCCGTACTGTCCGACGATCGACAGCGAGACAAGTCGCGCCGGCGGCAGGAAGTGGAGCGGCACGAGTGCTCCGTGGTCGAGCACCTCGTCGGTCGTCGGCTCGAGGCGTACGGCGCCGTCGCCGCCGGCGAGCGCGAGCAGGAGCTCGACGAAGGGGAGGTCGTTCTCGAACGAGAGCGCCACCTGAGGGCAGCCGAAGGCGCCGAAGTCCCCGCTCAGATGAGCCCCGACCTTCACCAGGTGCGTGTCCCCCGTGGCCGGCGTGTGCGGCGAGATCACGACCAGGGTCTCGGGCTCGCCGACGTCCTCGGCGAGGCGGCGCATGCCCTGCACGGTCGCCTCGACCTCGGAGATCGCGGCTGCCGCCGATCTCGGGGATCAGCAGCGGCGGGTGCGGGCAGATGCAGCCGTGCATCGATTCGCCTCCTCGGCGGGGCTCAGCGCCGGCCGGCCAGAGTGGTCGACGTCGCCCCGGTGATCTCCACCTCCACTATCGTACCTGCCGCGGCGGCGCCGCCAAAGTTGACCGTGACGTGTTGGCGCGTACGCCCGCGCACGCCGCCCTCGTGCCGGCTCGGGCCCTCGACGAGCACCTCGACGCGACGCCCGACCCAGCGCCGGTGCGCGGCGAGCGCCGAGGCGCTGGGTCGCCTCGACCAGGCCGCGCCACACGCTCGCGGCGGACGTCGTCGGGCACCTGGCCGGGCAGCTCGGCGGCGGCGGTACCGCGCGCGCGGCGAGTAGACGAAGGTGAACGCCGCGTCGAACGCCGCCTCCTCGACGGCCGCCAGCGTCGCGGCGAAGTCGTCCTCGGTCTCACCGGGGAAGCCGGCGATGAGGTCGGTCGTGACGCTCACGTCGGGGACCGCGGCGCGCAGACGACGGACGAGCTCGAGGAAGCCCTCCGCCGTGTAGCCGCGGCGCATGGCCCCGAGGATGCGGTCCGAGCCCGACTGCAGGGGCAGGTGCACGTGCTCGCACACGCTGGGCAGCTCGGCGACGGCGGCGATCAGGCGCTCGCTCAGGTCTTTGGGGTGCGAGGTCACGAAGCGCAGGCGGTCGAGCCCTTCCACGCCGTCGAGGCGGGCGAGCAGGGCCGGGAAGTCGACCGCCTCTCCCCCGCCGCCGGCCTCGCCCGCGTCGCGCAGGTCGCGGCCGTAGGCGTTGACGTTCTGGCCGAGGAGGGTGACCTCGCGCGACGCCGTCGGCGACCAGGTCACGGACCTCGGCCACGATCGCCCCCGGCCGCCGGCTGCGCTCGGGCCCGCGCACGTACGGCACGATGCAGTACGAGCAGAAGTTGGTGCACCCCGACATGATCTGCACCCACGCCTGGAACGGGCGGGCGCGGTGCCCGGGCAGCTCGCCGCTCATGTGCGGCCCGTCCTCGACGAAGGCGGGCGGGCCCGGCGCCGTCGCGGGCTACGGCCGCCTCGAGCAGCTCGGGCAGACGGTGCACGTTCTGCGGCCCGAGGATGCCGTCGACGAAGGGGAAGCGCGCGAAGAACGCCGGCCCCCTCGGCCTGCGGCAGGCACCCCGTCGACGAGGACGACGCGGCCGGGATCCTCGCGCTTCAGGCGCGCGGCGCCGCTGAGGTGGCCGGCGAGGCGCTCGTCGGCGCTCTCGCGCACGGTGCAGGTGTTGTAGACCAGCACGTCGGCGCCCTCGGGCTCGCCGACCGGGGCGAGACCCTCGGCCTCGAGCAGATGGCGCAGGCGCTCGGCGTCGTGCTCGTTCATCTGGCAGCCGAACGAGCGCAGGTAGTATGTGCTCATCGCGCCTCTCCGCCGGCGGCCCTCGCCGCCGCGACCCGTGGCGCCTCGCGCACCCGGTCTGTTACTTCGCGAGCTCGGTCGCGCGGCTCTCGCGGATCACGGTGACCCTGATCTGGCCCGGGTAGTCGAGCTGCTCCTCGATCTCCTTGGCGATCTCGCGCGCCAGCAGGGCGGTGCCGTTGTCGTTGATCTCGGCGGGCTTGACCATGACGCGGACCTCGCGCCCCGCCTGCATGGCGTAGCACTTCTCGACGCCCTTGTGCTTCTCGGCGATCTCCTCGAGGGCCTCGAGGCGCTTGATGTAGTTCTCGAGCGACTCGCGACGGGCGCCGGGACGCGCGGCCGACACGGCGTCGGCGGCCTGCACGAGCACGGCCTCGATGGTCTGCGGCTCGACGTCCTGGTGGTGGGCGTCGATGGCGTGGATCACGCTCTGCGACTCGCGGTACTTCTTGGCCAGCTGCTGGGAGATGTCGGCGTGCGAGCCCTCGACCTCGTGGTCGACGGCCTTGCCGATGTCGTGCAGCAGACCGGCGCGCTTGGCGATCTTGATGTTGGCGCCCAGCTCGGCGGCCATGAGGCCGGCGAGGTGCGCGACCTCGACCGAGTGGTTGAGGACGTTCTGGCCGTAGCTGGTGCGGAACTTGAGGCGCCCGAGGACCTTGACGAGCTCGGGCGCCACGCCGTGCACGTTGGTGTCGAAGCAGGCCTGCTCGCCGGCCTCCTCGATCGCCGCCTCGACCTCGGCCCGCGACTGCTCGTACATCTCCTCGATGCGCGCCGGGTGGATGCGCCCGTCGGCGATGAGCTTGGTCGAGCGTGAGCCGGGCGATCTCGCGGCGCACGCCGTCGAAGCCCGAGAGGACGACCGCCTCGGGCGTGTCGTCGATGATGAAGTCGATGCCGGTCACGGCCTCGAGGGCGCGGATGTTGCGGCCCTCGCGGCCGATGATGCGGCCCTTCATGTCGTCGGACGGCAGCGGGACGACCGATCACCGTGGTCTCGGCCACGTGGTTGGCCGCCGTGCGCTGGATGCTCAGCGAGAGGATGTTGCGCGCCCTGCGGTCGGCCTCGCGGCGCGCCTCCTCTTCGACCTGGCGGACGAGCTTGGCCATGTCGTGGCGCGCGTCGTCCTCGACCTGCTTGAGGAGCAGTCTCGCGAGCCTGGGCGGGGCTCAGGCCGGAGATGCGCTCGAGGGCCGCGACGGCCTCGTCCTTCGCCGCGTTCAGCTCCTCGGTGAGGCGCTCGGTGTTGGCCTCGCGGTCGACGCAGCGACTGGTCGCGGCGCTCCTGCTCGGCGGCGCGCGCCTCGAGCTGCTCCTCGCGCTGCACCATGCGCTGCTCGAGCGCGGCGACCTCGGCGCGCCGGTCGCGGAGCTCGGTCTCGACCTCGGTGCGCACGCGGTGCACCTCTTCTTTGGCCTCGAGACGGGCCTCCTTGAGCGACGGTCTCGGCCTCGCGCTTGGCGTCGCGCGGCACGCGCTCGGCCTCGCGCTCGGCGTTCGCCAGGCTGCTGCTGGCGAGGTAGCGGCGGATCAGGTACCCGAGGCCGACACCCACCGCAAGCGCCAGCACCACGTAGAGCACAGTCATGTCAGTCGCATCCCTTCAAGCACGTCAGGGCACGAAAAAGGCCGGGCGGACGCCCAGCCTGCTCGCGCCTCCTCACGCCTGCAGAGCGATGCAGCGTGTGGCACTCAATGCCGGTGCGGAGATGTGACTCGGGGAGGTCTCACCTCCCGGATCTCACACCATGGACCGCACGTTCTCGTCTCTGGAACACGGCGCCAGGCGCCGTGGGAGTGCTACAGGCTCTGCACGCGCAGGTGCCGGTCACAGGCACACGCGCACGTCGTCGCGTGACTCGATAATAGGGACTCGGCGGATTTGCTGTCAAATGCGGCGCGGATGCGGCGACGACGTGAGCCCGTGCCCTGTCGCCCGGGGGACCAGCCGGGCGCGTGAGCGCCGGGCCAAGTCTCAAGCTCAGCCTGAGGCCTCGACGGCTCGGACCGAGTGTGCTGATGGCGGCCGGCCTCAGGCCCGGCCCGCGTCGCGCGACTCGTCGACCCAGCGGCGCACGGCGGCGTAGGCGACGTCGGTCGCGAACCCGCGGCGCTGCAGGGCGGCGAGCGCGCGCCGCTTGTCGGCCTCGTACGGCGGCAGCGGGCGCGGCGCGGCGGCGCAGGACGGCCGAGGGCGCGCTCGAGCTCGCCGCGTCTCGCCCTCGCCGGCGAGCGCCGCCGCGACGGCCGTCGCCGGCACCCCGAGGCGCGCCGAGCTCGCGCTCGAGGCGCGCCCTGCCCCACCCGCCCGGCGGCGCGCTTGTCGTGCACGAAGGCGCGGGCGAAGGCCTCGTCGTCGAGCAGGCCGTCGGCGGTCAGGCGCTCGAGCGCCTCGGCGACGGCCTCGTCGGTGTGCCCCTTGTCGAGCAGACGGCGGCGGAGCTCGGCGCGTGCTGCGCTGCCGGTGACCGAGCAGCCGGTAGGCGTCGGCCATGATGCGCTCGGCCGAGGCCGCGGCGCGCAGCGCCGCGGCCTCGGCCTCGTCGAGCTCGAGCCCCTCGAAGAGCCGCCGGCGCGCGACCAGCGCCTCGCTCGCCGTACAGACGTAGGCGCCGTCGATGTGGACGGCGATGCCCCCGCCCGCTGCGTGGCCGCAGTGCCGTGACGAGCGGCACGGCCGGCTCAGCCGGCGGGCGTCGGCCTCGGGCGCCGACGGCGCCGACGTCGTAGGCCGTGGCCTCGGCGGCCGCCGCCGCCGGCGCCGGCCGCCGCCGGGGCCGCCGGCTGCTCGGGCAGCCCGGCCTTGTCGCGGATCTGCGCCTCGATCGTCGCCGCGATGTCGGGGTTCTCCTTGAGGAACTGGCGCGCGTTCTGGCGGCCCTGGCCGAGGCGGTCGTCGGCGAAGCTGTAGAACGCGCCGCTCTTCTGCACGACCTCGAACTGCACGCCGAGATCGAGCAGCGAGCCCTCGCGCGAGATGCCGGTGCCGTACATGATGTCGAACTCGGCCAGCCTGAAGGGCGGCGCGACCTTGTTCTTGACGACCTTGACGCGCACCCGGTTGCCGACCGCCTCGGTGCCGTCTTTGAGGGTCTCGATGCGGCGGATGTCGAGGCGCACGGTGGCGTAGAACTTGAGCGCCTTGCCGCCGGTCGTGGTCTCGGGGTTGCCGAACATGACGCCGATCTTCTCGCGCAGCTGGTTGGTGAAGCACGCAGATCGTGCCCGACTGTTGAGCGTGCCGGCGAGCTTGCGCAGCGCCTGGCTCATGAGCCGCGCCTGCAGACCGACGAAGCTGTCGCCCATCTCGCCCTCGATCTCGGCCTTGGGCGTGAGCGCCGCGACCGAGTCGATGGCGACGATGTCGAGGGCGCCGCTGCGCACCAGCATCTCGGCGATCTCGAGGGCCTGCTCGCCGTAGTCGGGCTGCGAGACCAGCAGGCTGTCGACGTCGACGCCGATGGTCTTGGCGTAGGTCGGGTCCATGGAGTGCTCGGCGTCGATGAAGGCCGCCTGACCGCCGAGGCGCTGGGCCTGGGCGATCAGGTGATAGACGAGGGTGGTCTTGCCCGACGCCTCGGGCCCGTAGATCTCGACGATGCGGCCGCGCGGGATGCCCCCCACGCCGAGGGCGATGTCGAGGGCGAGAGAGCCGGTCGGGACGCACTGGAGGTCATCGCTCACGGGGTGGTCGCCCATGCGCATGACGCTGCCTTTGCCGAACTGGCGCTCGATCTGGGTGACGGCCGCGTCGAGGGCTTTGTCCTTGTCCACCTGCGGGCTCCTCTCTTATGACGCCGGGAAGATCTCGAGTGGAGTGTGGACGGCGCCGCCCCTCTCCAGGAGGCTACTATACAGGACGACGCTGCCCAGCCGAAACTCCGGGATGTTGACGTTTTGCAGGGGAAATGGGTGACCTTTGCGGCGGAAGCGGGCCACCGTGAGGTGCGGGAGGTACGGGCGGCGCTCGGGCTCGTAGACCCCGAGCGCCGCCAGCGCCGCCGACACCTCGCCCTGCAGGCGGACGAGCGCCCCCGACGGATCGTCGAGACGCAGGGCGACGACGCGCTTCGCGCCGCCTGCGGGCAGGAACAGCGCCTCGACCGCCTTCAGGGGCAGCGGCTCGACGCGCACCTCGTGCAGCGCCGCGGAGATGCCGGGGACGGCGTCGCGGGCGACGTCGCCGAGGAAGCAGAGCGTGAGGTGCAGGCTGCGATTGAGGCGCAGCTCGGGCCGCGGCGCGAGCTGCGCCTCCTGCCAGGCCGCGATCGCACGGCGCACGTCGCCGGGCAGTTCTCCGGCGACGAAGAGCCGCAGCGTGTCCCGCGTCGCGCCCGGACCCTCGTCGCCCGGCCGGAGCCCCCTCATGCCCCGAGCTGCTCCCGCAACAGGTGCAGCGCGCGCACGACGCTCCAGTCGCGCACGTTGTCGCGGTCGCCGGGGAAGCGGTTGCCGACGACGCGCACGCCGGCGGGCCCGGCGCACCCCACGTAGACGAGCCCGACCGGCTTCTCGGGGCTGCCCCCGGACGGCCCGGCCACGCCGGTGACCGCGATGCCCCAGGTCGCGCCGGTGACGTGGCGGGCGCCCTCGGCCATCGCCGCCGCCACCTCCTCGGAGACCGCGCCGTCACGCTCGAGGAGCTCGCCGGGCACGCCGAGCAGCCCCTGCTTGACCTCGTTCGCGTAGGCGACGACCCCACCGCGCATGTAGTCGGAGCTGCCCGGGCGGGCCGTGAGGCGCGCGCCGAGGAGACCGCCGGTGCACGACTCCGCGACGGCGACCGTCTCGCCGCGAGCGCGGAGCGCCTCTCCGAGAAGGTCGTCGACCGTGCGACCATCGCTGCTGAAGACCGGGAGCTTGGCCTCGAGCGCGGCGACCAGCGTCGCCGCCTGGGCGCGCGCGGCCTCGCCGGAGTCGTGACGCAGGATCACCGTCACCTCTCCGGCGCCGATGTTGATGCCGACCCAGAGCAGGTCGCGCGCGCAGGTCTCGAGCACCGGCGACACCTGCAGCTCGCCGGCGCCGTACAGGCGCACGAGGCGGGTCACGACCGAGGGGAAGAACCCTTCGCGCTCGAGCTCCGCCTCGACCTCGGCCCACATGCGGCGGAGCTCCCACGGCACCCCCGGGAAGGCGAAGATGCGCGTCGCGCCGGCGACCGCGGCGATGCCGGGCGCGACCCCGGCCGGAGGCAGCGGCCGGGCCCCGGCCGGCAGCCTCGCCTGCCGGCGCGCCCGCTCGAGCACCTCGGCGAAGTCGAGCCCCCGGCGCTCGGCGACGTCGCGCGCCCGCTCCGTGACCCACGCGAGGGCCTCGTCGTGCTCGCGGAGCGGCACGCCGAGCACGTCGGCCAGGCACTCGGCCGTGAGATCGTCGTGCGTCGTGCCGAGCCCCCCGCCGACGAGCAGCAGGTCGGGCTCCCCGCCGAGCGCGCAGCGCAGCGTCGCGGCCAGCCGGGCGCGGTCGTCGCCGACGATCGCGAGGCTGGCGACGCGCACGCCGCGCCCGCTGAGCACCCCGGCGAGGAGACGGCCGTTGCTGTCGCGCGTGCGGCCGTCGAGCAGTTCGTCGCCGCTGAGCACGATGGCCGCCGAGGGACGGGCCCGTGGGGTCATCGCCTCCTCCTCTGGTGCGCTCCTCACCGCCTCACCCCGTGGTGCCCGGTATGCGGATGACACCGCGCGCGTTGATGAAGTAGCGCACGCCGGAGACCAGCGTCAGGGTCACGACGACGGCGATGAGGGTCCCGGTGATGAGCTCGTGCAGCCAGATGGGCGCCCCCCACCAGTCGCGGATCTCGGCCGTCGGGAAGAAGCAGTAGACGATGTAGACGATCTGGCTGAGCGTCTTGGCCTTGCCGAGCCCGGCGGCGGGGATCGAGACCCCTTGGGCGAGACCCACGATACGCAGGACGCTCACCGCGATCTCGCGCCCGAGGATGACCATCGCGACCCAGGCGGGGACACGGTCCATGCCGACCAGGGCGATGAGCGCCGCGGCCACGAGGAGCTTGTCGGCCAGTGGGTCGAGGAACTCGCCGAGGGTGCTCACGCTGTTGCGCGAGCGCGCGACGTAGCCGTCGAGCTTGTCGGTCGCCGCGGCGATGATGAAGACGCCGGCGGCCATGATGTCGCCGTAGGGGATCTCGGAGAAGACGAGGGCGACGAAGATCGGGATGAGGAGCATGCGCGCGACAGTGATGAGGTTGGCGGCGTTCATCGTGCTGTGACCTCGACCGTGACGTCGTAGCCCTGCGCGGCGACGACCCGCGCCCTGCAGAGCCGGCCGCGGCGCAGCCGCGGCCCCTCGAGCAGGGCGATCCCGTCGACGTCGGGCGCCTGCGCGGCGATTCTACCAACGGCGGCGGACGGCTGGCCACGACCGGCGTGTTCGACGAGCGCCTCGACCGAGCGCCCGACGAGACCCTCCCAGTACGGCGCCGCGGCGCGGTCGATGGCGGCGCCGACGCGCGCCGCGCGCTCGAGCCGCAGGTCCTCGGGGACCTGCCCGTCGAGCGCGGCCGCCCGCGTCCCCTCCTGCGGGTCGAAGGCGAAGACCCCGGCGACGGCGAGGCGCGCCTCCTCGACGAAGGTGACCAGCTCGTCGACGTCGGCCTCGGTCTCCCCCGGGAAGCCGACGAGGAAGGTCGAGCGCACCGTCGCCTCGGGCAGCGCCCGGCGGACCTTCGCCAGGAGCTCGAGGTAGGCCTCGCCGTCACCGGTCCTCCCCATGGCCGTGAGCACGCGCCTCGAGGCGTGCTGCAGCGGCACGTCGACGTACGGCAGGGCGTGCCGCGCCATGGCCTCGAGCAGGCGCGCGTCGACGCCGTCGGGCTGCAGGTACAGCAAGCGGATCCAGGCGGGACCGAGAGCGGCGACGTCGGCGAGCAGGCGCTCGAGGCCGCCGTACCCGGGAGCGTCGTAGCGCGAGGTGTCCTGGCCCACGAGCACGAGCTCGCGCGCGCCCTCGGCGAGCGCCGCGCGCGCCTGCGCGAGGACCTCGCCCGGCGGCACGACCTCGTAGTCGCCCTTGATCGATGGGATGGCGCAGTACGCGCAGCGGCGATCGCAGCCGTCGGAGATCTTGACGAAGGCCGAGACGGGGCGCGGTCGCCGGCCGGGCGCTCCAGCCGCGACGGCGGACGGACGGCCGGAGCGTGCGGGCCGTGTGCCGAGGCCTTCGGTACCGCCCCGGCGGGCGGAGGGAACGTCGTCGCCCGCCGCGACCCCCCACGCCTCGAAGGCGGCGAGGAGCGGGGCCGAGCTCGAGCCCGCACCAGAGGTCGACCTCGGGCAGCTCGGGTCCGAGCTCGTCGCGGTAACGCTCGACCAGGCAGCCGACCGCCGCGAGCCGGGCGCCGTTGCGCGCCGCCACGCTCGCGGCGTCGAGCAGGGCGTCGATCGACTCCTCTTTGGCGGCGTCGATGAAGCCGCAGGTGTTCACGACCACGACCTCGGCCGCGGCCGCGGCGGTGTGGTGATGTCCGGCCGCGGCGAGCGTCCTGCGCAGACGGTCGGAGTCGGCTTCGTTCTTGGGGCAGCCGACGGTGTGGAGGTGATAGCGCGTCGCCGGCCCCGGCTCAGGGCTGCAGCACGAGCTCGCCGCCCTGGATGAGAACGTCGACCGGCCCCGGCTCGTCGATCGCCGGCATCTTCTCGCCGCCGACGCGGATGCCGACGACCGCCGGGCTGCCGATGCGCACCCAGAGAACCTTCGCCTCCCAGACACGTGTCGTGCCCTGGGGGACGACACCTTCGAAGGCGATCTCGCCGGTCGCGCCGCCGCGCCGCACGCGCAGCCAGCAGTCACCGTCGCGGGCCGTGATGCGGACCTCGTCGGCGGGTGCCTCGGTCGCCTTCGGCGAGGGCGAGGCGGTCGCCTTGGGAGACGCCTCAGGCGAGGGCGATGCACTCTCGATGCCCAGCGCGTCGGGGCGCGTCGGCGGCGTCTCCTGGGCCTGCTCCCGGCCGAGCCCCAACGCGTAGAGCACGGCGAGGATCAGCAGGCAGAGCACGGCCACGAAGAGCAGGGTGTTGCGGCGCCGGTGCACCCGCGGCCGCAGGGCCGACGAGCCGCCGAAGGGCTCGTGCACGTCGCGAGGGCCGAGCCGCGAGGTGTACTCGTCGAGGACGATGCGCGCGTCGAGGCCGAGGTACGTGGCGTAGGTGCGCAGGAAGCCCTTGACGTAGGTCGTCCCGGGCATGACGTCGAAGTCCTCGTTCTCCATCGCCTGGAGATACTTGACACGGATCTTCGTGTCCTCTTCGACCTGCTGAAGCGTCAGCTTGCGGCGCACCCGCGCCTCGCGCAACGTCGTGCCGATCTCGAACACTCGCGCCCGCCTCTGTGGTCTCGAGGGACGTCGGGGCCGGTGGGCTCACCCGGCTACGGCCCGAACCTAGAGTCTAGTCAGCCCCCGCCGGCATCGCAATCGTGCGCCGCGGCGGTCACTCGTCGGCGACCAGCGCCTCCTCGGGCGCCGGCTCGGGCGGCGGCGCGTCCGCGCCGCCGCCGTCGACCCCGGCCAGCGTGGCCTGCAGGTCGTCCTCGGTGATGAGCACGCCGCGCGCCTTGCTGCCGTCGTAGCCCGAGATGATGCCCATCTGTTCCATGATGTCGACGAGGCGCCCGGCGCGCGCGTAGCCCACGCGCAGGCGGCGCTGCAGCAGGGCGACCGAGGCGGCGCCCGTGCTCACGACGGTGCGGATGGCCTCGGCGAGGAGCTCGTCGCCACCGCCTCCCTGCGGAGCCTCGGTGTCCTGCAGGGCCGGGTTCTCGAGCAGGTCCTCCTGGAACTCGGGCTTGGCCTGCCCCTTCCAGTGCTCGGTGATCAGCTTCAGCTCGCCGGGCGACATGAAGGCGCCCTGCACGCGCAGGAGCCGCGAGTGGCCCAGCGGGTGGAAGAGCATGTCGCCGTTGCCCAAGAGGCTCTCGGCCCCCCCTTGGTCGAGGATCACCCGGGAGTCGGTCTGCGACGACACGGCGAAGGCGATGCGCGAGGGGATGTTCGACTTGATCATGCCGGTGACCACGTCGACCGAGGGGCGCTGCGTGGCGACCACGAGGTGGATGCCGGCCCCGCGCCCGAGCTGGCCGAGGCGCGTGATCGTGTCCTCGACCTCGGCCGGGGCCACCATCATCAGGTCGGCGAGCTCGTCGATCACGACCATGATGTAGGGCAGCGGCTCCTCGCCGCGGCGCTCGCGCTTCTTGTTGAGCTCGCGGAGGTTCTGGGCGCTGCCCTCACGCGACATGACCTCATAGCGACGGTCCATCTCACGGCAGATGTTCTCGAGCACGTAGTTCGCCTGCTTCATGTTGGTGACGACCGGGGCGAGCAGGTGCGGGATGCCGTCGAAGTTCGAGAGCTCGACCTTCTTCGGGTCGATCATGATCATGCGCACGTCGTCCGGCGTTGCGCGCAGGAGGATCGAGCTGATGAGGGCGTTGATGCAGCCGCTCTTGCCCGAGCCCGTGGTGCCGGCGATGAGCAGGTGGACCATCTGCACGAGGTCGGCGAGCACGGCCCTGCCGGTGATCTCCTTGCCGAGCCAGAAGGCGAGCGGCGAGGCGTTCTGCGGGAAGGGGCCGTGGATGTCCCCGAGGGCGACGTAGTTGGCCTGCGTGTTCGGCACCTCGACGCCGACCGCCGTCTTCCCCGGGATCGGGGCGAGGACGCGGATCTCGGTCGCCGCGAGCGCGTACGCGAGGTCGTCCTTGAGACCCGAGACGCGGCTCACCTTGATGCCCGGCGCGAGCTGCAGCTCGTAGCGCGTCACCCGCGGGCCGGAGACCGTGCCCAGAAGGCTCGCCGCGATGCCGAAGTGGCCCAGCGTCTCGATGAGCCGCCGGGAGACCTCTTCGATGGTCGCCGGCGGCTCGCCGGTGCCCTCGCCGAGGTGGCGCAGGATCCCCGGCTCGGGCAGGCGCCAGGTACGGCGCGGGGCCTCAGCGGCGAACGGGCCGGACGCGGCGTCCCCGCCGGCTCCGCGGTCGGCCGCCGCGTCATCGACGGCGCCGCCCGACGCCTCGAGAGCGAGCTGCTCGCCGTCGTCGACCTCGTCGACGCGCAGCGGCGGGGCCACCGTGGCAGCGGCGTAACCGCCGGCGGCCGCGGTGAAGAACTCGGGCGCCGCCTGCACGCCGTCGATGAGGCGCGTGTCGTGGGCGCTGGCGGCGGGGCCGTAGCTCGTGACGCGGCCGTCGCGGGCGCCGCCGAGTGCGACCGTGGCCTCCTCCCCGTGCTCCACCAGCCTCGTCGCCGCCTCGCGGCGGCGCTCCTCGAAGGCCGCGGCGCGCTCGCGGGCCGCACGACCGGCCGCGCTCACGCCCTCGCGCGAGCGCCGTGCCCACAGCCCGAGCGACGACCCGGTCACGAGCAGCACCCCGGCGAAGGCGAGAGCGACCACCAGCACGTTGATGCCGAGGCCGCCCATGAGCGCCTGAAGCGGTGCGTACACGACCTCTCCGGCGAGCCCTCCGTGCTCGGTCATGTACGCGGCCACGAAGAGCTCGTCGGAGCGTTCGCCCGCGAACAGGCCGAAGCCGTCCGCGGCGGCGGCCAGAAGAAGGGCCGCTGTGAGGCAGGCGACGCCGACACCGACGCCCCGTCGCGCGGGCCGGTCGCCGCCGCTCACCAGAAGGTAGGCGACGTAGCAGAGGAGCAGGGGGACGACGTAGGCGGCCACGCCGACGACGAAGCGCAGACCCTCGGCGAGCCAGCCGCCGAGGCGGCCGCCGTCCCAGCCGAAGTACAGGGTGAAGACGAGGAAGACGGCGACGGCGACGCAGGCGATCGCCGCCAGCTCGCGCCCGTGGCGCGAGCGGCGCTGGTCGCGTTCGGCGCGGGCGGGGGTGGCGCGCGGGCGAGGACGCTGCGCGGCGCCCGCCCGCCCCTTCGCCTGCTTCGAGCGTGCGTTCGCCATGAGATGCCTGTTCGACGCCGGCGGCGCGAATCCTCACCGCCGCGGCCCGAGGCGGCGCTCAGACCTCGACGATCACCGGCATGATGAGCGGGCGGCGGCGCAGCGTCCTGAAGACGTGGTCGGCGAGCGCGTCGTGCACGTCCTGCTTGAGCAGCGTCTGGCCGGTGACGCGGTCGCGCGCCGCCTCGCGGAGGCGCTCCTCGAGCGCCGCGGCCGCCTTGCCCAGCACGTCCTGCTCCGTCTCCCCGTCGTGCAGGAAGCCGCGCGCCACGAGCTCGATCGGGCGCACCGTCTTGCCGGTCTGCACGCTGAGCGTCACGACCGCGATCAGGATGCCGTCCTCGGAGAGCTGCTGGCGGTCGCGCAGCACGGCGCCGTCCGCCTCACCGAGCTCGAGCCCGTCGACGAACACCATGCCGGCGTGCACCTTGCCCGTCACCTCGGCGCTGTCGGCGTCGATGTCGAGCACGTCGCCGTTCTCGAGGATGAAGATGCGCTCGTCACCGATGCCCGCCTCGCGCCCGAGCTGGGCGTGGATGTGCTGGTGGCGGTACTCGCCGTGCACCGGGACGAGGTACTGCGGGCGTATGAGGTTCAGCAGCATCCGCAGGTCGTCCTGGGAGGCGTGACCGGAGACGTGCACGCCGCTGTGCTCGCCGTGGACCACGCGCGCGCCCGATTGCAGCAGGCGGTTGATGGTGTCCGTCACGCTGAGCTCGTTGCCGGGGATCGCCTTGGCCGAGATCACGACCGTGTCGCCCTCGTTCAGGACCACCTGCGGGTGGTCGGAGAAGGCCATCCGCGACAGCGCCGAGAGCGGCTCGCCCTGGCTGCCGGTCGACAGGACGAGGATCTCGTCGGGGCGGTACTCGTCGATGTCGGCGAGCTTGACCATGGCCCCCTCGGGGACCTTGAGGTAGCCGAGGTTGCGGGCCACGTTCACGTTCTTCACCATCGAGCGCCCGGAGACGGCGAACTTGCGCCCGTGCAGGTGGGCGATCTGGATCGCCTGCTGGATGCGGTGGATGTGCGAGGCGAAGCTGGCGACGATGACGCGCCCCTCGGCCTCCGCGAAGATCTGGTGGAAGGCCTGGCCCACGCGTGCTCTCCGACGGCGTCGAGCCCAGCGACTCGGCGTTGGTCGAGTCGCCGAGAAGCGCCAGCACGCCCTCCTCGCCGAGCCGCGCGAAGGCGTCGACGTCGGTCTTGCGGCCGTCGATCGGCGTGTGGTCGAACTTGTAGTCGCCGGTCACGACGATCGGGCCCAGCGCGGTGCGCAGGACCACGGAGAGCGCGTCGGGCACGCTGTGGCTCACGGCCACGAACGAGACGTCGAAGGGACCCAGCTGCAGCCGGCTACGCTCGGTGACCTCGTGGAGCTCGACGCGCTTGAGGAGCCCGTGCTCGTCGAGCTTCGACTTGGCGATCGCCAGCGTCAGCCGGCTGCCGTAGACCGGCACGTTCAGCTGCTTCAGCACGAACGGGAGCGCGCCTTGGTGGTCTTCGTGACCGTGAGTGATCACGAAGGCCACGACGTCGTCGCGACGCTCGAGCAGGTAGGTGACGTCGGGCAGGACGAGATCGATGCCGAGCATCTCGTCGCGGGGGAATTCGAGACCGCAGTCGACGACGACGATCTTGCCGTCGTACTCGATCGCGGTCATGTTCTTGCCGATCTCACCGACCCCGCCGAGCGGGACGATGCGAACGGTCGGGCGTTGGCTCACAGGAGCTCCAGTCGTTCGAGTTGGGCGCGCACGACCGCCCGCTCCTCGTCGGTGGCGGGGACCAGCGGCAGACGCAGGCCTCCGACATCGATGCCGAGCAGGTTGACGGCGGCCTTGATGGGGATGGGGTTGGTCGTCACGAAGAGGGCCTTGTAGAGCGGCTGCAGCTCGGCGTCGATGGCCTCGGCCTCGGCCAGGCGGCCTTCACGCACGCAGGCCGCCATCTCGGCCATCCGCGGGCCGACCACGTGACTCGCCACGCAGATGCCGCCGAGGCCGCCGACGCGCAGCACGTCGAGCAGCATGTCGTCGTTGCCGGCGTAGATGCCGATGTCGGAGCGCTCGACGAGGCGGGCGAGGTCGTCGCGGTCGGGGTTGGCCTGCTTGACGGCGACGATGCGCTCGACCTCGCCGAGCACGGCGAGCGCGTCGGCGGAGAGATTGACCCCCGACCGACCAGGGATGTTGTAGATGACGATCGGCAACGGGCTGGCCGCGGCCACAGCCTTGAAGTGCTCGATGAGACCGCGCTCGGGCGGCTTGTTGTAGTAGGGCGTGACGACGAGGGCGGCGTCGGCGCCGCACTCCGCCGCCTTCTTCGTCAGGGCGATGGTGTGGCGCGTGTCGTAGGTGCCGGTGCCGGCGATCACGGCGGCGCGGTCGCCGACGGCCTCGATCACGGTGCGGAACATGGCGAGCTTCTCGTCGTCGGTCAGGGTCGGCGACTCGCCCGTCGTACCGGCGACGACGAGCCCGTCGGAGCCGTGCTCGACGAGCCACACCGCGAGCTCGGCGAGGCGACCGTGGTCGACGGCGAGCTCGCGGTCGAACGGCGTCACCATCGCCGTGATGATGGTCCCGAAGCTGGCGTCCATCCCTCAGCCCTCCCTGTCGGCCGACCCGCTCACGGCCCGGTCACTCACCGAGTAGGTTCTCCAGGCCGACGACGGAGTCCTCGAGTGTGGACACCCGCCGCACGGCGAGGAGAACGCCGGGCATGAACGAGGCGCGCGAGTACGAATCGTGGCGCAGCGTCAGCAGCTCGTTCTCGCCGCCGATCAGGACCTCCTGGTGGGCGACGAGACCGGGCAGGCGCACGCTGTGGACGCGCACGCCCTCGACGTCGAGGCCGCGGGACGGCGCATCGCCGGGCAGGCCGGCGATGCGCGAGCCCTCGGCCGCGGCCATGAGGCGCGCCGTGCGCAGGGCCGTGCCCGAGGGCGCGTCCTTCTTGCCGGCCTCGTGCAGCTCCACGACCTCGGCGTGCTCGTAGTGTCGCGCCGCCTGGCGGGCGAACTCCATGAGCAGCACCGCCCCGAGGGCGAAGTTCGGGGCGACGAAGAGGCGGGCGCCGCTCGCCGCGGCCTGCGCGCGCAGGCCGGCGAGCTGCTCGTCGTCGAGCCCGGTCGCGCCGACGACCGTGTGCACCCCGGCGGCGAGCGTCGCCAGGCTGTTCTCGTAGACCGAGGCCGGCAGGCTGAACTCGACGGCGACCTCGGCGCGTACGGCCGCGAGGGCCGCGCCGACGTCGGCGAAGGCCGGCGCGTCGACCGGCGACTCGGCGAGCCTCGCCGGAGGCGAACTTCGGGTCGACGAGACCCACCACGCGCAGGTCCTCCTGCGCGGCGATCGTTCCAGCAGTGAGAGCGCCCATCTTGCCCAGGGCGCCGACGACGAGGACGTCGATCATCGCTCCTCCCAGGTGAAGTCTTCGGTGAGGGCCCGGAACGGCGCCGCGTCGGGCCCGATGCAGACCGCCGACCAGCGCTCGGGGGCGTAGTAGCGCGCGACCGCGGCGAGGACGTCGTCGCGGCTCACGGCGTCGACGTGGGCCACGATCTCGTCGAGCGAGAGGACGGGCAGCTCGAGCAGCACCGAGCGGCCCAGCGCCTGCATGCGGCTGGTCACGCTCTCGTGGTTCAGGGCCAGCTGCCCCTTGAGGTGGTTACGGGACCGCGAGACGGCCTCCTCGGTGACCTCGTCGGGCAGCCGCGCGAGCACGTCGAGCGTCACGGAGAGCGCCTCGCTGACGGCGCCCTCGCGCGAGCCGACGTAGACGGCCGTAAGGCCGGTGTCGGCGTAGAGCGACGTGTACGAGTAGACCGAGTAGGCGAGGCCGCGCCGCTCGCGCACCTCCTGGAAGAGACGCGAGCTCCACGACCCCCCGAGGATCGCGTCGGCGACGAACACGGCCCAGCGGTCGGGGTCGGCGCGCCGCGGCCCGGGGCCGCCGAGGCAGACGTGGTACTGCTCGGTGTCCTTCTCGGCGAAGCTCGCCACGTGGCGCTCGCCCGGCGGGTTCAGCGCGGGGCGCGGCACCTCGGCACCCGGTTCGGGGCGGAAGTGCCGCTCGGTGAGCCCGCAGAGCCGGGCGTGGTCGACGTGGCCGGCGGCGGCGATGACGATCCCCGGGTTCACGTAGTGCGCGTCGTGGTACGAGCGCACGACGTCGTCGTCGAGGCCGGCGAGCGTCGCGGTGTGGCCGATGATGGGCCGCCCCAGCGGGTGCTCGCCGAAGACGGCGCGCGCGAGGTCGTCGTGCACGAGCTCGGGCGGCGAGTCCTCGTACATCGCCACCTCTTCGAGCACGACCTCGCGCTCGTGGTCGAGGTCGGCGAAGGACGGGCGCGCGACCATCTCGGCGAGCACCTCGAACGCCCTGTCGAGGTCCTCGTCGAGGCAGCGCACGTGGACGATCGTGTGCTCCTTCGAGGTGGCCGCATTGGGCTCGGCGCCCATGTCGTCGAAGATGTGCGCGATGTCCCACGCCGAGAAGCGCGCCGAGCCCTTGAACACGAGGTGCTCGATGAAGTGCGAAACGCCGCCGAGCTCCGGCGGTTCAAGCCGGGACCCGGCGGCGATCCACACCCCGAGGGCGACCGAGCGGACGCCGTCGATGCGTTCGCTCGCGACCCTCAGGCCGTTCGAGAGCAGAGAGAGCTCGTAGTGTGGCGTGACGACCTCCGTAGGCCGCTTACGACTCTGGCTGCTCGGGCGCCTGCACGGGACGCAGGCCGATGCGGCCGCGCGCCTTGTCGATCTCGACCACCTCGACGGTGACGATGTCGCCGCGCTTCATGACGTCCTCGACCGAGCTCACACGCTGGCCCTTGGGGGCCATGCGCGAGATGTGCACGAGGCCGTCGGTGCCCTTCTTCAGCTCGACGAAGGCGCCGAAGTCGGTCGTCTTGACGACCTTGCCGGTGAAGACGTCGCCGACCTCGACCTCCTTGGTCATGGCGGTGATGCGGCCGATCACGGCGTCGGCGGACTCCTTGTCGGCGGCGCAGATGAAGATCGTGCCGTCGTCCTGGATGTCGATGTCGACGCCGAACTCGTCGGTCATGCCGCGGATCGTCTCGCCGCCCTTGCCGATGACGAGGCCGATCTGGTCGGGGTTGATCTGGATGGTGAAGATGCGCGGCGCGTACGGCGAGAGCTCGGCGCGCGGCTCGGGCAGCGTCTCGAGCATGCGCTCGAGGATGAAGAGCCGGGCGCGCCTGGCCTGCTCGAGCGCGCCCTTCAGGATCTCGAAGGTCACGCCGGTGATCTTGATGTCCATCTGCAGGCCGGTGATGCCCTCGCTGGTGCCGGCCACCTTGAAGTCCATGTCGCCGAGATGGTCCTCGACCCCGGCGATGTCGGTCAGCACGACGTAGTCGTCGCCCTCCATGATGAGACCCATCGCGATGCCGGCCACGGGGGCCTTGATCGGCACGCCGGCGTCCATCAGGGAGAGCGTCGAGCCGCAGACCGAGGCCATCGACGACGAGCCGTTGCTCTCGAGGATCTCGGAGACGAGGCGGATCGTGTACGGGAAGTCGACCTCTTCGGGCAGGACCGGCACGAGGGAGCGCTCGGCGAGCGCGCCGTGGCCGATGTCGCGGCGCTTGGGGCCGCGCATGAAGCCCGTCTCCCCCACCGAGTACGGCGGGAAGTTGTAGTGGTGGATGTAGCGCTTCTTCTCGACCACGGAGAGGTCGTCGATGCGCTGGAACTCGCCGGTGCCGCCGAGGGTGAGCAGCGTGAGCGCCTGCGTCTGGCCGCGCGTGAAGAGCGCGCTGCCGTGCGTGCGCGGCACGAGGCCGACCTCGGAGGTGATCAGGCGGATCTCGTCGGTCTTGCGCCCGTCGGGGCGGCGCTTCTCGACGGCGATGCGGTGGCGGATGATGTCCTTCTCGAGCTTCGCCACGGCGCGCTTGACCTGGAGCACGCGCTCCGGGTCGGGCTCGTCGCCGCCGGCGAGCTGCTCGAGGGCGCGGGTGCGCACCTCGGCGGTCGCCGTCTGGCGCTCGAGCTTCTCGACGACCTGCGTCGCCGCGTCCATCTCGGCGCCGAAGGCCGCCTGCACCTCGGCGAACACGCCGGGGTCGAGGGTCGGCTCGGCGACCTCGTGCTTGGGCACGCCGGCCAGCTCGCGCAGCTCGAGCTGCACGTCGACGAGCTTCTTGATCTCGCCGTGCGCCAGCTCGAGCGCCTCGAGGATCAGCTCTTCGCCGACCTCCTTGGCGCCGGCCTCGACCATCACGATGGCGTCGGCGGTGCCGGTCACGATGAGGTCGAGCGTCGACTCGTCGTGGACCTCGGTGAGCGTCGGGTTCACGACCAGCTCGCCGTCGATGTAGCCCACGCGCACCGTGCCGACCGGCCCGTTGAACGGGATCTTCGAGATCGTCAGGGCGGCCGACGCGCCGATGCTGGCGAGCACGTCGTAGGCGTTCTCGCGGTCGCTCGAGAGCGTCGTCGCCACGATGTGGACCTCGTTCATGAAGCCCTTGGGGAACAGCGGCCGGATCGGGCGATCGATCTGGCGGTCGGCGAGGATCGCCTTCTCGCTCGGCCGCGACTCGCGCTTGATGAAGCCGCCGGGGATCTTGCCGGCGGCGTAGTGCCGCTCCTCGACGTCGACCGTGAGCGGGAAGAAGTCCTGCCCCTCGCGGCACGTCGTCGCGCATGACCGCGGTGACGAGCACCATGGTGTCGCCGCAGCGCATGAGCACCGCGCCGTCGGCCTGATGAGCCATGCGGCCCGTCTCGAACGAGATCGTCTTGCCGCCTATCTCTACGTCTACTCTATTCATCTCTTCCTTCGTCATCCTCTCCTCCCCGCCACGGCTGCAGCGTCGATCGTCCCAGGGTGGGGCGCGCTGACTTGACGGGGGTGACTCGAGCCGCTACTTGCGGAGCTCGAGCTCCTTGACGAGCGCACGGTAGCGCTCGAGGTCGCGCGCTTGCAGGTAGTCGAGCAACCTGCGGCGCCGTCCGACCATCTTCAGCAGTCCACGGCGTGAGTGGTGGTCCTTCTTGTGCAGCTTGAGGTGCTCGGTGAGCTCGTCGATGCGCTTCGTGAGGAGCGCGATCTGCACCTCGGGGGACCCGGTGTCGCCGTCGTGCTTGGCGTGCTTGGCGATGATCGCCTGTTTGTCGTCGGTCGTGAGTGCCAGGGGAAACACCTCCTTCGGAGGCTACTCCGGAGACCCAGTCACAGGTCGGCGGCCTGTGACCGAGAAACGGTCCGCGGTAGGGTACCACAGGCAGAGGGGGCGACAAACCTGGCGCGCCGGCGCCCCTGTGTCTTCTCCGGGCGCGGACAGCGCCGGCGGGCACCGTTGTCCGCCGCGCGCGCCCGGCGCCGCCGGCGCGAGGATCGGCCGCCGCCCTCAGGCGGACGTCGACGCCAGGCCGACCTCGGCGAAGGCGGGGTCGTCGAGCGCCGCGGTCTCGTCGACGTCGCGGCGCATGCGCGCCACGAGCTCGTCCGGCGAGGCGAAGCGCTCCTCGCCGCGCAGCCGGTGCAGGAAGTCGACGCGCAGGTCGTGGTGATAGAGGTCGCCCTCGAAATCGAGCAGGTGGGCCTCGACGCTGACCGGAGCCTTCTCGGCCTCGCGGCTGGCGAAGGTCGGGTTGTGGCCGATGTTGACCGCCGCGCGGTACCAGGCGTCGCCGACCTGCACCCGCGCGGCGTACACGCCGATCCCCGGGAAGATGGTGCCGGCCTCGACCTCGACGTTGGCCGTGGGGAAGCCGAGCGTGCGCCCGCGGCGCACGCCGGCGACCACGCGGCCGGTCGCCGACGGGGGCCGGCCGAGGATCTCCCGCACGTCGTCGAGGTCGCCCTCGCGCAGGAGGCGTCGGATGCGCGTCGAGCTGATCGTGTGTCCGTGCTCGGTCACGAGGTCGACGACGATCGTCTCGTACCCATGCTCGGCCCCGCAGCGCCGCAGGGCGGCGGCATCGCCCGTTCCGCCGGCGCCGAAGTTGAAGTTCTCGCCGACGACGACGAGGCTCGCCCGGAGCGCTCCGGCGAGCAGTGCGCCGCAGAAGGCCGCCGGAGGGAGCTCGGCCATGGCACGATCGAAGGCAAGAACGACGAGCTCGTCCGGGCCGAGGGCGGCGATCAGGCGCCGCTTCTCCTCCAGCGAGGTCAGGAGCCGGGGCTGGTGCGCAGGGTCGACCACGGCCAGCGGGTGGCGATCGAAGGTCACGACCGCCGACCGCAGGCCGCGCTCGCCCGCCGCGCGGAGAGCGGTCTCGATGACGTGACGGTGACCGATGTGGACGCCGTCGAAGGTGCCGAGGGCGAGCGCCCTCGGCACGGGCTCGGCGTCCCTGACGTCGGTCACGAGCAGCATCGCACGCTCCCTGTCGGCGGCGCCGTCACGCGAACGTCCGGCGGTCGCCATCGCAGGTGTGGGAGCGGGTGCGGGACGGGCCACGGTTCAGATCCGCACGAGCAGGCGCAGGCCGGGGCCGTCCTCGACGGGGCCGTAGACGGCGATCAGCTCGCCCCGGTAGACGGCGCGCACCGGGCCCTCGGCGGTACCCGAGAGTCGCGCCCCGTTGCGCACCATCGGCACCTGGGCCGCGGAGAGCTCGACCGCAGGCAGGAACTGCAGCGCCGCGCCGGGCGGCACGAGCCCGGAGATGTGCAGGTCGCCGGGGGCGCGATCGGCGACCTCCGCCTCGAAGCCCTCGAGGGACTTCGCGTCCTCGAGGCGCAGGGGGCCGGTCGCCGTGCGTGAGAGCTCGTGCAGGTGTGCCCCGGCTCCGACCGCCTCGCCGATGTCGATGGCGAGCTGCCGCACGTACGTGCCCTTCGAGCAGGCGATGCGGCAGCTCATCGTCTGCGCATCTTCGTCGAAGTCGAGCACGTCGATGGCCGAGATCTCGACCTCCTTCACGGGGGTCTCGACGATCTCGCCGCGGTGCGCCTTCTTGTACAGGCGCTCACCGTCGACCTTGACCGCCGACGTCATCGGCACACGCTGGCTGATGCGCCCGGTGAAGCCCGGCAGCACGGCCTCGACGTCGGCCGATGTGACGTACCGGCCGCTCTCCTCGAGCGTCCCCGTGCGGTCCCCGGTGTCGGAGCGTACTCCGAAGCGAACCAGGCACTCGTACTCCTTGGGCAGGTCGACGAAGAAGCGCGCCAGCTTCGTCGCGCGCCCGACGAGCACGACGAGCAGCCCGGTGGCGAACGGGTCGAGGGTGCCGGCGTGCCCGACCTTGCGCACCTCCGGCCGCAGGGCGCGACGCACGCGAGCGACGACGTCGTGGGAGGTGAACCCCTCGGGCTTGTCGATCAGGAGGAGGCCGTCTTCAGCCGCCTTGCGAGTTCGGAACTGAGCCATGCCGTCACCTCCTCGGGGGAGTCGTCGGCCGAGAAGCCGGCCGCCTGGCGGTGGCCGCCCCCGCCCCGGGCGGCGGCCACGGCGCTGACGTCGAGGCCGCTCGAGCGCAGGCTGACGCGGCAGCGCAGCCCGGTGGACTGCTCTCTGACGAGCGCCGCGGCCTCGACGCCGTCGACCGCGCGGAGGCTCTCGACGACGCCCTCGGTGTCGCCCTCGGCGGCGCCGGCGGCGGCCACGTCGGCGAGGGTCACCACGGCGACGAGCGCCCGCCCGCCGGCGACCTCGCGGGCGCCGGCGACGGCGCGCGCCCAGAGGCGCAGACCGCCCAGCGGGCGACGCTCGTAGAGCGCCGTGTAGATCGCCGTGGGGTCGGCGCCGAGACTCACGAGCCACGCGGCGGTGCTCAGCGTGTGCGCGCTCGTCGAGGCGTGCCTGAAGTGGCCCGAGTCGAAGGAGATGCCGGCGTAGAGCGCCGCCGCGGTGGCGCGGCCGCGGCGAGAGGTCGAGGGCCCGCGCCAGGTCGCAGACGACCTCGGCCGTGCTGCTCGCCGCGGGGCGCAGCAGCACGAGGTCGCCGAAGAGGGTGTTGTCGTGGTGGTGGTCGATGTTGACGATGGGACCGTCCCACTGCTCGATGCCCAGAGCGAGGCGCGACACGCTGCCGCTGTCGAGGGCGTAGAGCGGCGTGCCGGCGGGCGGCGGCTGCGTCGCCACCGGCACCCCGGCGAGCACGACGTCGGCGGCGGGTAGCTCGGCCTCGCCGACCACGTGCAGGGTGGCCTCGACGCCGAGCTGGGCGAAGAGGTCGGCCATGCCGGCGGCGGCGCCCAGCGCGTCGGGGTCGGGGCGCTCGTGCACGGCGAGGGCGACGCGCCGCTCGCCGCGCATGCGACGTGCGACGGCGGCGAGATCGGCGGCCAGCGCTTTCACGTGCCGGCCTCTTCGTCGCCGGCAGTGCTCGCGTCGTCCGCCGTCGTCCGCCGGCTCGGCCTCTTCGTCGCCGGCCGCCCGCGCCCGGCGCCATCCTCGGCCTCGCTCTCCCCCGCCGCGCCCCCGCGCGCCTCGAGCTCGGCCGCCTCGCGGCGGATCAGGCTCTCGATGCGCTGGGCGTTCACCGACGTCGGGTCGTAGACGAACTCGATCTGCGGGGTGCGCTTGAGGCGCAGGCCCGTCGTGATGGAGGCCTGCAGGACACCGCGCGCCTGCCGCAGCACCTCGAGGGTCGCGTCGCGCTCCTTGGCCGTGCCGAGGACGCTGACGAACACCTTGGCGTGCCGCAGGTCGGGGGAGGTCTCGACCCCGGTCACGGTGACGAAGCCGACGCGCGGGTCCTTGAGCCGCTCGACGATCGCCGCCGAGACCGACTCCTTGATGCGCTCGTTGATCCTCAGGAGGCGATGTCCCACAGGCTCTCCACCCCCTCGACGGTGCGCAGCACCACGTGAACGTCGCCCTCGAGGCCGTGCAGGTAGCGGTCGACCTCGGCGAGCTGCTCGTCGGCCTGGCGCGGCGACGAGGCCGCCAGCACGATGAGGACGCGCGAGGTCTGCCAGGTGTCCTGGCCGCCGACCTCGCTGAAGGACGCCCTGAAGCGCCGTTGCACGACGTCGCGCAGCGACCTCAGCGGGCCGCGCTTCTCCTTGAGCGATCGGGTGCCGGGGAAGTGCAGGTCCGCGAGCAGGACGCCGATGCTGGCGTCAGACCTCACGGGCGACTTCGCGGGTCTCGTACGCCTCGAACACGTCGCCCTCCTTGACGTCGTTGAAGCCGTCGAGAAGGATGCCGCACTCGAAGCCCTCCTGGACCTCGCGCGCGTCCTCCTGGAAGCGCTTCAGCGAGCCGATGCGAGTGTCGTGGACGACGACGTCGTCGCGCAGCACGCGCGCCTTGGCCCCGCGCTGCATGATCCCGTTGGTCACCATGCAGCCGGCGATCGTGCCGACCTTCGACGCCTTGAAGGTCGCGCGCACCTCGGCCTGCCCCAGGACGACCTCCTGGTACTCGGGCTTGAGCATGCCCATGAGGGCGGCGGTCACGTCTTCGGTCACCTTGTAGATGACCTGGTAGGTGCGTACGTCGACGCCCTCCTGCTCGGCGAGCGTCTGCGCCGCCTGGCTGGGGCGCACGTTGAAGCCGATGATGATCGCTTCGGAGGCCGCGGCCAGCATGATGTCGGACTCGTTGATGCCGCCGACGCCGGAGTGCAGGATGCGCACCTTGACCTCGGGGTGCTGGATCTTGAGCAGCGCGTCGGAGAGCGCCTCGAGGCTGCCCTGGACGTCGGCCTTGACGACGAGGTTGAGGTCGAGGACCTTGCCCGCGGCGATGCGGGCGAAGACCTCGTCGAGGGTGAGCGAGCGCTCGCGGGCGAGGCGTTCGGTCTTGAGGCGGCTGGCGCGCCGGCCGGCCAGGCCGCGCGCGGCGCGTTCGTCCTTGACGACCCGGCAGAGCTCGCCGGCGATGGGCAGCTCGTCGAAGCCGATGATCTCGACCGGGGTCGACGGACCGCCGGCGGCGAGGGTCTCGCCCTTGAAGTCGCGCATCGCGCGCACGCGGCCGCTGGCGCCGCCGGCGACGATCGCGTCGCCGACGCGCAGGGTGCCGCGGTTGACGAGCACGGTGGCGACGACGCCGCGCCCCGGGTCGACACGCGACTCGATCACGAACCCGCTGGCCTGCGTCTTCGGGTTGGCCTTGAGGTCGGCGACCTCGGCGACCAGGAGCAGCATGTCGAGGAAGCTCTCGAGGCCGATGCGCTTCTTGGCGCTGGCCTCGACGAAGATCGTGTCCCCTCCCCACTCCTCGGGCACGAGCGCGTACTCGGTGAGCTGCTGCTTGATGCGGTCGATGTTGGCCTCGGGCTTGTCGATCTTGTTGACCGCGATGAGGATGGGGACGCCGGCGGCCTTGGCGTGGTCGATGGCCTCGATCGTCTGCGGCATGACGCCGTCGTCGGCGGCGACGACGATGGCGGCGATGTCCGTGACCTTGGCGCCGCGGGCGCGCATCGCCGTGAAGGCGGCGTGGCCCGGGGTGTCGATGAAGGTGACCAGCTTGCCCTGGTGCCGCACCTGGTAGGCGCCGATGTGCTGGGTGATGCCGCCGGCCTCGCCGGCGGCGACGGCGGTGTCGCGGATCGCGTCGAGGAGGCTGGTCTTGCCGTGGTCGACGTGCCCCATCACGGTGATGACCGCGGGCCGCGACTCGAGGTCTTCGGGGGCGTCGACGGCCTCGGTCTCGAGGGCGGCCTCTTCGTCGGCCGCGTGGACGATCTCGACCTCGCGGCCGAAGTCGCCGGCCAGCACCGAGATGGCCTCGTCGGAGAGCGACTGCGTGATGGTGACCATCTCGCCGTAGCCCATCAGGGTCTTGATGATCTCGGCCGTGGAGATGCCGAGCGCGCTGGGAGATCTCTTTGACGCTCGCGCCCGAGGGCATCTTGACCGGGCCGCTCGGGATCGGCGGCGGCGTGGGCGCGACCGCTTCGCGCGGCTCGCCGCGCCCGCGACGACCGCGACGCTGGCCGCCGCCGCCCTGCGGGCCGCCGCGGCGCGCGGCGCCGGCGTCGATGATGACCCGCCGGCGGCGGCCGCCCTGGCCGCCGCGACGGCGCGGCGCCGGGGTCGCCCCGGCGTACGCCTTCTCGATCGCCTCGTCGTCGACGCTCACCTCGCCGTCGACGACCTCGATGCCCGCCTTCTTGAGGTGAGCGAGGACGTCGTCGACGCTCGTCCCGCGCTGGCGGGCGATGTCGGAGACCTTGCGCTTCTTGGCCACTCACCTCACCGCCTTTCTCTGTTCACAGGCGACCGCGAACTCGTGCACGGTCGCCGGGTCGATGGTCACGGGGCCCCGGAAGGCGCGCGCGAAGGCGCGTCGCCCGAGGGCCGCGTCGAGACAGCTCTGCGCGGGACACACGTAGGCGCCCCTGCCGGGCGCGGCCGGCCCGGCGAGCGTCAGCCGCCCGTCGCGCAGCGCGAATCGTATCAGGTCGCCCCGCGGCCTGCGTTCGCGACAGCCGACGCAGGTGCGCTCGGGCACGCCCACGATGTCACGCCTCCGGCTCCGCGTCGGCGGCGGCCAGTGCCTCGCCACCCTCGCCCGCGGCCGCCGCTGCGGGCTCCGCGGCGGCGTCGGCCGCCACGGGGGCCTCGGGCTCATCGGCGGCCTCGTCGCCCTGCGGCGCCTCGGGCTCGACGTAGTCGGCGTGGATGCTGCAGTAGCGCGACCCGGCCACCGCCTGGTTCGGGCAGCGCTTGCCGGTCGCCGTGACCGCCATACACTGCCCTGCCACGCCCTCCTCCTCGGCGAAGTCCATGTCGGCCTCGGCCTCGGCCTGCTGCTGCTGGCTGCGGATGTCGATGCGCCAGCCGGTGAGCTTGCTCGCGAGGCGCGCGTTCTGCCCCTCGCGGCCGATGGCCAGGGAGAGCTGGTCGTCGGGCACGATGATCGTCGCCGACTGGTCCTCGTCGTCGACCAGCACCTCGCGCACGCGCGCCGGCGAGAGCGCCTTGGCGACGTAGCGCGCGGCGTCGTCGTGGTACGGGATGATGTCGATACGCTCGCCGCGCAGCTCGCTGACGACCATGCGCACGCGCGAACCGCGCGGCCCGACGCAGGCGCCGACCGGGTCGACCCCGTCGGCGTGCGAGATGACGGCGATCTTGCAGCGACCCGGCACGGGCTTGCCGTCGCGGCCGCGGTAGCCGGTCTCGCGCGCCACCTGGCGGATCTCGACCAGCCCGTCGGCGATCTCGGGCACCTCGATCTCGAAGAGCCGGCGCACGAGCTCCTCGCTGCGCCGCGAGAGGATCACCTGCGGGCCCTTGGTCGAGTCCTGCACCTTGACGATCACGGACTTGACCCGGGCGCCGTGCTCGTAGTGCTCGGTCTCGATCTGCTCGCTCTTGGGCATCAGGGCCTCGACGCGGCCCAGCTCGACCAGCGTGTAGCGCGCGTCGCTCTGCTGCACGACCCCGGTGACGAGCTCGCCGACGCGGTCGACGTACTCCTCGAACATCAGGTCGCGCTCGGCGTCGCGGATGCGCTGCATGATGACCTGCTTCGCGGTCTGCGCGGCGATGCGGCCGAAGTCGTCGGGGGTGACCTCGATGCGCTCGACCTGGCTCATGTCGACGCTCGAGAGGTCGAGACCGATCTCCTCGCCCTCCTCGTCGTGCATCTTCAGAGCCTCGACGTCGATGTGTTCGGGGAAGATGAGCTGGTACACCTTCATGTCGCCCGTCTCGGGGTCGATCTCGGCCTTCGCGTGCTCGACCGCGCCGGGCGTCTTCTTGTAGGCCGAGAGCAGGGCGTCCTCGAGCGCCTCGAGGAGCGCGTCGAAGGCGATCCCCTTCTCCTTCTCGATCTGGTGCAGCGCCTCGATGATCTCTCTGCTCACGACTGCCTCCGGTTCACCTGTCGAACGCGTACACCACATGGGCGCGCGCGATGTCGCTCAACTCGAGCCTTACCTGCCCACCGCCGTCGGCCAGCTCGACCGTGACGCCGGTCGCATCGGCGCTCGCCAGCCGCCCGCGGAAGTGACGACGTCCGTCGACGGGCGCCGCGGCACGCACGGCGACCTCCTGACCCACGACGGCGGCGAAGTGGGCCGGCTTGCGCAGCGGGCGGTCGAGCCCGGGCGACGAGACCTCGAGGGCGAACTCCTCGCGCAGCTCTTCGAGCGCCCCGGTCACCGCCGCGCACAGGTCGAGGTCGACGCCCCCGGGCCGGTCGATGTACACCACCAGCCGCTCACCCCTGAGCTCGAGATCGACGACCTCGACCTCGGCAAAGGGCTCGGCCAGCGCCGCCTCGACGGCGGCCTCGAGCTCCTGCCTGCTGCGCCGCATGTCCCGCTCCCTACAAAAACAAAAGCCGGTTGCTGCGCACCGACTTTCACGAATCGCTCCGCGCGTGTTGCCTGACCGTGGCAGTATAGCACCGCCCGGCGGCCCCTCACAAGGCTGGGAGTCCTCAATGAGCGGGGGGATTCTGCCGATACCCCCGGTTGAGTCGGCGCGGCACCGTCGCGTCACAGCGCGCGTCAGAGAGGCGTGATCGGAGCATGGGCGAGTACACGACGTTCGAGTGCAGGGCCTGCGGCTACAAGGCCGAACGGGTGCGCTGGGGGGTCAGCATCAACGACCCGCGTCAGCGCTGCATGCCCGCGTACTGCGTCGAGTGCGGGACGATCCGCGAGGTCGACCTCACCGGCGCCGACCTCATGGTCGACGAGTTCGACTGCCCGGACTGCGGCAGCCAGCTCTTCTTCCTCGAGAAGGCCGCCTCGTACACGTGCCCGAAGTGCAAGGCGCACGACATGCGCCTCATACAGGGCGACTACTGGTGAGACCCGCGGGCGCACAGCGCCCGCGGGGACGGATCGACGGGGCGACGACCCGGCAGCGCGGGCACCCGGGCGCCGCTATTCGCTGATGACCACCGGGCTGCCGGCCGGCACCAGGCGCCCCACCTCACGGATATCGCGGTTGCGCATCCGCACGCAGCCGTGGCTCACCGCCTGACCGATGAGCTCCGGCTGGTTCGTGCCGTGGATCGCGACCGGGCCGCCGTTGGGCCAGTCGGCGAGGTCGGGCTGGAAGGCGCTGATGCCGAGCGCCAGCACCCCGTACACCCCGCCCGGATCGGCGGGCTCCAGCTTCTGGTTCACGAAGAAGAAGCCCGCCGGCGTCGGCAGGGCCGGCTTGCCCACGGCGACCGTGTACTCGCCGCGGAGCTCGCCGCGCCGGTACACGCGGAGGATGCGCTCGGAGAGGTCGATCTCGATCTTCGCCGAGGTGGTGTAGAAGGCGAGCTGGCCCTCCTTCACCCAGCCGCGGCTGCCGTTGGGGCGCACCGAGAGCCACACCCTGTGCCAGGTGACGCCGTCGACGTTGCGCGCGGTGTCGACCAGCACGACGGTCGGGTAGTCGTGGTAGTTGCGCTTCTCGAGGCGCACCTTGACCGGCGCGCCGTCGGAGGGCTTCGTGCGCACGACGACCTCGCCCACCGCCTTGCCGACCACCCAGGTCTCGTAGCTCGGCGCGGGCGGCGACTCGCTCGCCGCCGGGCCGGGCGTCGGCACGACGACCGGCGCCGGCGACTGCACGGCGCCGCCTCCCTCCGCCCGTGCGCGGACCACCGACCAGCCACCGGCGGCGAGGGCGACGAGTGCGGCGACCGCCGCCAGACTGAGGACGAGATCGCGGAGACGTGTCGACATGCGACTCCTAGGGTAGTCGAAGGCGGACCGCGTGTACACAGGATGCCCGCTCGCGGCGGCGTACACTACCTGCGGAGCGTCCAACCCCGAAAGGAGCCCGCGTGACCCTCACCGTCATCATCGTCCTCGTGATCATCGCGGTCGTCGTGCTCGCCCTGGTCGCGATCTACAACAGCCTCGTCAAGCGACGCAACCAGGTCGACAACTCGTGGAGCCAGATCGACGTGCAGCTGCGGCGCCGGCACGACCTCATCCCCAACCTGGTCGAGGCCGTCAAGGACTACATGGAGTTCGAGCAGGACACGCTGACCAGGGTCACCGAGGCGCGCAACATGGCCATCGCCGCCGGGCAGCGCGGCCCCGAGGCCCAGGCCCAGGCCGAGAACATGCTGAGCGACGCGCTGAAGTCGCTCTTCGCCGTGACCGAGAACTACCCCGACCTCAAGGCGAACCAGAACGTGATGAGCCTCCAGGAGGAGCTCACCGCGACCGAGAACAAGATCTCCTTCGCGCGCCAGTTCTACAACGACAGCGTGCTGACCTACAACAACAAGATCCAGACGGTGCCGTCGAACCTCGTCGCCGGGCTCTTCAACTTCACCCCGCGCCAGTACTTCGAGGCCCCCGAGGCCGCACGCGAGGTGCCCAAGGTCGACCTGCGGTGAGCGACCGCCGGCGCCGCCCGCGCGCCGGCGACGGGCGCCCGCAGGCGCACCGTGTGCACGCGTTCCGCGACGACCGATAGGACGTCATGTACGAGCAGATCGCCCGCAACCGCCGCGCCTCGTGGCTCCTCATGGGGATCATCGTGGCGCTCTTCGCCCTCGTCGGCTACGTGTTCGGCGTAGCCTGGACCGGCGAGCAGGCCGGCGGCCTCGGTCTGCTCGGCGTCTTCGGGGTCGTCGCCATCGCCTGGAGCCTCATCGGCTACTACACCGGCGCCAAGATGGTCCTCGCCGTCAGCGGCGCCCGCCTGGTCACCCACGCCGACGAGCCCCGCCTCTACAACGTCGTCGAGGAGATGACCATCGCCGCCGGCCTCGCGCAGCCGCCGGCGGTCTACGTCATCGAGGACGAGGCGCTCAACGCATTCGCCACGGGCCGTGACCCGGCCCACTCCGCGGTCGCCGTGACGCGCGGCCTCCTCGAGCACCTCGACCGCGAGGAGCTCCAGGGCGTCGTCGCCCACGAGCTCTCCCACATCCGCAACTACGACATCCGCTTCGCCACGCTGGTCGGCATCCTCGTCGGCGTCATCGCCCTCGTCGCCGACTTCTTCCTGCGCTCGACCTTCTTCGGCATGGGGCGCCGGCGCGGCGGCGACTCGAGCGGCGGTGGCGGGCTGATGATGCTCGTCGCCCTCGCCCTCGCGATCCTCGCCCCGCTGGCCGCCGCGGCCGTGCAGTTCGCCATCTCGCGCCGGCGCGAGTACCTCGCCGACGCCTCCGGTGTCGAGCTCACGCGCAACCCTCTCGGCCTCGCCCGTGCCCTCCACGAGATCGCCGGCGACACCGGCCGGCTCGAGAGCGCCAACCGCGCGACGGCTCACCTCTACATCGCCAACCCGCTGCGCCGGCAGCACACCGGCGCGCTCTTCGCCACGCACCCGCCGGTGGAGGAGCGCATCGCCGTGCTCCTGAAGATGGCGCACGTGGGGCCCGAGGCCCTGGGCTCGCCGGCCGGCGGCGCGAGCGCCCCCGCACCCGCCGCGGTCTGAGTCCGGCGGCGGCGCGCCGCCAAGACCTCGGGCCCCGCCAAGACCTCGCCTGCCGCGCGGATCTGCGGCGACACGGCCGCACAGGGAGATCGGCAGAAGCCCAAAGGGAGCGACTCCCCGTGGCAGGCGACCTCGTCGCAGTCGGACCGCGGTCAGTCGAGCTCGTCGACGGCGGCGCGGTAGAGGTCGCTCTGCGGGCAGCAGGGCGCGCGCCAGGCGCAGCTGCCCCTGCCCCTCCTCCCTGCGCCCGAGGCGCAGCAGGCAGCGGCCGAGGGCGTAGCGCGCGTAGTCGTTGTCGGGCGCGTCGCCGGCGACGGCGGCGAAGTGCCCGGCCGCCGACTCGTAGCGCCCGAGGGCGTACTCGGCACGGCCGAGGGCCTCGCGGATCGAGTTGCGCCCGGGCTCGAGGCGCAGGGCCCGGCCGAGCAGCATGGCCGCCTGCGCCGGGTGACGCTCACGCAGGAGGGCGACGCCGCGGCGGAAGAGGCTGTACGCCTCGCTCTCGGCGTCGAAGGAGGGCTGGCGCCGCGGCGCAGGGTCCATCGGTGACGCCCTCAGAGGCCGAGGTCGGCGGAGACGCCCTGCATGGCCACGAGCCCGAGCTCGAGGAACTCGTCGAGCTCGAGGCCGAGCTCGCCGCAGCGGGCGATCGACTCGCGGTCGACGCCGCGGGCGAAGGCCCCCTCGCGGTAACGCTTGCGCACCGACTTCGGCTTGACCTCGGCGAGCCGCTTGTCGGGGCGGACGAGCGCCGCCGCCGTCACCAGCCCGCTGAGCTGGTCGGCGGCGATGAGCCCCACGTCGAGCGACGACTCGGCGGCGACCCCCGTGGCCGGGTTGTGCGCCGCCACGGCGTGCGCGGCGGCCTCGGGCAGGCCGGCCGCGCGCAGGGCCTCGGCGGCCTCGAAGCCGTGCTGCGTGAAGTCGTCCTGCGTGCCCTCCACGTCGAGGTCGTGGCCGAGGCCGGCGAGGCCCCACACGTCGGGGTCTTCGCCGAGGCGAGAGGCGAGGGCGCGCATGATCGCCTCGGTGGCGAGCATGTGTCGGCGCGTGTTCTCGTTGGCCACGCGCGCCTCGACGAGGGCGAGCACGGCGTCGCGCGAAGGATCGCTCATGTCAGGGCCTCCTCGACCGCGTCGAGGACGGCCGCGGCGCAGGCGCGCTTGTCGCGCCGCGACACGTGGATCTCGCGGTCGCTCGTGAGTATCGTGATCTCGTTCTCGTCGGCGCCGATACCGACGCCCTCGGCGAGCACGTCGTTGAAGACCAGCAGGTCGACCCCCTTGGCCGCCTTCTTCCGCCGGGCCCGCTCGATGTCGGGGCCGGCCTCGGCGGCGAAGGCGACGCGCAGCAGACCCGGCCGGGCCGCTGCGGCCAGCACGTCGACCGTGCGCTCGAGCTCGAGGGCCAGCGTCTCGCGCGCGCCACGCTCGATCTTGCCGGCGACGGCCTCACGCGGCTTGAAGTCGGCGACGGCCGCCGCCATCACGAGCACATCGGCGGCCGCGGTCGCTGCGCGCACGGCCGCCGCCATCTCCTCGGCGGACTCGACCAGCACCGTCGCGTACGGCGCGCCCTCCACCGGACGCGTCGCCACCAGTGTCACCTCGGCGCCGCGCAGGTAGGCCTCGTCGGCCAGGGCGCGGCCCATCTTGCCGCTCGAGCGGTTGCCCACGTAGCGCACGGCGTCGATGCGCTCGCGCGTGCCGCCGGCCGTGACCACGACGCGGCGGCCGCGCAGCGGCCCCTCGGCCCCGGCGGCGAAGGCGCGGCGCACGGCGGCGAGGATCGCCTCGGGCTCGGCCATGCGCCCGAGGCCCTCCTCGCCGCAGGCGAGCTCGCCGCGCCCGGTCGGCAGCACCTCGACGCCGCGCCCGGCGAGACGGCGCAGGTTCTCCTGCGTCGCCGGGTGCTCGTACATCGCCCAGTTCATCGTCGGCGCCACGATGACCGGGCCGCGGAAGGCCAGGTAGACGGCGGTGAGAAGGTTGTCGGCGATGCCGGCCGCCATCTTGGCCAGCGTGTTGGCCGTCGCTGGAGCCACGACCATGACGTCGGCCTCGCGGGCGGCGTCGATGTGCTCGAACCAGCCGCCCGTCGACTGCCAGGCGCTCTCGTCGTCGAGGACCGGGCCGCGGGACGCGGCGGCGAAGGTGAGCGGCGTGACGAAGCGCCGCGCCGCGGCGGTCGTGACGACGGTCGGCGCGAAGCCCTCGCGGGCGAGCCCGCGCACGAGCTCGACCGCCTTGTAGATGGCGATACCCCCCGTGACCCCGACCAGCACGCGCCGGCCGGAGTCGCGGGCGCCGCCCTGCTCGCCCGCCCCGGTCACGGCAGCGTCACTCGACGGCGGTCGACTCGAGCAGGCCGTCGGCGATCTCTTCGAGCGAGATGGTGAGGAGGTTCGTGCTCCGCGTCGAGATGAGCGGCGGAGTCAGCGTCTCGTCCTCGTTCATGAGACCCTCACCGAGGCTGTGGTAGTAGGAGTTGATCTGACGCGCACGCTTGGCGGCGATCATCACGAGCGCGTAGCGCGACCCGCCTGCGTGCGGGAGGAGCTCGTCGATGCGTGGTTTGTCCACCCGCTGTCCTTTCTCCGTGCTTCAATGATGCCGGCGACCTCGGCGGCCGCCCGCTCGGCGTCGTCGTTGACGACGATATGGTCGAACTCCTCGGCCGCCGCGACCTCGCCCTCGGCGGTGTGCAGCCGCCGGGCGATGGCGGCGGCGCTCTCGGTGCCGCGGCCCTTCAGCCGCGCCGCCAGCTCGGCCAGCGACGGCGGCGCGATGAACACCGAGACCGCAGCCGGCAGAGCCGCGCGCACCGCGCGGGCCCCCTGCAGCTCGATCTCGAGGACGACGTCGTCGCCGGCGGCGAGCCGCGCCTCGACCTCGTCCCGCAGCGTGCCGTAACGGTGACCACTGTAGTGTACCCACTCGAGGAAGCGGCCTTCGCGCACGCGGCGCTCGAACTCGTCTTCGCTCAGGAAGCGGTACTCCCTGCCGTCGATCTCACCCGGGCGCGGCGGCCGCGTGGTCGCCGACACCGAGCACACGAGCCGGGAGACACGCTCGCGGACGCGGGCGAGGACGGTGCCCTTCCCGGCGCCCGACGGCCCCGAGATGACGAAGACCAGGGGGATGGCTCACCGCCCGAAGTAGGCGAGCAGCTCGCCGCGCTGCCGGCCGGAGAGACCCCCGACCGTCTTGCTCGGGCTGATGCGGCACTGCTCCATGATGCGCGCGGACTTGACCCTGCCGCACTTGGGGACCGCCATGAGGACGTCGAGCACCTTGGCGGTCATGAGGTACTCGGGCGGCGCGGCGAGGACGTCGGTGATCGCGACCTTGCCGTGTTTGAGGTCGGACTTGAGGGCGGCGCGGCGCGAGCGGATGTCGTTGGCGCGCGCGAGCGCCTCCATGCGCTGGCTCAGTGAACGGGCGGGGGCGCTGCTCGATGACTTCGACGAGATGGGCACGCTCGGGAGTATATGGAAGAGGGGCGTCGAGTTCAACTGCCGACCCGGCCGGCAAACGACGCCCTTTGCGGGAGTTTTCGCGGCGCCGCGGCTCAGGACCCGGCGAGAGCGACGCCGCGCGCCTCGGCCGCGCCGGCGAAGCCCCGCGCGGAGAGCTCGCGACGGAGCTCGGCGAGGATGCGCCGCGGTGTCTCGACGCCCTTGAAATTGGCCGCCCCGACGGCCACCGCGGTGGCGCCGCAGGCGATGAACTCGAGAGCGTCGAGACCGCCGACGATGCCGCCCATGCCGACCAGGGGCACGCCGGGGAAGGCGGCCGCGACCTCGGCCACCATGCGCAGGGCGATCGGCTTGATCGCCGGCCCGCAGAGACCACCCGTGCGGTTGCCGAGGAAGGGCCGCAGGCTGGTCGGCTCGAGCACCAGCGCCTTGAAGGTGTTCACGAGGGCGAGCCCGCTCGAGCCCGCCTCGAGGGCGGCCGCGGCGACCGGCAGCACGTCGGTGACGTTGGGCGTGAGCTTCGTGAACACGGGGCGCCCGGTCTCGGCGCACGCGGCGGCGACCACCTCGGAGGTCGCCGCCGGGTCGGCGCCGATCAGCAGCCCCCCGGACAGGTTGGGGCAGGAGACGTTGAGCTCGTAGCCGGCCACGGCCGGCCGCGCCCCGGCGCGGCCGGCCGCCCACGCCTCGACGGCCCGCACCACGGCGGCGTAGTGCTCCGGCGCGTTGCCGCCGACGCTGACGATCATGGGCTGGCGCAGCGCCTCGAGCTCGGAGAGCGACCCGAGCCACGCCTCGACACCGGGGTTGGCGAGCCCGATGGCGTTGATCATCCCCGCGGCGGTCTCGGTGACGCGCGGCGGCGGGTTGCCGGCGCGCGGCTCCACGGTCACCGTCTTGGGCACGTAGGCCGCGTACGGGAACTCGGCGAAGAAGTCGCCGCGCGCCCGTCGCGCGTACTCGGCGGCGTCGAAGGTGCCGGAGGCGTCGAGCAGGGGGTGCTCGAGCTCGATCGGCCCCAGGCTCACGCGCAGGTCGACGCTCGCCTCGGGGACGGGCGCCGGGGCCGGGCGCCCCCCGGTCGCCCCGCCGTTCAAGGCGCCACCACCGAGTCGAGGGCGAAGACCGGCCCCTCGCTGCAGACGCGCAGGTAGCCCTCGGTGGTCGCGACCACGCAGCCGTGGCAGGACCCCGTGCCGCAGGCCATGTGGGCCTCGAGCGAAGCGTAGCCGCCGAGGCGCGCCACGCGCGCCCAGCGCTGCACGGCGGCGACCATCGCCAGCGGACCGCAGGTGTACACGACCGTGTTGGGCGGCGCGTCGACCCCGGCGAGCAGGTCGACGACGGTCCCGGGGCGGCCGACGCTGCCGTCCTCGGTGGCGAGCCAGAGGCGCTCGATGTCGAAGCCGGCCGCGGCGCGCGCCTGGCGCAGGTCCCTGAAGCCGAAAGCGGCGGTCACGAGCGCGTCGCGCCGCCGCAGTTCGTCGGCGAGGTACTGCAGGGGCGCGCAGCCGATGCCGCCGCCGACGAGCAGCCCTGAAGCGACGCCCTCGACCGGGAACGGCGCGCCCAGCGGACCGGCCAGCTCCAGGGTCTCCCCCACGCCCACTCGCGCCAGCTCGCGCGACCCCGGCCCGCGCTCCTCGACGAGGAGGCCGACGCGGTCGCCGCGCACGGTGAACAGCGAGAGCGGGCGGCGCAGGAAGAAGCCCGCCGCCGGCACCGTCACCATGACGAACTGCCCCGGCGCCGCCGCGGCGGCGATCGCGGGCGCCACGACCTCGACGGCGGCGAAGGCCCCGAACGAGTGTGCCGCCACCACGCGGCAGGCGACCGTCTCGGCCCAGTGCTCGCCGTGCCCCTCGTGTCGCGGCTCGCTCGCCGTCATCGCCGTCTCCTACTCCCTCACGCAGGCTTCGCCGCGGTCAGCTCCCTCGCCGGCCGTCGACACTCTCATCCCACTCGCCGGCCGCGCGTGCCACCGCGACCGCGAGCAGGCTCGCCCGCCGTCATCGTCCTCGCGCCCCCGCATCGCGTCAAGCCGTCCGGTGGAGGTCCTGGAGGCAGCGCACGGCGACCCGCGGGCGCCGTGCGGCCTCGATGGCCGAGACAGCCGCGGAGGCGCCCGCCAGCGTGGTGATGCAGGGCACGCCGCGCTGCACGGCCGTGGTGCGGATCTCGTAGCCGTCGCTGCGCGCCCCGCGCCCATACGGCGTGTTCACGACCAGGTCGACGGCGCCGCTCTGGATCAGCCCGACCACGTGCGGCTCGCCCTCCTGCACCTTGTTGACCTCGGTCGCCGGCACACCGAGGCTCTGCAGGGCACGCGCCGTGCCGCGCGTGGCCAGGATCGCGAAGCCCAGCCCGTGCAGCCGCTGGCCGAGGATCGTCGCCGCCGACTTGTCGCTGTCGCAGACCGAGAGGAAGACGGCGCCCTCGAGCGGCAGCGGCGCGCCGGCGGCGCTGTGCGCCTTGGCGAGCGCCGCCGGGAAGGCCTCGGCGATGCCCATGACCTCGCCGGTCGACTTCATCTCCGGGCCCAGACGACTGTCGGTGCCGGGGAAGCGCGCGAACGGCAGCACGACCTCCTTCACGCTCACGTGCTCGGGCACCGCGCGCGCCGGGAGGTCCATGTCGGCCAGCCGGCGGCCGAGCGCGACCTCGGTCGCCACCGTCGCCAGCGACACCCCCGTCGCCTTGCTCACGAACGGCACCGTGCGCGAGGCTCGCGGATTCACCTCGAGCACGTAGAGCTGGTAGTTCTGGTAGGCGAACTGCACGTTGATCAGGCCCTTGACGCCGAGGGCCAGGGCGAGCTGGGTGGTCTGGCGGCGCACCTGCTCCAGGGTGCCCTCCCCGAGGCTGATCGAGGGGATCACGCAGGCCGAGTCGCCGGAGTGCACCCCGGCCTCCTCGACGTGCTGCATGACGGCGCCCACGTAGACCGTCTCGCCGTCGGCGACGGCGTCCACGTCGACCTCGATCGCGTCCTCGAGGAAGCGGTCGATCAGCACCGGCCGCCCCGGGCTCGCAGCGACCGCCGTCGCCATGTACTCCTCGAGCTCGGCGGCGGAGTAGACGATCTCCATGGCGCGGCCGCCGAGCACGTACGAGGGGCGCACGAGCAGCGGGTAGCCGATATCGTCGCCGACCGCGCGCGCCTCGGCCGCCGTGCGCGCCAGGCCGTACGGCGGACACTGGATGCCGAGCTCCTTGAGCAGCTCGCCGAAACGGCCCCTGTCCTCGGCCAGGTCGATCGAGGCCTGCGGGGTGCCGAGGATCGGGATGCCGGCCTCGGTCAGCGCGGCGGCGATCTTGAGCGGCGTCTGGCCGCCGAACTGCACGATCACCCCCTCGGGCGACTCGTTGCGGCACACGTTGGCGACGTCCTCGAAGGTGAGGGGCTCGAAGTAGAGACGGTCGGAGACGTCGTAATCGGTCGAGACCGTCTCGGGGTTGCAGTTCACCATGACCGCGTCGTAGCCCAGCCGGCGCGCCGTCAGCGCGGCGTGCACGCAACAGTAGTCGAACTCGATGCCCTGCCCGATGCGGTTCGGCCCCGAGCCCAGGATCACCACTCGGGGCCTCTCCCCCGACTCGGCCTCGTTCTCCTGCTCGTAGGTCGAGTAGAAGTACGGCGTCTCGGCGGCGAACTCGGCGGCGCAGGTGTCGACCGCTTTGTAGACCGGCGTGACGCCCCACTCGAGGCGCAGGGCGCGGACCTCGCGCTCGCTGCGCCCGCAGAGCTCCCCGAGGCGAGCGTCGGAGAAGCCGTAGCGCTTCATGCGGCGCAGGAGCTCGGGCGAGAGCGCGGAGGCGTCGCGCACCTCGCCTTCGAGCCCGGTGATGTCGCGCAGCTCGCTGAGGAAGAAGGGCGAGACGCCGGTCAGCTCGGTGAGCTGTGCGACCGCGACGCCCTGCCTGAAGGCGTGCAGCAGCAGATCGTAGCGCGCGCAGGTCGGCGCCGCCAGGGCCTTGAGCGTCTCCTGCGCGGTCGCAGGGAGCTCCACCGGAGCGTCGAGCTCCCGTGAGCGCAAGGCCTTCAGGAAGGCCTCCTTGAACGTCCTCCCTATCGCCATCACCTCGCCGACGCTCTTCATGTGCGTCGTCAGCACGGGGTCGGCCATGGGGAACTTCTCGAACGCCCAGCGCGGCATCTTGACGACCACGTAGTCGAGCGTGGGCTCGAAGCAGGCCGGCGTCTTCTTCGTGATGTCGTTGTCGATCTCGTCGAGGGTGTAGCCGACGGCCAGCTTGGCGGCGATCTTGGCGATCGGGAACCCGGTCGCCTTCGAGGCCAGGGCCGAGCTGCGCGAGACCCGCGGGTTCATCTCGATGACGACGACCTCGCCGGTGCCCGGGTGGACGGCGAACTGCACGTTGGACCCGCCGGTGTCGACGCCGATCGCGCGGACCACGGCCATGGCGGCGTCGCGCAGCTCCTGGTATTGCGGGTCGGTGAGGGTGAGCGCCGGCGCCACGGTCACGCTGTCGCCGGTGTGCACGCCCATGGGGTCGACGTTCTCGATCGAGCAGATGACGACGACGTTGTCGGCCGTGTCGCGCATGACCTCGAGCTCGAACTCCTGCCAACCGAGCACGGACTCCTCGAGCAGCACCTGGGTGATGGGGCTGCGGCGCAGGCCGCCGGCGACGATGTCGCGCAGGCTCTCGAGGTCGTGGGCGACGCCGCCGCCGATGCCGCCCAGCGTGAAGGCGGGGCGCACGACGAGCGGGAGGCCGAGCTCGGCGACGGCCAGCTCGGCCTCCTCGAGCGTGTGCGCCAGGGCGCTGCGCGGCACGCGCAGGCCGATGGCCTCCATCGTGGCGCGGAACTCGGCGCGGTCCTCGGCGCGGCGGATCGCCGCCGCGTCGGCGCCGATCATCTCGACCCCCCAGAGGTCGAGCACGCCGGCCTCGGCGAGCTCGATGCTGAGGTTGAGCGCCGTCTGCCCGCCGAGCGTCGGCAGCAGGGCGTCGGGCCGCTCGATCTCGATGATCCGCGTCAGCGTGGGCAGGTCGAGCGGCTCGACGTAGGTGCGCGTCGCGAAGTCGGGGTCGGTCATGATCGTCGCCGGGTTCGAGTTGACGAGCACGACCTCGAACCCGTCCTCGAGGAGGACGCGGCAGGCCTGCGTGCCCGAGTAGTCGAACTCGCAGGCCTGCCCGATGACGATCGGCCCCGAGCCGATGATGAGGATCTTCTTGAGGTCGTCGCGGCGCGGCATCAGGCGCTCCCCGCCTCACGAGCGCGCGCGCCGCCGAGCCGCGCCCCCTGACCCCCGGCGCCCGTGGCCCGCCGGGCCATCACGCGCCCCTCTCCGCGGCGAAGCGCTCCATCTCGGCGCCGAAGCGCGCGAAGAGGTGGAGCGAGTCGTGTGGCCCCGGCGTCGACTCGGGGTGGTACTGCACCGAGGACGCGAAGAGCTCGGGTGCCGCCAGCCCCTCGACCGTCCCGTCGTTGAGATTGACGTGCGTGACGCGGGCCGCCGGGTGCGCGGTGTCGCTCTCGCGCACGGCGAAGCCGTGGTTCTGCGTGGTGATGGCGATGCGTGCCGCTGCGCAGGTCCTTCACCGGGTGGTTGGCGCCGCGGTGCCCGAACTTGAGCTTGTAGGTCGTCATGCCGAGCGCCAGGGCGAGCAGCTGGTGCCCGAGGCAGATGCCGAAGACCGGCACCTTGCCGAGCAGGCGGCCGACCGCCTTGACGGCGTAGTCGACGGCGGCCGGGTCGCCCGGGCCCGTTGGAGAGGAAGACGCCGTCGGGCGCCAGCTTGAGCACCTCGCGGGCGCTGGTCGCTGCCGGCACGACGGTGAGGCGCAGGCCCTCGGCGGCCAGCAGGCGCAGCATCGAGCGCTTGACGCCGAAGTCGTAGACGACGACGTGGCGGGCCGGCGCCGTACCCGCCTGCGGCGGCGGCGCCTCCCCCTCGCCGTGCGGCGCGACCTCGTAGGCCGCGTCGGTGGTGACCGCGCGCGCCAGGTCGAGGCCGGCCATCCGCGGCAGCCGCTGCGCGCGACGGCGCAGGTCGCGCACGTCGTTGTTGTCGGTCGACACCACCGCGCGCAGCGCGCCCTGCTCGCGGATGTGGCGGGTCAGGGCGCGCGTGTCGACCTCGCTCACGGCGAGCACGCCGTGCTCGTTGAGCCACTCCAGCCAGGTCGCCGAGGAGGCGCGGTTGAAGCGGTAGTTCGTGAGCTCGCGCGCCAGCACGGCGCGCGGGTGCGCCGACCCCGATTCGTCACGCGCGGGGTCGGCGCCGTAGTTGCCGTTCATCGGGAACGTGTAGGTGACGATCTGCCCCGCGTACGACGGGTCGGTCGCCACCTCCTGGTACCCGGTCATGCTCGTCGTGAAGACGAGCTCGCCGCCGACGGTGCCGCCCCCGGCGAGCGCCTCGCCGCTGAAGCAGACGCCGTCTTCGAGGACGACGAGGGCGCGCTCAGGCATCGGCCTCCCAGGCCAGCCGGCCGGCGGCCACGGTGAGCCGCACCCTGCCGGTCAGCTTCTGGCCCAGCCAGGCCGAGTTGCTCGAGCGCGACTGGAAGCCGTCGCGCGCGACCGTCCAGACCGCCTCGGGGTCGACCACGCAGAGGTCGGCGCGCGCCCCGGCGCGCACGGCCGGCGGCTCGATGCCGGCGATCGCCGCCGGCCCGGCGCTCATGCGCGCCACGAGGGTGCCCAGGGGCAGAGCGCGCTTCTTCACCAGACCGGTGTAGAGCGCGGCGAAGGCGGTCTCGAGCCCGGTCGTCCCGAACGGCGCCTCCTCGAAGGGCACGTCCTTCTCCTCGGGCGCGTGCGGCGCGTGGTCGGTGGCGACGCAGTCGACGAGGCCGCTCTTCAGCGCCTCGACGAGCGCGGCGCGGTCGCTCTCCTCGCGCAGCGGCGGGTTCATCTTGAGCGTGCTCGTCGAGCGAGACGACCTTGTCGTCGGTCAGCGTCAGGTGGTGCGGCGTGACCTCGGCGGTGACGCGCACGCCGGCCTTCTTCGCGCGCTCGAGGTGCTCGAGCGAGGCGGCCGCGCTCAGGTGGCAGAGGTGCACGCGGCCGTCCTCGTAGGCGGCCACCTCGAGGACGCGCTGCACGTCGATGCTCTCGGCGATCGACGGCATGCCGCCGAGCCCGAGACGCGCCGAGACGGGGCCCTCGTGCATCTGGCCGCCGCGCACCAGCGAGGCGTCCTCGGCGTGCACGGCGACGAAGCGGTCGGTGAGCTTGACGTACTGCAGGGCGCGACGCACGAGCTGCGCCGTCGCCAGCGGCTGGCCGTCGTCGCTGAAGCCGACGGCGCCGGCCTCGGCCAGCTCGGCCATCTCGGTGAGCTGCTCGCCCGGCGAGGCCGCGGCTCACGGCGGCGAAGAAGCCGGCCGGCACGAGCGCCTCGCGCCTGGCGCGCTCGACGAGGCCGGCAGAGCAGCGCCGCCGTGTCGACGACCGGGTCGGTGTTGGCCATGCCGAAGACGGCCACGTAGCCGCCGGCCGCAGCTGCACGGGTGCCGGTAGCGAGGTCTTCCTCGTCCTCGCGCCCCGGGGTGCGCAGGTGCGTGTGCAGGTCGACGAAGCCGGGCAGCACGAGCAGCCCGCGAGCGTCGACCTCGCGCACGCCGCCCGGCGCCTTGAGGCTGGTGCCGAGCTCGGCGACCTTGCCCTTGCGGATCAGGACGTCCTGGACCTCGTCGATGCCCTCGCCGGGGTCGACGACGCGGCCTCCCTTGAGCAGGAGGTCGAGCGCCGGGCCCGGCCGGCTCCACGTGCGCTCCATCAGAGCACCTCCCCGCCGCTCGTGACGTCGCTGTAGCCGACGATGGTGCGGTAGAGGATCGCCATGCGCACCGCGAGGCCGCTGAAGACCTGATGGGCGATGAGGTTCTCGTCGTCGTCGGCGACGTCGGCGCCGATCTCGACGCCGCGGTTGATCGGCCCGGGGTGCATGACCCGCTGGTGCGGGTGCAGACGGGCCGAGGTGATGCCGAAGAGGCGGCTGTACTCGCGCAGCGAGGGCAGGAAGTTGGCCCCGGCCTTGATGCGCTCCTGCTGGATGCGCAGCAGGTAGATGACGTCGGCCTCCTTGAGGCGGCTGAGGTCGTACTCGACACTGACCCCCATCTCCTCGATGCCCCGCGGCAGCAGCGTCGGCGGACCGGCCAGGGTCACGTCCATGCCGAGCATCTGGAAGCCCATGATGTCGCTGCGCGCGACACGGCTGTGGAGGATGTCGCCGATGATCCAGATCTTCATGCCGGTCGAGGTCGCGGCCGAACGTCTGGCGCGAGGCTGAAGAGGTCGAGCAGGCCCTGCGTCGGGTGCTGGTGCTTGCCGTCGCCGGCGTTGATCACGCTGGCCTCGGTGTTGGCCGAGAGTACCTGGCAGGCGCCGGCCGACGGGTGCCGCATGACGATGATGTCGGGCCCGTAGGCCGACAGGGTGATGGCCGTGTCCTTGAGCGACTCGCCCTTCTCGACCGCCGAGCCCTTGGCCTTGAGGCCGAGGGTGTCGGCCGAGAGCCGCTTGGCGGCGAGGTCGAAGCTCGACGAGGTGCGCGTCGAGGCCTCCCAGAAGAGGTTGATGATGGTGCGCCCGCGCAGCGTCGGCACCTTCTTGATGTCGCGCTCGAGCACGGGCAGGAAGCTCTCGGCCGTGTCGAGCAGGAGCTCGACCTGCTCGCGCGAGAGGTCCTCCATGGAGATGAGATCGCGCTTCGCCACGGTCAGGCCTCCTTCCCGGCCCGGACCAGGACGACCTCGTCGACCCCGTCGGGCTCCTCGAGCCGCACCCAGATGCGCTCGCGCGGCGCGGTGGGCAGGTTCTTGCCGACGTAGTCGGGCCGGATCGGCAGCTCGCGGTGGCCGCGGTCGACGAGGACCGCGAGCTGCACGCGCGCCGGGCGCCCGAAGTCGAAGAGCGCCTCGATGGCGGCGCGGATCGTGCGCCCGGTGTAGAGCACGTCGTCGACGAGGATCACCGTGGCCCCGTCGATCTCGAAGGGCAGGTTGGTGTCCTTCACCTCGGGCTGCGGCGTGCGCGGGATCACGCCGACCACGCCGCGCGCGGCGACGTCGTCGCGGTAGAACGAGATGTCGAGGTTGCCCAGGGGCAGCTCGCGCCCGCCGACCTCGCAGAGCAGGCGGTGGATGCGCTCGCCGAGGAAGGCGCCCCTCGTGTGGATGCCCACCACGGCGAGCCGGCTCTCCTTGGGGTTCTTCTCGAGGATCTCGTGCGAGATGCGCGTGATCGTGCGGCGCATCTGGTCGGCCGTGAGCACCACGGCCTCGGTCTCAGGTCTGGATCCAGGCATAAAAAATGCCGCCGTCACCGTCGTCGCGGTACGGCAGCGCCATCACCCCCCTTTCGGTCTCTCGGGACACGGTTAAAGGCCGGGCGGAGTGTAGCAGCGCGCCCGCGGGGGCGCAAGGGCGGCGGCGCGTCCGGCGGTCGCGAGCGGGCCGCGCATTTCCGGGGCGCCCGGCGGCCGGCCTCACACTGACGCGCCGGTGCCGAGTAGAATGCGCTCTGCACACCGTTTCGACGCACGGACTGCACGTACTCGTCGGCCGAAGCGCGGCACCATCGGCGGAAGAACGGACTGGGGGGGTCATGACGACGACGGTAGGACGGACCGGCAGACCGACGCCCCGATCGAGCTCGCCGAGCGCTACGGAGCCCACAACTACGCCCCGCTCCCGGTCGTCATCGAGCGCGGCGAGGGCGCCTACGTCTGGGACTCCGACGGGACGCGCTACGTCGACTTCCTCTCCTGCTACTCGGCGCTGAGCCACGGCCATCGCCACCCTCGTCTGGTGGCCGCGATGAAGCGCCAGCTCGACCTGGTCACGCTGACCTCGCGCGCCTTCCACAACGCCGAGATGGGTCCCTTCCTGCAGGAGCTCTGCGAGTACTGCGACACGGACATGGCCCTGCCGATGAACACCGGCGCCGAGGCCGTCGAGACCGTGCTCAAGGCGGCGCGCAAGTGGGCCTACCAGGTCAAGGGCGTGCCGCGCTACGAGGCCGAGATCATCGTCTGCCGCCGACAACTTCCACGGCCGCACGATCACCGCCGTCTCGCTCTCGACCGAGGAGCTCTACCGCGACGACTTCGGGCCCTTCACCCCGGGATTCAAGATCATCCCGTTCGGCGACGTCGAGGCGCTGGAAGCCGCGATCACGCCGCACACCGCCGCCTTCCTGGTCGAGCCGCTGCAGGCCGAGAGCGGGGTGCGCCTCGCGCCCGAGGGCTTCCTGCGCGAGGCGCGCGCGCTCACGAAGGCTCACGACGTCCTCCTGATCTGCGACGAGATCCAGACCGGCCTCGGCGCGCACCGGGCGTCGCTTCTGCTGCCAGCACGAGGGCGTCAAGCCCGACCTCATCGCCATCGGCAAGTCGCTCGGCGGCGGCGTCTACCCGGTCAGCGCCGCCGTCGGCACGCGCGAGGTCCTGAGCCTCTTCACGCCCGGCGAGCACGGCTCCACCTTCGGCGGCAACCCGCTCGCCTGCGCCGTCGGCCGCGAGTCGCTGCGGGTGCTCGAGGAGGAACACCTGGCCGAGCGCGCCGCGCGCCTCGGCGAGTGGCTGCTGGCGCGCCTCCGCGCGATCGCCTGCCCCGAGGTCAAGGAGGTGCGCGGCAAGGGCCTCCTCATCGGCGTCGAGCTGCACCCCGAGGCCGGCGGCGCGCGCCGCTACTGCGAGGCGCTCATGGCCGAGGGGCTGCTGTGCAAGGAGACCCACGAGAACGTCATCCGCTTCGCCCCCCCGCTGGTGATCGAGCAGGAGACGCTCGAAGACGCCATGGAGCGCGTGCAGAGCGTCCTCGAGAGGATGGGACCCGTCTCGGGCACGACCGCGCACGAACGGGCCTGAGAGAGCGCGAGGGCGAAGGGGCCGCGCCGGCGTCGCCGGTGCGGCCCCTTCGCCCGGACGCGCTCCGCCGGCTCAGTCGTCGGCGACGAGGAACGGGTAGCGGTAGTCGGTCGGCGGCACGAGCAGCTCCTTCGTCGCCCGCGGGCTGACCCAGCGGATCAGGTTCCACTTCGAGCCGGCCTTGTCGTCGGTGCCCGAGGCGCGGGCGCCGCCGAAGGGCTGCTGCCCGACGACCGCACCGGTCGGCTTGTCGTTCACGTAGAAGTTGCCGGCGGCGTAGCGCAGGCCGTCGGCGGCCTCGCGGATCGCCCGGCGGTCGCGGGCGAAGACGGCGCCGGTCAGCCCGTACGGAGTCGAGGTGTCGACGAGGCGCAGGGTGTCGGCCCAAGCGGCGTCCTCGTAGACGAACGCCGTCAGCACCGGCCCGAAGAGCTCCTCGCGCATGGTGCGGAACGCCGGATCGGTGGTGACGATGACCGTCGGGCGCACGAAGTAGCCGACGCTGTCGTCGCACTCGCCCGCCGACGAGGATCTCGCAGGCCGGGTCGTCCTTCGCGTCCTCGATCGCCTTCGCCTGCGTGGCGAAGCTCGCCGCGTCGATGACGGCGCCCATGAAGTTGGCGTAGTCCGCGACGTCGCCCATGGTGATGCCCTCGACGTCGGCGACGAGGCGCTCGCGCACCGCCGGCCAGAGCGAGCGCGGGACGAAGAGGCGCGAGGCCGCCGAGCACTTCTGCCCCTGGTACTCGAAGGCGCCGCGGATCGTCCCCGCGACCAGGGCGTCGACGTCGGCGGACGCGTGGGCGAGGATGAAGTCCTTGCCCCCGGTCTCGCCGACGATGCGCGGGTAGTCGGCGTAGCGCTCGATGCCGCCGCCGATGGTGCGCCAGATCTCGCGGAAGACGGCGGTCGAGCCGGTGAAGTGCACCCCGCCCAGCCGTGGGTCGTGCAACGCCGGGGCGCCGACCTCGGCGCCGCGGCCGTAGACCAGGTTCACGACCCCCGGCGGCAGGCCCGCCTCCTCGAGCAGGCGCATGACGTAGTAGGCGCTCAGCATGCTCGTCGAGGCGGGCTTCCACACCACGGTGTCGCCCATCATCGCCGGGGCCGTCGGCAGGTTGCCGGCGATCGAGGTGAAGTTGAACGGCGTGACGGCGAGGACGAAGCCCTCGAGCGGCCGGTACTCCATGCGGTTCCAGACGCCGGGGCTCGAGACGCGGCTGATCGGCGTAGATCTCGGCCGCGTAGGCGGCGTTGAAGCGCCAGAAGTCGATGAGCTCGCAGGCGGCGTCGATCTCGGCCTGGTGGGCCGTCTTCGACTGGCCGAGCATGGTCGCCGCGTTCAGCGTGTGGCGCCAGGGCCCGGAGAGCAGCTCGGCGGCCCGCAAGAAGACGGCGACGCGGTCCTCCCACGGGCGTCCGGCTCCAGTCGTGCCACGCCTCGCGCGAGGCGGCGACGGCGGCCTCGACCTCGGCCGCGCCGCCCATGTGCACGTCGGCGAGCACGTGGGCGTGGTCGTGGGGCACGACGGCGGGCGCCGTGCGCCCCGTGCGCACCTCGCGACCGCCGATGAGGCAGGGGACGTCGAGGCGCTCGGCGGCGATCGCCGCCACGCGCTCCGCCAGGGCGGCGCGCTCCGGCGAGCCGGGAGCGAAGCCCAGCACGGGCTCGTTGCGCGGGCTCGGCGGAGCGGAGAGAGCATCGTTCACGGACCTTCGCCTCCTCGTCGTTGGTCGGCCAGGGCGCGCACCGCGTGCGCGGTGTCGCGGATCACGTCGCGGGCCACGTACCCGGCGATCTGCGGGTTCTCGCGCAGCCGGCGTTGCGCGTAGGCGAACGAGTCGACGCCGAAGGGCACGTAGACACGGACGCGGTGGTCTCGCGGCAAGCAGTCGGGCGAGGTCGGGGCGCACGCCGAGCAGGGTCTGGAACTCGAACCGCTCCGGGCCGGCGCCGACCTCGGCGACAGCGTCGAGCGCGTCGATCACAAGGGCCTCGTCGTGCGTCGCGACGGCGACGTGGCTGCCGCCGCGCAGCAGCCGCCGGAGCAGGGAGGCGAAGCGGCGCCGGATCGCCTCCCGGTCCTGCAGGCCGACCGCGCGGCGGCTCGAGGTAGATGCCCTTGCAGAGGCGGACGCTCGGCGTCAGCGCCGCCAGGGCCTCGACGTCGGCCGCGGTGCGCCAGAGGCGAGCCTGCAGCACGATGCCCACGCGCTCGTGACCGGCGGCGCGCAGCCGACCGTAGAGGGCCAGCGTGTCGTCGGTCATCGAGGAGTCCTCCATGTCGAGGCGCACGAACGTGCCCAGCTCCTCCGCACGACCCAGGATGCGCGTCGCGCCTTCGGCCGCCACGTCGAGGCCGAGCGCGTACCCGAGACCGCTGAGCTTGACGCTGAGATGGCTCTCGAGGCCGCGCGCCTGCAGCGCGTCGAGGACCTCGATATACGCGTCGGCCGCGGCCGCCGCCGCGGCCCGATCGGCGACGTGCTCGCCCAGGAGGTCGAGCGTCACCTCGAGGCCGTCGGCCCGCAGTCGGGCGACCGTCCCCAGCGCGTCGGCGAGCGTGGTCCCCGCCACGTACGGCGCGCCGAGGCGACGCACGATCGGCCCGGGCACGAGCGGCACGGCCGCCGAGACCAGACGGTCGAAGAGCCCGGTCGGGTGGGCCTCGTTCACGATCCCGACCCCGGCACGGAGCGGCACATCTCACTCCCCCTCGTCATGGGCGCCTCACGCACCTCGCGACGGCTCGCACAGTACGGTGCGCGCGGTTCGTGGGCAAGCGGTCGCCGCGGCACCCGGAGGCTTCATCACATGATATCCGGGGATGGCCCCGCGGTGCCTCCGTACGGGCACCCCGCGGTAGGCGTCGCCGGTGCGCATCACCCCGCGGCGCCGGTCGCGACACACGGTCCCGGGCGCTCCTTCGGCGGGTCGCACGCCTGCTGGCAAGGGGCGCGGTCAGGGCCGTGGCAGCCCGAGCCGCTCGAGGAAGTCGGCGAGCTCCGCCGGCAAAGGGCTCTCGAAGCGGAGCTCGCGGCCGTCCTCGGGGTGCGCGAAGCGCAGCTCGGCGGCGTGCAGGAAGTGTCGCGTGAGGCCTTCTGGGACCGGGCGCCTGCCGTAGGTCGCGTCGCCGGCGACCGGGTGCCCGAGGGCGGCGAAGTGCACGCGGATCTGGTGCGTGCGCCCGGTCTCGAGGCGCACGCGGGCGAGCGTGTACCCTCCGCCCCGGGCGAGCACGGTGAAGTGCGTGACCGCGGGCCGCGCGCGGGCGCTGTGCAAGGCCATGCGGCGGCGATCGCGCAGGTGGCGGCCGATGGGCGCGTCGATCGTCCCCTCGTGCTGAGCGAGCTCTCCGCAGAGCAGCGCCAGGTAGGTGCGCGAGATGCGCCGCCCGCTCATCGCCGCCACGAGGCGCCGGTAGGGCTCCTCCCCGCGCGCGACGATGAGCAGGCCGGAGGTCTCGCGGTCGAGGCGGTGGATCACGCCGGGACGGCGCCCGTGGCCCCCGGCGATGCCCCGGTCCAGCAGCGCCTGCACCAGCGTGCCGTGCTCGTGACCCGGTGCGGGGTGCACCACCATCCCCGCCGGCTTGTCGACGACGAGAAGCCAGTCGTCCTCGTACACGACGGGCACCGCGATCGCCTCGGGCACGAGCTCGGAGGGCGCCGGCGGCGGCCTCTCCCAGGTCACGGTCTCCCCCGCACGCAGGGTGTGGCCCTTGTCGACGACCGTGCCGTCGACGCGTACGCGGCCCTCGGCGATCAGGCGCTGGACGGCGGCGCGCGACGCGCCGAGGCGCTCGGCGAGGGCGGCGTCGATCCGCCGCCCGGCCGCACCGGCGGCGACCTCCCAGCGGCCGCGTTCAGGCGCGCGCGCCACGCAGCGCCGCCAGGATCACCACGCCGACGCCGGCGACGATGAACGCGTCGGCGAGGTTGAACGCCGGCCACCAGGGGGTGTCGATGAAGTCGAGCACGGCGCCGTCGAAGCGCAGCCGGTCGACCAGGTTGCCGGCCGCCCCGCCGAGGATCAGCGCCAGCCCGGGCCGGTACCTGCCCGGCGCGAGCAGCAGCGCCACCGTCAGGCACGCGACCAGGACGGCGACCCCGGCGACCAGAAGGCCGCCCAGGTCGCGCAGGCGGCCGAACGAGACGCCGGAGTTGTAGACGAGCACGATCTGCGCGCCGCCGACGAGGTCGTAGGGCAGCGCGTCGGCGCCGCGCACCAGCCACTTCGCGAACTGGTCGACGGCCAGCACCGCCAGGGCGATCAGCCCGGCGGCCGCCCTGCTCTCAGGAAGAGCCACGCCGGCGCGGCGCGTCCAGCTCCTGGAGCTTCGTGTGCCCCAGCGGGCACGCCGGGACCTTCACCTTGCCGGAGCGCCCGCCGTCGTTCTGCACGATCGCCAGCGGGTAGGTCGCCTTGCAGCGCTTGCAGTAGGCGAGTCTCGCCATGCCGTCTCCCTCTACTCGATGCCGAGTCGCAGTCGCGCCTCGGCTTCATTCAGCTCTTCGACCTCCACGAGCTTGCGGCGCCCGCCCGCGCCGTGGATCAGGCGCACCGACCCCGCCGGCACTTCGAGGCGCCGCGCCAGGAGCCGCACGAGAGCGCGGTTGGCGGCCCCTTCGCGCGCCGGCGCCCGCAGCCGCACCTTGAGGCGCCCGTCGGCGACGCCGGCGAAGCCTTCGTCGGCCGCCCCCGGCACCACCCAGACGGCGAGCGTCACGCCCCGGCGGCTGCGCCGCACGGGGCCGGTCTCACCACTTGAACTCGTCGTCGGAGACCCCGGTGTCGACGTCGACGACCAGGTCGCGGTCGTCAGGACGCGGGCCGTCAGGCGGCACGCCGCCCGCCGTCGCCTTGTCGGGCGCGGGCGGCGACGGCGCCGCATGCGGCACGGCACCGGCGCCCGCCGGCTGGGACGGCGCGCGCTCGGCAGCCGGCCCGGCCGAGGTCATCGTCTCGAGGTCGCCGGAGCCGGGGCCGAAACGCGGCACCTTCCTCGTCGCGGGGTCCGGGCGCGGCTGCGGCGGCGGCTGGGCCGGCTGCGGCGGGCGCGCCTCGGGGGGCCGCGGAGCGGGGGCGGGCGCCGCGTGCTCCGGGGCGCTCGTCGCCCCCGGCGCGGCGGGGTGCGGCGCCGGCGCCACGACCGTCTCCTCGCGGGCGATGGCCTCCTTGATCGCCTCGGCCTGGCGGTTGAGGTCGTTCTGCGGCTGCGGCGCCACCGGCGGCGCCTGCTCGACCTGCTTGAGGAAGCCCTCGAGCAGCTGACGGAAGCGGATGCGGAACTCCTCTTCGACCCCGCGCAGCTTGGTCAGCGAGCCCTCGATGCGCTGCTTGTCGGCGTAGCTCTCGTTGACCATCTGTCGCGCCTTGAGCTCGGCGTCGCGCAGGATGAGCTGGCTCTCCTTGGTCGCGTTCTGCTTGAGCTCCTCGGCGCTCTGCTGGGCGGAGACCAGCGTCTTCTGCAGGGTCTCCTCCATGCGCCGGTAGCGGGTCACCTGCTCCTCGAGGTTCTCGATGCGCTCGCCGAGATCGATGTTGTCCTTGAAGAGGCGCTCGAACTCGTCGGCGATCTGGTCGAGGAACTCGTCGACCTCCTCGTCGACGTAGCCGCGCATGCCGCGCTTGAACTCCTTGTGGCGGATGTCGAGCGGTGTCAGCTTCATACCGTACTCCTTTGCCCACGCGGGCGACGCGAGAGGCGCGCTCAGCGTACTCGTCTCATCTTATTGTGCCGCGACGGCGCGGATTCCTGCGCACGTGCCGTCGCCCGACGGGCGACGCCCGCGAGCGACGTGACCGCGCGGCCCCGCTCCGGGCTCAGAACTGGTTGAAGAAGCCCTTCTCGATGAGCCGCGCCTTCTCCTCGGCGGAGACCTCGACGTTGCGCGGCGTGAGCAGGAAGATCTTGTCGCCCACGCGCTGCATGCCGCCGTCGAGGGCGTAGGTGAGGCCGCTGCAGAAGTCGATGAGACGCTTGGCGAGCTCGGTGTCGGCGCCCTGCAGGTTGATGATCACCGGCACGTCGATCTTGAACTTGTCGGCGATCTGCTGGGCGTCGTTGAAGGTCTTGGGGATGACGAGGTGGACCTCGACGCGCGGCGGACGCACGCTCTCGACGGCGCGCACCGGCGCGGCGGCGCGGCGCGGCGCCTCGTCGGGGAAGATCTCGTCGTAGTCGTTGCGCCGGGAGCTCCCCAGCTTGCGTACGTTGGGGCGGTCCTGGTAGGAGCGCTCCAGCTCCTCGTACGGGGCGAGCGTCTCGTCCTCTTCGTACTGCTCGTCCTCGTCGGCGAGTCCGAAGTACACGGCGACCTTGTGCCAGGAATCTCCGAGGCCCATTCAGTCCCTCCCTGCCGCTCTCTAGAAGAGCACACTCCCGACGCGCACGATGGTCGCACCCTCGAGCACTGCCGCCTCGTAGTCGGCGCTCGTACCCATCGAGAGTCGGGCGAAAGTATACCGGCCGCGCCAGTCCTCCGAAAGCCGTTCGGCCAGCGCCCGCGTGCGGGCGAAGAACGGCCGCGCCTCCTCGGGGTCCTCGAACAGGGGCGGCATGCACATGAGGCCGCCGAAGACGACCTTCTCGAAGTCGGCGGCCTGCCCGAGGAAGGCGTCCACCTCGGCGAAGGGCACGCCGCTCTTGCTCTCCTCCCCGCCGACGTTGACCTCGAGCAGCACCTCGACCGCGCCCGCGGCCCGCTCCTCGAGCTCCTTGACCACGCTGAGGCTCGAGACCGAGTGGATCAGGCGCACCAGCGGCAGCACTGCCCTCGTCTTGCGGCTCTGCAGGTGGCCGATGAAGTCGTAGGTGAAGATGTCGCCGTAGCGCTCGTGCTTGGCGCCGAGGTCCTGGGCGCGGTTCTCGCCGATCAGGCGGATGCCGGCTTCGGCGAGCACGCCGAGGTGGTCGACGTCGACGTACTTCGTGGCCACGAGGATCTCGACGGCGGCCGGGTCTCGACCGGCGCGCCGCGCCGCCTCGGCGACCCGGCCCTCGACCTGCTCGAACTTCTCCCGCACGCCGGCGGCGGACCCGCTGTACTGCCTGACCACGTCACTCCTCGTCGGCACGCCGGGGGCAAGGACGCCCCGGCCCCGTCAAGATTCGCCGTCGGCGGCCGCGGCCCTGTCTGCGAGCCATGCCACACTGAGGTGACGCCCTGTCCGACCGCTGTCGCGACGGTGCGAGAAGAAGCGCCGGTCGCACGAGGTGCAGAGCCGCGTGAGCGTGATCTCGTCGGCGGGCACGCCGGCGGCGCGCAGCTGGCGCAGCGCGCACTCCCAGAGGTCGACGGAGGCGCCCGCGGCGACGCCGGGGAAGCGGGCCTCGAAGCGCCGCCGCAGCTCGTCGTCGACGTTGAAGCAGCACGGGCCGATGCTCGGGCCGACGACGGCGCCCAGCGAGGCGGCCGCGGCGCGCGAGCGTCGCGGCCGCCCGCTCGACGATGCCGTCCAGCATCCCGCGCCAGCCGGCGTGCACGGTGACGACCAGGGGGCCTTCAGCGGCCGCCGCGGCGACGACGACCGGCACGCAATCGGCGTGGCTGACGACGAGGCCGAGACCCGGCGCGGCGGTGAGCAGCGCGTCGGTCTCGGCGATCGTCGACGTGAGGTCGCCGGCGCCGCGCCCCGCCTCGTCCTCGCCCACCTCCACGAGGTGCGTGCCGTGGACCTGCGACGGCACCACCCAGCGCCCGAGGTCGAGACCGACCGCGGCGCCGAGCCGGCGCCGGTTCTCGAGCACCGCCGCGGGGTCGTCGCCGACCGCGAGGCCGAGGTTCAGAGCGGCGTAGGGGCCGGCGGACACGCCGCCTTCGCGGGTCGGGAAGGCGGCCTCGACGCCGGCCCCTCCCCACCGCAGCCAGCGCAGGCCGCCGTCGCCGCGCCACTCGCAGGCGAAGGACCGCGACTCGGGCTCGGCGACCGTCCCGCTCACCGGTCCGCGCCCGGCCCGGGGGCAGCGACTCTCATCGTCCTCTCCCGGCCTGGGACCGCGTCGCTCATCGGTCGCCTCATCACGCCGGCAGGAACGTCGTGAACGCCCAGTCGAGCGCCCTGCCCAGCGTGGCCTCGAAGAGCTCGGGCCGTACGATCAACAGCACGAGCAGCGCGAGCAGCACCCAGGTGCCGTAGCGGTCGAGGGCGACCCACGCGGGGTACCAGCTCCGCGGCATGAGGCCGCCGAGGACCCGCGAGCCGTCGAGCGGAGGCACCGGGACGAGGTTGATCAGCGCGAGGAGGACGTTCAGGAGGAAGACGAGCGCGAACGCCTCGGCGAGCAGCAGCGACACGTCCACCGTCACCCAGACCAGCCCTGCGGCGACGGCGGCCAGCACGACGTTCGCAAGAGGCCCCGCGAGACCGACGAGGAGCATGCCCCGCTGCGGGTCGGCGAAGCGGCGGGGGTCGACGGGGATCGGCTTGGCCCAGCCGAAGAAGATGCCCGCCTGGGAGACGAAGGTCGCGACGAGGACGAGCGTGCCCATGACGTCGAGGTGGCGCAGCGGGTTGGCGGTCAGGCGCCCGGCGAGGCGCGGCGTCGGGTCGCCGAGCCGGTCGGCGGCCACACCGTGGGCGAGCTCGTGCGCCGCGAGGCTGAGCAGCAGCAGCGGCAGCGTCACCAGGAACTCGACGATCAGATCTTGGTCGACGGGAGCCTCCTCACAACAGTCGCCGCGCGGCGGCGAGCTCCTCGTCGCGCCCCGTGACGGTCCCGTTGACCTTGAGGCGCAGGACGCTGGCCATGACCTCGCCCACGCGCGGCCCCCGTGGCAGACCCAGGGCGAGGAGGTCGTCGCCGCCGATCTCCAGCCGCACGTGACGCGTGACGTCGAGGTAGTGCCCGACCCGCGAGGGCGCGGCGACGCTCTCGCCGAGCACGACCGCCAGCACCGCGGCCTCGAGCGGCTCGTGACGCAGGAGCTCGGCGAGCTCGGCCTCCCCCGGGCCCGACGCCAGGCGCCGCACGACCCGCTGCGCCACGACGTGCCCGCGCTCGAGCACGTCGGCGTCGCGGCGGCGGAGGCGCATACGCCGCGCCCAGGCGGCGATCTCCTCCGGCTCCAGCTCGAGGAGCAGCCAGAGCAGGCGCAGACGCCAGCGCGGCAGCTCGCGGCCGAGACCGTGCCGGTGGACGACCTCGTCGCCGCACCGCACGAGAGCGCGCTCCCGGTCCCCGGCGCGGAAGCGCGCGTGCACCGCCTGCTCGAGACCGAGGTCCTCGAGCCGCTCGAGGGCGAACTCGACCTTCTCCTCGTCGAGCAGGGCCACGAGCTCGTCGCGCAGGCGCGCCGACGAGAGGTCGCCGATGAGGTCCATGCCGGCGCAGGCCCGCGCGAGGCCGAGGGTGTGCTCGTCCATGCGCAGGCCGTAGCGGGTCTCGTAGCGCAGGGCGCGCAGAATGCGCGTCGGGTCCTCGATGAAGCTCAGGTTGTGCAGCACGACGATACGCTTCGCCTGCAGGTCGCCGAGACCGCCGAACGGGTCGAGGAGGGCGCCGAAGAGGTCGGGCTGCAGGGCGACCGCCATCGCGTTGATGGTGAAGTCGCGCCGCGCGAGGTCGCTGCGGATGCCGGCGTGCTCCACCTTCGGCAGGGCGGCGGGGTACTCGTAGGACTCGGACCGCGTCGAGGCGATGTCGACGTGCGGCGCCCGCCGCGAGGTGACCACCACCGCGGTGCCGAACTTGCGGTGGGCGCGCACGTGGCCGTGAAGGCGGGCGGCCAGCGCTTCGGCGAAGGCGATGCCGTCGCCCTCGACGGCGAGGTCGATGTCGAAGCTCTTCTCGCCGAGCAGGAGGTCGCGCACCGCGCCGCCGACGAGGTAGACGCCGCGCACCTCGCCGGCCAGGGCCTGCACGTGGGCGAAGAGCTCGGCGAGGCCGAGCTCGGCCAGCCGGCCGGCCACGTTGCCGGCCACTTCGGGCGTGGGCTCGGCCGGAGCGACCTGCCCGCGCGCGAACAGGCGCCGCGAGACGATGCCGAGCACGTCCTCCTCACGCGGCGGGGGCCGACGCGCCTTCCCTCACGACTGCCGCCCACCCGAGCCCGCCGTCGACGATCGCCTCGGCGGCGCGCTCGATCGCGGTCGCGGCCGCGACCGCGGGCAGGCGCGCCGTCATCACCGCCTTGACCGGCGCGTGCCCGAGGCCGTGGCCCAGGGCGCGCTCGAGGTCGACGAGCCCGACGCTGCCGGCGACCACGCCGTCCTTCGTGACCGCGAGGCCGTCGATGCCCTGCCGGCGACAGGCGATGAGCGCGTCGTCGACGCTGGACGCGGCGTCGACCGCCGGCAGCCCGGGGGTCATGACCTCGGCGGCGCTCGGCGCCGGCGTCACGGCGCCCGGCAGGGCGGCGAGCACCGCCGCTCGCGCCGCCGCCAGCGACTGGTCCTTGAGCACCGCCGACGAGGCGGCGCTGTGCCCGCCCCCGCCGAGCGGCGCGAGCAGCGCCGCGACGTCGACGCCGCCGCCCCGACTGCGGGCCGTGGCGAACACGCGCTGCTCCATCTCGACGAGGAGCACGAAGGCGTCGCAGGCGGTCAGGTCCATGACCCGGTGGGCGACCACGCTGACGCCCTCCACGTAGTCGTCGCGCGCCACGGCGGCGAGCAGCACGCGCCGGCCGCCGGCCTCGTGCTCCTCGGCTCCCTCGAGCGCGGCGGCCAGCGTGCTCCGCTGCCCCGGAGTGAGGGCGTTCGTCAGCCAGCGCTCGATCAGTGCCGGGTCGGCGCCGTGACGCATGCAGAAGGCGAGCGCCTCGGCGTCGTGCTCGGTCGTGGTCGAGAAGGTGAGCGACCCCGTGTCCTCGTGGATGCCGATGGCGAAGAGGCTCGCCTCGAAGGGCGTCACGGGGATCCCACGCTCGGCGACGACGCGCAACAGCAAGGTGACGATCGACCCGTCACCGGACGTGACGAGCCGCTCGGCGCTCAGGTACGGCGGCCGCTCCTCGCCGTGGTGGTCGAAGGCGACGACCTGGACCCCGTCGCGCCCGCAGAGCCGCCCGAGGTCGCCGATGCGGTTGGCGTGCGTCGTGTCGACCAGGATCAGACGCTCGACGTCATCGAGGTCGAGCTCGACCGGGTCGACCGCCGGCACGAGGTCGGCGTAGAGCGCCTGGAACTCGCGCACGTTGCGATTGACGGCGCCGCCGAGACAGATGTGCGCCTCCGGGTACAGCTTGCGCGCCGCGACCATGCCGGCGAAGCCGTCGAAGTCGGTGTTGCTGTGCGTGGCGATGAGCTCCCGGGGCCGCATGGCCTCAGTATAGAGGCAGCGGCCGGGACCGGCCTTCGAGCTCCTCGACGCCTTCAGGCTTTGAGCAACCAGCCCAGCTCGGCACCGAAAGCCTCGCGCACCGCCGCACGCAGGGGGCCGTGCTCGGGGCGCGCCAGCTCGGGGTCGGCCTGGAGGAGCCCCTCGGCGAGCCCGCGCGCGCGGACGAGCGCGTCGCGGTCGCGCGCCAGGCGGGCGAGCCGCAGGTCGCCGGCGCCCGCCTGGCGGGCCCCCATGAGCTGGCCCTCGCCGCGCAGCTCGAGGTCGCGCTCGGCGAGCTCGAAACCGTCTGTCGTGTCGAGGAGCGCCGAGAGCCGTGCCTGCCCGCCGGGCGCGTCGCTGCTCGAGAAGAGCAGGCAGTAGGAGCGCGCGCTCCCGCGCCCGACGCGGCCGCGCAGCTGGTGCAGCTGGGCGAGGCCGAAGCGCTCGGCCCCCTCGACCATCATCACGGTCGCGTTGGGCACGTCGATGCCGACCTCGATGAGGCTCGTGGCGACGAGCACGTCGACCTCCCCGGCGGTGAACGCCGCCATCACCGCCTCGCGTTCGGCCGGCTTCATCTGTCCGTGCACGACGGCGACCCGGTACCGCGCGAACTCACCGGCGGCGAGCCGCTCCGCCTCGGCGAGCGCGGTCGCCGCCTCGATCGACTCGGATTCGTCGATCGCCGGGCAGACGACGTAGGCCTGCCGGCCCTTGTCGAGCTGGCGAGCGACGAAGGCGTAGCCGTCCGCGCGCTTCGCCTCGTCGACGAGTCGCGTGGTCACCGGCTTGCGCCCCGCCGGGACGCCGGCGATCGTCGTCACGTCGAGGTCGCCGTACACGGTCAGGGCGAGGGTCCGCGGGATCGGCGTCGCCGTCATGTGCAGCACGTGCGGCGCGAGGCCGTCGTGCTCACCGCGCCGCACGAGCTCGTCGCGCTGACGCACGCCGAAGCGATGCTGCTCGTCGACGACGAGCACGCCGAGCGCCGGGAAGACGACGTCCTCGGTCAGCAGCGCGTGCGTGCCGATGACCAGGCTGCGGTCCGCCGGCGGCTGAGGCGCGCGAGCGCCTCCCGGCGCTCGCGCGCCCCGAGCGCCGCCGTCAGCACCTCGAGCGGCGCGGCGTCGCCGCAGAGCCGGACCGCCGTGTGGGCGTGCTGCAGGGCGAGCGTCTCGGTCGGCGCCATGAGCGCGCCCTGCAGACCGGCTTCGGCGGCGCGCAGCAGGCAGTACAGGGCGACGACCGTCTTGCCGGAGCCCACGTCGCCCTGGAGCAACCGCCGCATCGGCTGCCCGCGACCGAGGTCGCGCTCGATCTCCTCGACGGCGGCGCGCTGGTGCCCGGTGAGCTCGAAGGGCAGGCCGGCGACGAAGCCCGTGCTCAGCGCGCCCGCCGGCGGCAGCGGCCGTGCCCGGACGCGGAGCTGCTGCTCGCGCTTGTGCGCCAGCAGGCCGAGCTGCATGAGCAGGAGTTCCTCCAGCACGAGGCGCTCGCGCGCGAGCTCCGCCTCGTCGAGCCCGGCCGGCAGGTGCGCGGCCAACGTGGCATCACGGTGCGAGGGCAGGCCCTCGGCGACGCGAAGGGCGCCGGGGAGCGGGTCGCGCAGGCGCCGCATGACCGGCGCGGCCCGTCGCACCAGGGAGCGCAGCAGCCGGGCCGAGACCTGTTCGCTCGCCGGGTAGACGGCGACGACGCCCTCGGTGTGCACGCCCTCCCCTTCGTGCTCCTCGAGGATCTCGTGGCTGCGGACGACGAACTGCGGGCGTCCGCCGAGCGGCCGGTACGTGCCGCGCAGGCTGAGCTGAGTGCCCTCGGTGAGGACCCGCGTGAGGTAGCCCTGGTTGAACCACACGGCCTCGACGGCGCCGGTGGTGTCGCGCACGATCGCCTTCACCACGCGCACCTTGCGGCGCGCCGTGCGGTCGGCGCGCACGCGCTCGACGACACCGCGCACCGTCGCCTCCTCGTCGATGCGCAGCTCGCGGATCTGCTTGCGCTGGCGGAAGTCGTCGTAGCGCCGTGGGTAGTGACGGACGAGGTCGCCGACCGTCACGAGCCCGAATCCCTCGAGACGGCGGGCGACGGCCGGGGTGACGCCCTCCAGCGAGGAGAGCGGCGCGGCGAGTGCGGACGGGTCGAGAGAGAGCCTCGGGGCGGGCGGCCGGGCTTCGAACCGGCCGCCCCCGAAGCGCAGCGGGAGTGTCTCCCCGGTCACTCGACGATCAGTGCAAAGGCGGTCGTGCCGGGGCCGATGTGGGTGCCCACGACCGCCCCGACGCGGCCGCGGAAGTGGAAGTGCGCCTTGGGGCGCGCCCGCTTGATCATCTCGTCGACGAGCGTGATCTCCTCGGGGTTCAGGGCGTCGATCAGGCAGTAGTGCAGCTCGTCGTCGGGCGTGCTGTGCTCGTCGAGGAAGCGCTCCATGGCGGCGAAGGCCTTCTTCTGGCCACGGACCTTGGCGTACGGCGTGAACTCGCCGTCGACGCAGGCGATCAGCGGCTTGATGTCGAAGACGCCGCCGACCAGCGAGGCGGCCCTGCCGATGCGGCCGCCGCGGCGCAGGTACTCGAGGGTCGCGGCGTGGACGACGAGCTGGCTGTGGGCGGCGAAGTGCTCGATGTAGGACCGCGCCTCGGCGATAGTGCAGCCGGGCTCGAGCCGTGTGCGCAGGCGCTCGGCGCACATCGCCATCGCCGCCGACACCGTCTTGAGGTCGTAGACCTCGACGCCGTCGAAGCCCGCCGCCGCGCGTTCGGCCGCCTGGAAGGTGCCGCTCATCTTGCGCGAGAGGTGGAGCGAGAAGACGTGCTCGTAGCGCCGCCGCGCCTCTTCGTAGGCGGCGGCGAACTCGGCGTCGGTCGGCTGCGAAGTCGTCGGCAGCACCTCGGACTTCTCCAGCTTGGCGAAGAACTCGTCGTGCCCGAGGTCGACGCAGTCGCGGAAGCTCTCGTCGCCGAAGTGCACGCGCAACGGCACCATGTAGAGGCCGTCGCGCTCGAAGAAGCCCTCGGGCGCGTCGCAGGTCGAGTCGAGCACTATCGCCGTGTTGTCGAGTGTGAGGAGAGGTTCGCTCATTCGGCACTCACCAGGATCGGGTACAGGGGCTGTCCACCGTCGTACACGTGCATCTCGAGGTCGGGCGCGACCTGACCGGCGAGCTCTCCGAGCCGCGCCGGGGTCGTGCCCGAGCCGTTGAGTGAAGTGAGCACCGTGAGCTGCTCGGCGCCGTTGGCGGCGAGCGCCTCGAGCACGCGCCCGAAGACCTCGTCGACGGCATCGCCGGCGGCGACGAGGGTGCCGTCGACGATGCCGATGGCCTGGCCCTCACGCACCTCGACGCCGTCGACCTCGGAGTCGCGCACGGCGTAGGTGATCTCGGCGCTCTGGATGCCGTCGATCGCCTCCTCCATGAGCCGCGCGTTGTCGACCGCGTCGCTCTCGGGCTCGAAGGCGACCATGGCGGCGAGCCCGGCCGGGATCGAGCTCGAGGGCACGACGGCGATGTGCCGCGGGCTCATACCGGCGGCCTGCTCGGCGGTGAGGATGACGTTGCCGTTGTTGGGCAGGAGCACGACCTCGTCGCCGTCGAGCGCGTCGACGGCCTCGAGGAGCTGCGCGGCGCTCGGGTTCATCGACTGCCCGCCGTCGACGATCGCCCCGCAGCCGAGATCGCGGAAGAGACGCTTGTTGCCCTCGCCGGCGACCACGGCGACGACGACGGTCGCCGCGACGTCGAGCGCGGCGGGCGCAGCGCCGCGCAGGCGCTCGTCGCGGGCCCGCGTCTGCGCGTGCATGTCGTTGATGTCGATCTCGCCCAAGGCGCCCATGGTGACCGCCCGCGACAGCACGACTCCGGGATCGTCGACGTGCACGTGCACCTTCATCATGCGCTCGTCGCCGACCACGAGGGCGCTGTCGCCCAGCGGGGCCACGAAAGCCTCGAAGGCGGCCGCGTCGAGCCCCTCGCCGCGGACGAGGAAGCTGGTGCAGTACCTGTACTGCGAGAGCTCGCTGTCGCGCGCGAGAGCGAGACCCGCCGATGTGACCGCCACCGGGCGCCCGCGGCGCGGACGGGTCGAGACGCCACCGCCGCGCAGCAGCTCCTCGATGCCGGTGGCCAAGCCGCGGAAGAGCACGAGGAGGCCGTAGCCTCCGGCGTCGACGACGCCGGCCTTCTGGAGGGCGGCGAGCTGCCCGGTCGTGCGCTCGACGGCGCTGCTGCCCGCCTCGTCGACCGCGGCCAGCAGCGTCTCGAGGCCGAGACTGTCGGGCAGCGCCTGGGCGGCGACGGCCATCTCGCGGATCACGGTGAGCATGGTGCCCTCGACCGGCTCCTTCACGGCGCGGTACGCGGCCGCCTGGCCGGCGTCGAACGCCTCCTTGACGACGCGGACGTCGAGGCTGCCCGACGACCCCCAGACCTCGCACACGCCGCGCACGATCTGGGAGAGGATGACGCCCGAGTTGCCGCGCGCGCCCATGAGCGAGCCCTTGGTCACCGCCGCCGCGACCCCGGGGATGTCCTCGGCGTCGCTCTGCTCGAGCTCGTCGAGCACGGCGCGCACCGTGAGCGCCAGGTTGGTGCCCGTGTCGCCGTCGGGGACGGGGTACACGTTGAGGTCGTTGATGAGCTGGCGCTCGGCCTCGACGGCGGCGAGCGCGGCCTCGATGGCGGCGATGGCGATGGCGCGGACCATCAGTCCTCGAGGTCCTCTACCCTGACGTTGATCTCCTCCACCGGCACGCCGGCGACGCCCTCGACCTGGTAGCGGACCTGCTCCTGCAGGTTGGCCGTGACCTGGGCGAGGTTGACCCCGCGCTCCATGGCCACGTGCAGCTCGATGCGCACCGCCTCACCCTCGACCTCGACCTCGACGCCCTCGGTGAGCGAGCCCTTGAGGAAACGCGCGAGGCGCCGCATCGGCGACGACTCCATACGCACCACACCGTAGGTGGAGCGCGCCGCGGCGCCGGCCAGTTTGGCCACGACCACGGGCGCGACGACGACCTCGCCGGGAGGACCCGGCGTCTCGATCGGCAGTATGAGCTCGCCGCTCGCCATGGCGCGTAGTCTACAGGCTCCCGACCTCTAGGTGTTGAAGAGCGTTGAGCTCGGCGACGACCTGGCCGGGATCGACCTGATGCATGACGGCGCCCGCCTCGATGGTCTCGATGCTCGCCCCCAGGCAGAGGGAGCAGTTCATGCCGTGCGCCTCGAAGACGCGCCGCGCGCCGGGATGCCGGACGAGCGCCTCGAGGATGGACATGTGCTCGTCGAACCCGCTCATGGCTCCCCCCAACGGAGACGGCGTCGAGAGCGTGCGTTTGCTTCCCGACGGCCGCATGTAGCATAATTTCGCGCCTGCCCGCCATCAAGCCGAGGGATACCCGATGTCCAAAGTCTGTCTGACCTGCGGCAAAGCGCCCGTCGTCGGCAACAACCGCAGCCACTCGAACCGCGCCACCAAGCGCCTCTTCCAGCCCAACCTGCAGCGCGTCCGCGTGATCGTCGACGGGCGCCCGCAGATGGCCTATGTCTGCGCCCGCTGCCTCAAGTCGGGTCGCGTGCGCAAGGCCGTCTAGAGCTCCGATCCGACACCTCTGGGCGCCGGAGCATCGCGCTCACGCTCGCCTCACGACCGGGGGCGACGGCGGCGGAGCCCCCCTGCCCTCGCCTCAGGCGGGCCCGCCCCCCAGCCGCCCCTGCCCTCGCCTCACTGTGTCAATCGACGCCGCCAACGGTTAGGATGACCAGCAGTCTAGGGGCTGGCCGAGGAGGGCGCGGAGATGTTCTGGAAGGTTGCACTCATCATGGTCGGGGCGATCATCCTCGGGTTCATCGCCGCCGGCATCATCTTCTCGAACCTGAGGTTCTTCATCTGGCTGGGCATCGTCGCGCTGATCGTCTGGTTCATCGCCAGCCTGGTCGTGGCGCGCCGCTCGAGCTAGGCGCGCCGGCAGCCGGCGCACGAAGCGCCTCCGGCCGCCTCCCGGCGACGGGACCCCTCCGGCCGCCGAGCGTCGGGCCGTCCGCCCCGTGGACTGCCGGGCCTCAGCTCAGGGGCTCGAAGCGCGCCTGGAAGAAGCGCAGCTCCTTCGGCTCGTACACCATCCTGAGACCGCGGATCTCGTCGCGGTGGTCGAAGACCTCGGCCACCGACTCGGCGACCACGTCCATGTGCGCCTGGGTGTAGACGCGGCGCGGCACCGTGAGTCGCACGAGCTCGAGGCTGGGGCGCCGGTTCTCGCCCGTCACCGGGTCGCGACCGGCGCTCACGTTGCCGCGCTCCATGGCCCGCACCCCGCTCTCCAGGTAGAGCTCGGCGGCCAGCGCCTGGGCCGGGTAGCAGATCCTGGTCGACCTGCGGCAGACAGGCCCTGGCGTCGAGAAAGACGCCGTGGCTGCCGATCGGCACGACGATCGGCACGCCGTAGCCGCGGATCTTCTCGCCGAGGTAGAGCACCTGGCCGACGCGCGCCCTGATGTGGTCGTGGTCGACGCTCTCGTGCAGACCGATGGCGACGGCCTCCATGTCGCGGCCGGCCATGCCGCCGTAGGTGTGGAGGCCCTCGTAGACGACGACCAGGTTGCGCGCCGCGTCGAAGACGTCGTCCTCGTTGAGGGCGAGGAAGCCGCCGATGTTGACGAGGGCGTCCTTCTTGGCGCTCATCGTGCAGCCGTCGGTGAGGTCGCAGAGCTCGCGCACGATCCCGGCCACCGACTTGCCTGCGCAGCCCGGCTCGCGCTCCTTGATGAAGTAGGCGTTCTCGGCGACGCGCGTCGCGTCGTGGATGACGCGGATGCCGTGCCGCGCGCAGAGCTCGCGCACGGCGCGCAGGTTGGCGAGGCTGATCGGCTGCCCGCCGGCCATGTTGACGGCCGTGGCGATGCAGACGTAGGGGATCTTGTCGGCGCCGTGCTCGGCGATGACGCGCTCGAGCTTGCCGAGGTCGACGTCGCCCTTGAAGGGGTGCTCGCTCGCCGGGTCGTGGGCTTCGTCGATGATGACGTCGACGAAGCGCCCGCCGGCGAGCTCCTGGTGCAGGCGCGTCGTCGTGAAGTACATGTTGCCGGGGATCACGTCGCCCGGCGCGATCAGGATCTTGCTGAGGATGTGCTCGGCGGCGCGGCCCTGGTGCGTGGGCACCAGGTGCTTGTAGCCGTAGACCTCGCGGACCGCCTCCTCGAGGTGGTAGAAGTTGCGGCTCCCGGCGTAGGCCTCGTCGCCGAGCATCATCCCCGCCCACTGGCGGTCGCTCATCGCCGAGGTGCCGGAGTCGGTGAGGAGGTCGATGTAGACCTCCTCGCTCTTCAGCAGGAAGGTGTTGTAGCCGGCCTCGCGGATCGCCGCCTCGCGCTCCGCGCGGGTCGTCATCCGCAGGGGCTCGACCATCTTGATCTTGTAGGGCTCCGCCCAGGTGCGACGGCGCGGCGCGTTCGTCGCCCCGGCGACGCCGGGGGTGTCGGAGTGCCGCGTCCCGGACGATCCGCCCGGGGTGCTTCCCTCACTGCGCATCGGTCCGCCCTCCCTACGTGTGACGACATCGGCTGTACGCTCCCAGTGCACGCTAGTCCACCCCCAGTGGATACGTCAAGCGTCCGCGTGCGGCCCGTGCCCCGGCTCCGACGGCTGCCGGACGGAAGCGCTGCCGGACGGAAGCGCTGCCTGGCTGCGCGGGTCCCCGGCAGCGTGGCCGAGGCCTCCGACGCACGGCCCCCGGCCTGCCGCGCGACCGTCTTTGACCCTCGCGCAGCACACAGGTACAGTGCGGCGGCGATGACCGACGAGGCGAGCACCATCGAGGGGCCGACACCGGAGAGCGCGGGCCCGGCACCGGAGAGCCCGGGCCCACCGGGCGAGGACGAGCGCTGGCCCGTCCGTGTCGTCGGTCGCCGTCTGCGCGAGGCGCGCGGGCGCGCGGGCATGACGCTCGAGGCGGTCGCCGGCGCAGCCGGCGTCACGAAGTCCTTCGTCAGCGCCGTCGAACGTGGTGAGACGTCACCGTCGATCGGCTCGCTCTACCGCATCTGCGAGGCGCTCGGCATCTCGATGTCGGCGCTGTTCGACAACGTCGGCGGCCAAGGCTCCAACGTCGTGCGCCGCACCGAGGTCGAGGGCACCTACTTCGGCGGCGAGGGCGTCGTGAACTACGTGCTCTCGCCCCGATCGGAGCGCCGGGCCCAGATCATCGAGACCCGGATCGACCCGGGAGGCACGCCGGGCCGCGAGCTCTGGTCCCACCCGGGTGAGCTCGTCATGGCGACGGTGGTGAGCGGCGCCCTGGAGGTGCGCTTCGCCGACCGCGCGGCGACCCTTTCCGAGGGCGACACCATCGCCTACGCGCCCAGCGAACCGCACTCGTGGCGCAACCCCGACGGGGTGCGCCCAGCCCTCGTCCTCTTCTTCGAGATACCGGCGGAGTACTGACGCCGGGCCGGGGGGCCCGCACCGACACGGCGGATCTTCGTCCGCGCTCGCGACCGTCGGTCGGCGCCGACACCTCGCCTCCGCAGCAGAGATCCGCATGACCGGCCACGGCGCAGATGCTGCGTTCAATGCTCTTCCGCTCCGCTGAGGTTGCTGACAAGCCATGCCTCCACCGCATACCATGCTGCCGTCAGCCATGGCCATGAGGCTCCAAGGAGGTCGGGGATGGACGCCGTCGACGAGAAGATCCTGCGCGCGCTGCTGCGCGACGGGCGACAGACCAACGCCAGTCTCGCCGAGACCATCGGTCTCTCGCCCTCCGCCACCCTCGAGCGCGTGCGACGCCTGGAGCGGGAGGGGGCCATCCTCGGCTACCGCGCGCTGGTCGACCCGAAGGCGCTGGGCCTCGGCGTGCAGGCGCTCATCGGCATCCGCTTGCGCCTCCACGCCGCCAACGGCATCGAACCGTTCGAGCGCGGCGTCCAGGCGGCGGACGGTGTGGTCAGCTGCTACCACGTGACGGGCCAGTTCGACTACATGCTGCACGTCGCCGCCCGCGACCTGGCCCACCTGCGCCAGCTGAACAACACCCAGATCGCGGCCATCCCGGGGTTCGGGCAAGCTCGAGACGATGCTGGTGCTCGCCGAGATCAAGAGCGACACGCCCTGGCCCTACGACCCGTGAGCGGGGCGACGCACGGCAGACGACCGTGACTCAGGCGGCGCCGAAGAATCTGCGGCTTCGTTGACATCATGGGGTGACTCCTCCTAAGTTCTCGGCATTCCGGCGCATCCGCCGGTCGAGGAGGGCGCTTGAGCGACGACTACGCAAGCCTGATCGAAGATCTCTCGTCGGCGTACGCCGAGCGCCTCCCGCACTCCGCCGCGCTCGATCGCCGGGCACGCGCCGTGATGGTCGACGGCGGCAACCACAACGTGCGCCTCAACCGTCCCTTCCCACCGCGCATCGTCGATGCCCGTGGGTCCTGCGTGACCGATGCCGACGGCCGCGTGCTGCTCGACTTCTGGCAAGGGCACTTCGCCAACCTGCTCGGGCACGCCCCGACGGTGATCACCGATGTCCTCGCCGAGGCGTTCGCCGCCGGGCGAGGCCTGCAGCTCGGCATGACCGACGAACTCACGGTGGAGACCGCCGAGCTGCTCCGGACCCGCGTCCACGCGAGAGCGTCTGCGCTTCACGACGAGCGGCACGCTCGCGACCATGTACGCGATCATGCTGGCGCGCGCGTTCACGGGCCGACAGCTGGTCGTGAAGGTCGCGGGCGGCTGGCACGGCGTCCAACCCTGGGCCCTCAAGGGCGTGGACTTCCACGCCGGTCCCGTGCCGTGGACGTTGGAGAGTGAGGGCCTTCCGGCGCACATCGCGGACGAAGTCGTGGTCGCGCGCTTCAACGAGCCCGAGGACCTGGCCGAGCACTTCCGCCGTCGCGGCGACGACATCGCCTGCCTCATCGTGGAGCCGTTCGCCGGAGCGCGCAGCTTCATGGCCGCCACTCCCGAGTACCTGACCGTGGCCCGCGAGCTGACCGAGCGCCACGGAGCGCTGCTCGTACTCGACGAGGTCATCAGCGCCTTCCGCTTCTGCGCCGGCGACCTCGGCGCGCTCTACGGCATCCGCCCCGACCTCCTGGTGCTCGGCAAGATCGTCGGCGGGGGCATGCCGGTCGCGGCCGTCGCCGGTCGGGCGGACGTGCTGGCGCTCTGCGGCAAGGAGGGCGGCGGTCGCGTCGCCTTCTCGGGCGGCACCTACTCGGCCCATCCCGCCTGCCTGCTGGCCGCCAGGACCATGGTCTCCTACCTCGTGGCGCATGAATCCGAGATCTACCCGCGCCTCGCCGACCTCGGGGACCGGCTGCGCCGCGCCATCGAGGACGGCTTCGCCGCCGAGGGTCTGGCGGCGCGCTGCTCGGGCGCGCCCAGCGAGGTCATGGCCGGCAGCTCCCTGGCCGCCGTCCACTTCCCCCGCGACGCGGACATCGCCCTCGACAGACCTCATCTGAGCCGTGACCCGGCGAGCGCGCTGCGTGACCATCCGCGTTCCTACGGCACCTTCCCGCGCGTGCTCGGGAAGTACGTGCGCGAGGAGCGGGTGTTGCCCCTGGAAGCGGCGGTGCGGAAGATGACGAGCCTGCCGGCGGAGCGCTTCGGCCTCCGCGGCCGCGGCCGGATCGCGGAGGGATCCTTCGCCGACCTGACCCTGTTCGATGCGGGGACGGTCGCCGGCGGGGCGCGACTTCACGCGGCCGCATGAGCCGCCGCACGGCATACGACTCGTGCTCGTGAACGGGCGCGTGGCATGGGACGGAACGGTACGCGAGCGCGCCGGCCGCGTCCTGCGCAGGTCGGCGTAGCATCCTCAGGAGGGTCGCTGTGAAGGTCTTCGTCAGCATCGACATGGAGGGCATCACCGGGGTCTGCGTCGAGGAGCAGACCGACCGCGGCCACCCCGCCTACGGCCGGGCGGCCGCGCTCATGCGCGCGGACCTCGACGCGACCTTGCGCGGCTGCTTCGACGCCGGGGCCGACGAGGTCGTCGTGCGCGACGCGCACGACTACTCCACGAACGTCGGCGTCGAGAGTCTGCCCGCGAACGTCGCCTTGATCGGCGGCCGCGCGGGTCCTCTCGGCATGATGGAGGGTATCGACGGCACGTACGACGCCGCCCTCTGCGTGGGGTACCACGCCAGGGCCGGCACGCGGGCCGCCGTCCTCGACCACACCTTCTGGGGCATCCTGACGCACGCCTTCGTCGGCGACCTCGAGCTCGGGGAGCTGGGCTTCAACGCCGGGGTGGCGGGCCATTTCGGCGTGCCGGTCGCGTTCGCCTCCGGCGACGACAAGCTGGCTCGCGAAGCCGCCGCCTGTGTGCCCGGCATCACCACCGTGACGACCAAGGAAGGCGTCGCGCAGGAACAGCGCCCGCCTCCTGCCCCCCGAGGTCACGGCCGGGCTGATCCGCGACGGCGTGCTTCACGCCCTGTCGTCGCCTATGCCGGCGCCGATCGACTGGCGGGGGCGGACGGCCCGCCTGGTCTTCGCCAGCACGCGCCACTGCGACGGCGCCGCCCAGTGCTCCGCCGTGCGGCGCCTCGATGGCTGCGCGGTCGAGATCGCGGGCCCCGACTTCATCACCGTCTACCGCGACTGCATGGCCGCCCTCGACCTCGCCGGTCACGCGTCATGAGAGCCGGCGACGGAGCGTTCCGCAGAGTCTGCGGCGGCGTCGCGCCCGCGGGCCGTTTCGTCCTCCTCGCGGCGCGTTCGATGCCGCACGACGGCGCCGCAGTATGTGCGGTCTCGTTGACACTTCCCAGCAGGGCCTCCTACATTCCCGACGATCCGGCACGTCGCCCGATCGCCGCCACCAGGCACTCGGCACCAGACGACCGGGCGGGGGGAGCGGCGACCGAGCGCCGCGGCGACGATGAACGCCGATCCCGGCACGGCTGAAAGGGGCGTCATGGCATCTCGACTCGACTCAACCGCGACCCGCGCGCTCGTCGCGGCGGTCACTCTCGTCGCGCTCGTCGCGGCGCTGACGCTGCTCCTCGCACCGGGGAGGGCCGGCGCCGATGCGACGCCGACGGCGACGACGGCGGACGAGCCGATCGTCCTCCACACGGGGTGGATCGAGGAGCCCGACAGCCTCAACCCGTTCACGGGCTACACGCTGACCTCCTACCACATCTTCTGGCAGAACTACGACCGTCTCGTCCGCTACGACGCCGACACCATGGAGCCGGTGCCCGGCATCGCCGAGAGCTGGGAGGTCTCCGACGACGCCAGGACGTGGACCTTCCACATCCGCGACGGGGTCAGGTGGCAGGACGGCGAGCCACTCACGGCCCACGACGTCGAGTTCACGTTCGACTACGTGATCGAGAACGAGATGGGCGCGTTCATGATCTACGTCAACCACATCGAGGAGGTCACCGCGACCGACGACCGCACGGTGGTCTTCGAGTGCGCGCAGCCGCGCGGCACGCTGCTCCACATGTGGATCCCGATCCTCCCCGAGCACATCTGGGCCGACATCACGCCCGAGGAGGCCGAGGAGAGCTTCACCAACGACCCGCCGATCATCGGCAGCGGCCCCTTCCAGGTCGTCGAGTGGAAGAAGGGCAGCTACGTGCGCATGGCGGCGAACAAGGACTACTGGGGCGGCGCCGCCAAGATCGACGAGATGATCCTGCAGTTCTACACCAACGTCGACACGCTCGCGCGCCGACCTCGAGCTCGGGGTGATCGACTGGACCGGCGCCATGTCGCCGGCGCAGTTCCCCAAGTGGGAGAACAAGGAGGGCTTCAAGGCGACGAAGGCCATCCACGACCGCTTCGAGTGCCTCGACATCAACTGCTACACCGGCAAGTCACTCGGCCACCCGGCGCTCACCGACCCGAGGTTCCGCCAGGCGCTCGACCACGCGATCGATGCCGAGAAGATCGTCAACGTGGCCTACATGGACTTCGCCATCCCGGGTACCACCAACCTCCCCGCGGAGTTCTGGCAGGATCCCCTCGACTTCCACTGGGAGCCCCCTGCGGAGGTGAGACGCGTCCTACGACCCCGAGAAGGCCAACCAGATCCTCGACGAGGCCGGCTACACCGACAGCGACGGCGACGGGGTCCGCGAGTACGAGGGCGAGCCCATCGAGTTGCGCCTCTGGGGCGACGCCGACATCCCCTCGAACTCGTCCACCGGCAAGCTCATGGCGGGCTGGTTCAGCGACATCGGCCTGAAGATCAAGTTCACGACCGAGCAGTACGGCTGGGTCCTGGACCAGCTCTTCAACTACGTGGGCGACGAGTTCACCCCCGACTGGGACCTCCTGCTCACCTACTGGGGCGGCGACTACGACCCCGGCTTCCTCCTCTCGATCTTCACCGGCGAGCAGATCGAGAACTGGAACGACAGCGGCTGGTCGGACCCCGAGTACGACCAGCTCTACAAGGACCAGGACGCCACCCTGGATCCGCAGGAACGCCTGGCGATGATCCACCGCATGCAGGAGATCTTCTACGAGCAGTCTCCCAACATCGTGTTCGCCTACCCGCGCGACCTCGAGGTCTACGACACCGCCGACTGGGAGGGCTGGATCGAGATGCCGGCCGGCAGCGGTTCGGTCATCAACATCTGGAGCTACCTCAACGTGCACCCGAAGGTCGCCGCCACGGAGACCGACTCCGGCTCGAACGCCGGCCTGATCGTCGGCATCATCGTCGCCCTGGTCGTCGTCGTCGGCATCGTCGTCTACCTGGTGGCGCGCCGGCGCGGGCGCTCCCGCGAGATGGAGGTCTGACTCTCCGGACCCCGTCACGCAGGCCGCCCCGGGCCTCCCGGCGGCTCCGCCCCTGAGAGACCCGGGGCCGCCGGAAGAGGCCTCGCTCTCCCGGGGCGGCCGGAAGACGAGGCGCGCCGGCCGTCGCTTGCGACGGCCGGCGCGCCTCGCCGCGGGCGTCGCTGCGACGCCGGCGCCTCTCGTCAGGGTCCCGGGCTTCCTCGCGGCCTCTCCCCCGCCTCAGGGCAGGGCGCGCAACAGGTTGGCCATCTCGATCGCGGTCGACGCCGCCGCCCAGCCCTTGTTGCCGGCCTTCGTGCCCGCGCGCTCGACGGCCTGCTCGATGGTGTCGGTCGTGAGCACGCCGAAGACGACCGGCACGCCGGTGTCGAGCGACACCTTGGCGATGCCCTTGGCGACCTCCGCGGCCACGTACTCGAAGTGCGGCGTGCCGCCGCGGATCACGGCGCCGAGGCAGATCACGGCGTCGTAGCGCCCGCTGGCCGCGAGGTTCCGCGCCACGAGCGGCATCTCGAAGGCTCCGGGCACCCACGCCGTGTCGACGGCGTCGTCGGCGACCTCGTGGCGGCGCAGGCAGTCCAGCGCCCCCTCGTAGAGCCGGCTCGAGATGAGCTCGTTGAAGCGGCCGACGACGAGCCCGAACTTCAGCCCCTCGCCCATGAGTTTGCCTTCGAAGTGCGCCATCCCAGTGTCCTTTCGTTCGTCCTGTGGCCGGGCTCCAGCCGGCCTCAGCCCTCGACGCCCTCGTCGGGCTCGAAGAGGTCGTCGTGCTCGAGCAGGTGCCCCATCTTGTCGCGCTTGGTGCGCAGGTAGCAGACGTTGTCGGGGCGCGGCGTCGCCTCGATCGAGACGCGGCCGGTCGACGATCAGGCCGTACCCCTCGAGGCCGACGATCTTCTTCGGGTTGTTGGTCATGAGGCGGATCGTGGAGAGGCCGAGGTCGGCGAGGATCTGCGCGCCGATGCCGTAGTCGCGCAGGTCGGGGGCGAAGCCGAGCTCGACGTTGGCCTCGACCGTGTCGAGGCCCTCCTCCTGCAGGTCGTAGGCCTTGAGCTTGTTGATCAGCCCGATGCCGCGCCCCTCCTGGCGCATGTAGAGGACGACGCCGGCGCCCTCCTCCTCGATGCTCGCAGAGCGCCTCGGCGAGCTGGTCGCCGCAGTCGCAGCGCAGCGAGCCGAACACGTCGCCGGTGAGGCACTCCGAGTGCACGCGCACGAGGACGTCGTGGCGCCCCGCGACGTCGCCCTTGACGATGCGCCACGTGGTGGGCGCCGTCGATGACCGATCTCGTAGCCGATGCGCCTTGAACTCGCCGTACCGCGTGGGCAGGTTGACGGTCGCCGCGCGGCGCGACCAGCTTCTCCGTGCGCCGCCGGTACTTGATGAGGTCGGCGACGGTGACGATCTTGAGGCCGTGGCGGCGCGCGTACGGGACGAGGTCGCTGACGCGCGCCATCGTGCCGTCGTCGTTCATGATCTCGCAGATGACCCCCGCCGGGATGAGGCCGGCGAGACGGGCGAGGTCGACGCCGGCCTCGGTCTGCCCGGCTGCGCTCGAGCACCCCGCCGGGCTTGGCGCATGAGCGGGAAGACGTGGCCCGGCTGGACGAGGTCGGCGGGCCGCGAGCCCGGGTCGATGGCCACCTGGATGGTGTGCGCGCGGTCGGCCGCCGAGATGCCCGTGGTCACGCCCTCCCGCGCCTCGATGGAGACCGTGAACGCGGTCTGCAGCCGGGCCTGGTTGTGGGAGACCATCGGCGGAAGGTTGAGCTCGGCGCAGCGCTGCGGCGTCAGGCAGAGGCAGACGAGGCCGCGCCCGTCCTTGGCCATGAAGTTGACGCGCTCGGCGGTGGCGATCTCGGCCGCCATCGTGAGGTCGCCCTCGTTCTCGCGGTCCTCGTCGTCGCAGACGATGACCATCTTGCCCTCGCGCAGCTCGTCGAGGGCCTCTGCGATGGAGACGAACACGTCGGCGTCGGGACGTTCGGCCCCGGAGCCCGAGCGGCCGGCGACGGGGTCGCGGCGTTCGCCCGCGTCGGGGCTCTCGATGCCTCCGTCGGCGCAGTCGACTCCGACGCCCGGCGCCCCGCCCTTGCGTGCCTTGAGTCCTTCGCTGCCACTCATGCGAACCCCGCTTCTGCCAGCTTGTCCCAGGTGAGCCCCTCGCTCGCGCGACCGCGGTCGAGGAACATGCGTACGTACTTGCCGATGAGGTCGGCCTCGAGGTTGACCCGCCGTCCGGCGGCCAGCCCGGCCAGCGTCGTGGCCGCCGCCGTGTGCGGGATCAGCGCGACGCGCACCTCGCGGTCCTCGACCGCGACCAGTGTGAGGCTCACGCCGTCGAGCGCGACCGAGCCCTGCGGCACCGACACGGCGGCGACCTCCGGCGGGGCGTCGACGGTGACGACCAGGGCGTTGTCCTCGGGCCGCACGGCGCGCACGACACCGACGCCGTCGATGTGACCGGTGACGAGATGACCGCCGAGGCGCGACTGCAGCGTGAGCGCACGCTCGAGGTTGATGCCGTCGCCCGGGCGGCGCTCGCCGAGCGTGGTGCGCCGCACCGTCTCCGGCATGGCGTCGGCGGTGAAGCCGTCCCGAGCCAGCGCCGTGACCGTGAGGCAGACCCCGTCGGTCAGGATCGAGTCGCCGACGCGCGTACCCTCGAGGACGAGGGCGGCCGCGATCTCGAGGCGGGCGCTCTGCGCCCCCACCTCGAGGCGGCGCAGCCGCCCGACCTCCTCGACGATACCGGTGAACACCTCACCCACCTCCCCGCTGCGGACGTCCCGTCACGACATGGTCGTCGCAGACCCTGCGCGACTCGACGTCCTGCAGCCGCCAGGCGGCGGACACGGCGCCGACCGCCGGCGCGGCGAAGAGCTCCGGGGCGCCGCTGCCGATGACCACGGGGGCGATGAACAGCGTGACGCGGTCGATCAGCCCGGCGGCCAGCAGCGAGGCGCCGAGCGTCGGCCCGCCCTCGCAGAGCAGGTCGAGGAGGCCGCGCCGGGCGAGCTCACGAAGGCCGTCAGCAAGACCGTCCGGGCCGGTCTCGATCAGCTCGACGCCGCGCGCCCGCAAGAGGGGCGCGGCTTCATCGTCGAGCCGCTCGCAGACGAGAAGCGTCGGCGCCACCGTGGTGTCGAACACCTTGGCCTCGGCGCCCAGGCGGCCGCTCCGGCTGACCACCACGCGGACGGGGTCCCGCCCCTCGCTCAGACGCACCGTGAGCTCAGGGTCGTCACGACGCACCGTCCCGGCCCCGACCACCACGGCGTCGGCGACGGCGCGCATCTCGTGGACGATGCGCCGGCTCTCGAGGCAGGAGATCCAGCGCGCGTCGCCGCCGGCGGCGGCGACCTTGCCGTCGAGGCTCACCGCCGCCTTGTACGTGAGCTGAGGAAATCCGGTCTCGTGGAACTTGACGAAGGCGGCGTTCTGGCTCCGGGCGCGCCGCCCGTACTCCCCGTCGCGCAGGTCGACCGTCACGCCGGCCGCCTCGAGAGCGGCGAGACCGCGGCCGTCGACCAGGGGGTTGGGGTCGCGGCGCGCCACGACCACGCGGCTCACGCCGGCGGCGGCGATCGCCTCGACGCAGGGTGGCGTGCGCCCGTGATGGCTGCAGGGCTCGAGCGTGCAGTAGAGCGTGGCCCCCGCGGCCCGCTCGCCGGCCTCGCGCAGGGCGACGACCTCGGCGTGGGCCTCGCCGGGCCCGCTGTGGTAGCCACGCCCGACGACCTCCCCGCCGCGCACGACAACGGCGCCCACCAGGGGATTGGGATGCGTACGACCCCTCCCCCGCTCGGCGAGCTCGAAGGCCATCTCCATGTAGCGATCGTCGGCCATGAAAAAACCCCGCACGCGGGGCTCCAGGGCGTCCGGCGAGCCGCGCTCGCCGTCGTGGACTTCTCTCATCCGGACTCTGACCGTCGGCCCAGGAGTTCCACCTGGTCAACCTCTTGCGAGGGTCGCGGGCTCTCACCGCCGGTGGGGATTTCCACCCCGCCCCGAAGCCACGTTCTACGTGTACTGCCCGTTCAGTATAGGGCCTGGGCGCACGGCCTCGCAACAGGCCGACCGCCGCCGGCCGCCGTCGGGCAGCCCAACTCCCCTCGGTCGGCCTCGGCCCTTCGGGCCGGCGACCGACTCCGGGCCCGGCCCGCCCGACGCGTCGGCTCGGGCCCGGCGCCTCAGGCCGTCGCCGCCTGCTGCAGCGCCTGGAAGCGGGCCTCGACGTCCGGCCCGCCGAACACGCTGCTGCCGGCGACGAGGAGGTTGGCCCCCGCGTCGACCAGCTCGCGCACGTTGAGCTCGGTGACGCCGCCGTCGACCTCGAGGGCCACGTGCTCGGGCAGGAGCTCGCGTGCCCGGGTGACCTTCTCGAGCGAGCCGGGGATGAACGACTGGCCGCCGAAGCCCGGGTTCACCGACATGACGAGCACGAGGTCGCAGTGGTGCCGGATCTCGCTGAGGGTCTCGACCGGGGTCGCCGGGTTCAGTGAGACGCCCGCCGCCGACCCCGCGTCGCGGATCGCCTGCGTGACCCTGTGCAGATGGGGGCACGCCTCCTGGTGCACGGTGAGCACGTCGGCGCCGGCGGCCGCGAAGGCGCCGACGAAGGCCTCGGGGCGCTCGATCATGAGGTGGACGTCGAGGAGCGCCCCGGCTCCGTGCACGAGCGGCGCGAGCGCGCTGACGACCAGCGGGCCGATGGTGATGTTGGGCACGAAGTGGCCGTCCATGACGTCGACGTGGATCAGCCGGGCGCCGGCGCCCAGCACGAGCTCGACATCGTCGTTCAGGCGACCGAAGTCGGCCGACAGGATCGACGGCGCGATGAGCGTCTCGTGCAGCAGGTCGGTCATGGGTCTCCTCCCTCGATCAGGTCGCCGCGGCGGTCTCGTCCCTGAGTCGCACGATTCTATCGTCATCCACGGGGAGCCGCCTGCGGGGCCCGCCGGCGCAGGCGGGCGACGAAGAAGCCGCTGGAGCCGTCGCGCGGGGGCAGCGTGCGCAGGTAGGCCCCGTTGTCAGGGTGCGCCCAGCGCGGCTGCACGGCGCCGAGGTCGTCGAACGACCACTCGGCCCCGTCGGCGAACGCCTCGACCACCGCGGTCGTCTCCTCCCGGGTCAGCGTGCACACGGCGTACGTCAGGGCGCCGCCGGGGCGGACGCAGGCGGCGGCGGCGGCGAGCAGCCGTCGCTGCAGAGACGCCATCCGGCCGACGTCGGCCGGGCGCCGGCGCCAGCGGAGGTCCGGGCGCGCGGCCATCGTGCCGAGACCGGTGCACGGGGCGTCGACGAGCACCGCGTCGAAGGCGCCGGCGAACTCCGGCGGCAGGTCGAGAGCGTCGGCGCAGGCGACCGCGACCCCCGGGCCCGTGGCGTCGGCGGCGAGCGACACGCGCAGGCGGTGGAGGTTGCTCTCCAGCGCCTTCACCCGGCCCGGGTCGACGTCGACGGCGACGATCCGCGCCCGAGGCCTGAGCGCGGCGAGGTGGGCCGTCTTGATCCCCGGGGCGGCGCAGAGGTCGAGCAGCGCGGCGTCCGCGCCGGCTACCGCCACCGGCGTCACGAGCTGCGAGCCACGCGACTGCGGCGTCACGAGGCCGTCGCGGAACGGCGCGCTCGCCTCCAGCGAGGGCCCGTCGACGACGAGCGCGTCCTCCAGACCCTCGACGGCCGCGACGGCGTAGCCGGCCGCCTCGAGCGCCGCGCGAGCCGCGACCGGCGCGATCACCGCCGTGTTCACGCGCAGACAGCGCTCCGGCGCCTGCCCGGCGGCCTCGAACACGGCGGTCGCGGCGGCGTCGCCGAGGTCGCGGCGCAGGAGAGCGACGATCCACGCGGGGACCGAGAAGCGCACGCTCAGGGCGCGGTCGTCGTCACCAGCGCCGAGGGCCTCCAGCACGTCGCGGCCCTCGGCGGCGACGCGGCGCAGCACGGCGTTGACGAAGCCGCGCCGATGCCGCGACCTGCCGGCCATCGCGACCGCCGTCGTCGACGACGGCGTACGCCGGCACGCGATCGAGGAAGAGGAGCTGGTAGGCGCCGAGACGGAGGACGTCGAGAAGGTCGGGCTCGATGCGGCGCGGCAGGGTGGCCGCGTGCTCGAGCACCGCGTCGCAGGAGCCGCGACGGCGCAGGACACCGGTGACGAGCTCGAAGGCCAGCGCGCGGTCGCGCGCCTCGAGACCGTCGAGCTCCTTCAGGCCGGCCGCCGACTCGTCGAGGGCGGCGTTCTCGCGCCGCAGGCGTCGCAGGACGGCGAGCGCGGCGCCCCGCGCCGGGCTCACGCCGCCGGAGCGCTCACGGCTCAACGGCCCGCCAGGGCGCGGCCGGCGCCGCGCAGGAACTCGGCCGCGCTCATCCGCCGTCCGCCGGGCCGCTGCAGCTCGAGCACCTCGACCGCCCCGTCCCTCGCGACGAAGAGGAGGCGTTCGCCCTCGAGCACGAACGGCGTGCCGGGAGTCGCGGCCGCGGGAGGCGCCCCGGCGCTCCCCCCCTCGGGCGCGACGCCGGGGGTCCCCTCTTCGGGCGACAGGACCGGCGCGGCACGCCAGATCCGCGTTCGCTCGCCGAGCACCTCCGTGACGGCGCCGATGTGCGGCGAGAGGGCGCGCACCCGGTCGACGACCTCCTGCGCGTTGCGTGTCCAGTCGAGCAAGCGCTCCCCGGGCGCGATCTTCGCCGCGTACGTGGGCTCGCCGCGCTGTTCCTCCCAGGTCACCGTGCCGGCCTCCACGGCAGCGAGTGTCGCCTGCAGCGCGTCGATCGCGAGCGGCGCCAGGGCGGCGTAGGCCTGCCCCGCGTCCGCCGCCCGCGCGACGTGCACGACGCGCGTCTCCGCGACGGGGCCCTCGTCGACGCCGGCGGTCATCCGCAGCACGGTCACCCCGAGCTCGGTCTCCCCCGCCATGAGCGCGCGTTCGACGGGCGCGGCGCCACGCCAGCGCGGCACCAGCGAGGGGTGGACGACGAGGCAGGGCAGCGCCGCGAGCACGCCACGCCCGACGATCTGCCCGTACGCGCAGGCCACGAGCACGTCCGGCTCGCGACCGAGGAGCTCGGCCGGGACCTCGTCACCGCCCAGCGTCTCGGGCTGGAGCACGGGAAGGCCCCGCTGGAGAGCGGTCGCCTTCACGACCGGCGGCTGCGGCGTGCCCCGGCGCCCCTTCGGACGGTCGGGGTTGGTCACGACGACGACGGGCTCGTACGGGGTGTCGAAGAGGCCGCGCAGAGACGACGTCGGCGAAGGGGGCCGTGCCGGCGAAGGCGACGCGCATGCGGTCAGAGGTCGACGCCGCGCGAGCGAGCGGGCGCGGCGCCGTCGGTCGGCGGCGCGCCCTCCCGGAGGGCGCGCAGCGTCGCGGCCCGCGCCTCACGAGTGGTGCGGTCGACGATGAGGATGCCCTCGAGATGGTCGTGCTCGTGCTGGATCACGCGCGCCTCGAGCGCCTCGGCCTCGAACTCGACGGGCTCGCCGTACACGTCGCGCGCCCGCACCGTGATGCGGACGGCGCGCTCGACCGGCACACGGCCCTCGGGCACGCTCAGGCAGCCCTCCTCCCCGACCTCGGTCTCCTCGGAGGTGGCGACGATCTCGGGGTTCACGAGGGCCTGGGGCTCACCGTCGTCGACCTCGTACACGAGGAGACGCTGCAGCACGCCGACCTGGGGCGCCGCGAGACCGACGCCGGGGGCGTCGCGCATCACGCGCACCATGCGCTTGGCCAACTTGCGCAGGGCGCGATCGAAGCTCGTGACCTCGCGCGCCCGCTCGCGCAGGACGGGGTCGCCGATCACGCGGATCTCCTGCCGCGCGGCGCGTTGCCGCCGGGTCAGCTCGTCGTCGCGCTCGGCCGTCTGATGTGGTGTCGCCATGCCCTTATGGTACCTCCGGGCCCCGCCTCACAACCACTCGGGGTCGACGTCGGCCACGAGGCGCGCGCCGCGAGCCGAGAAGCGCGCCGCGGTGCGGGCCACCCAGGGCCCGACGAGCTCCAGGGTCGCCGGCAGCGAGGTCGTCTTCACGAGGGTGCGGCAGGCCGAGCGGTCGCGCTCGCGCCAGAGCGGGCCCGGCCCGAGGACCTGGGCGCCGTCCCCGAGCAGCTCGGCGACCTTGCGCGCGACGTAGGCGCCGCCCTTCTCGGCCTTGTCGGCGGAGGCCGACGAGACCTCGAGGCCGACGAGGTGGGTCGCCGGCGGGTAGCCGAGGGTCTGGCGGCGCTCGAGCTCCTCGGCGTAGAAGCGCTCCCACTCGCCGGAGGCGGCGAGGGCGATCGGCCGCGCCTCCGGGTCCAGCGTCTGCACGATCACGCGCCCGCCGCCCGGCCCCCGCCCGCTGCGGCCGCCGACCTGGACGAGCATCGCGAAGGTGCGCTCCTCCGCCCTGAAGTCGGGGAAGTGCAGGGTCAGGTCGGCGCTGACGACACCGACCAGCGTGACCTCGGGGAAGTGGTGGCCCTTGGCGATCATCTGCGTGCCGACGAGCACGGCGGGGCCGGGGCGACCGAAGCCGTCGAGCACGGCGCGCAGGCGCGCGTGCGAGGCGGCGACGTCCGAATCGAGGCGCAGGAGGGGCACGCCGGGCGCCAGGGCCTCGACCTCGCGCTCGACGCGCTCGGTCCCGAACCCGTAGCGCACGACATCGGCGCTCGCGCACGACGGGCAGACCGCCGGCGCGGGCTCGCTGTGACCGCAGGTCCGGCAGCGCAGCCCCCGCCCGCCGGCGAACAGCGTCAGGGACACGTCGCAGCGCGGGCACTCCCACACGAAGCCGCAGTGGTCGCAGGCGAGCGACGAGGCGTAGCCGCGGCGGTTCTGGAAGAGGATGGCCTTCTCCCCGGCCTCGAGGGTCGCGGTCAGCGCGGCGGCGAGCTCGGGCGAGAACACGTCGTGGCGGTCGCGCATGTCGACCACCTCGAGAGGGGGCGGTGACGAGCCGTCCACGCGCCGCGGCAGGTCGACGTGCAGCGCCACCCGCGCGTACGCCTCCAGGCTCGGCGTCGCCGAGGCGAGGAGCACGACGGCGCCCGCCGCCGAGGCGCGCCAGCGCGCCGCCCGGCGGGCGTCGTAGGCCGGCACGTTCTCCTGCTTGTACGAGGTGTCGTGCTCCTCGTCGACGACGATGAGCCCGAGGTCGGGCAGCGGGGCGAAGACGGCCGAGCGGGCGCCGACGACGATACGGCGCTGCCCGCGAGCGATGGCCACGTAGGTGGCGAGGCGGTCCCCGGCGGCGAGGCCCGAGTGCATCACGGCCACGGTCTCGGCGCCGAAGCGTTCGCGGACGCGATCGACGGTCTGTCCGGTGAGACCGATCTCGGGCACGAGGATGAGGACCGTCCGTCCCGCCTCGAGCGTCGCCGCCGCGGCCTGGAGATACACCTCGGTCTTGCCGCTGCCCGTCACGCCGTGCAGGAGCACCTCGTCGCCGGCGCGCGCCTCGCAGAGGACCGCGTCGAGCGCCCGGCGCTGCTCGGGCAGCAGGTCGGCGAGCTGCCGCCCGGCGGCGCAGGCGAGGCGGCGGGCGGCGACCGCTGCCGCATCGGCCACGATCGGCACCGTCCTCGCTCCCGACGCCGGCGCGGCCGCCCCGAAGGCGGAGCAGGGGGCCGCCGGCAGCTCGATCACCGAGCCGGCTTCGACGAGGCGACGCAGGCCGGCCGCGGAGATCCCGGTCGACGCCCGGAGCTCGCGCTCGCCTCGTCGGGCCCGCGCGCTCCAGGGTTTCGAGGGCGGCGCTCTGCCGCGGGCCGCTGCGCGGCGGCGCCGGAGCCTCCCCGCGGGCCAGGCACGGCCCCCTGTCGACGAGGCCCACGACGTGCACGGCATACGCAGTCCGCAACCAGCCGCGGCGGCGGTACCGCTGCGCGGCCCGCGTCACGGCGCGGCCGCTCGCGGCCGCGCCGTCGAGCGCGAGCAGAGCCTCCTCCCCGGCACCCGCGGCGGCACGCCCGGCGTCGGTCAGCGCGTAGCGGCGCTCGATACGCAGCGCCGCCGTAGGCGGCGCGACGAGGGCGAGCGCCGCGGGCAGCGGCGCCAGGTAATAGGCGGCGATGTGCCGGGCGAGCTCGAGCAGGTCGGCCGGGACCGGCGGAAGGTCGAGCACGTCGTGGAGCGGCAGCAGGGCACCCGCGTGCCGCGCCGTGACGCGGCGTTCGAGGACGAGGCCGAGCACGGTCTGCGACCCGAGCGGGGCCACGACGAGCGAACCCTCGCCGGCGAGCCCCTCGAGCTCGGCCGGCAGCGCGTACTCGAACGGCTCGTCAAAGGCTCTCGTGCGCACCAGCGGCATGACGGCGACGCAGGTCACGCCTCGCCCCCGCGACGCCGATCATGCGGCACGACGAGCGGCCGCGGTCACGCCCCACTTCCACCGCACCGGGCATGCCGCACCCCGGCGACGCAGGTCACGCGTCACCCCGGCGGCGCCCGCCGGCGCTTACGCGAGGCCCGCGGCGACGCGCAGCGCCTCGGCCTTGTCGGTGCGCTCCCACGTGAAGTCGTGGTCGTGACGGCCGAAGTGCCCGTAGGCGGCGGTCTTGCGGAAGATGGGCCTGCGCAGGTCGAGGTCGCGCAGGATCGCCGCCGGACGCAGGTCGAAGTGCTCGCGTATCAGCGCCTCGATCGTCGCCAGGTCGACCTTCTCGGTGCCCTGACAGTCGACCATGAGCGATACCGGGTGGGCGATGCCGATCGCGTAGGCGACCTGCAGCTCACACCGCGAGGCGAGACCACCGGCGACCACGTTCTTGGCGACGTAGCGCGCCGCGTAGGCGCCCGAGCGGTCGACCTTGCTCGGGTCCTTGCCGGAGAAGGCGCCGCCCCCGTGGCGGGCGGCGCCGCCGTAGGTGTCGACGATGATCTTGCGCCCGGTGAGACCGGCGTCGCCCATCGGCCCGCCGATCACGAACTTGCCGGTCGCGTTGATGACCACGATGTCCTCGAGCTTGCCCGAGTAGAGCTCCTTGGGCAGGATCGGCTCGACCACCTGCTCGATGATGTCGGGGTAGATGATGCTCTGCAGGTCGGCGCTCTCGGCGTGCTGCGCGGCGAGCACGACCTTGGTGACCTCGACCGGCCGGCCGTCCTCGTAGCGCACCGTGACCTGGGTCTTGCCGTCGGGGCGCAGGTACGGGAGGATCTCGGCCTTGCGCACGTCGGCGAGGCGCCGGGACAGCTTGTGGGCGAGCGAGATCGGCAGCGGCATGAGCTCGGGGGTCTCGTCGCAGGCGAAGCCGTACATCATGCCCTGGTCGCCGGCGCCCTGCAGGTCGAGGGCGTCGTCGTCGTTCACGTCGGTGCGCACCTCGAGCGACTGCGAGACGCCCTGGCTGATGTCGGGCGACTGCTCGTCGATCGCGACCATGACGCCGCAGGTCTCGTAGTCGTAGCCGTAAAGGGCGTTGGTGTAGCCGACGTCGCGCACCGTGTCGCGCACGATGCTCGGGATGTCGACGTAGGTCTCGGTCGAGATCTCGCCGGCGACGAAGGCGAGACCGGTGGTGACCAGCGTCTCGCAGGCGACGCGCCCGTACGGGTCCTCGGCGAGGATGGCGTCGAGGATCGCGTCGGAGATCTGGTCGGCGAGCTTGTCGGGGTGACCCTCGGTCACCGACTCGGACGTGAACAGGTAGTTGCGCTTCTCCACCGTACCTCCTGACGACCGACGCGCCGTCGGGACGACGGCGCGCGCGACGATCCGGGTGCTGTCTGGGCGCCGCACGGCTCAGAGCCCTGCCGGCCCCGCGGCCCTGCGGAGTCTACCAGAGGCTCGGGGGGGCCTCAACGCCGGACCGGCCCCGTCGCGAGCCCTCCGCCGGGACCCGCGAGCCGCCTCGCCGGACCCTCGCGCCGCGAGGCGCGAGCGGCGAGGCCCGGCTCACTGGTGCTCGCGCTTGGCCTCGCGCCCCATGAGCCGCTGCACGGTCTCGGCCGCGGTGCTCCGGCCCTCGAGGACCGCGTACACCTGCTCGGTCACCGGCAGCTCGAGCCCGAGGCGGGCGGCCAGGTCGTGGAGGGCGCGGGCCGTCGGGATGCCCTCCACCACCTGGCCCACCGCCGCCTCGACCTCCTGCGGCGATACCCCCTGGGCGAGCAGCTCGCCGGCGCGGCGGTTGCGGCTGTGCCGCGAGGTGCAGGTGGCGATGAGGTCGCCGATGCCGGCAAGACCGGCGAAGGTCTCGAAGCGCCCGCCCATGGCGAGGCCGAGGCGGGTGACCTCGGCGAGGCTGCGCGTGAGGAGAGCGGCGCGCGAGTTGTCGCCGAAGCCGAGGCCGTCGGACATGCCCACGGCGACCGCGATGGGGTTCTTGGCGGCGCCGCAGAACTCGACCCCGAGCACGTCGTCGTTGGTGTAGACCCTGAAGGTGTCGCACATGATCGCCGCCTGGAGGCGCGCCGCGACCTCGTCGTCCACGCTGGCCACGACGGTGGCCGACGGCATGTCGCGCGCCACCTCCTCGGCGTGGTTCGGGCCCGAGAGCACCGCGGCGGCGCCCCCGGTCTCCTCGAGGATCGCCTGCGACGGGCGCTCCAGCGTCCCCAGCTCGACGCCCTTCGCCAGGGAGAGCTGCAGCGACGCCGGGTCGCGGCGCGGCGCCACCCAGCGCGCGACCGCGCGCACCGCCTGGGTCGGCACCGCGTACACGACGAGCTCGCTCGCCCCCAGGTCGGCCGCGTCCATGGCGACGAAGCGCACCTCCGGCGGGAGGGCGACGCCGGGCAGGAAGTGCGGGTTCTCGTGCCGCCTGTTGAGCTCGTCGGCCTCGGCCGCGGTCATGGTCAGCACCTGCACGGTGTGCCCCCGGCGCTGCAGGAGGCGCGAGAAGGCGCTGCCCCAGCTGCCCGAGCCGACGACGGTGACGTCCATCACGAGACCTCGCCGGCGCCGTGCCCGCCGCTGGGGCGCGAGCGCCACGGTGGCGCGAAGCGGTGCTCCTCGCCGTGCAGAAGCCGGCTGATGTTGCCGCGGTGAGCGTAGAACACGATCGCCGCCGCCAGCACCGCGGCGATCACGTAAGGGCGCGGGCTGTCGCCCACGACCAGGAGGATCGGCAGAGAGGCCGCCGCGACCAGGGACGCCAGGCTCACGATGCGCACAGTGAAGACGAGCACGAGCCAGGTGACGAAGAGGATGAGAAAGACCGTGGGCTCGAGGGCGAGGACCGCGCCCGCCCCGGTGGCGACCCCCTTGCCCCCGCGACCGCGAAGGAAGACCGAGTACATGTGCCCGACGACCGGCGCCGAGGCGATGAAGACCGTCGCCCACGGATCGAAGACGAGCGCGGCGATCAGGGCCGGCAGGAAGCCCTTGCACACGTCGAGGATGAAGACGGCGACGCCGGCCTTCTTGCCGAGCACGCGAAAGACGTTGGTCGTGCCCACGTTGCCCGACCCGTGCTCGCGGACGTCGACCGCGTAGAAGAGTCGCCCGACGATGAGACCGAAGGGGACCGCCCCGATCAGGTAGGCGAGGACGAGCAGCACGACGAAGAGCGCCGCCGTCACCTGCCGTGCCTGCCTTTGAAATCGATGATCAACGGGACCCCCTCCAGAGAGAAGCGCCGCCGCAGCCTGTTCTCCACGAAGTAGCCGAAATCACGCGTGACCAGCGTGCGGTCGTTGACGTCGATGGCGAACCGCGGCGGCGCCGTCTGATACTGCGCGATGTAGTACATCTTCAGCCGTCGCGGGCCTCGGGCCGGCAGCGGCCGATCCGCGGCCAGAGCCGCCAGCGCCCGATTGAGCTCCCCGGTCGCGATGTGGGCAGTATAGCGGGCGTCCAGGGACGCGACCACGGCGAGCAGATGGTCGACCCCGCGCCCGGTCAGCGCCGAGACGGCCATCACGCGCGGCTTCTGGCGCAACTTGCGCGCGGCGATGCCGCCCAGCTCATCGAGGTCGGGCTCGGCGAGATCGCTCTTGTTGACGACCATGACGGTGGCGCAGCCGCGCCGCATCGCCTCGCTGGCCACGCTCAGGTCGATCTCGGTGAGACCGAGCGTCGCGTCGAGCACGACGACGGCGACGTGAGCGCGCTCGAGGCCCTGCAGGCTGCGCAGGTAGGCGTAGTACTCGACACCCTGCACCTTCGAGCTCTTGCGCATGCCGGCGGTGTCGATGAAGCGGAACCCGCCGTGGGCCGTCTCGACCACGGTGTCGATCGCGTCGCGCGTCGTCCCCGCCAGCTCGCTCACGATGGCCCGAGGCTGCCCCGCGATGGCGTTGAAGAGGGACGACTTGCCGGCGTTCGGCCGGCCGACGATGGCGACCGGCACCTTGTCGTCGGCCACCTCCTCCCCGCCCACCGGCCCAAGAGCGCCCCGTTGCTCCAGCTCCTCGAGGACCCTGTCGAGCAGGTCGCCGGTGCCCAGGCCGTGCACCGCCGAGACGACGGAAGGCTCGCCGAAGCCGAGCCTGTAGAGCTCGCCCGGCAGCGCTTCTTGCGCCGGGTCGTCGACCTTGTTCGCCACGAGCACGACGGGAGCGTCACAGCGGCGAAGCACGTTCGCGATCTCGTGGTCGTCGGCGAGGAGACCGGCCCGCCCATCGACCACGAACAGGACCAGGTCGGCGTCGCCGATCGCCGTCCGGACCTGCTCGCGCACCTCGTCGGCGAAGGGACGGTCGCGTTCGGTGTCGTACCCGCCGGTGTCGACCAGGACGACCTTCCGGCCGCGCCACTCGAGGTCGATCTCCTTGCGGTCTCGCGTCACGCCCGGTTCCTCGTGCACGACGGCCGTACGCGTACCGCTGAGACGGTTGATGAGCGTGGACTTGCCGGCGTTGGGGGAGCCGACGACGACGACGGAGGGCGGGGGCATCATCGCGCCAGTGTAGCAAAGGCGGCGCGCAGGCCGTCGGCGAGCAGGAGGCGGCCCTCGCAGGCGCCGGCCAGCGCCTGCTCGCCGACGTCGTCCAGCGTCGCCCCCAGAGCCTCGGGCAGCCAGTCGCGCGGCGCGACCAGCCACTCGCCTGCCGCGAGCGGCTCGCGCGCCAAAGCGCGCGCCACCTCGCGGCCGCCGAGCAGCCCCGTCACGGTGACGTGCGGCCCGAAGAGCTCGTTGGCGACGACGAAGGGCCGCGCCGCCACGCCGTGCGCGGCGAGACGCGCGCAGGCGAGCTCCACCACCGGCGCGGCAAGGGCGCCGCAGAGCAGCCGCAGGCGCGGCAGGCGGCGCCCGCGGGCGCTCGCCCCTTCGTGCGCGAACGGCCAGCGGGCCTCGCGCAGGAAGGCGGCCGCCACACCGATGCCGTTCTCGTACTGCAGCGGGGCGTCGCCGGCCGGCGGTGTCCGGCCCGCCAGCAGGTGCAGCTCGTCGGCGGCGTGCACGAAGCCGCGCCCGAGGCGCCGCCGCGCGTCGCGGCGCCAGGCATTCACCCGGCGCAGGAGCGCGACCGCCTCCGCCGGCGTGACGCGGCGCAGCTCGCCCTCCTCGGCCAGCGCCACCGGGACGATGCCGAGGTCGGCCACCGCCTCGAGGCGCGAGGCCTCGCGCACCGTCTCCTCGAGCACGGCACCGTCGTTCCAGCCCGGGCAGAGGACGACCTGCAGGTGCAGCTCCACCCCGGTGGCGGCGAGACGCAGCAGCGTCGCCCGCGCGCCCCGCGCCGCGCGCCCCATCAGAGCCACGCGGGCGTCGTCGTCCCAGGCGTGGAGCGAGACGTACAGCGGCGAGAGCCGCAGGGCGACGATGCGGGCCACATCGTCCTCGTCCAGATTGGACAGCGTCGTGAAGTTGCCGTGGAGGAAGGACAGGCGATAATCGTCGTCCTTCACCGACAGGCTCGGCCTCAGCCCCGGCGGGAGCTGGTCGACGAAGCAGAAGCGGCAGCGGTTGCGACACGTACGAGGCGGGCACGCCGAGCTCGTGGGCCAGCGAGATGCCGTGCCAGCCGTCCGGACGCGGCCGGACCGCGAGCTCGAGGACCCGGCCCTCCCGCACGACCTGGAGCCAGAGCGGCCCATCGGCGGCGGCGAGCTCGAGGTCGAGCACGTCGTGCGGGGCGGCGCCGTTCACGGCGCGGATGCAGTCCCCGGCACGCAGACCACCGTGCGCCGCCGGCCCGTCGGCCGCGGCCACTGCCAGGGGGATCGGCGACGCGGTCACAGGGTGCCCCGGCCCGCGCCTCGGCGGCCGGGCCCGCGGCCCATGCCGGCCGGCCCCGGGCCGCAGTCGGCGTGCGCCGCCGGCCGTGACCGCCGTCTACTCACCGGCCGCGGGGCCGCACAGCCGCTCCAGCGCCCGGATCGTGGCCTCGATCTCGTCCTCCGGGGTCGAGGCCCCCGCGGTCACGCCGATCCGCCGGCAGCCGCGCACCCACTCCGGGCCGCAGCTCCGCCGCCGTCTCGATGTGGAAGGTGCGCGGCTCGATCTCGCGGCAGAGCTGGGCGAGCCGCGCCGTGTTGGCGCTGTTGCGGCCGCCGACGACCACGACCGCGTCGACCTGGCCGGCGAGCTCGCCGGCCGCCGTCTGCCGCTTCTCGGTCGCGTCGCAGATGGTGTTGAAGACGAGGGTCTCGCGGGCGAGCGGGGCGAGCGCCGCGACCACGTCGGCGAGGTGCTCGCGCGACTGCGTGGTCTGGACGACGACGCCGACCCTGCGGCCGCGCACGAGCGCGGGCCGGAGGCCGTCGGCGTCCTCGACGACGACGGCCTCCGGCCCGGCGAACCCCTGCAGGCCGACGACCTCGGGGTGGTCGCGCTCACCGAGGATGACGACCAGGTAGCCGGCCTCGCGCAGCTCGGCCGCCTTGCGCTGGGCGACGGCGACGAAGGGGCACGTGGCGTCGACCACGTGCAACCCTCGGCGCCGCGCCTCCTCAACGGCCTCCGGAGGCACCCCGTGCGTCCTCACGATGAGGGTGCCCTCCGCCGCGTGGGCCACCTCCTCCACCATCCGCGCCCCCCGCTCCTCCAGCCGGCGCACGACGGTCGGGTTGTGGATGATCGGGCCCAGCGTGGCGACCGGACCCTGGGCCGTGCGCACCGCCTCTTCGGTGAGGCGCAGGGCCCGCTCCACCCCGTAACAGTAGCCGGCGTGACGCGCCACCACGATCTCCGGGCAGCCGCCCTCGCGAACGCGCGGCTTCGGCGTCTCGTCCCGGTCACCCACGGTGCTCTCGGTGCAGCGCCTCGTAGAGGACGACCACGTCCGCACGCATCCGGCGTGCGGCCTCGTGATAGGCAGCACTGCCCCTGCCCTCGATGCCCGAGAGGTCGACCGGCGGCCCCGCCTTCACGCGCAGCGCCGGCCACCTGGGGCGGCCGCCGCGCAGCATGAGGTTCGTGCCGTGCACGGCGACCGGCACGACGGGGGCGCCGCTGCGCAGCGCGAGCAACGCCACCCCGGGCAGAAAGTCGTGGATCTCGTCGTCGGGCTGCCGCGTCCCCTCGGGGAACATCAGCAGCACGTGCCCGTCGGCCAGCAGCTCCAGTGCCGTCGCGATCGCCGCCCGGTCGCCGGCGCCGCGGTCGATCGGGAAGGCGCCCAGGGCACCGATGAGACGGCCGAGCACGGGGACCTTGAAGAGCTCGCGCTTCGCCATGTAGGCGAACGGGCGGTCGAACACCATCCCGACGACCACCGGGTCGAAATCGGCCTTGTGGTTGACCGCGATGAGGGCCGGTCCCGTCGAGGGCAGATGCTCCGTGCCTTCGGCCCGGCACCGGTAGAGCCCGGCGAAGACCGCCAGCACGATCCAGCGGCAGAACGTGTAGAGCGGCCGGTCGCCGCGGCCGCGCAGCGGGAGACCGGCGACCCTCATCGCGCCAGCCTCTCGCGTGCCAGGGCCTCCACCGCGGCGACGACCTCGTCGAGCGTGAGGTCCGAGGTGTCGAGCTCAACGGCGTCGCCGGCCTTGCGCAGGGGGTTGACCGCGCGCGTGCTGTCGCGACGGTCACGCTCCGCCACGGCGCGGGACACCTCGTCGTGGGCGACCTCGTGACCCGAGGCCGTCAGCTCGTCGTAGCGCCGGCGGGAGCGCACCTCCGACCTCGCCGTCAGGTAGACCTTGAGCTCGGCCTCAGGGCACACGTTGGTGCCGATGTCGCGGCCCTCGATGACGACGTCGCCGGCGGCCGCCAGCGCCCGCTGGCGCTCGACGAGCAGACGGCGCACGGCCGGCAGGGCCGAGACGCGCGAGGCGGCCTCGCCGGCGGCGAGCGTGCGGATCGCGGCGCTCAGGTCGCGCTGCGCCGTGAAGAGCCGGCCCTCGTCGTCGAAGCGCAAGGAGGCCGCCGCCGCCAAGGCGGCGACGGCCTCCTCGTCGCCAAGGTCGAGACCCGCCTCGCGGGCCAGCACGCCGACGGCGCGGTACATCGCCCCCGTGTCGAGATAGACGAAGCCGAGCGCCTCGGCGACGCGCCGCGCCACCGTGCTCTTCCCGAGCCCCCGGGGCCGTCGATGGCCACCACCGTCACTCGACGGCCCTCGCGGTCGCCACTTCGTAGCCGAGCCCGCCGAGCACGTGGGCGGCGCGGCGGCAGACCTCCTCCCCCTGCACGTAGACCGTCAGGCTGCCGCCGAGCTCGGCGCTCATGTGATGCAGGGCGAGGTCTTCGACGTTGATGCCGGCATCGCCGAGGGCGACCATGATCTCCTTGAGCACGCCGGGGCGGTCGGCGATCGGCACGACGAGCCGGTAGAGGTCGCCGGGCGCAAGGTCGCCGACGGCGAGCATGCGCTCGCGGTGCCCGGCGGCGCGGGCGATCGACTCGCCGAGGCGCGCGCCGTCGTTGGCCGCGAGCGCCTCGAGAACCTCCTGGAGGCCGTCCTGGAAGGCGGCCAGCGCGGCGAGCAGCGCGGCGCGGTTGTCGAGGAAGATGTCGGTCCAGACCCGGCGGTTGCTGCCCGCGATGCGCGTCAGGTCGCGGAAGCTGGGGCCGGCCGAGAGCAGCGCGTCGCGCGAGCCCGCGTGCTGCCCCGCCTGCGCCATGAGCACGTTGGCGAGCACGTGCGGCAGGTGGCTCACGAGCGCCATCAGCCGGTCGTGCTCCTCTGGGTCGACGGCCGCCGGCCGGGCGCCGAGGTCGACGACGAACCCGTAGAGGCGGCGATACGCCTCGGCGTCGACGTGGGTCCCCGGGGTGAGGAAGTACGTCGCGCCGTCGTAGAGCGAAGCGCGCGCGTTGGCCACCCCGGCCGTCTCCGAGCCGCACAGCGGGTGACCGCCGATGCAGCGCGCCTGCTCCTGCGGCGAGAGGGCGCGCATCAGCGGCGCCTTGGTGCTGCCCACGTCGGTGACGATGGCGTGCGGAGCGGCGCGCAGCGCGGCCTTGACCGTGTCGGCGACGAGACGCACGGGCGTCGCCACGACGACGAGGTCCGCGCCCTCGACCGCGTCCTCGAGCGAGGCGCAGGCGTCGGTGATCGCGCCGCGCTCGAGGGCGAGCTCGAGCGTCTCGCGCGTGCGGCTCCACCCGCGCACCGCGACCACGCCGGCGCGCTCGCGCGCGGCGAGCCCGAGCGAGCCGCCCATGAGGCCCACGCCGAGGACGGCGAGGGTGGCGCCGGCGAGGGTGGGCGGGCCCACGGTCAGTCGAGCGTCTTGCCGCACCAGGCGGCGAGCTCGCGGGTGCGCGCCGCGTACTCCGCGAAGGCGCTCGTCGGCAGGGATTGCGGCCCGTCGCACAGGGCGTGCTCGGGGTTGGGGTGCGTCTCGACGATCACCCCGTCGGCGCCCGCGGCCACGGCGGCCAGCGAGAGCGGCAGGACGAGCTCGGGGCGCCCCGTGGCGTGACTGGGGTCGACCACCACGGGCAGGTGGCTGGCGAGCTTCACGACCGCGACCGCGCCGATGTCGAGCGTGTTGCGGGTCGCGGTCTCGAAGGTGCGGATGCCGCGTTCGCAGAGGATCACGTCGCCGTTGCCCTCCTTGACCACGTACTCGGCCGCCATCAGCCACTCCTCGATCGTCGCCGAGAGCCCCCGCTTGATGAGCACGGGCTTGTCGCGCCGGCCGACCTCGGCCAGCAGCTGGAAGTTCTGCATGTTGCGCGCGCCGATCTGGATGATGTCGGCGTACTCGTAGACGTCGTCCAGATCGCGCGGGTCCATGAGCTCGGTGACGATGGGCAGGCCGGTCTCCTCGCGCGCCGCCGCCAGCATGCGGAGACCCTCGACGCCGAGGCCCTGGAACGCGTACGGCGACGTGCGCGGCTTGTAGGCGCCGCCGCGCAGCACGTGGCCGCCGGCCCCCTTCACGGCCCGCGCCGCGGCCATCACCTGCTCCGCGCGTCTCCACCGAGCACGGGCCGGCGATGAGACAGAAGTGGCCGCCGCCGATGCGCACGCCGCCGACAGTGACGACGGTGTCGGCCGGGTGGAACTCGCGACTCACCAGCTTGTACGGCTTGAGGATCGCGACCACGCGCTCGACGCCCGGCAGGGCCTCGAGCGGCAGGGCGGTGAGCTCTTCGCGATCACCGAGGACGCCGATGACCGTGACCCGCTCACCGACCGAGACGTGGGCGCTGGCCCCGACCCCCTCGACGCGCGCCACGACACCGGCGACCTGCTCCGCCGTCGCCGACTCGTGCATGACGACCATCATGCTCAGCTCGACCCCCCCTCTTCAGACACCTCGAGCGAAGCGAGCTTCTCGAGGAAGAAATCCACCTCGTCGCGCGTGCCGACGCTGACCCGCGCCCACCCGGGGCAGCCCAGCGCGTTGCCGTCGCGGACGATCGCGCCCAGCGCCAGCAGCGCCCTGCAGACCTCGTCCTGCGGACGGCACAGATCGCGCGTGTCCACGAGCATGAAGTTGGCCTCGCTGGGCACCGTGGCCCGGCCGGCGGCGGCGAGCCGCTCGACGAGGTAGGCGCGCAGCTCGGCGTTGAAGCGCCGGCGCTCGACGACCTGGTCGCCGTGCTTGAGCGCCTCGAGCGCGGCCGCCTGCGCCAGCCGGTTCACGTTGAACGGCTGACGCACCTTGTCGAGGGCTCCCCTGAGCTCGGGCGAGCAGAGCCCGTAGCCGACGCGCAGGCCGCAGAGCCCGTAGATCTTCGAGAACGTGCGCAGCACGATCACGTTGTCGTTCGCGGCCTGGAGCTCGAGCGCGTCCTGGCTGTCGGCGGCGGTCACGAACTCGTTGTAGGCCTCGTCGATCACGACCAGGACGTCGGCCGGGCACGCGCTCGACGAGGCGCGCGATGTCCGCCACGGGCACGTAGGTGCCGGTCGGGTTGTTCGGGTTGCAGACGATGACCATCCGGGTGCGCGGCGTCACCGCCGCCGCCATCGCCTCGAGGTCGTGGGCGTGATCGACGAGCGGCACGGTGACGGCCTTCGCCTCGTGCCGCAGACAGATGTCGTTGTAGACGACGAAGGACGGATCGGCGAAGACGACTTCGTCGCCCTTCTCGAGCAGCACGTCGCCGAGCAGCATGAGGAGCTCGCACGAGCCGTTGCCGACGGCGACCTGCTCGGGCGTGCGCCCGAAGTGCGCGGCCAGGGCGGCGCGCAGGTCGGTCGCATGCCCGTCGGGGTAGCGATTCAGGTCGTCCAGGGCGGCGACGATCGCCTGCTTGACCTCGTCGAAGGGCGGCAGGGGGAACTCGTTCGAGGCGAGCTTGACGACGTGCTCGAGCCCGAACTCGCGCATGACGAGCTCGAGCGGACGCCCCGGCTCGTAGGGCACCATGTGCGACAGGGCGGGGATGAACCTCATGCGCTCACTCCGGGAGGTCGAGGCGCAGCTGGCGGGCCTCGCGCAGGTAGACGTGCCGGGCGGCGCGCGAGGCCGGCATGGAGCAGTGGACGAGCGCCCGGATGCAGCGCGGCATTGCGCCCTCGACGGCGATCTCCTGGGCGCAGAGCATCGGCGTCGCCGAGAGCCCGAGACGGCGCGCGGCCGCGGCCGGGAACTCGGCGATCAGGTCGGGCGTCGCCGTGAAGACGACGCTGACGATGTCGTCGACGGCGAGCCCGTTGCGCTCGAGCATCGCGGCGAGGAGCTCTCCCGTCGCGTCGGCGATCTCGTCGCCGGTGTCGCCGGCCACGGTGATCGCGCCGCGGATGGCGCGCAGGCGAACATCGGTCGTCACAGGGTCGGGCACCGGTCGTACGTCCTCTCGGGTCTGAGGCTGCGTCGAGCCTGAGAGTATACACCGCCCGGGGCGGCGACCGCCCGCGGCACCTCGCGGCTCCCCGCCGTCAGGCGCCGGCCACGGGTCCGTCCGCATCGTGGGCCGGCGGTGGCGCGGACTCGGCCTCTTCGTCGCCGGCGAGCGTCTCTTCGGCCTCGGGCGCTTCGGCCGGCGACGGCTCGGGCTCCTCGGCCGGCGACGGCTCGGGTCTCTTCGGCCGGCGACGGCTCGGGCTCTTCGGCCGGCGACGGCTCGGGCTCTTCGGCCGGCGACGGCCCGGGCGTCGTCGGCGTCGGCGCGGCCACGGGCCGCGGGGTCGCGACGGGCTCCGCGGCAAGCGGGACGGGGTCGCCGATAGGCTCTTCCTCGATCGCCCCCTGGATCTGCTCGCTCGCCCGGCGCAGGGCGTCGACCTCGTCGCCGTTGAGCTCGCGGAAGGCCCCCTTGTCGAGACCCTTGTCGGTGAGGGGGCCGAGCCGGTGGCGGTGCAGCTCTTCGACCGGCAGGCCGACGGCGGAGAGCATGCGCCGGACCTGGCGCTTGCGGCCCTCGTGGATCGTGATCTCAATGAGGGCCGTCTTCTGGCTCTGCTTCTTGAGATCGACCTCGGCGGGGCTGGTGAGACCGTCCTCGAGCTCGACGCCGGCGCGCAGGGCGGCGAGGGCGCGCCGCGTGACCTTGCCGCGCACGCGCGCCACGTAGCTCCTGGGGACGCCGTAGCGCGGGTGCAGCAGGCGGTTGGCGAGCACGCCGTCGTTGGTCAGGATCAGCAGGCCGGTGGTCTCGAGGTCGAGGCGCCCGACCGGGAAGAGGGTGCGTCCGTTGGGCACGAGGTCGACGACGACGCGCTCGGCGTGCGGGTCGCTGCGCGTGCTGGCCACGCCGCGCGGCTTGTTCAGCAGCACGTAGCGCAGCTCGCGGGGCTCGACGACCGTCCCGTCGACGGCGACCGTGTCGCCCTCGGTGACCTTGTGGCGCGGGAAGGTCACGGCCTCGCCGTTGACCGTGACCGCGCCCGACTTGATGAGGTCGTCGCACGAGCGCCGTGAGCCGAGGCCGGCGCGGGCCAGGTACACGACCAGGTTCATGGGGTTCATCGGCGCCGCTCCGCGTTGCTCACGAGGCGCCGGCGCAGGGCCTCGACGTCGTCCGGGCCCAGGGCGAAGCCTTCGAGCTCGGGCAAGGCGTCGCGGTCCTTGAGGCCGAAGAGCTTGAGGAAGCGCCCTGTGGTGCCGTAGAGGATCGGCGATCCCGGCGCCTCGGAGCGGCCGCACTGCTCCACGATCCCGCGCTCCTCGAGCGCGGCCAAGGCCCACTCCGAGGACACGCCGCGCACCTCGGCCACATCGGCGCGCGTCGCCGGCTGCAGGTAGGCGACGACGGCGAGCGTCTCCAGCAAGGCAGGCGTGAGGTCGTCGGGGCGCTGCGCGCCGGTGAGCCCGCGGACGGCGTCGGCACAGTCGTCGGCCACGACGAACGTGTGGCCGCCGCCGACGGCGGCGAGCTCGAGACCGTGACGGCCGCCGGCGTACTCGGCGCGCAGCGCGCCGAGGGCGGCCGTCACGTCGGCCTCGCTCGAATCGCAGGCGGCGGCCAGCTCCGTCGTGGCGACGGGCCGGGACGAGATGAACAGGAGCGCCTCGAGGCGCCGTGAGAGAAGGTCCATGGCAATCGCGAGTTCGGTCACACGATGCTACCGCAGGGGCGCCGCTGCCGTCACCCCGGCCGCGCAGCGAGGGTCGCCCCTTCACGCCGGGGCCGGCGCGACGCGCGTGACGACGATGTCGTCGAAGGCGCGCCGCTGCCGCAGGCGCGCCTCGCCCTGGGCGTGCAGCTCGAGCAGGGCGAAGAAGGTGAGGGCGCGCTCGAGGCGGCTCTGCGGAGCCACCTGGTGGAAGCTGAAGCTCCCGTCGGCGTCGAGGATGGTACGCAGGCGCCGCAACTCGCCGACGAGCGAGACCGCGAGGTCGGCGAGGTGGCTCGTGTCGGGTCGCGGCGGCTCCTCGAGCAGCGGCACGAGGGCCGCGACGAGCATGCCGGCCGGCAGGACGACGCCGTCGGCCGGCCGGCGGAGCAGCGCGGCCGGCACGGGCGCCGCGCGGTAGAGCCGCCCCGCGTGCAGGGCCCAGCGCTCGCCGAGGTGGTCGCCGGCGTTGCGGAACTGGCCGTAGCGCACGAGACGGGCGAGCAGCTCGCGGGCCGCCTCCTCGGGGTCGAGCTCGTCGAGCGCCTCCTCGACGTCCTGCTCGAGGAGGAGGCGCGACTTCATCTCGAGCAGCGCCGCGACCAGGAGCACGAACTGCGAGGTCGCGTCGAGGTCGAACTCCTCGCGCTCGGCGAGGCGCACGACGTACTCGGCGATGATGCGCGAGACGCGCACCTCCCAGATGTCGATCTCGTCCTTGAGGATCAGGGTGACGAGCAGGTCGAACGGCCCGTCGAAGACGTCGAGGTCGAGCTCCAGCCGCTCGGAGGGGGCGACGGTCGCCTCGAGGTCGACCGCCGTCGCGCCGGGAGTCACGCCCGTCACTCCTCGGGCTGGCGGACGAAGGACGGGATGTCGAAGTCGCCGTCGTAGCGCGGCGGACGCTCGAAGGGCGTGCCCTCCGGCTCGCGCCCGCGGCCCGTGGCGCGCGGGCCGGCCTCGGCCGGCGGCGCCTCGCGCCGCGCCGCGCCCTCGCCGAATCCCGTGGCGACCACGGTGACCGCCATGGTGCCCTCGAGGCGCTCGTCGACGACGGCGCCGAAGATGATGTTGGCGTCGTCGTCGGCCGCGTCGGCGATGAGGCCGGCGGCGTCGTTGACCTCGTACAGCGACACGTCGGCGCCGCCGGTGATGTTGAGCAGGATGCCCTTGGCGCCTTCGATCGAGGTCTCGAGCAGGGGCGAGTTGATGGCCGCGTCGGCGGCGTCGTGCGCCCGGTTCTCGCCACGCCCGACGCCGATGCCCATGAGGGCCGTGCCGGCGTCCTTGACGATGGTGCGCACGTCGGCGAAGTCGAGGTTGATGAGCCCGGGCACGGTGATGAGGTCGGTGATGCCCTGCACGCCCTGGCGCAGCACGTCGTCGGCGTGACGGAAGGCCTCGACCACGGACGTGTTGCGCTCGATCACCTCGAGGAGGCGGTCGTTGGGGATCGAGATGACCGTGTCGGCCACGGCGCGCAGCTCGTCGATGCCGACGCTCGCCTGGTCCATGCGGCGCCGGCCCTCGAACGAGAACGGCTTGGTGACGATGGCGATGGTCACGGCGCCGAGCTCGCCGGGCGATGGCGGCGATGACCGGCGAGGCGCCGGTCCCCGTGCCGCCGCCCTCGCCGGCGGTGACGAAGACGAGGTCGGCGCCGCGCAGCGCCGCCTTGAGCTGGTCGCGGGAGCCCTCCATGGCCTCGCGCCCCACCTCGGGGTCGGCGCCGCCGCCGAGGCCGTGGGTGATCTCCTGGCCGATGTGGATCTTGACGTCGGCGTCGCACACGTCGAGCTGCTGCACGTCGGTGTTGACGGCGATGAACTCGACGCCCTTCACGCCGGTGTCGACCATGCGGTTCACGGCGTTGGTGCCGGCGCCGCCCACGCCGACGACCTTGATGGTCGTGACGTAGGGCCGGCCCTTCACCGCCTGGTCGGCGCCCAGCGGGTCTGCCGGCCGCACGCTGTCGTTGGTGCGCCGGAAGAGCTCGCTGAGCCCGTCCTTCATGCTAGGTCGCTCGGCCATTGAGCACCTCCCGCGCCAGGGCGCGGTACGCCTCTGCCCCTCTCCCCTTGGGGTCGTACTTGAGGACCGAGCTGCCGATGACCGGCGCCTCGGCGAACTTGATCGTCTTGCGCACCACGGTGTCGAACACGAGCGGCCCGAAGTTCTCGCGCAGCACCTCGATCGACTCCCTGCCGTGCAGCGTGCGGGCGTCGAAGAGCGTCGGCAGGATGCCCTTGATCTTGACGTTGGGGTTGAGGTTCTCGCGGATCATCTCGAGGGTGCGCTCGAGCTGCAGCAGGCCGCGCAGCGAGAGGTACTCGCACTGCACGGGCACGATCACGCCCTCCGCCGCCGTGAGGGCGTTGATCGTCAGCAGACCGAGCGACGGCGGCGTGTCGATGAGGATGTAGTCGTAGCGCTCCTTGACCGGCTCGAGGGCGCGCTGCAGGGCGCGCTCGCGGCCGATCATCTGCGCGAGCGCCATCTCGGCGCCGGCGAGGTCGATCGTCGAGGCCGCCACGTCGAGCTCGCGCTCGTAGATGACCTCTTCGATCGGCGTACGGTGCACGAGCACGTCGAACATGCTCGTCTCGAGGCTCTCGGTGTCGACCCCCTGACTCATGGTCAGGTTGCCCTGGGGGTCCATGTCGACGGCCAGCACGCGCAGGCCGTGCTCACGGAGGGCGGCTCCGAGGTTGACCGTCGAGGTGGTCTTGGCGACGCCGCCCTTCTGATTGGCGAAGGCGATGACGTGCGTCATGGGGTCCCGCTCCTCTGTTGCCACCACGTCAGGGCTGAGTTCGCCCCGGCTCGAAGAATCCCTGCACGCGGCGAGCCCCACAGGGGACTGTGGGGCTCGCCGCGTGCACCCTTCATGACCAGGCGATCGACATCGACGCCCCGTGCGTCAGGCCTTCTGCCCGTCGCCCTCCTCGCCGGCTTCGGGCTCCTCGGCGTCGGGGACCTCGAGGGCTTCGTCGTCGACCGCGACCTCTTCGCCCTCGGCCACGAGCTCCTCTTCGTCCTCGGCCGCGAGCTCCTCGTCGCCCTCGTCCTCGGCGCCGGCCTCGAGCTCGAGATCCTCGTCGTACTCCTCGTCGCCGACGTACTCCTCCTCGTCGTCTTCCTCTTCACTGACGATCTGGGAGACGGCGCGCTTGAGGAAGCGCACGCGGGTGCCGCGACCGACCTCGAGCTCGATCCAGTCGTCGCCGATCTTGCGCACGGTGCCGAACATGCCGCCGATGGTGACCACCTCGTCGCCGCGCTTCATCATGGCCATCATCTCGCGGTGCGCCGTCTTCTGTCGGCGCTGCGGGCGGATGGCGAGGAAGTAGAAGAGGCCGATGAAGATCAGGAAGTAGACGAGGAGTACTGGGGCTGTGGCTCATATCGGACTCAACCTCCTGCGCGATAGCGCGCCGTGACCGACTCTGCGAACTCTGTGAACGCGCCCGCACGGATCGCCGCACGGGCTCGCTCGGTCAATCGTATCAGAACGCGCAGGTTGTGGAGACTCAAGAGCTGCGCCGCCAGCATCTCCTTCTGCAGCACGAGGTGGCGCAGGTAGGCGCGCGTGAAGCCGGCGCAGGCCGGGCAGTCGCAACCCTCGTCGAGCGGGCGCAGGTCGCGGGCGAAGCGCGCGTTGCGCAGGTTGAGGCGGCCGTCGGCCGTGAGTGCCGTGCCGGTGCGGGCCATGCGCGTCGGCAGGACGCAGTCGAAGACGTCGACCCCGCGGCGGATCACCTCGATCAGCCCCGCGGGGTCGCCGATGCCCATGAAGTAGCGCAGGCGGTCGCGCGGCAGGAGCTCGTCCATGAGCTCGACGGTGGCCAGCATCTCGTCGCCGCGCTCGCCGACCGAGAGGCCGCCGACGGCGTAGGCGTCGAAGCCGATCCCGAGGAGCTCCGCCGCCGAGCGGCGGCGGAGCTCCTCGTCCACCCCGCCCTGCACGATGCCGACGAGAAGCTGGTCGCGGCGGCCGTGAGCCGCCTTGCAGGCCGCCGCCCAGCGCGTCGTGCGCTCGACCGCGGCGACCAGCTCGTCGCGGGGCAGCATCCCCGGCGCGCACTGGTCGAAGCACATCACGATGTCGGCCCCCAGGCGCTCCTGGACCTCGATGGCGAGCGCCGGCGTGAAGACGTGGCGCGAGCCGTCGTAGACCGAGCTGAACTCGACCCCGTCGTCGGTCACGAGGCGCGTGTCGGCGAGGCTGAACACCTGGAAGCCGCCGGAGTCGGTGAGGATCGGCCCCGGCCACTGCATGAACCCGTGCAGCCCCCCGTGCAGGGCGACGATCTCGGCCCCGGGGCGGAAGTAGAGGTGGTACGTGTTGGCGAGCACGATCCCGGCGCCGACGGCGGCGAGGTCGCGCGGCGCCACCCCCTTGACCGTCGCCTTGGTGCCGACGGGCATGAAGCACGGCGTCTCGACCGCGCCGTGCGGCGTCTCGAGGCGGCCGACACGGGCACGCCCGTCGGCCGCCTCGACCGTGAACGAGAACCCCTTCGCCCGGTACTCCGGAGCCTCGGTCATCGCTGCCTCACACCACCAGCATCGCGTCGCCGAAGCTGAAGAAGCGGTAGCGCTCGCGCACCGCGTGCTCGTACGCCGCCCGCGTCTGCTCGACGCCGGCGAACGCCATCACGAGGGCCAGCAGGCTCGTCCGCGGCAGGTGGAAATTGGTCAGCAACGCGCCGACCACGCGCGGCGCGAAGCCCGGCGTGATGAAGAGACCGGTCTCGCCGCGCAAGGGGCCTCCCAGCGCCAGGTGCTCGAGCACGCGTACCGTAGTGGTGCCGACCGCGACCACGCGGCGGCCCGCGGCGCGGGCGTCCCGCACCTGCCGCCAGACCGCCTCCTCGACCTCGTAGGCCTCACTGTGCAGGCGGTTGTCGGCGAGGCTCTCCTCGTGCAGGGGCTTGAACGTCCCCAGCCCGACGTGGAGCGTGAGGGCGGCCACCTCGACCCCGGCCGCGGCGAGCCGCCCGTCGAGCGCGGGCGTGAAGTGCAGGCCGGCGGTCGGTGCCGCCGCCGAACCCGTGTGGCGGGCGTAGGTGGTCTGGTAGCGCCCGGGGTCGGCGACCGGCGCGCGGATGTACGGCGGCGTCGGCGTCTGGCCGAAGGCCTCGAGCCGGTCCAGCACGGGCTGCTCCCCGAGGCTCGCAACGGTCCAGCGCCCGTCGCCGAGCGGACTCCTCGCACACGAGGCGCCAGGCGGCGGCCGGCCCGTCGCCGGCGAGCTCCTCGCCGGCCCGCGGCCGCCCGCGCACGAGCGCCTCCCAGCGCTCGCCGGAGGGGCCGGCGGCCGGCGCGGGGCCGGCGCCGCATCCGGTCGCGGCCGTGTCGTCCGCGCCGGCGGCCGGCGCTTCGGCGCTGAGCCGGGTCTCCGTCGCCACCACGTCGAGCGGCCGCAGGAACAGCACCTCGATGCGGCCCCCGCTCGCGCGCCTGAAGAAGGCGCGCGCCGGGAAGACGCGGGTGTCGTTGCGCACCAGGAGGTCGCCGCGGCGCAGCAGGCCCGGGAGGTCGCGCACGGCGCGGTCCTGCAGTCGTCCGGAGGACCGGTCGACGACGAGCAGCCGAGCCGCGTCGCGCGGCTCGACGGGTCGCTGCGCGATCAGCCCCGGCGGCAGCTCGTAGTCGAGGTCGGCCAGGCACAGCGTCGTCGCCGTCGCGGGCTCGCCCCGGGCGGTCGCATCGAGCTGGCCGCGCGCCGCGCTCACCGACCCTCGCCGTCCGCGGCGGCGCGCTCGTCCCCCGCCCGGACGCGCCCATCGCCCGCCGGGGCGGCGGCGGACCCGTCGCGTGCGCGCCGCCGAGCCGCGCGCTCCTGCCACGCCTCCCACTTGCTCGCCGCGCAGCCGCAGTAGGGCTGGCGGTAGAGGTCGAGGCGACGGCTCTCGGCGTAGCTCGCCCGGTAGGAGGCGCGAAGGTCGAGGTACACGAAGTCGACGGCGTGTGCCGCCGCCCCGGCCTCGCCGGCCGTGCGGATCAGGTCGTGGCGCTGCCAGGGGCTCACGCTCAGGGTGGTGGAGAAGCGGGCGAAGCCCAGCCGGGCGGCCGCCGCCGCGGCCTCGCCGAGGCGCAGGCCGAGGCAGGCGGCGCAGCGCTCGTCGGGGTTTGCGTCAGCCAGGCCGGCGAGCCACTCGCCCCACGGCCCCGCCGACCGCGGCCGCTCCTCGACGACCAGCTCGAGCGCGGCAGCGCGGGCGAAGCGCTGCAGGCTCTCGAGCCTTCGCTCGAGCTCGACCGCCGGGCTGGATGTTGGGGTTGTGGAACCAGGCCACGGGCTCGAGACCTCGCTCGCGCCACGCCGGCACGGCGACGGTCGAGCAGGGGCCACAGCAGGCGTGCAGCAGGAGCTCGTCCATGGGACGATTATAGTCGCCGCCGCAGCCGCCCCGGCGTCGGCTCGCCCTCGCCGGGCCGCCGGGCCGAGCGCGGCGCGCTGCCCGCCCGAGGGCCGCTCGTACTCACTCGAAGAGCGTCCCGCCCTCCCCCGGCGCCTTCATGCCGCAGTGGGCGAAGCCGGAGCGGGTGAGCACGCGGCCGCGCGGGGTGCGCTTGAGGAAGCCCTGCATGATGAGGTACGGCTCGTACACGTCCTGCAGCGTGTCGGCCTCTTCGCCGAGCGCCACCGCCAAGGTCTCGACGCCGACCGGGCCGCCGTCGAACTTCTGCGCGATCGTGCAGAGGATCTCGCGGTCGAGACGGTCGAGGCCCTCGGCGTCGACCTGGAAGAGCTGCAGCGCCGCGAGGCAGATCTCGAGCTCGACGACGCCTTCATGACGTACCTCGGCGAAGTCGCGCACGCGGCGCAGCAGACGGTTGGCGACGCGCGGCGTGCCGCGCGAGCGGCCGGCGATCTCGGCAGCGGAGGCGTCGTCGACGGCGACGCCGAGGATCCCGGCCGAGCGGCGCACGATCTGGGCGAGCTCGTCGGTCTCGTAGTACTCGAGGCGCTGCCAGACGCCGAAGCGGTCGCGCAGCGGCGTCGTGAGCAGGCCGGTGCGCGTCGTCGCCCCGATGAGCGTGAAGGGCTGCACCTGCATGCGGATGCTGCGCGCCGCCGGCCCCTCGCCGATCATGATGTCGATCTCGTAGTCCTCCATGGCCGGGTAGAGGACCTCCTCGACCGCGGCGTTGAGGCGGTGGATCTCGTCGACGAAGAGGACGTCGCCCTCCTGCAGGTTGGTGAGCAGACCGGCGACGTCGACCTTGCGCTCGAGGGCGGGCCCCGACGTGGTGTGCATCCCCACCCCGAGCTCGTTGGCGATGATGCCGGCGAGCGTCGTCTTGCCGAGGCCGGGTGGCCCGGCGATCAGCACGTGGTCGAGGGTGTCGCCGCGGTTCTTCGCCGCCTGGACGAAGATCTCGAGCTGCTCCTTGGCGACGAGCTGGCCGACGAAGTCGGCGAAGCGCTTCGGCCGCAGCGTGAGCTCGGCCTCGAGCTCGTCGACACGCTCGTTGGGGTCGGCGAGGCGTTCTACCGGGCGGCGGCTCACGTGGCCTCCTTCGCCGCGCTGAGGGCGAAGCGCACGAGCTCCTCGACGGGCGCGTCGGGCGGCGCCCCGCGCAGCGCCTCCTCGGCCTCACGCAGGCTCAGGCCGAGGTTCTGCAGCGCCGACCGCGCCGCCACGAAGGTGTCGACGGCCCCACCGGCCGGCGCCCCGGCGACGGGCGCGCCGGCCGCGACCACGTCGCCGAGCTCGACGACGAGCCGCTGGGCGAGCTTCCTGCCGATCCCGGGGATGGACTCGAACTTCTTCACGTCGTCGCGCGCCACGGCGAGCTCGAGCTCGTCGACCGGGTAGCCGGAGAGCACCGCGAGGGCGACCTTGGGCCCGACCCCGCTGACCCCGATGAGGGCGAGGAAGAGCGCGCGCTCGCGCGCCGACTCGAAGCCGTAGAGCTGGAGGGCGTCCTCGCGGACGTGCAGGTAGGTCGTGAGCTCGACCTCCTCGCCCAGCCGCCCGGCGAGGCGGGCCAGGGTGCGCCCGGCGGCGAAGACCTCGAGCCCGACGCCGCCGACGGCGATGACGGCGCGGTCGGCCGCGACGGCGGTGGCCACACCCCTGACGTGGGCGATCACGATGCGCCCCGGCTCACTTCTGCCGCCCCTTGCGTGCCGCCAGCGGCACGCCGTCGCCGTGGCTGTGCGCGTGGCAGATCGCCACGGCGAGGGCGTCGGCGGCGTGGTCGGGCTGCGGGATGCGCTTGAGCCCCAGCAGCACCTTGGTCATCTCCTGGACCTGCACCTTGGTGGCGCGCCCGTAGCCGGTGACCCCACGCTTGATCTCGAGCGGCGAGTACTCGTAGGGCGGCGACGACAGGTCGGATGCGGCCAGCATGAGCACCCCGCGCGCCTGGCCGACGGCCAGGGCCGTGCGCGTGTTGGCGTTGACGAAGAGCTCCTCGATGACGACCACGTCGGGGCCGAAGCGCCGGATGAGCGCGGCGGCCTCGTCGTGGATGCGGCGCAGGCGGCGGACGGTCGGCTCGCGCGGCGAGGTGACGATGCACCCGTGACCCAGCGAGCACAGCCGGTTGCCCTGCTGCTCGACCACGCCCCAGCCGGTGCTCGCCGTGCCCGGGTCGAACCCGAGGACGATCATCACCGGCCCCCGCCCGTCACGGCCCGCCCCGGCCCTCAGCCGGCCAGGGCTTCGAGGACGTCGGCCGGGATGTCGAAGTTGGCGTAGACCTCCTGGACGTCGTCCGAGTCCTCGAGCGCGTCGACGATCTTCAGCGTCTTGCGCGCGTCGCCCTCGTCGAGGCGGACCGTCGTCTTGGGCACCATGGTGAGCTCGGCCTGCTCGTACTCGACGCCGGCCGCGGCGATGGCGTCGCGTACGGCGACGAACTCGGTCGGCTGGGTGAGCACCTCGAACTGGTCGCCGTCCTGGACGACGTCGTCGGCGCCCGCCTCGACGGCGGCGAGCATGACCTCGTCCTCGTCGAAGCGGGTGGCGTCGACGACGATCGAGCCACGGCGCTCGAACATCCAGGCGACGGCGCCGGGCTGGGCCAGCGAGCCGCCGTGCTTGGAGAAGATGGAGCGCACGTCGGCCGCCGAGCGGTTGCGGTTGTCGGTCAGCACCTCGACGATGATGGCGACGCCGCTCGGCCCATAGCCCTCGTAGACGATCGCCTCGAAGTCCTCGCCGGCGCCCTTGCCGGCGCCGCGCTGCACGGCGCGCTCGATGTTGTCCTTGGGCATCGAGTAGGTCTTCGCCTTCTCGATCGCGGTGTAGAGAGCGGCGTTCGTGAGCGGGTCGGCCCCGCCTTCACGAGCGGCGACCTGGATGGCGCGCGCGAGCTTCGAGAACAGCTGCCCGCGCTTGGCGTCCTCCTTGCCCTTCTTGTGCTTGATCGTGGACCACTTGGAGTGCCCGGACACGGGGACACCACCTCCTTCGCGCGGCCTCGCGCCTCACCCCTTCTGCGCTTCTTCGCGCTCCTTCTTGGCGTCGTCGATCACCTTCTGGGCGATGTGGGCGGGCACCTCTTCGTAGCGCAGGAACTCCATCGTGTAGTCACCCCTGCCACCGGTCATCGAGGTGAGATCGGGGGCGTAGGTGAGCATCTCGGCCAGCGGGACCTCGGCGGCGACCACGTTGCTGTGGCCGCGCGGCGTGGTGCCGAGCACGCGGCCGCGCCGCGAGTTGAGGTCGCCGATGACGTCGCCGACGTTCTCCTCGGGCACCGTGATCTCGACGTTCATGATGGGCTCGAGGAGCACCGGCTGGGCCTTCTCGGCGGCGGCCTTGAAGCCGATCGAGCCGGCGATCTGGAAGGCCATGTCGCTCGAGTCGACGGGGTGGTGCTTGCCGTCGTAGAGCTTGACCTGGACGTCGACCACGGGGTAACCGGCGAGGAACCCGTCGGCCATCGCGGCACGTACGCCCTTCTCGACGGCGGGGATGAAGTTGCGCGGGATGGCGCCGCCGACGATCTTGTCGACGAAGTCGAAGCCCTCGCCGCGCGGCTGCGGCGAGATCTCCATCCAGGTGTCGGCGAACTGCCCCCGGCCGCCGGTCTGCTTCTTGTGCTTGCCCTGGGCCTTGGCCGTGCCGCGGACGGTCTCGCGGTACGGGACGTGCGGCGGCTTGAGGTCGACCTCGACGCCGAAGCGGCGCTTCATGCGCTCGACGATCACCTCGACGTGGACCTGGCTCATGCCGGCGACGATGGTCTCGCCGGTCTGGGCGTCGCGGTGGACGTCGAGCATCGGGTCCTCTTCGGCGAGCCGCCGCAACGCCTGCATGACCTTGTCCTCGTCGCCCTTGCTCTTGGCCGAGACGGCGAAGGACATGAGCGGCGCGGGGAACTCGATCGCCGGGAAGGTGACGGGCGCGCCCTCGGCGCACAGGGCGTCGCCGGTGACGACGTCCTTGAGCTTGGCGACGGCGCCGATGTCGCCGGCGACCAGAGCGTCGACGGGCTTCGTCTCTTTGCCCTGCGGCTTGAGGAGCTGGCCGAGGCGCTCCTTGTGGCCGTCACGGGAGACGACGACCGTGCTGTCGCCGGCCACCGAGCCCTGGAACACGCGGAAGACGTTGATGTGCCCGCTGAACGGGTCGGCGAGGGTCTTGAAGACGAAGGCGGCGATCGGGGCGCCGGCGTCGCTCTCGAGCACGACGTCGGCGCCGTCGGCGCCGGCGGCCATGGGCGCCGGCACGGCGGACGGCGCCGGCGCCAGGGCGAGCAGGTCGAGCAGCAGGTCGACGCCGATCAGGTGGGTGGCGGAGCCGGCGGCGACCGGGTACATCTGCCCGCCGGCGACGGCGTCGGCGAACGCCTGCTTGAGCTCGGCCTCGCCGATCTCCTCCTCCATGAGGTACTTCTCGGCGAGGTCGTCGTTGGTGCTCGCCACGGCGTCGACGAGCTTGTCGCGCGCCGCGGCCGCAGCGTCGGCGAGCTCAGCCGGCACGTCGCCGGCCTTCGTCTTGCCGTCGGCGTAGGTGTAGGCCCTCATGGTGAGCAGGTCGACGACGCCGCTGAGCTCGTGCTCGCGCCCGATCGGCAGATGGACGGCGACGACCTGCTGGCCGAAGGCCTCCTGCAGGGCGGCGACGGCGGTGTCGAAGTCGGCGCGCTCGCGGTCGAGCATGTTGCAGAAGAAGAGGCGCGCGAGGCCGCGCTCGGCGGCGCGCGCCCACAGGCGCTCGGTCTGCACCTCGACACCGAGCACCGCGTTGACGACCACGAGCGCCGTCTCGACGACGTGCACCGAGGCGATGGCGTCGGCGAGGAAGCTCGAGTCGCCGGGCGTGTCGATGAAGTTGAAGGTGAGGCCGTCGTGCTCGACGTGAGCCAGCGCGGCCGAGAGGCTGAGCTGGCGACGTTTCTCGTCGTCGTCCCAGTCGGAGACGGTGGTGCCGTCGGCGACGTGGCCCAGCCGGTTGGTGACCCCCGTCTTGTAGAGCAGCCCCTCGAAGAGCGACGTCTTGCCGGTGCCGCGGTGGCCGACAAGGGCGACGTTCCTGATCTTCGCCGGGTCGTTCACTTGCCTCTCCTCGTGGTCGGACGGCGCGCGCCGGCGACGGGCAGGCGGGCGCCTCATGGCGTGCGTCCAGAGCCAAGGAGTCTAGCACAGGAGCGCGGCGGCTCACGCGCGCGCGGCGGGCGGGTCGACGGGCCCCCCGGCGACGCTGCCGGCGAGGCCCGAAGCGCCGCCGCCCAGGCCCCCGGCCAGGCGCAGGGCCCGGGACCCGTAGCGCCGGTGCACGCGGTCGACCGCCTCGGCGAGCGCGACCTCGCGCCAGCCCTCGTCGAGCGTGAGCTGGAAGGCGCCGTGCCGGAACGAGCTCACGACGACGCCCAGGAGGCGGACCCAGCGCGCCCCGACGGCGAGCTCGTCGAGGAGCCCGAGCGCAGCGGCGGCGACCGCCGGGGCGGTGGCCAGCGGGCGCCCGAAGGTGCGCCGCCGCGTGACGGTGTGGAAGGTGCTGAAGCGGACCTTGACGGTGACGGTGTGCGGGGCGAGCCCGTGACGGCGCGCGTCGGCGGCGGCCCGGTCGGCAAGGGCGACCAGCGTGCGGCGCAGCGCTTCGGCGTCGTTGACGTCTTCGGCGAACGTGGTCTCGTGGCCGACCGACTTGGGCGCCGCCGGCACGCGCCGCAGCGTCGCCACGCTGCGCCCGAAGGCGAGCTGGCGGAGGCCGTGGGCGCCGCGCCCGAAGGCCGCGGCGAGCACGGCGAACGGGACGTCCTGCAGCATGCCGACGGTGGTGAGGCCGAGGGCGGCGAGGCGCTCCTGGGTGACCGGCCCCACACCGTGCAGCTCGGCGACCGGCAGGTCGCGCAGGCGGCCGCGGACGTCGACCTCGGCGAGCTCGCCGATGCCGCCCGGCTTGGCGAGCTCGGCGGCGAGCTTGGCGAGCAGCAGGTTGGGGCCGATGCCGATCGAGCAGCCGAGGCCGCAGGCGTCGTGCACCTGCTCCTGCAGGCGGCGGGCGATGGTGCGCGGCGGCCCGAAGAGGCGCCGGCAGCCGGTGACGTCGAGGCGGGCCTCGTCGATCGACACGACCTCGACGAGGTCGGTGACGCCGCGGAAGAGCTCGACCAGCCGGTGGTGGGCGGCGACGTACGCCCCCATGTCGACCGGCAGGAACACGGCCTGCGGGCAGAGACGCTCGGCCTGCCCGATCGGCATCGCCGTGCGCACCCCGAAGGCGCGCGCCTCGTACGAGCAGGTGGAGACGACGCCGCGGCCGCCGCGCTCGCCGCCGACGACCACCGGCAGGCCGCGCAGCTCGGGGCGCCGCGCCTGCTCGACGGCGGCGAAGAAGGCGTCCATGTCGACGTGCAGGAGTGCGCGTGTGGAGACGAACATACGTTCGTATCTTACGCCGCCGGCCCCGCCGCCGCAAGGTCCCGGAGGGTGATGAGGAAGTCCGAAGACAGATGGCCGCCACCCGCTGCCGGCACCGAGTCCCTGCGGACCGCCTCGGGTGTTCTCGCCGACGGCGAGCTTCAGGCGGTCCCGACGGCCTCGGGTGTGTTCGCCGACGGCGCGCTTCAGGGCGCCCCGGACCGGGTCAGGCGTTCTCGCCGGCGGCGCGGCGCGCGGGCCCACCCGCGGGGCCGGCCTCGTCGCCGGCCAACGGCACCCGCGGGACGTCGCCCCAGAGCGCCTCGAGACGGTAGAACTCGCGTGCCGCGGGCGAGAAGACATGGACGACGACGTCGAGGAAGTCGAGGAGGATCCACTCGCCCTCGCGCTCGCCCTCGGCGCGCGCCGGTCGCCGCGTCGCGCGCAGCCCCTCGAGGATGCCGTCGGCGATGGCCTTGGTCTGACGGGTGGTGGCGCCGGTCGCGAGGACGAAGAAGTCGGTGTAGCTGACGGCCTCGCTCATCGCGAGGACGGTGACGTCGCCGGCCTTCTTGGCGGCCGCGAGGCCGGCGATCTCGAGCGCCAGGGCCTGCGTGGCGTCGAGCTGTGCGTCCTCTGCTACTGCAAGTCCTTTGCCTGGAGGTCGGAGCCGACGACCACGATGATGGTGTCGGGCGGGAGCTGGTCGCCGCGGAGCACGACGCCGCGGCCGAGTATAGCACGGATCTCGCGGGCCACCCCGAGGCTGCCGGCCGAGGCCTGGATCTGCGTCTCGCGATAGTCGAAGGAGTCGGCGTTGTCGGGCGGCGGGAGCTCCACGTCGAGCACGGCGAGCCGCTCGACGACGAGCTCGCCGATGCCGAGCTCGCCGCTCCCGTTGCGCACGAGCACGGTGTACGGCGCGTCGTAGCCGGGAGCGCGACGCCTGATGGCCGTCTGGATGCGCTCCGCGTCGGGGACGAGCGCGAACTGGCCCTCGGCGACTCGGCCCTCGGAGGGCAGCGCGGTGATGAACGTCTCACCCTTGACCAGCTCGCCGAGCGCGTCGTGCACGAGCTCCTGCTCGTCGCCGGCCTGCGCCGCGACGGTGTCGACCGAGGCCGCCAGCTCGTCCTCGGGGCGCGCCGCGGCGGCGTCGAAGACGGCGCGCAGCAGGGCGGCGTCGAAGGCCACGCGGGCCTCGTCCTCCTCCCCCCCGGCGCCCAGCACGTCGACGACCTGGTCCGCGGGCAGGCGCACCCTGCCTTCGTAGGTGCGCCCGATGCCGTCGACCTCGACCGTCGCCGGCTCCTCCAGGGTGAACACGAGACGCTCGCCGCCGGCGAGCTCGGCGAGGGCCGAGAGCGGCAGCTGCGCGACGTGGTCGACGGGCGTCTGCAGGACGCGGCCCAGATCGGCGGCGAACTCGGGGTGGTCGAAGTCGTCGCCGGCCATGATGTACTCGCCTTGGGGGCCGGCGAGCAACAGGGAGCGCGGCAGGGTCCAGGCGTCGAAAGCCTCATCGCCGGCGCGCAGAGTGAGCAGGCCCATGGGAGCCCGCCCGGCCTCGTCGACGCCGAACGTCATGGTGAGCAGGTAGCCCGGGTCCTCGGCCGCGGCTCCATCGTCGCCGGCGATCCACCCGGCGAGGCGCAACGCCCCGACAATGGCCCCGAGGGCCACCACGCCGGCGAGCACGTAGAGCACGAGCGACTGCCAGCGGCGCAGCCTGCCGCGCCGCCGCTCCTTCAGTCTTGTGACCCTATAGCCGCCCGAGTCTGTCATTGAGCTCGTTGTAGAGTTCGACGCCGCCGAGGGCGATTCCCCGTCCCTTGCAGAGCACGGACACGAGACTCATGCGCGCGGCCTCGGCGACCGCGTCGTCCAGCGAGGTCTCCGCCAGGCGGCGCACCTCGCCCACACCGGGGAACTCCCGCCCCGGTTCAGAGAAATCGGCAAGGTAGAGGCACTTCTGAAGCGTCGTCATGCCGGCGGCGCCCACGGTGTGGACAGCGATGGCGGACGCGGCCGCCTCGCAGAGGCCCTCCTCCGCCAGCTCGGCCGCCGCGACGGGGCCGTGCAGCAGGGCCACGGGCTGGGCTTGCTCGAGCTGTCCGACGGGGATGCCGTGACGGAGCGCCGCGCCGAGCAGCGCCGCGGGAGCCCACTCGCGACAGGCGTCGTGCAGCAGTCCGGCGAGCCGTGCCAGCTCGACGTCGGCGCCGAAGCGCGCGGCCAGCTCGGCGCACGCGCCGGCCACCCGCCGCGCGTGGGCGGCGCGCTTCTCCGACATGCCGGCGAGCCGCGCCTCGGCCTCGGCGACGCCGATCACCGCACCACGTACAGCTCGTGCCGCCGCACGTACTCCTCGATCGCGCGCGGCACGAGGTACGTGAGCGGCATGCCCATGCGCACCCGGCCGCGCAGCTCGGTCGACGAGACCGCGATCAACGGCGTGCGCAGCACGAGGGCGCGACGGCGGCCGAGGCCGGCGGCGACCTCGTCGAGCCGCCGCTCGTCGTCCCCGGGCCTCACCGCCACGGCAAGACGGCAGAGCTCGAGGATCGCCCGGGGCTCGTGCCAGGTCTCGAACTGCAGGAGTGAGTCGGAGCCCATGATGAAGACCAGCTCGGCCCCCGCGTGCTCTTCGGCGAGCGCGCGCAGCGTGTCGACCGTGTACTTCAATCCCCGGTCCAGCTCGACGGTCGACACCGCGAAGCGCTCGTCGCCGGCGACCGCCAGCCTCGCCATCTCGACGCGGACCTCGGCCGGCGTCGCGTCGGCGACCGTCTTGTGCGGCGGCTCGGCGGCGGGCACGAAGACGACGCGCTCGAGGCCGAGCTGGTAGCACGCCTCGGAGGCGATCACGAGATGGCCGAGGTGCGGCGGGTTGAAGCTGCCGCCGAGCACCCCGACGCGGGGCCGGCGCACGGGAGCGTTCATACTCTGATCTGACCCTCGCCCCAGAGCACGTACTTCACGCAGGTGAGCTCCTCGAGCCCGATCGGGCCGCGGACGTGCAGCTTCTGCGTGGAGATGCCCATCTCGGCGCCGAGGCCGAGCTCGGCGCCGTCGGTGAAGCGCGTCGACGCGTTGACGTAGACGCAGGCCGCGTCGACCTCGTGCGCGAAACGCCGCGCCGACGCGAGGTCGCTCGTGACGATCGCCTCGGAGTGGTGCGTGCCGTAGGTGGCGATGTGCTCGAGGGCCTCGTCGAGCCCGGCGACGGTGCGCACCGCCAGCTTGGGGCCGAGGAACTCGGTCTCGTAGTGGGTGCGGTTGGCCCGCTTGAGGTCGCCGTCGTCGAGGAGCTCGGCGGTCGCCTTGTCGACCACCAGCTCGATGCCTCGCCGCTTCAGCTCGGCGACGGCGCCCGGCATGAAGGCCGGCGCCGCGTCGCGGTGCACGAGGAGCGTCTCGGCGGCGTTGCAGACGCCGGGCCGCTGGCACTTGGCATTGACGATGATGCGCGTCGCCATCTCGACGTCGGCGCTCGCGTCGACGTACACGTGGCAGTTGCCGCCCGCGGCGTAGATCACAGGGATGCGGCTGTGCTCGAGCAGGTAGTCCTTGAGTGCTTCCCCTCCGCGCGGGATCACGACGTCGACGAGGCCCCGCTGTCGGAGCAGCTCGTCGAGCTCGGCGCGGTCGGGGCCGAGCCAGCCGATCGCCGCCCGCGGCAGCCCCGCCTCGATCACCGCACCCTGAACGACCTCCGCGAGCAGGCGGTTCGAGTGCTTGGCCGCGCTGCCGCCGCGCAGCACCACGGCGTTGCCGGTCTTGAGGCAGAGCGCCGCGGCGTCGACGGTGACGTTGGGCCGCGCCTCGTAGATGACGGCGACCACGCCCAGGGGCTCGCGGACCTTGTGCAGCTCGAGCCCGTTCGGCAGCCGCCAGCCGTCGTCGACCCGCCCGACGGGGTCGGGCAGCGCGGCCACGGCGCGCACGCCGGCGACCATCTCGGCGAGGCGGTCCTCGTCGAGCAGCAGGCGGTCGACCAGGGCGTCGGGCTGTCGCTGCTCGCGGGCGAGGCGCAGGTCCTCCTCGTTCTCGCGCAGGATCTCGGCGGCGCGGCGTTCGAGGGCCTCGGCGACGCCGTGCAGGGCCGCGTCCTTGCGCTCGGGCGCCAGCGCGGCCAGCTCACGCGCCGCACGCTGCGCCGCGCCGCACAGCTCGTCGACCTTCACGCTCCACCCTCCTCGCTCGACACGCGCTCAAGCGTACCACGGGGTGCGCGCAGGCGACGGTGCGCCATCAGGCGAACTCGAACTCGCGCTCGCCCACCAGCACGGTGTCGCCGGGCCCGGCGCCGGCCCGCCGCAGGGCGGCGTTGAGGCCGGCGCGCTCGATCACCTCCTGCAGGTAGGCGAGCGCCTCCGGGTTCTCGATGTCGGCCTTGCCGACCAGCCGCTCGAGAGCCAGGCCGCGCACCCTGAACCCGGCCTCCTCGCGGGAGACCGTGAAGGCCTCGAGCCGCTCGGCTCCGGGGTGCAGGACGGTGGCCGCGGCCGCCTCGGCGGCAGGACGGGCCGCGGCGGCCGCTTCGCGCCGGGTCGCCGCCACCAGCCGGTCGAGCTCCGCGACCAGCGCCTCGAGGCGCTCGCCGCTGGTCGCCGACACGACGACGACGGCGCGCGGCCAGGCGAAGGGCGCGGAGCGCCCGCGCCACGTCGTCGCGCGCCGCGGCGTCCATCAGGTCGGCCTTGCTGATGGCGATCAAGGCGGGCCGCTCGGCGAGTGCCGCGGCGAAGGCGCCGAGCTCGCGGCGCACGGTCTCGACGGCATCCAGGCCGGCGGCCGCGCCCTCGGCGCCGTCGACGACGTACACGAGCACGGCCGTGCGCTCGACGTGGGCGAGGAAGCGGTGCCCGAGACCCGCTCCGCCGCTGGCCCCGTCGATCAGCCCGGGGATGTCGGCGATCACCGCGCGGCGCTCGTCGAGCTCGAGCACGCCGAGGTTCGGCTCCAGGGTGGTGAAGGGGTAGGCGGCGACGCGCGGCCGCGCCCGGGTGAGCGCCGCGAGCAGCGACGACTTGCCGGCGTTGGGCAGCCCGACGAGACCGATGTCGGCGAGCAGCTTGAGCGTCAGCGTGAGCCAGCGCTCCTCGCCCGACAGGCCCTTCTCGGCGAAGCGCGGCGCCTGTCGCTTCGAGCTCTTGAAGCAGACGTTGCCACGGCCGCCCTCGCCGCCGCGGGCGACGAGCACCCGGGCGCCCTCGTGGACGAGGTCGGCCAGCAACGCGCCCTGTTCGTCGCGTACCTCGGTCCCGACCGGGACCTCGACCTCGAGCGCGGCGCCCTCGGCGCCGCGGCGCCCGGCCCCGCGGCCCTGGCCGCCGGCGGGCGCCTTGAAGTGGTGCCGGTGACGGAAGTGGCTCAGATCCTGGAGTTGGCGCGTGGCGACGAGCACGACGTCGCCGCCGGGGGCGCCGTCGCCTCCGTCTGGCCCGCCCCTGGGAACGTACTTCTCACGGCGGAAGCTGACCGCGCCGTCGCCGCCGCGCCCGGCGAGCACGCAGATGCTGGCCCTGTCGAGCATGACGGGCGGGCCGGCGCTCGCCGGCGCTGGTCAGGCCTCGGGGACGACCGAGACGAAGCGCCCGGCGGCCTTCTCGCTGAAGACCACGCGGCCGCCCACCTTGGCGAACACGGTGTGATCGACGCCGATCCCGGCGCCCGCGCCGGCGCGGAAGCGGGTCCCGCGCTGACGGACGATGATCGATCCGGCCGGCACGACCTGGCCCGCGTAGACCTTGACGCCGAGACGCTTGGATTCGGAGTCGCGGCCGTTGCGGCTGGTGCCGGCGCCTTTCTTATGCGCCACCCTTCTTCTCCTTCTCTGCCTTCAGGGTGATCGACTCGACGGTCAGCTTCGAGAGCCGGCTGCGGTGACCGCGCGTCTTCTTGAAGGTCGACTTGGGCTTGTACGTGAAGACGCGGATCTTCTTGCCGAGCACGTGCTCGGTCACCTTGACCTTGACCTTGGCGTGACGCGCGGCGTCGGCGTCGTACTCACCGTCGCCGGTGCGCACGGCCAGGGGCTCGAAAGTGAGGCTCTTGCCCTCCTCGGCGTCGACACGGTCGACGACGAAGGTGTCGCCCGCACTCACCTTGTACTGCTGACCACCCACGCGCACGATGGCGTAGGCGACGTCACTCTGCTTCATAGGATCTCCCTCGGGACAACGGCCCATGATGGTAGTCAATCGTGGGGAGGCCTGTCAACGCGAGCCCCCCGCCAGCACCGCGGTGGCCCCGGTGCGCGCGGTCGCGCGATGCGCACCCGGCGGTGCTCGCCGAGGTACGGCCGGCCGCCCTCGACGATCACCATGTAGCCCTCGACATAGCCCACGGCGTCACGCGGGCTGTAGGTGAGGGCGAACTCGAGCTCGAGATCGACCTCCTGCCCCTCGCTCACCGGCACGCGCAGCTCCTGCACGTGCGCCACGGAGCCCTCGGCGAGGATGCGGATGCCCTCGACGGGCACGGTCGACGAGCTCTCGAGGAAGACGCGGCGCTTGGTCTCGCGCTCGAGCAGCTTGAGGCGACCGTTCGCTCTCGAGCCGCTCGGCGACGCCGCGGTTGACCTCGACGAGCACGGCCTTGGCGTTGGACTTGCGGGCGTGTGTGCGCACGCGGCGCTCGACCGCGAGCGCCACCGTCTCCTCGGAGAGCACCCGGGCCTTCCCCATGCAGGTCTGGCAGGTGCGCGTGAGGATCCCGCGGGCGCCGTCGGTCGTGTTCTGGCGGGTCATCTCGACGAGGCCGAGTGGGGAGAGCTCGACCACGTAGCTCTTCGTGCGGTCGGTCTCGAGCTCGGCCTCGAGCTTGGCCAGCACCGTCTCGCGGTTGCGGGCGTGCGCCATGTCGATGAAGTCGATGACGATGATCCCGCCGATGTCGCGCAGACGCAGCTGGCGCACGACCTCGCGGGCGGCCTCCATGTTGGTCCTGAGGATCGTGTCCTCGAGGGAGCGCCCGCTGGTGAAGCGGCCGGAGTTCACGTCGATCACCGTGAGCGCCTCGGTGTGGTCGATGACCAGGTTGCCCCCGCTGGGCAAGGGCACGCGGCGCTCGAGGGCGCGGGCGATCTGCTCCTCGACCCCGTGGGCCTCGAAGAGCGGCTCATCGCCCGTGTACAGCTCGACCCGCCCGGCGAGCTCGGGGGCGATCTTCTCGAGGTACGCCTTGATCGCCTTGAAGCGCTTCTCGTCGTCGACCAGCATGCGCTCGCAGGTCTCGTTCAACGTGTCGCGCGCCACCTCGAGAGCGATGTCGGCCTCGCCGTAGACGAGGCCGGGGGCCTTGACCGTCTCGGCCTTCTTCTTGAGCCGCGACCAGAGGCGCGACAGGTACTGCATGTCGCGGCGCAGGTCCTCGAGCCCCTTGCCCTGGGCGTAGGTGCGCACGATGAGGCCGGCGTTGCGAGGCTTGAGCTGCTTCGAGACCTCGCGCAGGCGCTCGCGCTCGCCCTGACCCAGACGGCGGGAGACGCCGACGCCGCTGCCGCCCGGGACGTAGACCAGGTAGCGCCCGGCCAGCGAGAGGTGCGTCGTGAGGCGGGCGCCCTTGCTGCCCATGGGGTCCTTCATCACCTGGACGGTGATCTCCTGGCCCGGACGCAGCACGTCGGCGATGCGACGCCCGCGGCGACGGCCCTCCTCGGTCTCGACCTCATCGACGTAGAGGAAGCCGTTCTTCTCGAGGCCGAAGTCGATGAACGCCGCGTCCATGCCCGGCACGACGTTCTCGACCTTGGCGCGATAGATGTCGCCCAGGTAGGACGGCTTGCCCGGCCGCTCGAAGTACATCTCGGCCAGATGACCGTCCTCGACCAGCGCGACGCGGACCTCGTTGCGCTGCTCGCTGACGAGGATGATCTTGTGCTCGACCGGCTCGGCGCCGGAGACGCCGACCGCCGCGCGGTCGCTCGGCGGCCTCGCCGCCAGCTCCGCGTTCTCGCGCACGATCGCCTTGGGGCGGCCGCGCTCGCGGCGCTTGGGCCGCTCCGTGGGCTTCGCGCCCTCGGCCTTGGCGCCCTCGGCCGCCTCGGGCCTCGTGGGCTTCTCGCCCTGCGCGGGCTTCTCAGCCTTCACGGGCTTCTCGCCCTTGGCACTCTTTGCGCGCTTGGTAGCCTTCGCCGCCTCGAGCCTCGGCGGCTCGGCCTCAGGCCGACGCGCAGCTGCGGTCTCCACGGCGCCCGCCGTCTCGGCTTCGGCGCCCTCGGCGGCCGCCTTGCGGCCGCCGCGCCGGCCCCTCTTGCGGGCCGGCTTCGTCGCCGGCTCGTCGCCCGCCGCCGCTCCGGCTACGGCGACGGCCTCAGCCGCGGGCTCCGCAGCTGCGCCGGCCGCCGGGAGCGGCGGCAACGCGCCCTCGGCGATCTCGGCCTCGGGGAGCAGGGCGCCGTGGTCCGGCGCCACCTCGGCGGCCGCACGGTCCAGGGCCTCGTGCTCGGCGGCCGCGAGACGCGCCTTGCGGGCGCGTGAACGGCGGCCGCCGCGCGAGCCGCGCCGGCGCTTCGGCGCGGCGGACTCGTCGGCGGCCTCGCCACCTTCGGCCACGTGTGCCCTCTCGCCGCCGACCCGCGGCCGCGCCCCGTCGCCGGCGGCTTCAGGCTCGCCGGCCTTCGCGGCCTCGTCCGCGGGCTGGGCCGCGCCTTCGACCCGGCCGTCGCCGGCGACCTTGTCGCCGGCCCGCTCTTCGGCCTCGACGCCGGATGGCTTCCTGCGCCGTCCGCCGCGGCGGCGACGCGGCTTCTTCTCCGCGTCTTCGGCGGCGCCGGCCTCGGGGGGGCCGCCTGGGCGGCCTCGGCGTCAAGGCTGGGGCCGGGTGCGGACTCGCCGTGCTCGGCAGCCCCACCGGCGTCCGCGGTCTTCTTGCGTCGTCCGCCACGGCGCCGCCGTGACGGCTTGGTCCCTGCCTCGTCGCTGACGCCGGACTCCGCGGCGAGCGTTTCGCCCGCCTCGGGAGCAGCGGCGCGCCCGGGAGCGCTCGCGGCGGCGTCCGTCGTCACCGCGATCGCCTCAGGCTGCGTCACCTCGGGCACGGCCACCGTCTCGCTCTTGCGACGGCGGCGCCGCGGACGTGCCGCCGGTGCCGCCTCGCCGCCGACCGGCGCCTCCGGCGCCGCGTCGACCGCGTCCGGTGACGGGCGCGCGACTCCCTCGGCGCCGGCAGCTGTCTCCTGCGCCGGAGTCGACTCGGCCGTCGCCTCGGGGCCGGCCTCGACCTTCTTGCGCGAGCGACCTCGGCCGCCGCGCCGCGACCTCCGCTTGCTCGCGGGGCTCGCGCCCCCCGCCGTGTCGTCGCCGCTCTCGGCGGACCCGGATGTCGCGTCCTGCCCGGGCTCACCCGCACTCTCGGTCGGGTCGCGCGGCAGCCCCTCGGGGGCCTCGGCGTCCTTGTCTCGTCTCACGTCCTCGCACTCCTTTGTGTGGGCGCGTGCTGTACACGCGCCGCTTCGGCGAACACGACCTCGACCCGGCGCAAGCGATGCAGCACGGGCTCGATGCCGGCCTTGTCCGCGATGACTTCGATGACTTCCTGCGGCCGCGCAGCCGTGCCGACGTCGTAGCGCACCTCGAACTCGAGGTGCGCCCCGCCGGGCGTCGCGCGACAGCTCACGGCCCCCACGCTCCGGCGCAGGTCGACCGTCTTCGTCCCTTTGGGGCCGCGACGCACGACGCGCGGCGGCTCACCCTCCTCGAACGCTTCGACCGCGGCGGCGACGGCGTCCGCGTCCCCGCGGACCTCGCCGGCGTAGCGGGCGCGTAGCGGCTGCGGCCGCGCGCGCAGCGGCGACTCCCGCAGTGCGATCACTTCCACTCCTTCCGGCGCCGCCGCCTGAGCGCGGCCAGGCCGTCCCGGGCGCTCGGCGCGGCGTCCGTGACGCGCGCCACCGCCAGCTCGTCGTCGGCCGCCGCGCCGACCGGGAGCGGCAGCGGCAGCGAGAGACGCGGCTTCGGCCGCATGCCCTCGGAGAGCTCCAGCTCCGACCCCGGCGCGAGCGAAGGTGCGCTGCACGGCGCGTAACGTGTCGAGGTGCGACAGGTAGCGTGCCGGGCCGCGGCGGGCGAAGCTGACGAGCCACGTCCTCACGCCGGCACCTCCCCTCGTGTCCCCGTCACGGTGCCTTCGGACCCCAGAATCACGCCAGCACCTCCATCTCGATGCCGGCGCCGCAGACACCGCACGACACGCAGACCCCGTCGCGGCAGTCGGCCGTCGTCGCCGGCTCGGCCGCCCGTCGGCGCTCCTCCTCGAGGAAGGCCGGGGTCACGCGGGCGTCGATCGCCGCATGCCAGGGCGCGGCGGCGCCGGCCTCGCCCCACGGCGCCCCGTCGCCGGCCGGCTCGCCCAGGGCGAGCCCTGCGGCCGCGGCGGCGGCGCGCCACGCGGCCTCGTCGAAGTGCTCGGTCCAGCTGTCGAAGCGGGCGCCGCGGCGCCACGCGTCCTCGACCACGCGGTCGGCGCCCGGGCCGCCGCGGGCCAGCGTCGCCTCGACGAGCGAGCTCTCGAGATGGTGCAGCGAGAGCCGCACGTGGCGCGGCATCGCCTGGCGCAGCAGCGCCTGACGACGGCGCAGCGTCGCCTCGCCGGCGAACGGCTCGAGCTCGAACGGGGTGTGCGGCTTCGGCACGTAGGAGGAGACCGAGACTGAGAGGCGGGCGCGGCCGCGCGCGATCTCCTTCGCCCGGCGCGCGGCTGCGCCCGCCATCGCCGCGATGCCGAGCACGTCGTCGTCGCTCTCCCCGGGGAGACCGATCATGAAGTAGAGCTTGAGGCCGGTGAAGCCGCCCGAGAAGACGGCGCGGACGGCCTCGTCGAACTGCGTCTCGTCGACGCGCTTGTTCAGGCGCTCCCGCAGCGCCTGCGTGCCCGCCTCGGGGGCCAGCGTGACCGACCCGCGCTGCTCGGCGGCGAAGCCGGCCAGCGAGGTCGCCGCCGAGTCGATGCGCAGCGAGGGCAGCGAGACGCGGATGCCGGGGCGCAGATCCCGGATGCGCCGCACGGCCTCGTCGATGCCGGAGTAGTCGCAGGAGCTCAGCGAGACGAGCGAGACCTCGTCGTAGCCCGTCGCCGCAAGCGCGCGCTCGGCCGCCGCGACGACCATGTCGACGGGCCGCTCGCGGACCGGCCGGTACCAGATGCCGGCCTGGCAGAAGCGACAGCCGGCCGTGCAGCCGCGCATCACCTCGATGACGACGCGGTCGTGCACCGCCTCGACGAGCGGCACCAGCGGCCGCTCGACCGGCGCCGTGCGCGCGAAGTCCGTGAACACCTGGCGCTCGACCGGGCCGGCCTGGGGGGCATGCGGCAGCCACACGCCGGGGACGGCGGCGAGGCGGGCGAGGCGCTCGGCGCGCGTCGGCGCGCCGAGCGCCTCGACGATCGCCGCCATGCGCCCCTCGACCTCGCCGATGAAGAAGGCGTCGAAGAACGCCGCCAGGGGCCAGGGGTCGGCCACCGCCGGCCCGCCGCCCATGACGATCGGATCCCCCTCCCCGCGCTCCGCGGCGTGCAGCGGCACGCCGGCGAGGTCGAGCATCTCGAGCACGTTCGTGCAGGCGAGCTCGTGCGGCAGGGTGAAGCCCCACAGGTCGCACGCGGCCACCGGCTCTGCAGACTCGAGCGACCAGAGCCGCACGCCGCGGGCGCGCATGAGGTCGGCCATGTCGGGCAGCGGGCAGTAGGCGCGCTCGGCCGCGGCCGGCGTGCGGTCGTTCACGAGCTCGTAGAGGATCTGCAGACCGGGGTTGGAGATCCCGACCTCGTAGGCGTCCGGGTAGGACAGCACGATGCGCGGGCGGACCCCGGGCTTGCGGCGCAGGTTGAACTCCCCGCCCACGTAGCGCCCGGGTCGTACGACCCGCGCCAGCAGATCTTCTAGCTCATCCGGTGGCCAGTCCTCCTGGAAGACGTGCCTTGAGGCGGTCGAACTGTCGAGCAAGCTTCGTCACCCGTGTCGTGGTGAGCGGCGCGCCGGCCTCGAAGTAGGCGATGGCGGCGCGGCCGAGGGCGATCGTCCCGGTGAAGCCGACGGCGCCCTTGAGCGCCCAGCCGAAGCCCGGGACGTAGGTGAGCGACTGTCGCGCCAGCGTGCGCATGGCGAACGCGGCGCCGACGACGGAGAGGATCTCGAGCGCCCGCTGAAAGCCCAGCTCCTCGTCGTAGGCCTGGGCGATGCGCAGGATCATGCGGATCTGGTTGGCGGTCATGGCCGGCATGTCGGCGCCGGGGATGAAGACGACGGCACCGATCACGGCGTTCTGCCGCGCCCCCTTGAGGACGAGATCCTCGGCGACGGCGCGGCGCAGGAACGGGAGCCGCGCGGCGAGGCCCGGCGCCCCGTCCGCGGCGGCGTCGGCGAGGCGCGCGGCCAGGGTCGGACCCGGGTCGCCGGGGCGCCCGAGCGAGACCGCCACGTCGGACGGCGACACTCCGCCACCGAGCAGCCGGGCGACGGCCGCCGGCGAGCCCGCCCGCGGCGCGTAGACGACGACGCGCGCCCCCGCGGCGCCGGCCGCCGCGGCGGCCGGCGCCGCCGCGGCCGGCGCCGTCTCGGGCGCGACCACGACGACGATGTCCCAGCGCCGGGCCACAGCCGGGTCGCGAGGGAACCCGTCGAGCGGCAGGACGTCGAAGGCGGCGCTCAGGCCGCCCTGGGCGTCGCCCGCCCTCTCGGAGAGGGCGCGGGCGACGTCGGACAGGGCGTCTCCCTCGCCGACGAGGCACAGCGCCGGGCTCTTGCCCGTGCGGTCGCGTACCTCGCCGAGCAGTTTGAGGATGCGGTTGACGCTAAGGGCGGGCACGGCGCTCCCTGGGGTCGGCGGTCGCCCGCACGTGGATGCTCTGCAGCAGACCGACCATCATCAGGAACGTGATCATCGCGGCGCCGCCGTAGCTCACGAAGGGCAACGGGATACCTGTCACCGGCATGATACCAATAGTCATGCCGATGTTGACGAACATCTGGAAGAGGAACATCACCGCGATCCCTCCCGCCATGATGCTGCCGTACATGTCGCGCGAGAGGGTGGCGATGCGCAGCGCCCGCCACAGCAGCAGGCCGTAGAGCGCGAGGAGCACGCAGGCCCCGACGAAGCCGTAGCGCTCGCCGATGACGGCGAAGATGAAGTCGGTGTGGTGCTCGGGGAGGAAGTCGAAGGCCGTCTGCGTGGCCTCCGCGCCGCGCCCGGTCAGCGCTCCGGAGCCGATGGCGATCGTGGACTGCACGATGTTGTAGCCGCTGCCGGACGGGTCGCGGCCCGGGTCGACGAAGACGAGGAGCCGCTCCATCTGGTAGTCCTTGATGAGCGTCGATGCCCAGTCTGGGCAGGACCCCGAGGACGAGGGCCGCGGTGCCGGCGGCGACGCCGGCGAGCACGGCGAAGTGCGTCCAGCGGCGTGCCGTAGAAGTAGAGCAGGGCGAGGGCCAGCACGGCGTAGACCGAGGCCGTCCCGAAGTCGGGCTGGAAGAAGACGAGAGCCCCGGGCACGGCGGCGTAGAGCAGCGCCTCGGCGGTGATCCGCCGCGAGCCCAGCAGCTCCATGCGGTCGACGAGGAAGGCGCCCAGGCACACGGTGAGCAGGAAGAGCCCGAACTGCGACGGCTGGATGTTGAAGAACGGCAGCTCGATCCAGCGCCGCGAGCCGCGGGTCACGCTGCCGACGAGATAGACGGCGGCGATCGACAGGACCATCGCCCCGTACAGCGCCCACTGCCAGCGCCGGTAGTGCTCGTAGTCGATCGCCGCCAGCGCGAACAGGACGAGCAGACCGACGCGCGGCGTACACGCCCTGCTGGACGGCGTAGTAGCCCGGCTGCCCCTCGACGTCCTGGTGGGTGGCGAAGTAGACGACCACGATGCCGAAGGCCACCACGGCGACGGTGATCGCGAGCAGCAGGTAGTCGAGGTGCCGCAGGTAGCCCCGCCAGCCCACGGTCAGTCCGTCCCGGTGGCGCCCGTCGAGAGCCCGGTGTCGAGGTCGAAGAGCGCGTCGTAGATCATCCGCGCCGCCGGGGCGGCCACGGCGCCGCCGTGGCCGCCCTGCTCGACCATGACGACGACCGCGTACTGGGGATCGTCGTAGGGGGCGTAGCTCGCGTACCAGGCGTAGTCGCCCTTGCCGTAGACCTCGGCGGTGCCGGTCTTGCCGGCGACGGCGACGGGATAGCCGGCGAAGACGGGCCCCGAGGTGCCGACCGTGGCCGCGAGTCGCAGCCCCTGTGCGCACCTGCTCGAGCGTGCCCGACGAGATGTCGATGTCGCGGCGCGGGTCGAAGGCGAACTTGCGCGTCACCTTGCCCTGCGGGGAGAGCGTCTTCAGGGCGAGGTGCGGCTGCACGACCTTGCCGCCGTTGGCGATCGCCGCGTAGGCCACGGCCATCTGCAGCGGCGTGACCTGCAGGTCGCCCTGGCCGATCGCCATGAGGACCGAGTTGCCCGGCTTCCAGATCTTGTCGATCTCGGTCTCGAAGTACTCCTGCCGCCACTCGGGCGTCGGCACGAGGCCGGCCGCCTCCCCGGGGATGTCGAGCCCCGTGGGGCGCCCCAGGCCGAGCCGCACCGACCACTCCGCGAGCTCGGAGCCGGGGCGCCGGTAGAACAGCGTAGCCCACGTTGTAGAAGAAGACGTCGCACGACTCGGAGAGCGCCTCGGTCACGTTGTCGTGGCCGTGCCCGCCCGGGAGCCAGCAGTTCCAGTGCGTCTTGCCGAGCTCGCCCGAGGACGGGAAGCGCCCGTTGCAGTAGAAGCGCGTGTACGGGCTGATGACGCCCTCTTCGAGCGCAGCCACGGCGTCGATCGCCTTGTAGGTCGAGCCCGGTCGCGTACAGACCCTGGAAGGCCTTGCTGACGATGGGCTGATTGGCCGACGGTTTGCGGAGCGCGGCCCAGTCCTTCGGGGAGAGGCCGCCGACGTACACCTCGGGGTCGAACGACGGGTAGCTCGCCATGGCCAGCACCTCGCCGTTGCGCACGTCGAGCACGACGGCGGCGGCCGCCGTTGGCCGCCCAGTCGTGGTTGGCGTGGGCGAGGTCGATCCCGTAGCGCACGGCCCTCTCGGCGGCCTCCTGGACGTCGGTGTCCAGCGTCATCATCAGCGTGTCGCCGGACTCGGGCAGACGGCCGCCGACCGGGTCGCTCGCTCTTGGGACGGCCGTAGGCGTCGACCTCGATCTTGCGCCACCCCGTCGCGGCCGCGCAGCCAGCGGTCGTAGCCGGCCTCCACGCCCCCCTGGCCGATCACGTCGCCGGCCGCGTAGCTCCTGTAGGCCGGCAGCTTGAGCTGCTCGGCGCTGATCTCGCCGAGGTGGCCGAGCAGGTGCGCGGCGAGGTCGCCCTGAGGGTACGAGCGCAGGTAGTTGCGCTGCACCTCGACACCCGGGAAGAGGTCCTTGCGCTCGAGGATCCGCCCGACCAACCTGCGCGAGACGTCCTCCTTGAGGATCACGAGGTCGTACGGGTAGCCGCCGTACTCCTCGACCTCGCGACGGATCTTCGTCGGCCTCATGTGCAGCACCCGGCGCGAGACGGCGCGTGACCGCCTCGAACTCCTCCTCGGGCACGTCCATCGGCCGGATGCCGACGGCCAGCCCGGGGCGGTTCTCGACGATGACCTCGCCGTCACGGTCGACGATGGCGCCGCGCGGCGCGACGACCTCGACGGAGCGCAGGCGGTTGTCGTTGGCCTCGTCGACGTAGTGACCGGCGCTCAGGATCTGCAGGAACCAGAGACGGAAGAGGATGACCGCGATCAGCACCACGGCGATACCGACGAGGACGGCGACGCGCAGGGCGATCGACGGCGTCAGCAGGAGCGGCTGGTCGGCGCGCCCCGTGCGGATCGGTCGCTCGCGGCGGACGGGCTGTCTAGGCCGTCTCGTGCGCACGGAGCACCCCCGGGCCGCGCAGCGCGACGCGCACGGCGACGTAGAAGGGAACGGCCAGCAGGGTGTTGAGGACCAGCGAGGGCAGCACCACGCGGGTGAAGGTGAACCCCAGCGGCACCTGCCGCTCGAGCAGGTACTGCGTGGTGATGAAGAGGATGTCGGCCAGCAGGCGTGCCGGCGAAGACGCTCACCATCGGCGCGACGCCGGTGGAGAGGTCGGCCGTCTCGGCGTAGCGGCCGGCGAAGTACCCGACCAGGACGAAGACGAAGGCGCTCACGCCGAGAGGCTCCATGAGCGAGACGGCGACGAGCGTGCCGGTGACGAAGCCGAACACGGCGCCGATCTCGGAGCCGCGCAGCAGCCCGACGCAGACCAGGATGATGAGGGCGAAGTCCGGGTTGGCGCCGAGGATGCGCACGTTGGGGGCCACGGTCGTCTGCAGGAGCCAGGCGACGAGCAGCACGCCGGCCAGCCGGGCCAGGTCGGGCCAGCTCGGCCAGGCGCGCTCGGTCGTCTCGACGGCTGTCGGCGGGTCATCGGCATCACGACCACTCACGACGTCGAGGGTGCGGAAGTCGGCGAACGGCCGCACCGTGATGCGACTGGTAGAGGTCGACGTCCTGGACGGCCACGGTCTCGACGACGCCGATCGGGATGCCCCTGACGAAGAGCGAACCCTCGAGCCCCGAGGTCGTCACGTACTGCCCGACCTCGATCTCCTCCTTCTTGTCGACGTACTGCAGTGAGAGGTCGCCGGTGACGCTGCCGGCGAGGATGCCCTGCGCGCTGCCGGGGACGACGACGGAGTCGACGTAGCTCTGCTGGTCGGTGATGAGCATGACCTGCGAGGCCCGCGGGGTGACGCGCGACACGCGCCCCACGAGGCCCTCCCCGTTGATCACGGCGTCGTAGCGCGCGACGCCCGTGGTCACTGCCCACGTCGATGGTGACCGACGAGTACCAGGCGGTCGTCGAACGGGCGATCACGCGCGCCGCGCACGAGACGCGCGTCGGCCGGGAAGACCTTCTTGCGCTGCATCTCCAGGAGGTCGCGCAGCTCGTCGTTCTCGGCCTGGGTCACGAGCTCCTGGGCGACGCCGGCGCGCAGCTCGTCGAGCTCGGCCCGCAGGCGCTCGTTCTCGGACTTGGCGCGGAAGAGGTCGGCGATCCAGTTCCAGCGCGTCGCGGAACGGCTGCGTGGCGCGCGCGCTGCCGTACTGCAGCGGGGCGACGACGCGCAGGGCGGTGTCCTGCACGCGGTGGGCGAAGCCGCTCTCGCTCTCGCGGAAGTAGAGCGTGAGCATCGCGATGGAGACGAGCAGCAGGAGCGACGACGAGCACCCGCCGCCGAAGCGCGCGCCGGCGGTTCACAAGCCCGGGATGGCTCGCCTACCGCCCTCGCGGCCGCGCGTAGTGTTTGCTCTTGACGAGCACATCGAACTCCTCGAGGTACTTGCCCGACCCCACGGCCACGCAGGTCAGCGGCGACTCGGCGAGATGCACCGGCATCTGCGTCTCCTCGCGCAGGCGCTCGGGCAGGCCCTGCAGGAGCGACCCGCCGCCGGCGAGCATGATGCCGCGGTCCATGATGTCGCTGGCCAGCTCGGGCGGCGTCTTGTCGAGCGTCGCCTTGATGGCGTCGATGATCGCCTGCGTAGGCTCCTCGAGCGCGGTGCGCACCTCTTCGGACGAGAGGACGACGGTCTTGGGCAGGCCGGTGACCAGGTCGCGGCCGCGGATCTCGGCCTGCTCCTCCTGCGGCAGCGGGTACGCCGAGCCGATCTCGAGCTTGATCTCCTCGGCGGTCTGGCTGCCGATCAGCAGCTTGTACTCCTTCTTCACGTAGCTGATGACCGCCTCGTCGAGCTCGTCGCCGCCGACGCGGATCGACTGCGCGACGACGATGCCGCCGAGCGAGATGACGGCCACCTCGCTGGTGCCGCCGCCGACGTCGACGATCATGCTGCCGGTCGGCTCGGCGACCGGCAGCCCGGCGCCGATCGCGGCGGCCATGGGCTCCTCGATCAGGGTCGCCCAGCGGGCGCCGGCCGAGTAGGTCGCCTCTTCGACGGCGCGCTTCTCGACCCCGGTCACGCCCGACGGCACGCAGATGACGACGCGCGGGTGCGCCCAGCGGTTCTGCATGACCTTGCGGATGAAGTGGCGCAGCATCTGCTCGGTGACGTCGAAGTCGGCGATCACGCCGTCCTTGAGCGGGCGCACGGCGCTGATCGTCGCCGGCGTGCGGCCCAGCATGCGCTTGGCCTCGGCGCCGACGGCGTGGACCTCGCCGCGTGCGGTGGTCGATGGCGACGACCGAGGGCTCGGAGAGCACGATGCCGCGGCCGCGGACGTAGACGAGCGTGTTGGCGGTGCCGAGATCGACCGCCATGTCGCGGGCACCGAAGCCGGTCAGGAAGTCGAAGACGCCGATGACGTGCTCCTTTCGCAGGCGCCAACCGTCATGTCTAGAGCATCGTTGTGCCCGTCGCAACGCGTCGGCCGAGCCTCGCCGCGCGGCGGCCTGACGGCGGCGGCGCCAGGCCGAGCGGCTCGCGCCGCCGCCCTCAGGCCCACGAGAACGGCGCCACGCCGAAGGCCGTCCAGGGCTCTCGACCAGCAGCGCGACCGGCAGGCCGACCACGTTGAAGTAGTCGCCCTCGACGGATTCAACAAGCGCCGACCCGACTCCCTGGATCGCGTAGGCGCCGGCGCGCTCGCGCCACTCCCCGGCGGCGACGTAGCGCGCGAGGCGGCCTCGTCGAGCGGCCGGAACCGTACGCCGGTGCGGGCGTGCCCGACGGCCTCGCGAGCGCCGTCGCAGAGCAGAGGCCGCTGTAGACCTCGTGGCGGCGGCCGGCCAGGCGGCGCAGAGAGCGCGCGCCTCCTCCTCCTCGGCGGCCTTGCCGAGGATGTCGCCCGTCGACGACGACCACGGTGTCGACGCCGAGCACGAGCTCGCCCGGCTCGAGGGCGCACGTGGCGCGAGCACGTCGCGCGCCTTGCCGAGAGCGTTCTGCTCCACCGTCGCGCACGGGATCGCCGGCAGAGCACGCCCTCGTCGTGGGCGCTGACGACGACCCGAAGGGGATCCCGAGCTGCCGAGGATGGCCTCGCGCTGCGGCGAGCGCGAGGCGAGGATGACCGCGAAGCCGCCCATCGGCGTCCCGCCCTAGACGAGCTCCCCGGCGGTGAAGAAGAGGCCGATCTCGCGCGCCGCGCTCTCGGGGCCGTCGGAGCCGTGGACGACGTTCTCGGCCATGACCGAGGCGAAGTCGCCGCGGATCGTGCCCGGAGCGAGCTTCGACGGGGTCGGTCGCGCCCATCATGGTACGCGCCACCGTGATCGCCTCGTGGCCCTCCCAGCACCATGGCCACGACCGGCCCCGAGGTGATGAAGTCGACGAGCGCGCCGAAGAACGGCTTGCTCGCGGTGCTCGGCGTAGTGCTCGCTCGGCGAGCTCGCGCGGTATGCGCATGAGCTTCATCGCGCGCAGCGCGCAGGCCGCGACGCTCGAAGCGCGCGACGACTGTCGCCGACGAGGCCGCGGGCGACGCCGTTGGGCTTGACCATGACGAACGTGCGTTCCACAGACTCCTCCCGGACCTCGGGACGATACTCCCGGATCTTGAGACGCAGCGCCGCGGCGACGGCGCGGCTCACCTGTAGGCGTTCTCGAACTCGCCGGCGCCGGCTGTGGACCTCGGCCTCGCAGTAGGGGCACACCCGCCACTGCGGGTCGACCGGCCGGCGGCACGAGTGGCACACGGCGCGGAGGCGGCGGCCGCAGGTCGGGCAGACGAGGTAGTCCTCGCGCGCCGGCGTGCGGCAGAAGGGGCAGCGCTCCTCGCTCGCCAGGCGCTGCTCCATCATCCGCATCTCGAGCTCGCGCTCGCGGACGTCGTCGAGGTACTCCGGCGGCCGCACGATGGCGTAGACGAGGGCGCCCAGGGGGCCGAACACGAGGCCGGTCAGGGCGGCGACGACGAGCACGATCTTGTCGTCGATGCGGCGCCGGGCGTCCTTGAAGACCCAGTAGGCGCAGGCCAGCCACACGACGATCAGGAGGAAGTAGAACAGCAGGACGATGAAGTCCCAGGTCGCCGAGTCGAAGAAGTCGGTGACGGTCTGCAGAGGATCGTCGTTCGCGGTCTCAGCGACCAGCGGCCAGTCAAGCACCCTGTCTCCTCTCCACGGTCGAGCCGGCGTCCGCGCCGCCCCCCTCGGCGGCGGCCGGCGACCGCGCGCCCACGGCGGCAGCGGCCAGCGCGTGCATCATACCCGAGAAGATGCGCCCGTGGACCGGGTAGAGCGCGTACCAGTAGAGCAGCCCGGCGAGACCGCGCGGGCGCGAAGTAGGCCGTCTGGACGAGCCGCGTGCCGTCGCCCTCGGGGCGCGTCTCGAACTCGAGCCAGGCCCGCCCCGGTACCTTCATCTCGGCCCGCAGGCGCAGGAGGCGGCCGGGCTCGACCGCCTCGACGCGCCAGAAGTCGAGCGCGTCGCCCGGCCGCAGCTCGTCCGGGTCGCGCCGCCCGCGCCGCAGGCCGACGCCGCCGACGAGCCGGTCGAGCGCCCCGCGCACCTCCCAGGCCCAGTCGTAGACCGGGTAGCCCCGCTCGCCGCCGATCGCGGCGATCACCGCGAACACCGCGTCCGGCGCCGCCGCGACGTGCGTCTGCCGGCGCTCGAGCTGCAGGCCCTCGCGCACGCCCAGCGTGACCGGCGCGCGGTCGCCCTGCGAGGTCACGAGAGCGTCGGACCAGGCGGTCTCGACGTCGCGCGCCTCGAGGTGGGCGACGGCCCGCCGCACGGCCTCCTCGTAGCTCACCGGACGGATGTCGGGGAAGAGCTCGCGCGGCGCTGCGCGTCGCGCACGACGATCTCGTTGCGCAGGCCCTCGATCAGCGGCCGGGCGACGGCGCCGGGGATGGGCGTGACGAGATGGACCCAGTACGACGAGAGCCGCGGCGTCAGCACCGGCACCGGCAGCAGCCGGCGGCGCAGGCGCGCGGACGCGGGCGTAGCCGTGCATCATCTCGCCGTAGGTCAGCACGTCGGCGCCGCCGATCTGGACGACCCGCCCCGCGCTCTCCGGCGCGTCGAGCGCCGCGACGAGGTAGTCGAGCACGTCGGCGACGGCGATCGGCTGGACGCGCGTGAAGACCCACTGCGGACAGATCATGACCGGGAGGCGCTCGGTGAGGTAGCGGATCATCTCGAACGAGATGCTGCCCGCCCCGACGACGACCGCGGCGCGGAACTCCGTGACCGGCACGCCGCTCTCGCGCAGGGCGTCGCCGGTCTCCTGGCGCGAGCGCAGGTGCTGGGAGAGGTCGGCGTCGGGGTCGCCGAGGCCGCCGAGGTAGACGACACGGCGCACGCCGGCGCGCGCCGCCGCCGCGGCGAAGGCGCGCGCGGCGGTCACGTCGCGCTCGTGGAAGCCGTGCCCGGCGGCCATCGAGTGGACGAGGTAGTAGGCGACGTCGACGCCCTCGAAGGCCGTCGGGAGGGCTCGAGGGCTCGAGCACGTCGCCGGCCACGACCTCGACCGCTCCGGCCCAGCCGCGGCCCTTCGAGGCGCTCCGGGTCGCGCACCAGGCAGCGCACGCGGTGCCCGCGAGGCGAGCAGCCGCGGCACGAGGCGGCCGCCGACGTAGCCCGTCGCGCCGGTGACGAGGATGACCTCAGGGTCCATGGGGCTACCTCCGTCGACGATGGCCGGCCGTGGCGCGCGCCGTCGGCCGCACCTGCGCCTTACCTGCCCGCCCCGAGCGCCGGCAGCGTCAACCCGGCGAGGTCGTCGCCGATGAGGTAGCCGACGAAGAAGGCGACGAGGGCCAGGACGAGGACGACGAGGAGCGCGACGACGAAGCGCACGACCGGTCTCGCTCTCTGACGCGCCATCCTCCCTCCCCGGGTCCGCGCAAGTATACCGAAGGCGAGAGACCCTACAACGAGGGCCTCAGACGAGCCCGGCCGCGTCGCGCAGGTCCTCGAGCAGGTAGAGCGAGCCGGTCACGAGGACGCTGCCCGCCGGCGTCGCCAGGCGCCTGGCCTCGGCGAGCGCCTGCTGCGGGTCGGCCACGGCGAGGACGCGGCACGTCGCCCCGCCGCGCGCCACCGCGTCGCGGGCGGCGGCCGCCAGGTCGTGCGGCGGGCAGGCTCCGCGCCTGGCTCGCCTGCGTGCAGACGAGCGTGTCGCAGAGCGCGACCAGGCCGTCGAGCATCGTGCGCGACGTCCTTGTCGCGCATGATCGCGACGAGCGCGACGCGCGGCGCCGGCACCGCCAGCGCCGCGAGGCTCGCCGCCAGCACGGCGACGCCGTCCGGGTTGTGCGCGCCGTCGGCGACGAGCAGGGGCCGGCCGGCGACGACCTGCAGGCGGCCGGGCACGACCGCCGCCGCCAGGCCGGCACGCACGGCGCCCGCGTCGAGCCGCCCGAGCAGGAGCTCGACGGCCATCACGGCGAGGGCGGCGTTGTCGCGCTGGTAGAGGGCGGCCGTCGGCAGGCGGAGCCGGTCGTACGAGAGCGTGGGCGTCGTGACGCTGAAGTCGGCGGGCCGCCGGCGACCGAGAACTCGCGGCCCAGGAACCACGGCCGCGCGCCGGCGCGCCGGCAGACCTCCACGGCGGCCGCCTCGAGCCCGTCGAGGCGGCCGAAGACGACGTCGCCGCCCTTGATGACGGCCGCCTTCTCGGCGAAGATCGCCTCTCGCGTGTCGCCGAGGACCTCGGTGTGCTCGAGGCCGATGTTGGTGAGCACGACCACGGGCGCGGCGACCACGTTGGTCGCGTCGAGCCGGCCGCCGAGGCCCGCCTCGAGGGCGACCGCCTCGACGCCGACTCCTCGGCCAGGGCGAGCAACGCCGCGACGGTCAGCACCTCGAACTGCGTGGTCGTCGGCCGAGCTCGGCCGGCAGCCGCGCGACGGCGCCGCGCACGACCTCGACGGCGCCGCCGAAACGCTGCTCGCTGATCGGGCGGCCGTCGACGACGACGCGCTCGCAGAACCCCGTGAGGTGCGGCGACAGGTAGGCGCCGGCGCGCAGGCCGTGAGCGCCGCAGCAGCGCCGCGGCGTAGCGCGTCGTCGACGACTTGCCGTTGGTGCCCGACGACGTGGACGACGCGAAACGCGTCGCTGCGGCCGCCCGAGGCCGTCGAGCAGGACGCTCGACGCGCTCGAGCCCGGGCCGCATGCCGAAGACGGCGAGCGACTCGAGGTAGCGCTCCCAGTCAGTCGTCACGCGCTGCTGCCCAGAGGCCCCAGCCGGAGGCCGCCGCGACGCCGCGGCCTCTCACCCGCCGCGCAGCGGCGGCGAGCCGCGCGGCCACCTCGTCGGCTCGGCCGGTAGCCGGCGAGCTTGCGCGCGCTCCTTGTCGACGACCGCCGGCGGCGCCTTCTCGACGAAGGCGGCGTTGGCGAGCTTCGCCGTCGCAGCGCGCCACCTCGCCCTCGAGCTTCGCGAGCTGCGCCGCGAGCCGCGCGGCCTCCTCGCGCATCGGCCGGCCTCGACGAGCGGCGACCTCGAAGCGCGCCCGCCGGGCACGCAGGACGCACGTTGCTCGCCGGTCGCCGCGGCCCGTCCGCTCGGCGGCAGCGCCTTCAGTCGCGCCCGAGCCGCCGACGGCGACCGCGCGAGCTCGACCCTGCCAGGCCCTGAAGGCCGGCGCGTACGAGCGGTACGCCTCCTCGGCGCCGGCCTCGTCGGCGACGAAGCGCGCCTCGAGCACCGTGCCCCGGGGCGACGCCGCTCTCGGCGCGGTAGACGCGCACGGCGTTGACGGCCGCCTGCACGCGCGCCGACGGCGGCCTCGTCCTCGGGCGCCAGCAGGGCGTCGTCGCGGCGCGGGTGCGCGGCGCGCCAGCAGCGGCGCGGCGCCGTACTGGGCGGCGATCTCCTCGGTCACGAACGGCAGGAACGGGTGCAGCAGGCGCACGATGCCGTCGAGCACCCAGCGCGCGTGGCCGGCGGCGGCGCGGCGCTCGGCCTCGTCGTCGCCGTACAGCCGCGGCTTGACCATCTCGAGGTACCAGTCGCAGAACTCGTCCCAGACGAAGTGGTAGAGCGTGTCGACGGCGGCGGACGAAGTCGTAGGCGGCGACGGCGCCCTCGACGGCGTCGAGCGCAGCGCTGGAAGCGGCTCGCGATCCAGCGGTCGACCTGGTGGGCGTCGGTGCGCGCGCGCCGTCGCGCCCTCGGTCGCCAGCAGCACGAGCCGGGCGGCGTTCCAGAGCTTGTTGGCGAAGTTGCGGCCCATGGCGATGCGCTCTCTTCGCTGAAGCGCACGTCCTGGCTGCTCGACATGAGCAGCAGGCCGAAGCGCATGGCGTCGGCGCCGTACTTGTCGATCATCTCGAGCGGGTCGATGCCGGTGCCCAGCGACTTGCTCATGCGGCGCCCGTCGGCGGCCTGGATCACGGAGTGGATGTAGACGTCGCTGGAACGGGACCTCGCCGACGAACTCGAGGCCCATCATGACCATGCGCGCCACCCAGAGGAAGATGATCTCGCGCGCCGTGCTGAGCACGTTCGTCGGGTAGAAGTACCCGAGGTCCGGCGTCTCGTCGGGCCAGCCCCAGGTGGCGAACGGCCAGAGCGCCGAGCTGAACCAGGTGTCGAGCACGTCGGTCTCGCGCCGCAGGGCCCGCCCGCCGCACGTCGGGGCACGCCTGCGGCGCCTCCTCCTCGACGATCACCTGGCCGCAGCCCTCGGCCTCGCAGTACCACACCGGCAGCTGGTGCCCCCACCAGAGCTGGCGGCTGATGCACCAGGGACGCAGGTTGTCCATCCAGTCGATGTAGACGCGCCCCCAGCGCTCGGGCGTAGAAGCGCACCCGGCCGTCGCGCACGACCTCGGTGGCCGGCTCTGCGAGCTCGTCCATGCGCATGAACCACTGCTCGCTGATGAGCGGCTCGATGAACGTGCCGCAGCGGTCGCAGGTGGCCACGCTGTGCGGGAAGTCCTCGACCTTCTCGAGGGCGCCGAGCTTCTCGAGGTCGGCGACACGCGCCGGCGCGCCTCCATCGACCTCGAGCCCGGCGTACGGGCCGCCGGCCTCGGTGATGCGCCCGTCGGTGCCGATCGCCTGCACGGTGTCGAGCCCGTGGTCGCGGCCGATCTCGAAGTCGGTGATGTCGTGCGCCGGGGTGATCTTGAGGGCGCCGCTGCCGAAGTCCTGCTCGACGCGCTCGTCGGCGATCGATCGGCAGCTTGCGGCCGAGGAGCGGCAGGACGGCCGTGCTGCCGACGACGTCGGCGTAGCGCCCGTCGTCGGGGTTCACGGCCACGGCCGTGTCGCCGAGCATCGTCTCGGGGCGCGTCGTGGCGATGGTCAAGCCGCCCGCCGCCCTCGAGCTCGTAGCGCACGTGGTAGAGGTGGCCCTGGTCTTCGACGTGGGCCACCTCGAGGTCGCTGATCGCCGTGCCGCAGCGCGGGCACCAGTTCACGAGGTAGGAGTCCTTGTAGATGTAGCCCTTCTTGTACAGCGCGACGAAGACCTTGAGGACGGCGCGCACGTAGCCCTCGTCGAAGGTGAAGCGCTCGCGCTCGTAGTCGCAGGCGCAGCCGAGGCGCTTGAGCTGGTTGATGATGGTGCCGCCGTACTCGCGGCGCCAGGCCCAGACCCGCTCGGCGAACTCCTCGCGGCCGAGGTCCTCCTTGGTCAGGCCCTGGGCGCGGAGCTGCTTCTCGACCACGTTCTGCGTGGCGATGCCGGCGTGGTCGGTGCCCGGCAGCCAGCAGGCGTTCTCGCCCAGCATGCGGTGGTAGCGGGTGAGCACGTCCTGGATGGTGCCGTTGAGGGCGTGCCCCATGTGCAGGTTGCCGGTGACGTTGGGCGGCGGGATGACGATCGAGTACGGCGGTCGCGAGGGGTCGGGCTCGGCGTGGAAGAGCCGGCTGTCGAGCCACTCGCGCGTCCAGCGCGACTCGACGGCCGCCGGCTCGAAGCGGGTCGTCTCCTTCAGGTAGGTCAGTGCGTCGCTCATCGGACCTCGGCGTCGGCGGCTGATCGCGGGCTGGCCCGCACGCCGGCCGGCGCGGGGACGGCCGGGCGGCGGGCGGCCGCGGGCGCGCTCACGCTCGCCGCGGCCTCGCGACAGTATACCGGGAAGTGCCGGCCGGCTCGCAGCGCACGCAGCGCGGCGGCGCGCCGGCCCACGCGCCGCAGTCCGGCGCGCAGTAGCGGCGACGGCCGCCCGAGGGCGACCTCCGCCGTGGTGCAGGCGCCGCCCGCGCCGCCCCGTCACTCTCAACCGCGGCGGCGCGTCGTGCCGCCGGCGTCAGTCGCCGGTCTCGGGCGGGAGTTCCCCGCCGCTCGCCTCGAGCGCACACACCTGGCAGAACTCGTGCGAGCCCTCGATCAGCGCGCCGCACTGCGAGCAGTGCGCCTCGAGCTCGCCGCTGCCGGCGTCGACGCCCGGTTCGCCGGCGGAGCCGGGGATCTGGTGTTCATGTTCGGTGGTCATCGAGCCTCCTCTCGCCGGCGAAGCCGGCGTTCCGCCGGAGTGTACCCGGACCGGGGCGCGCCGGAGCGCGAACCCAGGCGCTCGCGCCGGCGGCCTCTCCGGCGGCGGGCGCGACGACGGTGCGGCGGCGGGCGGGGCACGGATGACGTGAGGCCGCGGGCGGCACAGCCGCCCGCGGCCTCGCGAGAGCGATGACCGCGCCGGCCTCCGGCCGGCCCGGCCTCAGGCCGACTCTTCGTCCAGCTCGAGCTCGGACTTGTCGGCCTCGGTGACCAGCGTCGGGTCGATACCCTTCTCGATCGTCTCCCGGGTGATCACGCACTTGCGCACGTCGGTGCGCGACGGCAGGTCGAACATCACGTCGAGCAGCGACTCCTCGATGATGGTGCGCAGGCCGCGCGCCCCGGTACCCCGCGTCGAGCGCCTTGACGGCGATCGCGTTCAGCGCCTCGTCGGCGAAGACGAGCTCGACGTCGTCGAGCGAGAAGAACTTCTGGTACTGCTTGACGAGCGCGTTCTTGGGCTCGGTGAGGATGCGCACGAGGTCGCCCTCGTCGAGGTTGTGCACCGCGCTGACGACCGGCAGACGGCCGACGAACTCGGGGATGAGGCCGAAGTTGAGCAGGTCCTCGGGGAGCACGTGGCCGAAGATCGTCGCCCGGGTCCTTGTCGGCCTTGCTGGCGATGTCGGCCATGAAGCCCACGCCCTGGCGTCCGATACGGCGCTCGATGATCTTCTCGAGCCCCGAGAAGGCGCCGCCGCAGATGAAGAGCACGTTGGTCGTGTCGATCGTGAGGAACTCCTGGTGGGGGTGCTTGCGCCCGCCCTGCGGCGGCACGCTCGCGACCGTGCCCTCGAGGATCTTGAGCAGCGCCTGCTGCACGCCCTCGCCCGAGACGTCGCGGGTGATCGACGGGTTGTCCGCCTTGCGCGCGATCTTGTCGATCTCGTCGATGTAGATGATGCCGGTCTCGGCGCGCTTGACGTCGAAGTCGGCCGCCTGGATGAGCTTGAGGAGGATGTTCTCGACGTCCTCGCCGACGTAGCCCGCCTCGGTCAGGGCGGTCGCGTCGGCGATCGCGAAGGGCACGTTGAGGATGCGGGCGAGGGTCTGGGCGAGCAGCGTCTTGCCGCAGCCGGTCGGCCCGAGCAGCAGGATGTTCGACTTCTGCAGCTCGACGTCGACCTCGCCCGCCGCCACCGCCTGCACGCGCTTGTAGTGGTTGTAGACGGCCACCGACAGGGCGCGCTTGGCCTCGTCCTGGCCGACGACGTAGTCGTTGAGGATGGCGTAGATGTCGCGCGGCTTGGGCAGGGTCGCGAGATCGAGGGTCGCCGGCGCGGCGAGCTCCTCGTCGATGATCTCGTTGCAGAGATCGATGCACTCGTCGCAGATGTACACACCGGGGCCGGCGATGAGCTTCTTGACCTGACGCTGCGACTTGCCGCAGAAGCTGCAGAGCAGCTGGTCGTTGCCGTCGGTCGGTTCCTGCCACGTCGTCTCCTCTCGCGCTCGTGCGCGGCGCGCGACCCCCGCCTCAGCGGTGGGCGATCACGTCGTCGATGATGCCGTACTCCTTCGCCTCGGCGGCGGTCATGAAGTAGTCGCGCTCGGTGTCCTGGCGCACCTTCTCATAGGGCTGGCCGGTGTGGTCGGCGAGGATCTCGTCGAGGCGCCGGCGGAGGTTGAGGACCTCCTTGGCGTGGATCTCGATGTCGGTGGCCTGGCCCTCGTACCCGCCCATCAGCTGGTGGATGAGGACGCGGGCGTTGGGCAGCGCGAAGCGCTTGCCCTTGGCGCCGCCGGCGAGCAGCAGGGCGCCCATGCTCATGGCGCTGCCCACGCAGATGGTCGACACGTCGGGCTTGATGAACTGCATCGTGTCGTAGATGGCGAGACCCGCGTAGACCGAGCCGCCGGGGCTGTTGATGTAGAGGCTGATGTCCTTGTCGGGGTCGTCAGACTCGAGGTGGATCAGCTGGGCGACGATGAGGTTCGCGACCTCGTCGATGATCGGGCGTGCCGAGAAACATGACACGCTCGTTGAGCAGCCGCGAGAAGATGTCGAAGGAGCGCTCTCCGCGGCTGGTCTGCTCGATGACGAACGGGACGAGTGGGCTCACGTCCATCCTCTCTTCACGGCGCCCGGAGCGCCGGTCGTTATCGCTGTCGTGGGGCCGGCTCATTCGCCCTCGGGCTCGCCGGCCTTCTCCGTCGTCGTGGCCGGCGCCTCGCTGGACGTCTCATTCGCCGCGGCCGGCGCTACGTCCTCCGCGGCTTCGGCCGCCGGCGCTTCGTCCTCCGCGGCGGCCGCCTCGGCGGCCGGCACGTCGGCTTCGGCCTCGCCGGCCGCGTCCTCGTCGTCCTCGAGCGCCACGGGTACGGCGCTCTCGGCGATGACGTCGACCGCCTTGGCGATAAGGAGTTCTTCGCGCAGTTGCTCATGCCTGCCCGACTTGTAGACGTCGAGCACGAGCTGGGTCGGGTCGCGCCCGAGCAGCTCGGCGTCGGCCTTGATGCGCTCGCGGATCTCGTCGTCGGAGACCTCGAGACCCTCGGCCTCGATGACCGCCTCGAGCACCAGACGCCGCTTGATGACGTGCTCGGCGCGCGGCTGCATCTCCTCCTCGACCTCCTTCTGCGTCTTCTGCAGCAGAGCGAGGTACGACTCCATGGTCAGGCCGCGCTCGCCGACCTCCTGCTCGAGTTCGTGGAAGAGGTCGTGCGCCTGGCGCTCGATCATCGCCGACGGCACGGTCACGGTGGCGCCGCTCGACGGCGGCGTCGAGGGCGCGGGCGCGGAACTCCTGCTCGGCCGCCGAGGCGGCCGCCGTCTCGAGGCGCGCCCGCACGTCGGCGCGCAGCTCGGCGATGGTCGCGAACTCGCTGGCCTCGGTGGCGAACTGGTCGTCGAGCTCGGGGACGACCTTCTCCTTGATCTCCTTGACGGTCACGTCGAAGGTCACCGGCGTGCCGCGAAGCTCCTCGGCATGGTAGTCCTCGGGGAACGTCAGATCGAAGCTCTTCTGCTCGCCGTGGGCGACGCCCTCGAGCGCCTCCTCGAAGCCGGGGATGAGGTTGCCGCGCCCGATCTCGGCCATGTAGTCGTTGGCCTGGGCGCCCTCGATCGGCTCACCCGCCGTCGAGCCGGCCAGGTCCATGAGCACGAAGTCGCCGTGCCTGACCGGCCGGTCCTCGACCGGTTGCAGACTGGCGAAGCGCTCCTGCAGCATCGCGAGCTGGGCGTCGACCTGGCCGTCGGTGATCTCGACCTCGCGCTTCGGCACCTCGAGCCCCTTGTACTCGCCGAGCACCGGGGTCGGGCGCACCTGCACGGTGGCCTTGAACGAGAAGGCTGCCGTCTCGTCGAAGTCGCCGAGGTCGAGGTCGGGCATCGACACGGCGTCGACCTCGGACTCCCTGAGGGCCGTGTCGTACCACTCGGGGAGGGCGTCGTTCAGCGTCTCGCCGCGCACGTAGTCCTCGCCGAGGCGGCTGAGGGCCATGGCGCGCGGCACCTTGCCCTTGCGGAAGCCGGGGATCTGGACCTCGCCGGCGAGGCGCTTCAGGGTGCGCTCGTACATCCGCGCGACGGCCTCCTGCGGCACCTCGACGCTGAGGACGACCTCGTTCTCGGCCGCCGGGCTGACCTCTGTCTTCACTCGCGCTTCTCCAATGGTCGACGGCTCGCCACGTGAGCGGGGGGTCCCGACAGGCCGCGGCTCGAGCCCGTATGGATGGGCCGCCGACGGCGGCCCCTGGTCAGACGGGCCGCCTGTCGCGGCCCTGCCCCGAACGGGCCGCCTGCGGCGGCCCCGGGAGACGATGGTGCGGGTGAGAGGACTTGAACCTCCACGGGCAACGCCCACCAGATCCTAAGTCTAGCGCGTCTACCAGTTCCGCCACACCCGCGGACGTTAAGCCTGCATCAAAGGGATTTCTTGGGGTGAAGGACGGGATTCGAACCCGCGACCGCCAGGGCCACAACCTGGAGCTCTACCGACTGAGCTACCTCCACCGCCGTCTGCGCTCGCCGCCGCGGCCGGGTGTGGTCGTCCGGCCGCCGTACCTGCGGCGGCAAGACAGGATACCACCTCGTCCGGCGAGCGTCACACGGGCTCGGCGGCGTCCGCCCCGGCCTCTTCCCCACTGCCGGGCGGCGGCTCCGCCGGCGTCGCGTACACGTCGCGCACGTCCTGCACCAGGCGGCCGTCGGCGACCTCGAGGATGCGGTCGGTGCGCTGCGCCACCGCGCGGTCGTGGGTGACGATCAGGAACGCCGTGCCGAGCTCGCGGTGGATGGTGCGGAAGAGCTCGTAGACCGCCGCCGTGTTGACGGTGTCGAGGTTGCCGGTCGGTTCGTCGGCGAGCACGAGGGCGGGCCGGTTGAGCAGCGCGCGGGCGATGGCCACGCGCTGCTTCTGCCCGCCCGAGAGCTGGTTCGCGTTCTTCTCTTCGAGGCCGTCGAGGCCGAGCAGGCCGAGCACCTCGACGGCCCGCTCCCGCAGCGCCGCCGCCGAGCCGCCGCCGATCAGCCCCGGCATCACCACGTTCTCGAGCACCGAGAACTCGGGCAGCAGGTGGTGGAACTGGAAGACGAAGCCGAGCAGCTCGTTGCGCAGGCGGGCCCTGCCGGTGCGGTCCAGGCGTGCGGGTGTCGTGCGCCGATCGAGCCGCACGCTGCCCGTCGGTCGGCGTGTCGAGCAGGCCGATGAGGTTGAGCAGCGTCGACTTGCCCGAGCCGGACTGGCCGACGATGGAGGCGAACTCGCCGCGCTCGAGGGTGAACGACACGCCTTCGAGGGCGACGGTCTGCACCTCGGTCCCGTACGTCTTGCCGAGGCCGTCGGCGACGAGCAGCGGCTCACCCACCCTGGATCACCTCGATCGGGTCGAGGCGCGCGGTGCGCCGCGCGGGGATGATGGACGAGAGCACGGCGACGGCCACGCCGACGACGAACGAGATCGCGGTGAAGCCCCACTGCGGCGCCAGATCGATGGTCGTGCTCGACCTGGGCGAACACGACGATGAGGACGATGCCGAGCGACGACGCCGGCCGCCGCCCCCGCCGGCACCGAGCACGACCGCCTGCCAGAAGAAGATGCGGCCCGTGCCGCGGTCCTTCATGCCCATCGCCTTGAGGATGCCGATCTGCCGCGTCTTCTGCACCGCCGAGATGGCCAGCGTCGAGGCGATGCCGAGCGCCACGGCGACGAGCACGAAGAACTGGATCGTGTAGCTCGACGAGCTCTGCGCCTGCAGGGCGCCGAGCAGGTCCTCGTTGTCGGCCTGCCACTCGGTCACCGCTGAGCCCCTCGAGGGCCGGCTCAGCGGCGAGCTCCTCGGCGATCGTCGACCGAGTCGAACACGTCGTCGACCTGCATCTGCGACGGCCGTGTACTCGTCGGGTCCCTGCGCCGAGCACGTCGGCGGCCGTGGCCGCATCGACGAAGGCGAGCGCGCGGTTCGCCGCGGCGGCGCCGAAGTCGACGACGGCCGAGATCGACGCGGTGTCGGCCTCGCCGTCCGGGCGCACGAGCGTGACCTCGCTGCCCGGCCCGAGGCCGAACTCGGCCGCGAACTCGCGCCCGACCATGACCTCGCCGGCGTCGAGCGACGGCTCGCCCTCGACGGCGCGGCCGCTCAGGTCGTAGATCGTGTCGAGACGCGTCGAGCTCGCCCGCCGGTCACCTGCAGCGGCGCGCTCTCGTCGCCCTGCGTGTAGATCGCCGAGTAGGCGCGCGTCGGCACCGCGGTCGTGACCTGAGGGTGCCCCTCGAGCGTCGTCGCAAGCTCGTCGGTGTAGGTCACCGGCTCGCCCTCGGCGGGCGAGGTGACGGTGATCTGCGGGCTGCTGCCGATGGTCTCGTCGACGAGGCTCGGCCTGCAGGCTGATGATGAGCGACCCGAGGAAGACCTGGACCCCGATGCCGAAGGCGATGCCGGCGGCGATCAGCCCCGACTGCACGCGGGCTGGTGCGCAGGAAGCGGGCGGCGATGCGCAGGCTCAGCATCAGCCCGCGTCCCCCGGCGCGTCCGCGTCCTCCTCGAGCCTTGCCTCTGCCGGCGCGCCCGCGTCACCCAGGAGCGCATCGAGATCGACGATCTCGTCGTCACGCCACCCGTCGCGGTCGGCGGCGAAGGCCGGGCCGCCGACCCACACGTCGACGCCCGGCAGCTCGGCGCGCAGACGGTCGACGAGGTGCCGCAGCGCGACCAGGTGGAAGTGGGTCGACGAGCTGAGCACGACGGCATCGACCGCCAGCGTGCGCGCCGCGTCGACGATCTCCTCCGGCGGCGTGTCGGCGCCCGAGGAAGTACGTCGTCCACCCGGCCATGTCGAAGCGGTCGGCGACGCAGGCGCAGCCCGAGATCGTGCGCCTCCTCCGGCGGGCAGGCGAGGAGCACCGAACGGCCGGCCGGCGGCGCCGCGGCCTTGGCCTTGAGAACGGCCGGGTAGACGAGCTCGACGATGCTGCGCACGGCCTGGCTCGCGAGGTGCTCCTCCCAGACCTTCGTCGTACCCGCGCGCCACGCGTCGCCGGTCGTCGTGCAGGAGAGGCACGAGGACCTCGCGGTACAGCGCCGGCACGTCGATCGCCCCCGAGCTCACCGCCTCGACCGCTGTGCGTACGGCCGTGGCTCTGTCGTGTTCCTTCAGCGCCGCCGCCAAGTCGCGACGCAGCTCATCGCTCTCTGGCCCACGCGGTCCCCGCTCTCCCATCGGGCGTTCACTGCAGGTCGCCGCTGCTTCTACCCCCGTCGTCGGAGGCGGCTAACGACGCGCGTTGGCGTCGGCAGGGCGCGGGGACGCCTGAGCAGCGGAGCGGCGTGCACCGGGAGCAGGAGCGCGCTCGACCAGAGGGGCTGGCGCGCCCGGCTGGATTCGAACCAGCGACCGTCGGATTAGAAGTCCGATGCTCTGTCCAGCTGAGCTACGGGCGCGCGATGGCCACGCGGCGCCGCGCGTGACCGCAAGAGGGGAAGTGGAGCGGGAGACGGGCCTCGAACCCGCGACCCTCAGCTTGGAAGGCTGATGCTCTAGCCAACTGAGCTACTCCCGCCCGTGGGTAGTAGTGGTCGGGACGGGCGGACTTGAACCGCCGACCCCCTGCTCCCAAAGCAGGTGCGCTACCAGACTGCGCCACGTCCCGGCGCCGGCCAAGTATACCCCAGCCGCTGCAGGAGGCAGGCGCGGCGCGCAGAACCCGTGGCCGTGACCATCACGCTGACAACGTTCGTCGGTGGCCAGGCCCAGGCACCCCGAGCCGCGGAGGCCGGCTTCGGGCGCGCGCCACGCGCCGCGGATGAGGTCGTGTGGCTCGACGTGGCAGCAGCCCACCGCGGACGAGCTGCGCCTGCTCGAGGAGGAGCTCGCGCTCCCGGCGCTCCTCGTCGAGGACGTGCGCGAAGCGCACCAGCGGCCCAAGGTCGATCAGTACGAGGACTGCGCCCTCATCGTCTGCTACGCGGCGCAGGTACGCCCCCGGAGACGAAGCGATGTCGTTCCACGAGATCGACCTCGTCCTGGGGCGGCACCACGTGCTGACGGTACGCCAGGAGCCGGCGCTCGACGACGCGCCGCTTCGCAGAGCCCTGACCGCGACGGACGGCCGGCCGCTGCGCAACAGCAGCGCCCTCGCCTACGCCGTGCTCGACCACGTCGTCGACGCCTACTTCGACGTGAGCGACGAGATCGAGTCGCGCATCGAGAGCCATCGACGAGCGGGTCTGGAACGGTCTCACGAGCGACGACCTGGCGCGCGCCTTCGCCCTGCGGCGCGACCTCGTGCGCTTCAGGCGCCTGGTCGCGCCGCTGCGCGAGTTGCTGACGATCGTCGTGCGCCGCGAGCACGGTGTCTTCGACGACGCCATGGACGAGCACCTGCGCGACCTGTACGACCACGTGGTGACGGTGCACGAGGAGATCGAGATGAGCCGCGACCTGCTGGCGAGCGCGCTGGACGGCCACCTCTCGATCGTGTCCAACAGGATGAACGAGACCGTGCTCAAGGTGAGCGCCTGGGCCGCCATCATCGCCGTGCCCACCGTGATCGCCAGCATCTACGGCATGAACTTCGTGGACATGCCCGAGCTCCACTGGAGCGCCGGCTACCCGGGCGCGCTCGCGCTCATGGCGGTCAGCGGCCGTGGCGCTCTACGCGATCTTCAAGAGGCGCGGCTGGCTCTGAGGCTCAGAGCGCGCCCTCGGCCGGCAGCACCAGCTCGTCGCCGGGCTGCAGGCAGCCGGCGCGCAGCCCGTTGAGTCGCTCGATCGCGTAGACCGCGCGCCGCAGGTCGGTGTCGGCGCTGTAGGTGCGCTCGGCGATGCCCCACACCGTCTCACCGGCACGGACCTCGTGCACCACTGGCTCGACGGAGCCCGACGCCGTCGCCACGCGCACCCCGAACCACACCGCGAGGGCGATCACGAAGACGAGGACGGCCAGGCGCACCAGCCCGCGCCGCCGCGCGCGCCGGCGCGGCGGGACCCGGGCGGCGCCGGGGAAGCGGCCGCGCCTCGCGCACCGTCGGACGGGCCGCACTCACGCGCGGCCCTCGCCGGGGCGTCGCGGACGCGTGGCCTCGAGCTCGGACCCGCACTCGGGGCAGCGGACGACGACGCGCCCGGTGAAGCGGTCGGCGACGACGCCGCTCGCCGGCGCCCCGCACCAGAGACAGAGCACCTGACCGCCGTCGAGGGCGACGGCGAGCGCCTCGTCGACCGCGTCGGCGAGCGTGGGCTGGGGCGCGAGGGCGACGGACGCGGGAGTCATAGCTTGCGCAGCACCCCCACGACCCGGCCGACGACCTGGACCTCGTCGGCGGGCAGCACGATGGGCTCGTGGTTCTCGTTCTCGGGCTGCAGCCGCACTTGGCCTCCCTCGCGGAAGAAGCGCTTGGTCGTGGCCTCGCTGTCGGCCGTGGCCTCGCTGTTGACGAGGGCCACCACGACCTCGCCGTTCTCGGCGTCGGGCTGGGGGTGGACGACGATGTAGTCGCCGCTGTGGATGCCGGCATCGATCATGGAGTCGCCGTGCACCGTGAGGACGAAGTCGCCGTCGTCGCGCCGCAGGAAGGCGGGGACGTCGATGTGTTCTTCGATGTTCTCCTCGGCGAGGATGGGCTGGCCGGCGGCCACGCGGCCCACCAGCGGCAGCGGGCGCGGCGGCCGGAGATCGCGGGCGACGTCGAGGGCGCGCGGCTTGGTCGGGTCGCGCTTGATGAGGCCGAGCCGCTCGAGATTGGCGAGATGCGCGTGCACCGTGGACGGCGACGACAGCTCGAGGGCGCTGCAGATCTCGCGTACCGTCGGCGGGTAGCCGTTGTCGCGCAGTGACTCGCGGATGTAGGCGAGCACCTGCTCCTGACGTGCCGTGAGACCCTTCACCCTGCCTCCTTGAGTCGAACACCTGTTCGTGTGCATCGTAAGGTGAACGTGTGTTCGTGTCAATGGGGATGATAGGGGCGGCCGGTGACGGAAAAGCGGGCACCGCTCCCGCGAAGGCCTTGAGCCGGCTTGTCGCAGCGCCCCGTCCATCGTCGGCCGGGGGCACGAGCCGAGTCCCGAGCCGTCGTCAGCCGCGAGCGTCGGCCGCTGCCGGCCCGCTCTCAGTCGGGAATGGCGTTCACGCCCGGCCCGCCGTCAGTCGGGGTAGTCCGCCGGGTTCTCGGCCGCCGATTCGTCGGCGGCCATCTCGTGGCAGAAGCGCAACGTCTCCCCCCCGTCCTCCGTGGTGAGCAGCGTGTACAGGCGGCGCAGCTCGGCGACGGGGTCGGCGTGGTCGTCGACGCGCAGGTCGACGTAGGGCACGACCGTGCGGTGCATGACGATGACGGCGGCGGACTGACGCCCCCGCCGGTCGCCGCCGGCGGCCTGGCCGGCTTCGAGGGCGGCGATCAGGCGGTCGGCGAGGTCGTGGTCCGGGTCCGAGGCGAGGAACGAGCCCTCCATGGCCGCCACCGTCTCCCCCGAGACGAGCAGGTTGCCGGCGACGGCGTAGGCCTCGCCGTGCGCGTGCCCGCACCACGGGTCTGTCTTGGCGCCCGTGTACGCGGCCGAGCGACCCTCGGCGTCGACGACGGTGAGCTGGCGATAGGCGGCGCAGGCGTCACCCGCCAGCGCCTCCTTCAGCGCCTCGGCGGCGTCGAGGCCCTCCTCGAGGAGTCCCAGGGTGATGGGACCCAGGAAGGGATTGACCCAAGCCTGGGTCGCCACCGCCCCCACGCCCGCGCGCACCCAGGGGCAGATGGCGCCCACGGCGAGGACCCTGGTCGAGACCGCCATGCCGAGCATCCCGGTCGAGCGGTCGCGGGCGACGATCGAGAAGGTCACGGCGCACCTCCTTACGGCGTGGGCGGTGTCGTCCGCGCCGACGGGCGTGCCCGCGGCGGCGTCCGCGCCGGCGGGCGTGCCTGCGGGAGCATCGGCGCCGCCGGCGAGGACGAGGTCGAGGATCCGCGACTCGAGCACCTGTGCCTGAGTGAGACCGGTCGCGCGCAGCGCCTCGCGAGCGATGCCGACCAGCGCCGCCTCGGGCAGCAGGCCGACGACCTCGCTGCGCCGCACGGCGACGCCGGCGGCGGCCGCGCGCTCCGCGACCGCGGCGTAGGCGGCCGCCATCGAGGTCACCCGGTGATCGGTGAGGTTCATCGAGACCTGGACGCCGTCGTCGAGGGCGAGCCCGATGGCCTTGACGCACGGCAGGCCGCCGTCGCGCTCGCGGATCGCCGTCGCGATGGACTTGGCGAGGGCGAGGTCGTCGGTCTCGAGGTCGACGTTGTAGGCGACGAGCGCGGCACGGGCGCCGATGGCGACTGCCCCGGCGGTCGGGTGGACCCGGGGCGGGCCTTCGTCGGGGGCCCGCCCCGGCTCGCGCACGATCGCCTCGCGCAGTCCCTCGAAGCCGCCCTCGCGGACGACGGCGAGGTTGCGACGCTCGTCGCTGCGCGCCGCCTCCTCATAGAAGTAGACGGGGATCTCGAGCTCGGCGGCGACGCGCCTGCCGAGCTCGTGGGCGAGGGCGACACAGGCGGCCATGTCGTCGTCCTTGAGCGGTACGAACGGCACCACGTCGGCGGCGCCGAAGCGCGGGTGCGCGCCCTCGTGGCCGTTGAGGTCGATGAGACGGGCGGCCGCCGCGATGCCGCCGAAGGCGGCCTCGGCGACCGCCTCCCCCGGCCCCGCGAAGGTGATCACCGAACGATTGTGGGTGGGGTCGCTCTGACGGTCGAGCACGTGGACGCCGGGCACCGCGGCGATCGCGCCGACGATCTCGTCGACCACCTCGGGGCGGCGCCCCTCGGAGAAGTTGGGCACGCACTCGACGACGGTCACGCTCGCCTCCTCCCCACGGCGGCGATGGTCATGTCGCCCTCGTCGGCCGGCTTGCCGCCGACGACGACGCCCTCGACCAGGTTGACGCCGTAATGGTACGGCAGCTCCGCCCGCGTCGCCGCGTCGAGCACGACGAGGTCGCAGGCGGCGCCGGGGGCGAGCACGCCCACGTGGCCGGTGAGGCGCAACGCCGCGGCCCCGCCGGCCGTGGCCGCCCAGAGGGCCTCGTCGGGCGTGAGACGGAGCTCCTGGCAGGCCAGCGAGATCACCATCTGCATGTTCTCGCAGTAGCTCGAGCCGGGGTTGAAGTCGCTGGCCAGAGCCACCACCACGCCGGCGTCGAGGAAGGCGCGCGCCGGCGCGTACCCGGCGCGCAGCGTGTAGCTGGTGCCCGGGAGGAGGACGGCGACCGTGCCGGCGGCGCGCAGCGCCGCCATGTCGCCCTCTGTCGCCAGGATGAGGTGGTCGGCCGAGGCGCAGCCGAGCTCGGCGCCGAGCGCCGCCGCGCCGGTGTGGGCGAGCTCCTCGGCGTGGAGACGCAGGCCCAGCCCGTGCTCGCGGGCCGCCTCGAGCACGCGCCGCGCCTGCGCGACGGTGAAGGCGCCCTCGTCGCAGAAGACGTCGCACCACTCGGCCAGCGGCGCGCAGGCCGGCAGCTGCTCGGCGCAGACCGACTCGACGTACTCGTCGGCGCGCCCTTCGAACTCCGGCGGCACGAAGTGGGCGCCGCAGAACGTGAGCGAGCGCCGCACCGGGTGCGGCACCGTGGCGGCGCGGAGTTGCTTGGCCTCGTCCTCGGCCGAGAGGCCGTAGCCGCTCTTGACCTCGACCGTGGTGGTGCCGTGGGCGAGGAAGCTGTCGAGGCGGCGCGCGGTCAGGGCGGCGAGCTGCTGCTCGGTCGCGGCGCGCGTCGCGTCGACGGTGAGGCGGATGCCGCCGCCGCGCTGCAGCAGCTCCAGGTAGCTCACGCCGGCGAGCCGCTCGCCGTACTCGGCGGCGCGCTCGCCGGCGAAGACGGCGTGCGTGTGGCAGTCGACGAAGCCGGGGAGCACGCAGGCGCCCTGGGCGTCGAGCTCGACGGCCTCGGCCGCGAGGCCGACCTCGCGCGCGAGGTCGGCCTCGCGGCCGACCCACACGATCGTGCCCTCGTACGCGGCGAGCGCCCCGCCGGCGAGCACGCCGAGCCCCTCGCGAGCGGGGCGCGTCATGGTCACGAGCTCGCCGGCGTTGCGCAGCACGAGGTCGGCGAGCAGCCGGCCCTTGTCGTCGGTCGCCGGGCCGCCGGCCAGCCGGCCGTGCCGCTCCGCGGGCGACCGCCGCCGGCGCCTCGGTCGAGGCGCCCGCTCCTCGCCCTCAGGCGGCCGGCCGCTCACGGCACCATCGGCAGGTCGAGGTCCGATTCCCGCACCTTCTCGAGCGCCTCGGGGTAGCCGGCGTCGGCGTGGCGCATGACCCCGGTGCCCGGGTCGGTCGTGAGCACGCGGTGCAGGCGCTCGGCCATCATCGCGGTGCCGTCGGCGACCACGACCATGCCGGCGTGCAGGCTCTTGCCGATGCCCACGCCGCCGCCGTGGTGGAAGCTCACCCAGCTCGCCCCGGCGGCGGTGTTGAGCAGCGCGTTCAGGATCGGCCAGTCGGCGATCGCGTCGGAGCCGTCGCGCATGCCCTCGGTCTCGCGATAGGGCGAGGCGACGGAGCCCGAGTCGAGGTGGTCGCGGCCGATGACGAGCGGCGCCTTGCACCTCGCCCGTGCGCACGAGCTCGTTGAAGACCTCTCCGGCCTTGGCCCGCTCCCCGTACTCGAGCCAGCAGATGCGGCAGGGCAGGCCCTGGAAGTGGACCTTCTCCTTCGCCATGCGCAGCCAGCGGCTCACCATCTCGTTGTCCGGGAAGAGCTCGAGCAGGGCGCGGTCGGTGCGCGCGATGTCGGCCGGGTCGCCCGAGAGCGCCGCCCAGCGGAAGGGGCCGTTGCCGCGGCAGAAGAGCGGCCGGATGTAGGCGGGGACGAAGCCCTCGAAGGCGAAGGCGTCGGCGTAGCCCGCCGCCTTCGCCTCGCCGCGGATGTTGTTGCCGTAGTCGAAGACGTGGGCGCCGGCGCGCTGCAGGGCGACCATCGCCTCGACGTGGACGACGATGCTGGCGACGGCGCGACGCACGTACTCGCCGGGGTCGCGCGCGGCGCAGCTCGAGCGCCTCGGCGAGGCTCATGCCGTTCGGGCACGTAGCCGTTCAGCGTGTCGTGGGCCGAGGTCTGGTCGGTGACGAGGTCGGGCGTGATGCCGCGGCGCACGAGCTCGGGGTAGACGTCGGCGGCGTTGCCGAGCAGGCCGATCGAGAGCGGCCGCTTCGCGGCCACGGCCTCGTCGGCCAGGCGCAACGCCTCGTCGAGCGTGTCGGCCGAGACGTCGAGGTAGGCGGTCTCGAGCCGGCGGCGGATGCGCTCCGGATCGACCTCGACGCAGAGCGCGACGCCGCCGGCCATGGTGACCGCCAGCGGCTGCGCCCCGCCCATGCCGCCGAGCCCGGCGGTGAGCACGAGGCGGCCGGCGAGGTCGGCGCCGTAGTGCTTCTGCCCCGCGGCGGCGAACGTCTGGTAGGTGCCCTGCAGGATGCCCTGCGTGCCGATGTAGATCCACGACCCGGCGGTCATCTGCCCGTACATGGTCAGCCCGAGCGCGTCGAGGCGGCGGAACTCGTCCCAGGTGGCCCAGTCGCCGACGAGGTTCGCGTTGGCGATGAGCACGCGCGGCGCCCACTCGTGGGTCTGGAAGACGCCGACCGGCTTGCCCGACTGCACGAGCAGGGTCTCGTCGTCGCCGAGGCGGCGCAGGGTGGCGACGAGGGCGTCGAAGCTCGCCCAGTCGCGCGCCGCCTTGCCGGCCCCGCCGTAGACGATGAGCTCGTCGGGCGCCTCGGCCACCTCGGGGTCGAGGTTGTTCATCAGCATGCGCAGGGCGGCCTCCTGCTGCCAGCCGCGGCAGCTCAGCTGCGTCCCGCGCGGCGCGCGCACCGGGCGCGGCCCTGAGGGCTCGGGCATGGTCACCTCCACGTCGCGCGCGCCCTCCGCGGCGCGCGGCCACCGCCAAGGATACCGCTCGCGCGACGACGAGGCGCGCGCTGCCCGCCCGCCGCGACGGTCCTGCTCCTTCCACGGCCGGTGACCGACTGGTAAAGTCCCCCCGTGTACATCCTCCCCGAAGGGGGTAGGACGGGCACCACGAGCGCGGCGCGGCCTGGGCCGGCGATGGACCGGTGCAGTTCAACGGGCGGGACGGCGCGACGGGCATCGACCAAGGGGACTCTATGTGCTGTTTCGCTACCACGCTCATGCTGCTCGGGCCGCGCGCCGCCATCCTCGTGTGGTGGATCTGGCAGCCGGTCCGCTGGGAGGCGGCCTTCGACACCTGGCTCTGGCCGGTCGCCGGCTTCATCTTGGCCCCCTGGACGACGCTGAGCTACGTGCTCGTCGCCACCGGCGGCGTCGTGGGCTTCGACTGGTTCTGGATCGTCCTCGGCGTGCTGGCCGACATCGCCTTCTGGTCCGGCGGCTACTGGGGCAACCGCGACCGCGTCCCCGGCTCGACCTCGACCGCGTGACGAGTGAGGAGGAGGACCTGATGGCGGATTCGAACAGAATGGGCCCGGGGTTGGCGATCCTGACGGGTCTGACGGCGATCGTGCTCGGCATCCTGCTGCTGGCGATGCCCAAGGCGAGCCTGACGACGGTGATCTGGCTCTTCGGGCTCATGGTCATCCTCTACGGCGTGCTGCGCATCATCTCCGGCCTGCAGGGCCACATGGAGAGTCGTTCCGCGGGCGTCGTGGGAGGTCTGCTGGCCGTGATCGCCGGCATCGCCGTCCTCGCGTGGCCCGGCATGACCGCCCTCGCGCTGCTGTACATCATCGCCGGCTGGGCGATCGTCATGGGCGTGGTCGACTTCTTCGGTGCGTTCATGGGCGACAAGAGCGGAGGTCGAAGGGTGTGGTCGGCCGTCGCCGGCATCGTCTCGGTGATCTTCGGCCTCGTCCTGTTCCTCTACCCCGCGGAGGGCGCCCTCGCGATCCTCTGGCTCGTCGGGATCTATCTCATCGTCCTGGGGGTGATGCGGATCATCCTCGGCGTGTTCGCGCCGGCGTCGCAGGTCGCCGGGCGCCACGGCACGACGGGCACGCACCCGGTCTGAGACGAACCACCTGAGCGGCGGGCGGCGGCTGCCTCACAGCAGCCGCCGCCCGCCGCTTCGTCCGCCCGTCGGCCCCCCTCCCCGCCGCGGCCGCCCCGCTCGAGCGACCGCCTCCTCGCGACTCGCCCCTTGCCTTGCGGCGCAGCGCTGCTAGATTTCAGCAGGCATGGCCGAGACGCCCCTCATCGAGCGCCCGCCGCGCCGCAACGACATCGACTGGCTGCGCATCGCCGCCGTCCTCCTCCTCATCCCCTTCCACACCGCGCGGGTCTTCAACTGGGAGGAGGACTTCTACGTCAAGAACGACCCGACGAGCGAGGGGGCGCAGCGCTTCATCGACTTCGTCGGCCCCTGGCACATGAGCCTCCTCTTCCTGCTCGCCGGCGCCGCTCAGCTGGCTCGCCTTCCGCCACCGCGGGGCCGGGCAGTACGCGGGCGAGCGCGCCAAGCGCCTGCTGCTCCCCTTCGTCTTCGGCGTCCTCGTCATCGTGCCGCCGCAGACCTGGCTCGCCTACCGCTGGCACGGCAAGGGGGACATCTCGTACTGGGAGTACCTGCCGAAGTTCTTCACCACCACGACCGACGGTACCCTCGACGGCTACCAAGGCGGCTTCACGCCCGGGCACATGTGGTTCGTGCTCTTCCTCTTCGTCTTCTCGCTCGTCGCCCTCCCCGTCTTCCTCTGGCTGCGCGACCGGGCGAGCGGCCGGCGACTCGTCGCCGGCTTCGCCCGCGCCACCCAGGTCCCCGGCCTGCTCGTCCTCATCCCCGTGCTCATCCTCCTGCTGCCGTGGCTGCAGACCGACGACGACCTCAGCGGCCAGCCGCCCCTCGGCTTCTTCCTCCTCGTGCTGCTGGGCTTCGTGCTGCTCGCCGACGAGCGCATCAGCCGGGTGATCGACCGCGACTGGGTCTGGCTGCTCGCCGTCGGCCTCGTGGCCAGCGTCGTGTACATCTGGGCCGAGCCGCGCGAGTGGGGGGACACGGCCGTCGTCTACATCGGCAAGAAGTTCGTCTACGAGATCGGCGTCTGGTGCGTGATCCTCGGCCTGCTCGGGCTCGGGCACCGCTTCCTGACGGGCGGCGGCCGGGTGCTGAAGTACGCGACCGAGGCCGCCTACCCGTTCTACATCCTGCACCAGACCGTGATCGTCGCCCTCGCCTACGTCGTCTGCGCGTGGGACTGGCCGGTCTGGGCGAAGTTCGGCCTCATCGCGCTGGCGTCGTTCGCGATCAGCCTGGGCGTCTACGAGGTCGCCGTGCGGCGCTGGGGACCGGTGCGCTTCCTCTTCGGGATGAAGCCGCGCCCGGCGCCGGCCGAGGCGACGGCCGACCGCCGCCGCGGCCGTAGCAGCGGGGCGCACGCCCTGCCGGCGCCTCATCCGGCGTCTCAGCCGCCCTCCGCCGCGAGGGCCCCGGCGCGCCGCTTGCCCCCGTAGCGCCGCGTGAAGACGGCGCCGGCCACGAGCCCGACCGGGATCGGCAGCCAGAAGGACACGAGGCGGTAGGCGAGCACCGCGGTGGTAGCCTCGGCGGCGCCGACGCCGGCGAGGCCCAGGGTGGCCGCGAGCCCCACCTCGACGAAGCCCAGGCCGCCCGGGGTCAGGGGGATAGTCCCCAGCACGCCGGCGACCACGAAGGCGAGGAGGGCGAGCGAGGGCCGCGCCGTGGCGCCGACGGCGGCGAGAGCGGCGAGGAGCGAGGCGAAGTCGAACAGCCACTTGCCCGTGGTGGCCGACAGCGCCAGCCACCACTTGTCACCGAGGGAGCGCTTGATGAGATCGCGTTCCTCGACGAGACGCGCCGGCAGCTCGTCGCGCGGTGCGCCGGCCGGCCTCAGGCGGTCGAGGACGCGATGCGCGACGCGACCCAGCCACAGCAGCAGGCGGTCGGTGAACAGGACGACGGCGCCGCCGGCGACGATCAGCACGGCGGCGGCGATCGCCGATCTCGAGCGCCCGCACCAGGCTGCGACCGACGGGCGCCCCGGCGAAGATGGCCGGCAGGGAGAACACGGGCAGAACGACCAGCGTGGCGGTCGAGAGCAGGGTGGCCGCGGTCAGTCCGGTGACGGCGCGCCCCTTCGGGGTGCCGGCCGCGACGAGCATCTGGTAGCCGAGCGAGCCGACGGAGGCGGCGCCCCCGGGCACGATGCGCCCGAAGGCGTTGCTCGTGAGCTGCGTCAGGGCCAGCACCGACCAGCGGCGCTCGTGCACGGTGACGCGCATCACCGCCCAGTAGCAGGCGAAGCTCGCCGCCTGCAGGGCGGCCATGAGGACGAACCAGTACCACTCGATCGTGCGCAGGCCGGGGACGGCGTCGAAGAAGCCGACGAGCTGCGGCCAGACGAAGTAGAGCCCGACGGCCGCCGCGGCGAGGAACACCAGGGTCTTGACCGGGACGCGAAAGCCGCGCGGCGCCGTCGGCGGCGCGGCCGGCGAGTGGATGACGACGACGCGCGGCAGCCCGAAACGGTAGTGCGACGCGGGTATCACCGAGGGCTCACCATCGCCTTCGTCGAACCGTATCTCCTCGTCGGGGGCGGGCGCCAACGGGACCCTGCGGAACCTCGCGCGCCGTGCCGATCGGCCCGTCTCGTGCTCTGACTCCGCCGACGATCCCTCGACCGGATCGCCGACCCGCGCGTCTGCCCGCACCCTTGGGTCGACCGCGCCGTCGTCCCACTCCTCGTCGAACCAATCGCCACCCTGCGCGCTCCGCGGCGCCCCGTCCCCGTCGTTCATGGGCGACAGCATACTCCCGCTCGCCCGGACGTGAAGAAACGGAGTGGCTGCGTGACGCGCAGTCGCTTCGGGAGGCGCGGCGGTTTCGGGAGGCGCGGCATCGGCCGGGCGCAGTGCCGGGCCTGGCAAGGGCGCACCCCGGGGAGATCCAGGCGGCCTCGGCGAAGAGCGCCGAAACGACGAGGCGGGCGGGGCTGCCGACGGGCAGCCCCGCCCGCCTCGACACGACGACGCCCGCGGCGACGTCGCGACCGGTGGCGCTGTGACGCGCCCTTACTTCTTGACGATACCGAGCGGCAGCACGACGCGCCCGTAGAGCTCGTTCCACACCTGGGCGATCGAGGCGTACACGGCGGAGAGGCCCACGAAGATGCCCTCGAAGCCGGCGACCTTGGTCCAGGTGGCCCCGTCCATGCCGAGGAAGGTACTGTCGCCGACCCACTTGCCGATGGCGAGCAGCATGAACAGGATCGTGAGGCTGAGGAAGACGGTCTGCAGGGCGCGGTTGATGCGCAGCGTGCCGATGAACATGAGGCCGGTGAAGACCCCCCACGCGAACAGATACCAGCCGGCCGCCGTCGCGTCGGTCGTGAACTCCTCGGGCCAGATGGTCTCGACCACCCACAGCGCCACCAGGGTGAGCCAGAAGCAGCCGTACGAGAGGAAGGCGGTCATCCCGAAGGTGCTGTTCTTCTTCCATTCCATGATACCGGCGATGACCTGGGCGAGACCGCCGTAGAAGATGCCCATGCCGATGATCATGCTGTTCAGGCCGAAGAGATCGGCATTGTGGAGGTTCAGCAGGACCGTCGTCATACCGAAAGCCATGAGGCCCAGCGGCCCCGGGTTCGCGGTCGCGTCGCGCAGCGTCGCGACCACGGTGCGGTGCTCGCCCATCGGACCCACCGCGTCCGGGGCGCTCTTCTCAGGCGCTTGACTCATCTGCAGTTGCCTCCTCGATGCAATGACATGCGTCTCCGCACGAGGAGGGACGGAGCCGGCCGGGGGCGGACGGACCGCGACAAGGACGGCGCGCCCCTCCATCGACTGCGCGCACAAACCTGCGGATTGTAATCACACGACCGTCCCTCGACGCCACCCCGGGAGGCCGACAGGACGTCTACCGCCAGGGCACGCCGCCATACACCGCGGCGATGTCTCGCGCGGCCCGCGCTCGCGATGGAGCCGCCCGCGGGTACGCCCCTCAGCGGCGCGCAAGCTCGCGTACGACGCCGGCGAACTTGCCAGCGGCGACCGCCCGGGTCACGGCCTCGATCTCGGGCGCCAGGTAACGGTCGCGCTCGAGCGTCGGCGCGAGGTAGCGCACGACGGCGCGTCCGCGCGCCGTGCCGGCCCCGGGCTCGAGCGGCGCCAGCAGGTCGATGGCCTGCGCGGCGCAGAGCGCCTCGACCGCGAGGACGGTCTGGGCGTTGCGCAGCACCTGCACGAGCTTGAGCGCCGCGGTCATGCCCATGCTGACGTGGTCCTCCTGGTCGCCGGAGGTGGGGATCGAGTCGACGCTCGCGGGGTGAGAGAGGACCTTGTTCTCGGCGACCAGCGCGGCGGCGGTGTACTGGGCGATCATGTAGCCGTTGTTGAGCCCGCTGTCCCGGGTGAGGAAGGGCGGCAGCTCGCTGAGCGAGCTGGTCAGCAGGCGGAAGGTGCGGCGCTCGCTGATGCTGGCGATCTCGGCGACGCTCATCGCCGCCAGGTCGAGGGCGAGGGCGAGCGGCTCGCCGTGGAAGTTGCCGGCCGAGATGATCTCGCCCGAGTCGACGAAGACGATGGGGTTGTCGGTCACGGCGTCGACCTCGACGGTGACGACGCGGCGCAGCCAGGCGAGGGCGTCGCGACAGGCGCCGTGCACCTGCGGGATGCAGCGCAGCGAGTAGGCGTCCTGCACCTTGTCGCAGTTGAGGTGGCTCAGCATGATGGCGCTGCCCTCGGTCGCGGCGCGCACGTTGGCGGCGCTCGTGAGCTGCCCGGGGATGGGTCGCAGCGCCTGGATGCGCTCCTGGAAGGGGCCGACCGAGGCGCGCAGGCCCTCGAGGCTCATCGCGCCGATGAGGTCGGCCGAGTCGAGGAGCGCCTCGCCGTCGACCACGGCCAGGCAGCCGATGGCGGCCATGAACTGGGTGCCGTTGAGCAGCGAGAGACCTTCCTTCGCCTCGAGGGTGACGGGCGCGAGCCCGGCGGCCCGCAGGGCGGGCCCGCTCGGCTCGCGCCCTCCGTCCTCCGTCAGCAGCTCGCCCTCGCCCATCATCGCCAGCACCAGGTGCGCCGACGGGGCGAGGTCACCGGAGGCGCCGAGCGAGCCGCGCGAGGGCACCCAGGGCACGACGTCGGCGTTCAGCAGCGCGGCGACGAGCTCCGCGACCTCGAGGCGCACGCCCGAGTAGCCCCTGGCCATCGTGTTGAGGCGGATCGTCATCGCGGCGCGCACGACGTCGCGCGGCAGCGGCTCGCCCACGCCGACGGCGTGGCTCCGCACCAGGTTCTCCTGCAGCTCACGCACCTTGGCGACCGGGATGTGCGTCGTGGCCAGCTGACCGAAGCCGGTGGTCACGCCGTAGGCGACCTGCTCGTCGGCGACCAGGCGCTCGATCAGGGCGCGTGCCGCCGCGATGCGGCCCCGCGCGCCCTCACCGAGCCGCACCGGCGCGCCGTCGCGCGCCACCGCCGCGACCTGCTCGATGGTCAGGGGCCCGTCGCCGATCGTGATCGCGTCCACGCGCACTCCTTCGTCGCCGCAGGCAGTCTAGGCCCGCGACGCCCGAGGGCGCAACGCGAAGCCGACGCCGCGGCTGGACGCCCCGCCGGGCGTCGGTCGTGCGCGCCGCCGCGCGACCCGTGCCGCTGCCCCGAACGCGGAGGCGGCGGGCGACGCTCTCGCGTCGCCCGCCGCCTCCCTGAAGCTCGCGCCCGCGACCCTCGCGGCGGCTCAGAGCGGGTAGAGCACCTTCACGATCGAGTACTCCGGGCTCACACCCGGCAGTCGCGCCCTGTTGCCCTCGCACGGACCCACCACTTCACCCCGGGGCTGAGGCTGACGCTCCAAGCGCCGAGGTCGTTCGTGTAGACCGTCTTCACCACGGCCCAGTCCTTGGTCGCCGTCTTGCGCTCGATGTAGATCTTGGTACCGCCGGGCACTCTCGCCCCTTCAAGCGAGAACGCGCCGTAGACCTTGTAGTACGAGCTGTACTTCACGACCTTCCTGAGCCAGAGGTTCTCCGGCCAGGTGAGGATCGCCCGGTAGCCCATCGTCGTGCGGCCGGTCTTCGGCGCGCCGTCGGGACCGAGCAACGGGTCGGCGTAGGCCATGTAGAGGTCGGGCACGTAGTGCACGGTCTTCAGCGGCCACCCCACCGTGTCCCACCAGGACTCGGTACTGAAGGAGTCGTAGAGCCCGTACCAGTCGTCGGTCAGGTCCGCCGGATCCTCTTCGTGCAGACCGGGCGCCCACGTGCCCTCGTCGGCGATGTACAGCTTGCCCGTGGTCCGGCTCCACACGTACTGGCGGAACCAGGCGGGCATCAGGCCCTGGGCGAGGTCGTCCTCGACCACGAGGGCCGAGACGTCGGCCGGCCACTCGAGGCGCGCGCCGAACGTACCCATCGATGTCGGCGTGACCGCGTACGGCGCGCCCACCCGCGGGCCGGTGATGCTCGCCCAGCTCCCGTCGGCGGGGAAGTTGTAGACATCCAGGTAGAAGTTGGACGGGGCCTCGGTGTCCGCGTACTCGGGCGTGGTGTCGAAGATACGTGGGTAGTAGCCCCAGAGGAAGTAGTCCGACGCGCCCGAGAACGCGACCACGACGACGTAGTACGTGTCACCGACGACGTACGGCGCGATGGTGGAGTAGTCGATCTCGCGCCACTCGATGGTCTGATCGACCACCTCCGTGACCCGGTAGTCGGCGGCCTCCCAGCCCAGCCAGTAGCTCTGGTCCCCCGACTCGCTCACGACGTCTCCGTTCTGATTGAGCAGGTAGAGATCCAGGTCGGCGGCATAGTTCTTGAAGTACAACTCCATGTGGATGGTGCCGACGTGATTGACCCCCTCCGGCAGCTTGCGGATCGACACCTGTGTCTGTGTCCCAGATCGTGCGCTCGTGCATCCCGGGAGTGACCTGCCGGTCGGCGACCGTGACCGCCGCGACCGGTGCCGCGACGCCGAGCGCCACGAGCACGAGCAGTGACGCCGTCGTGACGATGGCCTCTGCCGTCTTCCTCATCTGTGCGACCCCTCCCTGATTGCGGTGCGTGCGCCGGCCCGTGCGGTCGGCGCTGCACGCGACCTCGACCGGCATCCTGGCCGCCGCATTCGGCGCGCGCGAGAGGCATCCTGCCCCGGCGCCGGCCGGGCCTGGCATTCGGGTGTGCGCCCGGTCCCGGTTCGCGCCCGGCAACGAAGAAGGGGGCGGGCGCCGCTGTCGCGGCGCCCGCCCCCTTCGGTGCTTCACGAGGCCGTGGCCTCTGTCAGATGCTCACTCTCAGAGTGCCGCCAGCGTCTTGGTGATCGAGTACTCGTACTCGAGGCCGGTGGCGGGGTTGCCCTCCGCCTTGGCCCGCACCCACCACTTCACCGTCGGGCTGACCTTCGCCGACCAGGAGCCCAGCGCGTCGGTCGTCTTGACGGTCTTGACCGTCGCCCAGCCCTTGGTCGCGGTCATGCGCTGGATGTCGATCGCCGTGCCGACCGGGACGGCCACGCCGTCGAGCGAGTAGCGCCCGCTGACCGTGTAGTAGGTCGAGTACTTCGCGACCTTCTTGAGCCACAGGTTCTCCGGGTACCGGAGGACGGCCTTGTAGCCCATCGTCGTGCGGCCCGTCTTCACGCCGCCCGCAGGACCGAGCAGCGGGTCGGCGTAGGCCAGGTACAGGCTCGGCACGTAGTGCGCGAGGCGCTGCGCCCAGATGGGGTCGTAGGCCTCATCGACGCTCGTGGCGACTTCGTACTCGTCGTTGAAGCCGTACCAGTCGTCGGCCGGGTCGAGCGTGCCGTTCGTCCACAGGTCGGGCAGGTAGTTCTCCTCGGTGCCCCAGTTGGAGAGCACCTCGTCCCAATACGTGCCCGCGTACATGTACTGCTCGACGTTGTACGGCATCGGCGCGGTGGCCGGGTCGTACGTGATCGTCCTGCTGGCCAGGTCGGCCGGCCACGCGAGCGCGCAGCTGCCCGTGCCGGCGGAGGTCGGCCTGAAGTCGTACGGGCCACCGTAGCGCGGGCCGGTCAGCGTGGCCCAGCTGGTCGACGACGCCGGGTAGCGGTACGACTGCAGGTAGTAGTTGTAGCTCTCGTAGACGTCTTCGCTCGTCTCCAGGTCGATGGACGGGTAGTAGCCCCAGACCTGGTACTCGGCGGTCCCGTTGAAGGCGACGATGACGACGTAGTAGACGTCGCCCTTCATGTACTCGACGAGTTCGAGCGTGTACGGGTCGATCTCGCTCACGATGGTCTGGTCGGCGACGTCGGTGACCTGGTAGTCGACGTACTCCTTGCCGGCGAAGATGCCCATGCAGCCCATCTCGGCGCTGAGCACGTCGCCGTTCTCGTCGAGCAGGTAGATGTCGAAGTCCGACGTCGTCGGCTTGAACGTGAGCTGCAGATGGATGTAGCCGATGTGGTTGACGCCCGGCCCGCCGTCCTTGGTGAGCCTCTGGATCATCACCTGGGTCGAGTCCCAGATCGTGCGCTGATGCACGCCCGGCGAGCTCTGAGTGTCGAACGACGTGACGGCCAGCGCCGACGCCGCGACGGTCAGCACCACGAGCGTGACGAGCGTCACTGCCACGATCGCGAGCCTCATTGCCTTGTGCATATCAGACGACCCCCTTCTCGGAACTGAACGTCGCGGATCCGGTTGCGTGAGTACGCCCCACCCCCTCGGCCCATCGCCTGTAAAGGCTGACTCGCCACACTATACTGGCGTGTAGGCCCGAAGTAAACGGGCCCGCGTCGCCCGCGTGCGACATACCGTACGTCAGGCGAGGAGCCGGCGCCAGCCGGTCTGGAGTGCGACGCGGCTCAAAGTGCCTTGAGGATGGCCGCGACCGAGTACTCCTCGGCCAGGCCGGTCGCGGCATCGCCGTCGGCGCGCGCACGCACCTTCCAGGTGCGCTGCGGGCGCAAACGGACGTACCACCACCCGCTCTCGTCGGTCTCGAGCGTGGTCACGGTCACCCAGTCGCCCCCCTTGACCTGCCGCTCGATGACGACCTCGGCCCAGGGGACGCGGCGACCGTCGAGCGACAGCGTGCCGGCGAGAACGTACGAGCGCGGGTACGGCATGACCCTGTCGAGGCGCAGGTTCTCGGGGTAGGTCAAGGTCGCCTTGAAGCCGAGGGTGGTCTCGCCGACCCGCGGTCCGCCGTCGGGCCCGGCCAGCGGGTCGGCATAGGCGAGGAAGAGGCTGGGCACGTAGTGGAGCAGCCTCATCGGGGTCACGAGTCCGTTGCGCGCGACCGTGAACGTGTCGCTCAACCCGTAGCCCCCGTCGGGCAGCGGCGCCGGCAGGTGGTTCTCGACGCCGCCGTAGTGCCGTGCCACCTCGTCCCAGCGGTAGCCCGCGTAGAGATACTGCTCGACGTCGGCCGGCATGGGCGCCGCGGCCGGGTCGTACGTGACCTGCCACCCGCCATCGACGATCTCGGCCGGCCACTCGAGACGGCACTCGCCGTCGCCGAGCGAGGTCGGCCTGAAATCGTAGGGGTGGCCGTAGACGGGGCCGCTGATGCTCGCATGGTCGCCGGGCTCGGTGGGGTAGCGGAACTCCTCGAGGTGGTAGTTCCACTCGTACGAGGGCGACGACCCGACCGCGAGGTCGATGCGCGGGTAGTAACCCCAGAGCTGGTAGTCGGCGGCCTCGTTGAAGGCGACGACGACGAGGTAGTAGGTGTCGCCGGCCATGTCCTGCCGGCCCTCGTCGTCGGGAGCGAGGGTCTGATCGCGGACCTCGGTGACGGCGTGGTCCACGACCTCCCGCCCGGGAGCGACGGCCATGCTGCCAATCTCCTGCTGCAGCACGGCGCCCTGGTCGTCGAGCAGGTAGAGGTCGAGGTCGGCCCGGGCCGGCTCGAAGGTGAGCTCGGCGTGGATGGGGCCCTCGTGGTCGACACCGTGCGGCAGGGCGATGATGTGGACCTGCGTCGTGTCCCAGATGGTGCGCTGTGTGGTGCCGGGTGCGATCTGTCTGATGGTGACGGTGGCCGCCGTCACGGACCCGGAGAGGGCGAGCGTCGCGAGCGTGCAGACGACTGCCGCGACGAGCCACGGTCTCGCTGAACTGCGCATGGTACCCCCCTGTCGACCGCGTGGCCAAGGAGCCGCCCATGCGGTCGCTACCCCCTCTGCCCACGACGCACGCTGCGCGGGCGTCAGCGAACAGCTCCTCGATTCGCTAGTGTACACCCGACACGGTCGCAGTAGAACGTTCGTTGCGTCGCGACCGACGCAACGCCGCGAGGACGCCAGTGACGCCTTCGGAGACGTATCCATCGAGCACCTGACCGGCACGCTCGGCGAGAGCCCCCCGGCAGCGACGGCCGGCGGCGGCGGCGCGACTCGCGGCGCCCGCCCTGGCGGCGGCGGCGGCGGCGGCGGGTCCGGCGATGGCGGATCCGGCGGCGAGACCCGGCCGGCGGCGGCCGGCCGGCGGCGTGCGAGCCGCCGCCTCGTGCTCGCCGCCGTTCTCGCCGTCCTCCTGGTCTCGGCGGGGCTTCGCCTCTACAACCTCGGCTCGCCCCCCGAGCACATGTTCGACGAGGTCTACTACGCCAAGGACGCGCGGGCGATCATCGACGGCCGCATGGAGGGCAGGCCCGGATCGTCCTGGGAGCCGGGCGACGTCGTCTCGTGGCCGCACCCCGACGCCGGCAAGATGGCGATCGCGCTCGGCATCCTCGTCGCCGGGGACGACCCGATCGGCTGGCGCCTCCCCTCGGTCATCGCCGGCCTCGCGCTTCTGGCGGCCGTCTACCCGCTCGCCCGCAGGCTCGGCCTGAGCCCGGGGTGGGCTCTCGTCGCCTTGCTCCTGGCCGGCGCCGACCTGCTCGGCATCGCCCAGTCGCGCATCGCCACCCTCGACATCTTCGTCGCCACGTGGACGGCGCTGTGCGTGCTCTTCGCCCTCAAGTACGTGCAGGGCGGCGACGCCGCGCGCTGGCTCGTGCTGAGCGGGCTCTGCGGTGGCCTCGCGGTGGCGACGAAGTGGTCGGGGGCGCTCGCCCTGGTCGCCGCGCTCCTCGTCGTCCTGCTCGCCCGACAGGTGCGTGCCGTGGCGCCCGCGCAGCGCGACGGGCGCCTCGACGGCGCGAGCGAGGACGAGCGGCGCGCCGACGCGTGGGAGAGCGGATGGGACACCGCCGAGCGAGGGGACGAACGGCGTGACAGCCCCTGGGACGAGAGGCGAGGCGACAGCACGAGGAGCGAGGAGCGGCCCGGCGGGGCACTGGGGGACGAGCGGCATGCCGCCGGCGCGGACGGGTCCGCAACGGCCGTTGACGTGGCCGCCGGCGAAGGGCGCCCGTTCGACGGGCCCGAGATCGGCGAGCCGCCCGCGACCGGGGCTGCGGCCCGGCGGCCGGCGGGCCGCCGGCCGCCGGGCCGCGCCCGCGCGGTCGCCCTGCTCGCCCTCTGTCTCGTCGTCCTGCCGCTCGCGGTCTACCTGGCGAGCTACACGGCGTACTTCGCGAACGGGCACACGCTGGCCGAGTTCCGCGAGCTGCACAGCCAGATGCTGCACTTCAACTTCAACTTGTCGGCGGAGCACGCCTACGCCTCGATCGCCCCGACCTGGATCGTCGACTATCGCCCGGTCTGGTACTCGTTCCGCGAGATCGCCGCACGCTTCTACGGCGTGGTCGCGATCGGCAACCCCCTGCTGTGGTGGACGAGCGTCCTCTGCCTGGTCGCGGCGCCCGTCCTCGCCCTGCGGCGCCGAAGCGCGACGCCGGCCCTGGCGGCCCTCCTCGTCGTCGTGCTCTACCTGCCCTGGTTCGGGACCACGCGCACGTCGTTCCTGTACTACATGACGCCGGTCGCGCCGTTCCTCGCCGTCCTCGTGGCGTCGGTCGCCGCCGAGCTCGTCGACGGCACACGCCGGCGCGGGAGGCGTGCCGCGGCCCCGTGCGACGCCGAGACCGGAGGCGCCGCGGCCGGCGCACCCGCCGCGCCCCCCCTCCCCGCGCGCATCGCCGCCGTCGTCGCGGCGGCGCTCGTCGCGGCGCTGCTCTGGTACCCGCTGGGCCGGATGGCCGAGCTGGTCTTCTGGGAGCTGCCCGGCCGCGTCGCCGATGCGCTCGCATGGGTCGCCGCAGGGGTCGGCGTCGCCCTCGCCGTCACCGCCGCGCTGCTCGCCCTGAGCTCGCGGCGCCTGCGGCCCTGGGTCGTGCTCCTTCTGCTCGGCGCGATCGTCGGCATCGCCGTGCCCTTCCTCCCGATCGTGCTCGACGTCGCCGTCTCGAAGGAGGAGTTCTACCGCCTCATGTGGTTCCCGAGCTGGATCTGACGCGGGCGGGGGCGCCGGGCCTCACGGCCCGGCGCCCCCGCCCGTCGCGCACTCTCCGCGCGGCTCAGCCGATCACGGCCGCCATGATCGCCTTCTGTGCGTGCAGGCGGTTCTCGGCCTGGTCGAACACGACCGAGTGGGGCGAATAGAGCACCTCCTCGGTGATCTCCTCGCCCCAGTGCGCCGGCAGGCAGTGCATGACCTTGACCTGCGGCCCGGCGTGCCGCACGAGGTCCATGTTCACCTGGTAGGCCGCGAGGGCGGCGAGGCGCGCGTCGTGCTCGGCCTCCTGCCCCATGCTCGTGAAGGTGTCGGTGTAGATGACGTCGGCGCCCTCGACGGCGGCCTGCAGGTCGCTCGTCAGCTCGATCGTCGCGCCCGTCGCCTTGGCGTCCGCGCGCGCGCGCGCGACGATCGTCGCGTCGGGCTTGTAGTCCTCGGGCGTGCAGATGACGACGTGCATGCCGGTCTTGGCCCCGACCTCGGCCAGCGAGTGGGCGACGTTGTTGCCGTCGCCGGAGAAGACGAGCTTCTTGCCCGTCGAGCTCGCCGCAGTGCTCGCGCACGGTCAGCGCATCGGCCATGCCCTGGCAGGGGTGGTGCGCGTCGGTCAGGCCGTTGATGACCGGGATCTGCCCGTACTTCGCGAGGTCCTCGACGTCCTGCTGGGCGAAGGTACGGATCATGATGCGCGTCGACGTAGCGGCTCATGACGTTCGCCGTGTCCTTGATGGTCTCGCCGACGCGGAGCTGGATGTCGTTGGCGTTGAGGAACATGGGCTGGGCGCCGAGCTGCTCGATGCCGACCTCGAAGCTCATGCGCGTACGCGTCGAGGTCTTCATGAAGATCATCGCGACGGCGCGCCCCTCGAGCACGGGGTGCGGCGCGCGGCGCTTCTGCGCGTCCTTGAGCGCGGCGGCGAGGTCGAGCAGCGAGAGCACCTCGGCCGGGCTGTAGTCGTGGATGGTGAGGAAGCTGCGGCCGGTGAGGTCGAGCTCGGAGAGGTGGCGCTTCACTTTCTCGGGCATGTGACCCCCAGGGTCGGCGGTTGACGGACACGGTCGGCGGCCGGCGGCCGCGTCGCAGCCGGCGGTCGCGCCGCGGCGCGGGGCCGCGGCGCGGGGCCACGAGCCGCGGAGCGCAGCCGACTGGTGCAGTCTAGCGAAGATGCGGGCGGGCCGGGCGTCACGCCCGGCCCGCCCGCAAACGCGGAGCGGATTCTCGCCGCGCGCTCCTGACTCAGATGAAGCCCCGCTCGCTGAGGATCGTCGGCCAGCGTCGGGTGGCCGATCTCCTGCAGGTCGTAGCCGACCGCACGGCGGGCAGCTTGATGTCGATGATGCGCCGCAGGTCGATCGGCGTGCCGATGACGACGAGTTCGGCGCCGGAGGTGTTGATCGTCGTCTCGAGGTCCTTGAGCTGCTGGTCGGAGTAGCCCATCGCCGGCAGCAGCACGCCGACGTTCGGGTACTTCTCGAAGGTCGCCTTGATCTCGCCGATGGCGAACGGCCGCGGGTCGATGAACTCGGCGGCGCCGAGCTGCCTGGCGGCCACCGTGCCGGCGCCGTACTTCATCTCGCCGTGGGTCAGCGTGGGGCCGTCCTCGACGACGAGGACGCGCTTGCCGCGCACCAGCTCGGGCTTGTCGACCGTGACCGGCGAGGCGCCCATGACGATCTGCGCCGTCGGGTTGACCGAGCGCACCGCCTGCGAGCTCGGCCTCGATGCCGGCGCGGTCGGCGGTGTCGATCTTGTTCAAGACGACGACGTCGGCCAGGCGCAGGTTGACCTCGCCCGGGTAGTAGACGAGCCCGTCGCCGGGGCGGTGCGGGTCGGCGACGGTGATGTAGAGGTCGGCCTTGTAGAACGAGAAGTCGTTGTTGCCGCCGTCCCAGAGGATGACGTCGGCCTCCTTCTCGGCCTCGCGCACGATGGCCTCGTAGTCGACGCCGGCGTAGATCACGTTGCCGGCCGTGACGTGGGGCTCGTACTCCTCCATCTCCTCGATCGTGCACTCGTGCTTCTTGAGGTCGTCGAGCGTGGCGTAGCGCTGCACGCGCCTGCTTGACGAGGTCGCCGTACGGCATCGGGTGACGGATCGCGACGACCTTCTTGCCGGCCTCGCGCAGCATGGTCTGGATCTTGCGCGTGGTCTGGCTCTTGCCGGCGCCGGTGCGCACGGCGCAGACGGCGATCACCGGCTTCGTGCTCTTGACCATGGCGTGGTCGGGGCCGAGCAGGCGGAAGTCGGCGCCGAGCGCGTTGACGAGCGCCGAGCGGTGCATGACGTACTCGTACGGCACGTCGGAGTAGGCGAAGACGACCTGCTCGACGTCGTGCTTCTTCACGAGCTCGGGCATCTCGGACTCGTCGTGGATCGGGATGCCGTCGGGGTAGAGCGACCCGGCGAGCTCGGCCGGGTACTTGCGGTCGTCGATGTAGGGGATCTGCGTGGCGGTGAAGGCGACGACCTCGTACTCCTCGTTGTCGCGGAAGTACGTGTTGAAGTTGTGGAAGTCGCGCCCTGCGGCCCCCATGATCAGGACTTTCGTTGCGCTCTGCCATGCTCACTCCTGTGGTTAGAGGTCCCTCCGCGCCACGATCCAGTGTCAGGCCCGCGGAGTGAACACCTTGTGGACGTACGGTGATGTGAACAGCTGCACGGTGGCAGCGTAGTTGGGACGGAAGCGCAGAGCCTGCGCCGAGCCGCGGCGGCGCGGGCATCGCCTCGACGTCGACGATCAGATGGTCGCTCGAGGCGCCGAGGATCTCGACCCCCGCATCGAGCGGCGTGATCCACTCGGCCATCACGTCCTGGCGGCCCAGGGCGAGGATCGCGCGACGGCGCTCGCCGCGGTCGTCGAAGGTCGGCCGGTTGCCGTAGGCGTCCTGGGCGATCTCGCCGCGCGGCAGGCTCGGCTTGACCTTGCACTCGATGACCGGCGCCGCGAGCTCGAAGACGTCGGTGTGCAGGCCGAGCGATCGGGCTCGCGCGTGAGCGTGTCGACGCCGTGCAGGATCGTCTCGCCGACGCGCAGCGTGGTGACGCCGGCCGGCATGCGGCCGGAGGCGATCATGCCGATCGAGCCCGAGTTGCCGCCGCCGACGACGAGCCGGCGGCCGACGCGCTGCCTCGGTCGCGCGGGCGAGCTCGACGAGCTCGGTCATGTTGCGCTCGTCGGGCATGATCGCGCCGTAGCAGGTGAGGTTCACACCGACGCCGGCGAGGTCGACGTGCTCGAGCGCCTCGACCGCGTCGACGAACGCCGGCAGGTCGTCCGGCATGATGCCCTCGCGCAGGTCGCCGAGGTCGACCATCACGAGCACCTGGTGCCGGCGCCCGAGGGCGGCGGCCGCGGCGTCGAGCGCCGCGCAGGTCTCGAGCTCGCTGGCGAGCGAGAGGTCGAAGAGGCGCACGGTCTCGGCCGCCCGCTCGGGCGCCGGGGCGCGCAGCAGCCAGATGCGGCGCCGCGATGCCGGCGGCGCGCAGGCGCTCGGCGTTCTCGTGCCGCGACTCGCCGAGCGCGACGGCGCCGCCGGCCAGCAGCGCCCTGCCGACCTCGGGCGCGCCGCAGGTGCACTTCGTCACCGCGACGACCTCGATGCCGCCGAGCATGCCGACGACAGCGCGCGCGTTGGCGGCGATCTTGTCGACGTCGACGGTCAGCGTGGCGTACGCGGTCACGGGCCTCCCGGCGGTCGTGCGCCTGGCATCGCCGCCACGGCACACCGGCCGCGGAGCGACAGACGGGGCGCGACGGACCCGGCCGCGCCCCGGCGGCGACGGCGCATCACCCGCACCCTCGCCGCACCAGCGCCGCAGGGGCACTGGTGCATAAGACGTATGCACGACTCTATCGAGGTCCGGCGCCGGCGCGCAAGCCGTTGCGGCGTTGCGCGCCGGCGCGCACGTCGCAGTGACGCCACGGCAGGCGCACGTCGCAGTGACGTTGCGCGCCGGCTCCCGGATCAGTCGGCGTTGTACGCGTCGAGCAGGTCGTACCAGCCCACGCCGCCGTCGTCCACGGGCAGAGCGAAGGTGACGCCGGCGCCGAACGCCTCGGCGTAGTAGTTCCAGTCGCCCTTGTTGCCCCACCAGACGGTCAGCCCAAGGGCCTCGGCCGACCAGCGCGTGGTGCTCTTCCCCACCACGGCACCGGCCACCGCCGACGCCACCGCCGCGCTCGTCGCCCCCGCCGGCGTCGCCGCGAGCGCCGGGTCGGCGGCCAGCCGTTCGGCCAGGCCGATCAGGTCGTACTGCCGGGTCGACGACGGCCGCCAGACCTTCTTCAACACCTCACGATAGACGGTCTGGTTCGCCGGCAGCCCCGCGGTGAGGGCCGCCGCCCAGTCCTGCAGCGCCGGTGTCGCCTCGCCGATGAGGCGCACGTCGACCGCCGAGAGGCACACGTACTTGGCCCAGCTCAGCGGAGCGTAGTACTCGCCCCAGCCGGCCAGCATGTCGGTGAGCAGCTGCTCGGGCGAGCGCGACGGGTCGGCCGCCAGCGGCGTCAGCATGAGGTCGTAGGCGTAGCCGTCCAGCGGGACCATGGCCTCGGAGGCGACCATGTAGTCGACCGTGCCCGCGAGCGCCACTTCGTAGGCGACGGCGATGTCGGCCATGGCACAGGCGTCGAAGGCGAGGACGTCGACGGGCACGTCGGCGCCGTCGAGAGCCGCGCGCAGTTCGGTCATGGTGATGCGGTCGCCGTCGGACGTATCGTCCTGGCAGACGTAGCGCCAGGCGTAGCCGTGGTCCCACATCGTGACCGCGAGGTTCTCGGACGGGTACTCCGCTGCCACCTTCTCGAGGAACCACTCGAAAGGTGGCGCCGTCGCCCATGTTCATCTCCGGGTACGTCTGCACCACGGTCTGCACGCCGCCCTCGAACTCGACGATCTCCGCCCCCTCGGTGCTCAGGCGATCGAGCAGGGCGACGATGTGCACGTCAGCGCTCGCCGGGACGCCCAGCAGCGCCGGGAGACTGACGTCGTCCCATGAGGACTCGAGGTTGTTGTCGGCGGCGACGTAGACGGCGAAGGTCCAGTCGGCCTTCGCGTCACCGGTCGTCGCGGCACTCGCCGTCGCCGGGGCGACGAGGAGCGCGAGGAGGAGCAGGGCGAACAGCGCGACCGCGCGCGCACCCGCTCCGGGCGCCACTGTGCTCGACCGCGCGGACGCGGGCCGCAAAACCTGTGACCTCATACCGGTACCCCCCTGGTTCGCGGTGGCGGTGGGGGCGGCGGCCGTACGGCCGCCGCCCGCGCCGCCCCTCACTCAGTTCGCGTAGTAGGTCTGCAGCAGGTCGTACCAGCCCACGCCGATCGGCACCGGCGCGGCGAACGCCGTGTTGGCGCCGAAGAGCTCCTCGTAGGACGTCCAGTCGGCGGCGTTGGCCCACCAGACGGCGATGCCGGTGGCGCCGGCCGTCCAGCGCGTCGTGTGATTGGCGATGACCGCCCCCCGCATGGCCTCGGCGACGGCGACGGTCGCGCTCTTCAGCTTCATGCCGTCGGCCTGCTTGAGGTCGGGGCTGAGCGCCAGCCGGTCGCAGAGGCTGATGAGGTCGTACTGCCAGCTGTTCAGCGCCGTCCACGTCTTGACCAGAGCCATCTTGTAGTCCTGCTTGAAGAGCGGCACGCCCGCCGTCATGCGCTGCACCCACGTCTGCAGGGCCGGGATCGCCGCGCGCACCTCGCGCACGTCGATCGCCGACAGGCAGACCATCGTGTAGCCGCCCACGCCGTCGTAGTAGGCGCCCCAGCCGTCGACCATGTCGGTGGCGACCTGCTCGGGCGTGCGGCCGGGCTCGAGCGCCACCGGCGCCAGCATCAGGTCGTAGGCGAAGCCCGCGAACGGGATCATCTCCTCGGAGGCGACCATGATGTCGACCAGCTCGCTGAGGGCGACCTCGTAGGCGACCGCCATGTCGGCCATGTTGCAGGCGTCGAAGGCGAGGATGTCGATCGGCACCCCGGCGGCGACGATGGAGGCCCGCAGCTCGGGCATGGTGATGCGGTCCTTGTCGGAGGAGTCGTCGTAGCAGATGCCGCGCCAAGCGCCGCCGTGGTCCCACAGGTCGACGGCGAGGTCGCTCGGAGGGATACCGCGCCGCCAGCTCCTCGACGAACCACTGCAGGTTCTCCGGGTCACCGAAGTTCATCTCCGGGTACGTGTCGACGACCGTGGCCGCGTCGCCCTCGAACTCGACCAGCTCCGTGGTCTCCGTGCTGAGCCTGTCGACCAGGGCGACGATGTGCACGTCGTCGCTCGCCGGGATGCCCAGGAGCGCCGGCACGTTGATGTCGTCCCAGGCAGACTCGAGATTGTTGTCGGCGGCGATGTAGAGACCGAACGTCCACTCGGCGTCGTCCTCCGCGAACGCCGGCGCGGCGAAGACGGCGAGCAGCGCCACCACCGTCAGCGCCGTCAGGCAGAGCCGGGCGCAGAGCGACCCGTGTGCGTGGGATGTCATGACGGTCCCCCCCATGTCTCGTGGTCGTGCCGGACCGGTCGAGACGTGCACGGCGACCCCCCCAGGCCGCCGGCAGGGCCCCTCCGCCGGCTCGCTTCACCGGCTCATCGTACGCCCTTCGCCGCAGGGGTCAACGGCGAGCCCGCACCGCCGCTCCCAACGTGGCGACGACAAGGCGGCCGGCTCTGGGCGCGCGCCACGCGGCGGTCAGCGCCAGTAGCGGCGCCCGCCGGCGAACTCGCTGAGGTAGGGCTCCGCGTCGATCGACACGGTCGTCACCGCCTCACCGGTCCGCGGCGCGTGGATCATCCTGCCGTCCCCGACGTACAGCCCGACGTGGTGGATCCGCCCCGAGCCGTCGCGAAAGAAGACCAGGTCGCCTGCTCGCAGCGCCTCGCGTGTCACGATCCGCTCACCCCGCGCTCCCTGCGGTCCGGCGTCACGCGGGATGGTCGTGCCGAGGGCGTGATGGACGGCGTGCGTGAGGCCGGAACAGTCGTAGCCGAAGCCCGCCGTGCCGGCCCAGAGGTACTCGAGGCCCAGGAAGCGCTCGGCCTCGGTCACCAGGTCCGCTCCCGTGACCCGGGGCCACGCCGTCCCGGGCGTGTGCAGCGCGACCGCGGAACGGCGCACGTAGACGTGGCGGCCGTCGACCGCGAAAACCTCGACCCAGGCGGGCGTCCAGGCGACGGCCTGGAGGCGCGTGCCGTAGGAGAGCTCGAGCACGCGCCCCGCCAGTTCGGGCGTCTCCCACAGCCACGCCCGCGGTTGCCGGACGACGGCGAGCCGAAGTCCCTGTTCGGGTGCGACCGTCGTGAGCTGTCTCGTGGGCACCCATCCGGGGTAGCCGCGGGAGTCCCGCGGAGTCGGCTGGCTCGGCACGACGATCCTCGACCACTCGCCCGCGGTGTCCAGCACACGGACGGGCGTGCCGTACAAGGCCTGCGTCTCGAGCCGCCCCACGAGCCAGCGCTTCTGCTCGGTGGTCATGCTCTCGACCCAGCCGGCGGGATCGGCGGGGTCGGCGCAGGCCGGCGCATCGACGGCGCGCGCGAGACCCGGCTTCACCCAGAGCGTCGCGACGGAGACCGCGACCCAGGCCCTGAGCGTCGCATCCGGCGCGGGGGACGCGGCAGACGCGGTCGCGGTACCCGGCGCCGAGGCGGACGCCGAAGGCAGCGGGAGAAGTGAGCGTCGACGGCGCGGGCGAGGCGAGGGTCGACGTCTCGGCGGGAGGGGCGGGCGGCGAGGCCTCGGCCCCGCAGCCCGCGACCGCGACACGCCCAGGACGACCGCCAGCAGCGTGCACGCGACGAGACGGAGTCCCTGCACGAGGCGCTCCTACACGCCGAGGCTCTGGCGCAGGAGCGCGACGACCGCCGCGGCGTCGAAGCGCGCGAGGAGGACACCGCAGCAGGCGAAGATGTAGTCGCGGTCGACGACGCAGCGCGCGTCCTTCGGCGGCAGGAGGCGGTCGCCGCCGTTCTTCGCGCGCACGTCGAGCAGCAGGGCCTCGCCGCCGGGCAGACGTGTGAAGGCGCCGCCGGTGCCGATCACCCAGCGGCACGCCGTGAGGTCGCGGCCGCGGGCCACCGTCTGGCGACCGGTCGGCGTGTAGAGGTGGGCCAGCTGGCCGGCGTGCCGCTGCACGGCGGTGACGGCGGCGTAGTGCGCCAGCGTCAGCGCCGCGTGGACTTCCTCTGGAGTCGTCGGGATCGCCGGCGGCAGCTTCATCGGGCGCTCGCCCTGGGCGAGCATCTCGACGACGTGCGGGGCGCTCACGTAGGTCCCCAGGTCGCCCTCGACGGTGCGCTTGCTGTGCGGCTGCGGCTCGACCTGCAGGGCGGCGTACTCGACGCTGCCGTCGGTCACCGAGTGGACGTCGGTCGTGGCGCCGCCCACGTCGATGACGACGAGGTCGCCGAGCGTCTCGGCCAGCGTCTCGGCGGCGACCAGCACGGCTCCCGGGGTGGGCAGGATCCTGCCGGTCACCAGGGCGCCGATGCGCTCCATGCCGGGGGCGTGGATGATGTGGTCCTCGAAGGCGTCGTGGATCACGGCCCGCGCGGGGACCACGTCGAGCTCGTCGATGCCCGGGTAGACGTTCGGGGTGACGCGCACGTCGAAGCCGGCGGCGTGGAGGATCTGGCAGGCCTCGTCGCAGACCGCCGAGTTGCCGCCGTAGATGACCATCGGCTTCTTGCCGGCGGCGAGCACACGATCCTGGATGGGCGCCGCGTGGTCGGCGCCGCCAGCAGCCTCCGCGGCGACCGCACCGTCAACGGCCTCCTCGGCGCCGGCCGCGGCGGCACCGCGGGCCGACCGGGCCGCGGCGGCGAAGTCGACCTGCACGAGCATCTCGGCGTTGTGCAGGACGGTCTCCACGTCGCCGCCCTCCACCCCACCGGCGAGCATGACGACGTTGGGGCGGGCGGCGGCGATCCTCTCAAGGTCGTGGCGGCGCAGCTTGCCGGCGGTCTGGTACTCGACGACGCCGCCGGCGCCCAGCGCCGCCTCCCGCGCCGCCATCGCCGTCATCTTCGCCGTCAGCCCGTGCACGGTCATGCGCAGGCCGCCGGCGGCCGAGCTCGTGGCGAGGAACTCGCGCGGCTCGAGCGGCCCGGTGGACGCTTCGATCTGTGCCCGGGCCGCGTTGACGCCGACGGTGACGTCGCCGTCGAGCACGGAGGTGGCGGCGACGCCCTGCCCGAGGAGACAGGGCGTCGCCCCGGCCGCGGCTTCTCGGCGGAGAGACCCGTCGAAGGCGCTGACCACGGTCGTCGTCGAGCCGATCTCGGCGACGAGCGCGTCGACGGGGCGCGCGGCGGCCTCGCCGCCGCGCGCCCCCTTCGTGGCCCTCGGCACGCTCAGCGCCGCCCTCCGCTTCTGCCGCCGCGCTCACGCGCCGCCGTCCGGCGCCTGCCCGGCGGCGCGGTCCCGCAGCGCCTCGACCATGAAGCTGGCCACGTTGTGGCCCTTGGTCCCGCGGCCGAACCCGGCATCCATGCCCCAGCTGCGGGCCAGCTCGTCGGTGACCTGCGTGCCGCCGCTGATCAGCAGCAGCCTGTCGCGCACGCCCTTCTCCGCCGCGAGGTCGGCGATCTTCTCCATGTTCTGCCGGTGGATGTCGCCATGGGTGATGATGGTGCTGAGCAGCACGGCGTCGGCGGCGTGCTCGATGGCCGCGTCGAGCAGCTTGTCGACCGACACCGAGGTGCCGAGGTACACGCACTCGATGCCGTACTTCTCGATGCCGCCGTGCTTGATGTCGATGATCTCGCGCATCCCCACCGAGTGCTCGTCGTCGCCCACGGTGGCGGAGACGCACTTCAGGCCGTGGTCCTTGACGTAGGTGCGGATCTCGTCCTCGGGCACGAGCTGCACCTCGGCGGGGATCACCAGCTTGGCCGGGTCGACGCTCGCGTCGAGCCGTCCGCGCACCTCGACGAGGGTGCCCTCGGCCGGGTGCATCACCTGCTTGTGGATCACCTCCGGCTCGCGGCAGGTTCATCGCCTTGGCGAGCTCGAGGGCGGCGAACTCGGCGACGCGTTCCGCCGCCGGCAGGAACATCGTCACGACGACGACGCCGTCCCCCGCCCACTGCACCTCGGGCCTGATGAGACCCTTCTCGCGCTCCTCGGCGGTGCGCTCGAGGCGGACGTTGACGTTGTCCTCGGGGTCGAGCTCGTCGATGTACGGGATCAGGCGCTCGTCGCAGAGCGTGCAGCCGCCGATGGGGTCGCACGGCTTCTTCAGGCCGTCGGGCAGGTGGTTGTCGCCGAAGTGATGACACACGGGCGCCATGTAGTCGGACTCGCGTTCCACCACGGTGCCCACGCCGACGCCGCCGTCGATCTTGCGGACGATGCCGTCGTCGTTGGTCTCCGGGTAGCATGCCCGAGTCGACGAAGTAGCCCTCCTGGACGGCGCCGAAGTAGCCGCCGTCGCGGACCATGCCCTCGAGGAAGAGGACCGCGCGCTCCTTGAGCTCGCGCACCTTGCTCTTGAGCTCGGGCGCCTCGCGGTCCACCTTGACCACCTTGCGCAGCCCGTCGAGGCCGACGAGCGTCTGCCGCGCCGTGTTGCAGGCGTGGACGTTGTTGTAGTGCCAGGGGACGTTGCGGCCCTCGTCGGGCGTGATCGTGCTCTGGATGTCGGCCGACGTGAGCCGGCTGACCAGCATGTTGAGCACGTGGTTGACGGTCGCCTCGCGGCCGCAGGACTCGATGTAGCGCGTGTTCTGCTGGGCGCGCATCTTGTACCGCCCGAAGAGGTCGCGCAGGGCGACCGCGTAGGGCAGGTCCATGCGCACGCAGGGCGCCGGCGCCGCGTCGGGCGGCACCGTGCTCAGGCAGATGTTCTCCGGCGGCATGCCGGCCTTGACCGAGTAGGCGCAGTTGATGGCGTGCTGCACGAGCAGCTCCGGCATGACCTTCCAGGCCTCGCGGGCGGTGGCGTTGGCGTTGTGGGCGCCGTCGATCTGGGCCATGTCCACGGCGGCCATGATGCGCTTGGCCACCGCCGCGTCGACGAAGCTGCGCACCATGTTGATGTTGCGGTAGAGCACGTTGTACTGCGGGTCCTGGTGGGCGCCGTTGACGCCCTCCTCGGCGAACATCACGGCCATCTCGGGGCCGGCGACGCCGCTCACGTAGCGAGTGGAAGTTGATCGGCCGCCCGACCTCGTCCTCGATCAGGTCGAGCGCCTTGCGCGTGGCCCGCACCTGCTTGCGCGTGACGGCGATGCCGCCGACGCCCTCGGGCGTGCCCTCGAGCAGGCTGTCCATGTGGCTCTGCCCGGCGGTGCGGATGACCATGATGTGGTCGGCGCCGTGCCAGGCCGTCATGCGCATGCGGCGGATGTCGTCCTCGAAGCGCCCGCTGGCGATCTCGGTCGTGACCACGCAGTCCGGCTGCGGGTCGATGTCGCCGAAGTACTTGGCCGCCGGCAGCGGCACGCTGCGCGCGAGACTGCGCGACGTCTCGCGGTACGAGAACGGACCGAGCATCTGGTCCTCGACCGGCGTGCGCCAGGTCCAGCCGCGGCGGCGCGGACGGTAGCTCTCGATGTCGTCGAGGATCTCGTGCAGGTCGATCTTCTGCTCGGGGTCGAGCGGGTGACGGGACGCCCAGTCGTCCGGACCGGCGCCGGCCGGCTTGTACGGTGCCGGCGCCTTGGCCGGGACGATGGTGGCCTTTGTCCCCGGTCTCAGGCGCCATGGTGGCCACCCCACTTCCGCTCGACGTCCTCCCAGCCCTTGCCGGCGGCGAGCTTGGCCGCGGCCGCGCGCACGTCGACGTCCCACTGCTGCGCGCAGTGCAGCACGACGTGCCCGGCGCCGTGGCCGAGCAGGCCGCGCTTGTCGAGCTCGTTGACCACGCCGTTGCAGGTCGGCGAGTCGACGCCCATGCGCATCAGCACCGAGCGCTCGATGCTCGGCGAGGTGTGCGTGCGGGCGAGCTCGACGAGCGGTTCCGTGATCTGCTCGACGAGCTCCCAGAAGCGGGCCTCGAGCTGCTCGTCCGAGAGGTCGGCGAGGTGGGTCCGCCAGGCGAGGTATTCGTCGGCGCGCGCCATGTCAGGCCTCCTTCAGCGACGCCAGGATCGCCTCGATCGTGGCCGCGTCCGAGTTCGTGTCGGCGGCGAGGAAGGCGATGTCGTCGCCCGTCGGCGCGTAGCCCTCGGGGGCGTTCTTGAGCGCGTTGCGCACGTAGCTCGTGCGCATGCGGGCGACGTCGAAGTCGCGCGCCTGGATCTGCTCCAGGCGCTCGGGGATGACGATCATCTTGCCGGGCACGTTGTTCTTCGGGTCGCCGGCGCAGACCTGCGACGCCCATCTCCCTGGCGAAGTTGAGCTGCGACCAGTGGTGCTTGCCGGCGCCCGTGTACTCGGTCTCCTGGACGACGACCGTGGCCTCGCGGGGCAGGTCGCGGGCGAGGCTCACGGCGGCGGTCATCGCCGTGTTGCCGGCCGGGCCGCGCTCGAGGCCCTCGAGCTTGGCCATCGCCTCGGTGATGTAGAAGACCTCGCCCTGCGTGACCGTGAGGTAGCGGTCGAGGTAGCGCAGCGGCCGGGCCGCGTTGCGCGGCACGTCGGCGCGGTCGGGCCAGGTCGCGAACGGCACGCCGAAGCCGGTGTGCCCCGTGGTGAAGCTCTTGCGGTTGAAGTCGGTGTCGCTCGCCATGTGCAGCCCGCTGAGGTCGACCGAGGCGCTGACGATCTCGGTCTCCGTCGCCCCGGCGCGCTTGAGGCCGCGCGCCGTGCCGGTCGTGTTGCCGCCGCCGGCGTGGGTGACCACGACGTGCGTCGGCGGCGCCCCGGTGAGAGCCGTCATCTCGCGGGCGAGCTCGAGGCCGAGGGTCTCGATGCCGCTCACCCCGAACGAGCTGTAGAGCGAGGCGGCGAAGTAGCCGGTCGCGTCGAGCAGCTCGACCATGTGGAAGAAGAGCTCGGGGCCCACGGTCATCTGCACGACCTCGGCCCCGTACGACTCGCAGATGCGGCCCTTCTCGACGATCTCCGGCTGGCCGACCTTGCGGCTGTCGTAGGTCTCCTGGCAGATGATGCACTTGAGGCCGTTGCGCGCCGCCTGGCTGGCGACGGCGGCGCCGTAGTTGCCCGACGTCGCCGCGATCACGCCCTCGTAGCCCTTCTCCTTCGCCACGTGGATGCTGACGCTGGCGCGGCGGTCCTTGAAGGCGCCGGCGAGGTTGGCGGCCTCGTCCTTGACGAAGATGCGCGCACCCTTGCCGGGCGCGCTGATGCTGCGCACCAGGTCGGTGAGGTTCCTGAGCTCGAGCAGCGGGGTGTTGCCGACGCCGGCTCTGCGCCTGGATGCCGACGATGTCGTCGAGCGAGTAGCCGTGCGCCGTCATCATGCCTTCGTAGTCGAAGGCGACCGGGCTCTGCTCGAACACGCTGTAGTCCATGCCCAGCGCCTTGCGCATGATCTCGCCGCGGCGCGCCATGAGGGCGTCGAACTTGGTGGCCATCAGCGCTCACCGCCCGGCGTCGGGGTGCAGCCGCACCCGCAGCCGCGCGCCGCCGCGCGGAGCCGGCGGCGTCTGACGGGCCGGCGGCGCTCGCGCCGCCGGCCTCGCCCTGCGTACGCCGCCACTCGGCGAGCTGCCGGCGCAGGTCGCGGCCGACGTGCGTCAGCTCGGGGATCGGGTTCCCGTAGGTGATGAAGTAGCCCGGGTTCACGGCCGAGAGCGCGCCGCTCACGCGCCGCCCGGTGATCGTCTCGATGGTGAGCTCCTCGCCCATGCCCGCTTCGCCCTGGGCGAAGCCCTTGACCCACATCATGAGCGGCTTCTCCGCCGTCTCCGGCGGCAGGTTCTTCGATCTGTCGGCCGGGTCGAGCAGCTTGCACTCGACCTCGACCCAGTCGCCCTCGCGGGCGCGGATCTCGTCGTTCAACGCAGTCACCCCTCTCCGGTGGTCGGCGTCCGCGCGCAGCTCGCGGGCTCGTCGCTCGCGCGGGCGGCCCTCAGACGGTCGGCGCTCAGACGGTCGGCGTCCAGAAGCGCGGCAGCGGCATGTCGACCACGGTCAGCATGCCGGCCGGGGCGTCCTTCATCAGCGGGATGTAGTTGCCCGTGCTCGCGTAGGTGCCCTTGCCGCCGGGGATCTCGGGCTTGTTCGCCATGTTCACGTTCGGGTCGCCGTGGATCTCGATGTAGTCGCCGGTGTCGACGCCCTCGAGCTCGGGGTGGATCTGCTGCGGGTGGATGAGCTCGATCTTGAGCTCGCCGTCGACGTACCCGCGGCCGATGTGACGGCAGCCGGCGACGTCGCCCGGGGCCACGTGCACGTGGGGCGTGGAGCGCTCGACCTTGGTGACGATGGGCTCGCGCGTCTCCTCGATGCGCTCGACCGTCCAGCCCAGCCCGCGCGCGATCAGCTGGATGCTCTCGGGGAAGCCGATGTGCCCCACGATGCTGCCGTCGGCGACGCCCTTCTCGAACTCCTCGACCGTGGTGCCGACGCCCTGGCCCTTCATGACCGTCGGCCCGAAGGGCGAGAGGTCGTTGACGCGCGTCGCGACGATCTTGTCGACGCGCAGACAGATCGAGCTCCACATGACGATGAGGGCGTCGAGCATGAACCCGGGGTTGATGCCGGTGCCGAGGACGGTGACGCCGTGCTGCTTCGCCAGGGCGTCGATGCGCTCGCCCCAGGCGGCGTCGCTCGCCCACGGGTAGCTGAGCTTCTCGGCGATGCAGATCACGTCGCAGCCGGCCTCGACCGCGGGCACGACCTGGTCGGTGATCTCGTGCAGGTTGCTCTGTGTGTTGATGCAGACGACGTCCGGCTTCGCCGCGAGGACCGACGCGAAGTCGGTGGTCATCTTCACGTCGCACGGGCGACCGAGCAGTTCGCCGACCGTCTTCCCCTCCTTGGCGGGGTTGGTGACGATCACCCCGACCAGGTCGATGTCCTTCGGGCGGTCGAGGATGAACCCCAGAAGGCCCTGCCCCATCATGCCGGTGCCCCACTCAGCCACTCGTATCATCGTGCTCCTCCTCTTGATGCATGTCTGCATCAGTCGTATTCAGCGGTCGGCGCACCTCGGCCGTCGGGTGCAGCGAGGTGCGTGAGTCCGGCGGGACGGAGGGTCCCGGCGGGAAGAAGGTGCGGACGGATGCGCCGTGGGCCACGGCCGCAGGCCGTGTCAGCGGCGCGTCGTCGAGCGGATGAAGGCTGGTGGAGGCTGGTCGACCACGACCGGCTGGAGGATGGAGAGTTCTTTGCCCGTGGTCGCCTCCGTCGGTCGGGGTGTGGAGCGCCCTCGATGCTATGCGGTGGGCCCGGGGTGGTCAACCGTCGGGGAGGCCTTGGGGAGGGCGAACGACGTCGGCCCTCGCGCGACGGGTCGGCTGGCGCCCCGTTCGGCACCTCGGGGAGCGCTCGCCGCCGGGCGGCCTCAGGAGGCGACGGCCTCGGCGACGACCACCCTGTCGCGACCGCCGGCCTTGGCCCGGTAGAGGGCCTGGTCGGCGCGCTCCATGAGGTCGCCGAGCGGCTCGACACCGGGCGCCCTCGTGGCCAGGCCGACGCTGACCGTCACCGCGACGCCTGCGGCGCCACGACCGATCCCGCGGCGATCGCCGCGGCACAGCCGCGGATACGCTCGGCGACGGCCCGGGCGGCGCGCTCGTCGGTCGCCGTGAGCACGACGGCGAACTCGTCGCCGGCGTAGCGTGCGATCACGTCCTGCTCGCGCACACAGCGCTCCAGCGCGCGCGCCATCTCGCGCAGCACGGCGTCGCCGCGCAGGTGCCCGCAGGAGTCGTTGATGGCCTTGAAGTCGTCGAGGTCGATCATCAGGACGCCGATCTGCTGCCCCTCGCGGTCGGCGCGCGCGACCTCCTCCTCCAGACGGCGGTAGAACTCGCGGTGGTTGAGCAGCCCGGTGAGACTGTCGCGCACGGCGGCGCGCCAGAGGGTCTCCTGGGCCTCCTCGACCCGCCGGGCCATGGCGTTGAACGCGTGGCCGAGGTCGGCGAACTCGTCGTCGCCGCGCGGTGTCACCCGGGTGGACAGGTCGCCGAAGGCCATGGCGTCGACCGCGCGCGTCAGCCCGCTGAGCGATCGTCCGAACGGGATGCTCAGAAGCGTGGCGACGATCGCGGCCAACACGAGCCCCGGCCACAGCGAGATGAGGATCGAGCGACGCATCGCCGCGCTCGGCCGTCGCCATCGGCGCGCGGTCGGTGCTGACGATCAGGAAGGTCGTGCGCGCCCGGAGTCCGGAGCCCGCGGCCTTGCTCGCCGTGGTCGTGCTCACGCAGGGGTGCCGCCTGGCGCTCGAGAACGGCGAGCGTCGGCGGCTTCAGCCAGCTCGCCGGCGAGATGCCGCGGTCGCTCGCCCCCATCACGACGCCGTCGGCGACGAAGGTCACGTCGTGTCCCGATGACGCTCTTCAGGCTGTCCGCGAAGTTGTCGCAGACGAGCACGCCGAGGACGAGCGCGCCGAGCGGACTCGTCGTCGTAGCTGCGAGGCACGATCGGCGCGGCGGCCAGCACCCAGAGGCGCCCGTCGCGGGACACGATCGCCGAGCTCACGACCTTGGCCGCCGTCATGCGGACCACGCGGCTCCGCACTGAGGTCGGGCAGTGGCAGGCCCGCGGAGCGCAGGAGCTTCCCGTCGGCCGTGAGGACGACGGCGCTCTGCACCCTCTCGTTCAGCAGCACGTGCCCCAGCACGTTCGCGGCGATCCAGCGGCCGTCGCCGCGCCACCACCGCGTCGGCCAGGGCGCGATCGACGGACGCGCCGGCCGCGGCCCGCTCGAGGCGCGTGTTCATCTGCTCGAGCGCGTTGACCGCGACCGCGAGGTCCTCGTCGATGCGCTGACGCTCGAGCGCCGCGAGATCGTCGTCCGACGCGGTCGCTGAGCGATCACGAACTGCACGGCCAAGGCGGCGCAGACGACTGCGAACACGCCCAGCAGGAGCTTGCTGCGCAGCCGGAGCCGAAGCAGCCGGCGCACCGGGTGCGACGTGGATGAGTGTTGCCGTCCATGATGTCGGTATCGGCACCGCAAGGGCTGCGACGAGGCGATCATCGGTCCGGAATCGCCGCAAACTGGACGGATGTTCCCGGTGCCGGTGTAGAAGTTTGAGCAAGTTCACTCGAAGGTGCCTCGCCGCGTGCACGAGTTCTGTGTCACCCGCTACCGGTTCTCCCGGCAGCAGCTTCGGAGCCCGGGGAGCCTCGGCAGGGAGCCGCCCGGGACCGACCGTCGCTGCCGCCGGGTCGCACCGACCGCCGCCGGCTCGCGGCGGCGCCCGCGACCTCGTCAGCGTGGCCGCGCGCCGCCGGCCGTCGCTGCCGCAGCGCCGGCGCGTCGTCGCCGTCGGCATCGGTCGGCGCGTCGCCGCCCGGCCTCGGCCGCGCGTCGTCGCCTTCGCCCCCGGCCGCAGCGTATCCGTCGGCGCGGATCGCCCGGCCCGCGCGCACGCGGCCGCGACCTCGCCGGCGACGAGCGCCCGCAAGACGTCCTCGACCGGCACGGTCACCACGAGACCGCCCGGCCGCGGCGGCGACGAACGCGACCTCGCGCACGACCTCGCCGGTCGCCGCCTCGACGGCGACCGCGTAGGCGGCGCCCTGCGGCGTGTAGCGCTCGAGCAGCGTGGCGGCGTCGGCGTCGCGGTCGGTCTTGTAGTCGACGACCACCCACTCCCCGCCGTCGCGGTACAGCAGATCGACGGCGCCACTCGACCACGACGCCGTCGAGAAGGGCGCCGACGGGCAGTTCACGGTAGACCTCGGGGCTCGCGGCGGCGGCCCGCACAGGCGCGGCCCGACCAGCAGGCGTGCGCCAGCTCGGCGGCTCGTTCGGCGAGATCGGGATACCCCAGGTCGGCGGCGACCGCAGCCGCGAGCGACGGCAGCGAGGAGTCGTCGGCGAGGTCGCACAGCTCCATCACGCGGTGCACGGCGGCGCCGAGCGCGAGCGCCCGCGCGCGGCCGGGCGGCGCGCCCGGCCCTCCGACGCGCACCTCGTCGTCGACGTGCTCGAGGCCGCTGGGGCTGGTCGCCGGCGCGGCGTGACCGGCCCGCTCGAGGAGCGCGGCTCGCTCCGCGCGCCAGGCGTCGCGCGCGGCCAGCACCTCGGCCGCGTCGAGGCTCACGTCGCGGCCCGCGCGCGACGGACCCTCGGTCGGAGGAAGCACGAGCAGACCGCCGGCCTCGCTCTCGGCGGCCGGCGGTCGCTCGCCCGCGGCCGGCAGTGAGCCGGCGAGGCCGCCGAGGAGCACGCCGGCGGCCGGCTCGCCGCCTTGGTTCGCCAGCTTGCCGAAGCAGCTCACGACCAGGCGATCGCGCGCCCGGGTGGCGGCGACGTAGAGCAGGCGGTGCAGCTCGCTCGCGGCCATCTGCTTCTCGCGCTCGCTGAGCACGCCGTAAGCGTCGGGCTCCAGGCCGCAGGCGGCGCCCCCGGGAAGCTCGGCCTTGAGCTTCACGACCAACCGGCGACCGGCGCGGTCGACGATCGGCTTGAGCGTGTCTCGACCCCCGCTGCCGCCCGCCCGCGCACCGCCGACCAGCACCACGATCGGGTACTCGAGCCCCTTCGCCTTGTGGATGGTGGAGAGGTGGACGACGTCGGCCTCGTCGTCGACCTGCGACTCCTGCTCGCCGCCCGAGTCGCCTGCTTCGGCGGCCCAGGGGAGGAACGCCCCGAGCCCGCCGCCGCCCGCGCTCGCGAACGCCCTCGCCTGCTCGGCGAGCTTCTCGAGGTTGGCGATCGCCTGCCCGCCGTCGAGGCCGGTCGCGGCCAGGAACTCGGCGGCGTGGGTGCACCGCAACAGCTCGGCGACCATCTCGTGGGGCTCGCACTCGCGGCTGCGCCCGTGCAGCTCGCGCAGCGTCGCCATGGCGGCGGTGACGGCCTCGTGACCCCCGGGCTGGCCGGTGGCGAACACGTCGAAGACGCCGCCCGCCGCCCAGAAGAGGAAGAGCTCGTCGTCGCTGAAGCCGAAGAACGACGAGTGCAGCGCGCCGTACAGGGCGGGCCCGTCGCCGGGATCGTCGGCGGCGCGCAGGCAGAGCAGCGCGTCGGCGACCTCGCGCCGGGTGAAGTAGGTCTTGCCGCCCTCGACCCGATACGGCACGCCGGCCTCGCGCAGCGCCTGCTCGTACGTCTCGAGGCCGGTGGTCGCCCTGAAGAGCAGCGCGATGTCGGACCATCGCGGCTCGCGCGTGTGCTCGCCGCCGTCCTCCCGCGCTTGGCGGTCGCGGTCCTGCACGCGCCAGCGCTCGGCGTCGCCGTCGTGCATCGCGACGAGGAGCGCGGCCACGGCCTTGGCCTCGTCGCGTCGTGCCTGCTCGGCGCCGCCGCCGGCGCCCCGCCCGGCGTACTCGCGGCCGAGCAGCACGGCGACGCGCGGTCCCGCGGCGTGCGGTCGGTACGCGTCGACCGCCTCGTAGCGCGGCTGCCGACCCGGCGCGGCGTCGGCGCCGAACACGTCGGCGAACACGCGGTTGACCCACTCGACGAGCGAGGGTGTCGTACGGAAGTTCTGGCGGATGACCTCGACGACCCCGGCACCGTTCGGCTGCCGCGCCACCAGCTCCTTGACCTCGTCGTAGAGCGCGATGTCGGCGCGGCGGAACCGGTAGATCGACTGCTTCGGGTCGCCGACCACGAAGAGCTTGCCGGGCTCGAGCACGACGTCGCGCCAGTCGGCGCGCCATCGGCTCGCGCTCGCAGAGGTAGAAGACGATCTCGGCCTGCAGCGGGTCGGTGTCCTGGAACTCGTCGACGAGGACGTAGTCGAAGCGCTGCTGCAAGCGCGGCGCGCGCCGGCAGGTCGCGGGCGAGAAGGTCGCGCAGGCAGCCGAGGAGGTCGGTGAAGTCGAGCCGGCCGAGCGCGAGCTGCGTGGCGCCGGCCCAGCGAGCGAAGGCGTCGGCGACCGCGACGGCGAGACCGGTCACGAAGGCGGCGTAGGCGTCGCCCAGAGCGGCCGACCTCGTGCACGACCGCCGAGTAGTGCTCCCAGAGCTCGGCCTTGCCGGCGGCGCCGTCGCGCCAACTGCCCTGCCTGCCGCCGAGAGCGCTCGCGGAGCTCTTCACCGGCAGGCGCAGAAGCCGCGACGCGAGCTCGTCGGCGGCGAAGGGCGGCTCGCCGGCGAGCCGTTCGCAGTGCTCGACGAGGTCGAGGGCGGCGCTGCAGCTCGTTGTCGCCGGGGTCGGAACAGGCACTGAGGCAGAACTCGCGGAGTCGCGCGACCGGAGCCGCGAGCGCAGAGAGAGCCGCCGCCAGGTCGGGCTCGGGCGGCGGCGCCGAGACGGGCTCGAGGTCGTACCGTTCGCCGAACACGCCGCTCGACCCGAGGGCGAGCTCGCGGACGGTGCCGAGCCGTACGCCGGCGCGCAGCAGGCGCGCCAGCCAGCGGCGCGCCCCGTCGCCGCCCGACTCGTCGCCGGCGAGCCCGGCGAGCCACGTCTCCCACAGCCGGCCCGACTCGAGCTCGCCGGCGAGCGCGTCGAGCTGCTCGAAGGCGGGATCGATGCCGGCCTCGACGGGGAACTCGCGCAGGAGGCGCGCGGCGAAGCCGTGGATCGTGTGGATGGGCGCGTCGTCGAGCGCCTCGAGGGCCTGCTGCAGGAGCGCCGCCTCGGGCGTGTCGCGAGGAGCCTCAGCGGCGAGCTGCTCGAACTTCTCGCGTACGCGCTGACGCAGCTCGCCGGCCGCCTTCTCGGTGAAGGTGATGGCGGCGACCGTGCGCACGTCGCCGCTGCCGGCCGCCGGATCGAGGACACAGGCGACGTAACGGTCGACCAGGACGTGCGTCTTGCCCGTGCCGGCGCTCGCCTCGAGAAGGAAGGTGGTGTCGAGCTCCCGGGTCACCCGGTCGCGGACCGCCTGGTCGAGCACGGCGCGCTCAGCCTGGCTTCATCCGGGCGCACCTCCTCCGGGCCCTCGGTCTGCAGCCTCACGAGGTCGGCGAGCCGCTCGTGCTCGCGCTTGCGGGCCCGCGCCCAGGACGAGACGCCGCAGGCGTAGCCGATGTCGCAGTAGTCGCACCCCTTGTGGCTGGTACGCGGGAAGAGACCCTCCGTCGACCGCCGCCATCGCCTCGCCGACGAGCGCCGACAGGCGCGCTCGGGCGGTGGTCTCGTCACCGGGGAGCTCGAGCTCCTCGAAGCCGCCCTTGCGCGTGATGAGGCGGTAGAGGGAGGTCACCTGCTCGTACTCAGCGCCCATGGTCTGCCGGACGGCGAGCTGGTAGACCGGGAGCTGCACGCTCAGGCCGCGCTTGAGGCGCTCGCCCTCGGTCGAGGCGCCGCCCGTCTTGTAGTCGACGACCCGGGCGCCCATCGGTGTCTCGTCGACGCGGTCGAGGCGGCCGGCGAACCGGACCTCGCGGCCGCCGGGGAGCTCGAGCGTCACGATCCGCGCGTGCCGCTCGCCGAAGCGCAGCTCGACCGCGAGCGGCCGTTCGCCCTCGTCGCGGAAGACCGGGTCGAGATGCACCGACCGGAGGAGGTCCTCGAGGAGCATGTCGCGGCGCACCGCCCACGCCAAAGCCGCGCCCGTGACACCGCGGCGCTCGGCGTCGGCGCAGCGCTCCTGCCAGGCCGCGGCCACGGCCTGGAGCGCGCCGTCGCGGTCGAGCGCCTCGTCGATCACCCGGCGGTAGGCACGCTCGAGGATGCCGTGCGCCAGGCTGCCGAACTCGAGCGGCTCGATCTCGAGGCTCTCGCCGGGCTCGTCGGGCGCCTCGAGACCGAGCACGTCGCGCACGAAGAAGGCGAACGGGCAGCCGACGTAGCGCTCGAGGCGCGTGGGATGCAGCTCGGCGGCGAAGGGATGTCGCTCCCCGAGCCCGGCGAGCGCGTCGCGGGCGTCGCCGCCCAGAAGCCCGTCCCACGCGCCGAGGTCGGGACTGCGGCCGGCGTGCCACTGCCCCAGACGACGCGCGGCCGCCGCGGCGTCGCCGAGCACGGCCGCCAGGTACTCGCGCGCCGGGCCGCGCCGGCTCGCCGAGAGGGCGAGCAGCGCGGCCGTGTCGAACTCGCGCCCGTCGACCCAGGTGGCCGCGTTCGCAGCGTCGTAGGTCGGCGTCGCGCCGGTGCGCCTCCACACGGGGCGCAGCGGCGCCCCCGTGAGGAATTCGTCGAGCTTGACCGGGGCGCCGGCGCCGAGGGAGGCGAGGCGCAGGAGCAGGCGCGATGGCAGGCGCGGCCTGCCGGTCGCCGCGTCGGTGCGCGGCGCCAGCAGCGTGAGCCGCTCGCGCGCCGCCTCGCAGGCGAAGGCGAAGAGCAGGGTCGACTCGGAGTCGCGCTGGTCGGCCAGCGGCAGGCGCGTGCCGAAGGCCTCGGCGAGACGCCGGCGCTCCGCGTCCCCCAGGACGGGATCGGCGCGGACACGACTCGGGAACCCGCCCTCCGCGAGACCGACGAACACGACCTCGCGGAAGCGGTGGCCGCGCAGCTCGAGAGGCGTGACGAGCGCGACGCCGTCGCGCGTCGCCCTGCCCTCGGGCACCTTCTGGGTCGCGAGCAGCTCCCGCACCACCGCCGCGACCTCGCCGACGTCGACCTGTTCGTCCAGTACGTGAAGCGCGCGCAGACGGCCGGCGACGTCGCGCACGCCGTCGGCGACGGAGGCGGCGAAGAGCGTCGCGGCGACGGCCTCCAGACCGTCGCCCCACTCCTCCCATGACCCCTCGCCGGGGAGACGGGCGCAGGCGCGCCCGAGCGCGGCGACGGCAGCCGCCAGACTGCTCGCCGCCGCCGCCCTCAGCAGCAGGCTCGACCGGTGCTCGGCATCGTCGTCGCCGGCCGGCGCAGCGCCGACTTCGTGCTCGCTCTTGCACCGGCGCCGCAGGTCGCCGAGACGGAGCGCCAGACGCTCGGCCCACTCGTCGAGACCGGCGACCACCCCGGCCCGCCGGGCCTCGTCGAGCCAGAGTGCAGCCTCGCGCGGCGCCGCCGGCGTGCGCAGCGGCGCCGCAGCCAGGAGGTCGACGACGGCGCGCCGGGCGAAGGGCCGGCCGGCGTCGGGTGCGAGACACTCGACGAGGCGTCGCAGCAACCGGGCGCCGTCACTGCGATCGGGGAGACCGCAGGCGACGGGGATGCCGGCCGCCTTGAGCGCCGCCGCGAGTCGCTCGACGTCGTCGCCGTGCGGCACGACGACGGCGCAGTCCCAGAAGGGGACGCCCCGGCCGGCTGCGTCGATGAGCACCCGCGTCGTCTCTCGCGCCTCGCCGCGCTCGTCGGCGACCGAGACCACGGCGAGCGTGCCGTCGGCGGTGAGCTCGAGACGAGGGGCGGGAGCCGCGCCGGCGCGACTCCAGACCGCGGCCAGGCGGTCGAGCGTGCTCGTCGCGGCCGGGGGCTCGAGGCGCCGCTCGTCGAGCGCCAGGGCCCGGGCCGTGGCGAGCACCGTGGCGAGCCCGTCGTCACCGTCACGCGGGAGCGGCACGAGCAGGTCGGCGCCCCGCTCGAGCACCGCACCGAGGAGCGTCTCCTGCGCCCGGTTGACGTCGTAGAGACCGTAGAGGACCACCCGGCCGGGTAACGGGTGGTCGCGGGTCGCCTGCGCGGCGTCGCGCTGCACCTGAGCGGCGTCGAGGGTTCCGAGTCGCGCGAGCTCGGCGCAGTAGGCGGCGTAAAGGACCTCGAGGTCGGCGGCCTTGGCCCGGCGCGTGCGGCGCTCGGGGCCGGTCGACGCGGCCCCCGGCTCGACCGCCCCGGCGATGGGGGACAGACCGGCCGCGGCGGTGGCGATCGCCGCCCACCCCGACCCCGGCTCGACGAGGGCCTGCCGCAGGTCGTCGAAGGTGGCGGCGAGCGCCTGGGCGAAGTGCGGCCGTGCCCAGACGGGACCGTAGTAGGAGAGACCCCGAGCGGCGCGCTCGGCGATGAGGCGCCGCAAGAGGCGCTCGCGGGCCAGGCTCCCGAGCACCACGGGCGGCGCACCCCGTGCCTGCGTCACCAGGTCGTGCCCCAGTCTCGCGAGCGTCACCACGGACACGTTGGCGACGGCCCCGAGCCGACGCACCAGGAGGTCGCGGGTGCGCGTGCGCACCGCGGCCGACCCGACTACAAGGGTGAGGGGCTCGAGAGGGCGGCCGCGCTTGAGCTCGAGGACGCGCTCACAGAGCGCGTCCTCGAGCTCGGCGAAGCGGCCGACGAGGACGCTCGCCCCTGCGCTGCCTCCTGTGGCGTCGGGGCCCACGATGGGCGGCAGCCTACCACGGAGCGCGGACGCCACCGGCCCGCCCCGAGGGACGCCGCCGCGCCGCCGTCGGCGGGGGCGACCCCAGCGCGCCCCGTGGTACCATCGGTGCGCGGCCGTGGGCAGGAGGTCCACGGCTCTTCGCGTAAGTCCACTCATCATGAGCCGTTCATCCAGCGCCCGGCGCCGGCGCCTCGCCCTCGTCGTCTTCGCCCTGATGGGCGTCGTCGTCATCGGCGCCACCGTCGCCTGGCGCCAGACCGGCGAGGACGACGCGGCGGCACGCGACCGCTCTCCGAGCCCGGCGCCACCCGAGCTCGCGACGACCACAGAGACTGCGGCGACGGGAGAGCTGATCGTCCCGAACGATCGCACCGTCAAAGCCGACCTCCTCGAGCAGCTCGAGCGGCCGCCGCAGGTGCTGATCTTCGGGGGCTCGAGGGCGACGCGTTTCGAGCCCTCCTACCTCGAGCGCCTCACCGGGCTGCGCGGCTTCAACCTCGCCCTGCAGAACGGCCGCCCCGAAGACGCGTGGGCCTTCGTCAACTGGGTCCGACGGGAGAACCCGGGCACGCGCCCGCGCGTCCTCTGGTTCGTCCACGTGGAGGCCTTCCGTGCCCAGGGGCTGTCGGTGGGACTCATCCAGGACGAGCGCCTCTCGCCGTACTTCCCCGACGCCCTGCTCGACCGCGAACGTCAGAAGCTCCCCCGCACCGAGGCGGAGATGCCCGCCGGCCGCGATCTCGCGCTGACCATCTACGGGCCCGACGGCGTCGTGCTGCGCAACCGCTACGACATCCGTGCCGACAGGGGGTACAAGCTCGAGCGCGCGCTTGCCTGGTCGGTCAACCTCGTGCTGGAGCGCTACGCGACGACGACGCCGGCCCTCGACCCGCGCTCGACGAGATACTTCAAGAAGACGCTCCGCCTGCTGAACCGGCTCGGGACGACGCCGGTGATCGTCCTGATGCCGCTGCACCCGACGCTGCTCACGGCCGTCCGCGACGCGGGCTGGGAGACGCGGCACCGCGAGGTCCTCGACTACCTGCACGACCTGCAGCAGGAGTACGACCTCGTCGTCCTCGACCACAGCCGCCTCGACAGCGTCGGCGGCGACCCCGACGCCTACTACGACGGGTTCCACGTGCGGCGCTCCACCGCGCGCCGGATCCTCGACGTCGTCGTGCGCGAGGCGCCGGCCGGCTTCGAGTAGGCGCGCCGGCGAGACGCGCCCTCGCGTCGGCGCTCCGGGCGGCGCCCTCAGACCGGTGGCGCGAGCGGCGCCCTCAGGCCAGTGGCGCGAGCGGCGCCCTCAGACCGGTGGAGCGAGCGGCGCCCTCAGGTCAACGCCTCGACCAGCGCTCGCCGGTCCGGGAAGAGGCGCAGCAGCTCGTCGCGACGCCCGAGCTCGAAGTCCTGGCGGTCGAAGCCCGGGGTCACGATGCAGGAGACCAGCGACCAGTCGCGCTCGACCGGCTGCCGCCGTCCGCCGGCGACGCGCGCCCCCTGCCACACGCCGGCGTGGACGAGGGCCTGCGGCTGCCGCCCGGCGCCGCCCGCCCCGCAAGGGTCGCCGAGCAACACGCTCGCCTCGCCGAAGACCGAGAGCCGTACCAGCTCGAGAGGCAGACCGCCCTGGAAGACCCAGAGCTCGTCGCTGGCCAGGCGGTGAAGGCGGCTCGGCGCGTCGGCGGTGACGAGGAAGAGGATCGCCGTCGCCGCGGCGCGCTCGCCGCGCGCGGTCTCGACGCGAGGCCGTGGCGCGGTACGTCTCCCTGAAGAACCCGCCCTCAGGGTGCGGCGCGAGGCCGAGGGTCATCACCAGCTCCGCCGCCGTGGGTCGCATGCGCCCAGCATAGCGGCGACGCCACGCCGTGTCAGCGGGGCTCGGCGGCGGCGGCGCGGGGATCGACGGCGCCGGCTCGGGAATTGGCGAGGCCCCTCCACCAGCTGGCCGGAGGGGCCTCACAGTAGCAAGCCGTAAGCCGGATCCTGTCGTGGGTGACCATCCATCTCGGCCGTCCGTCGCCGGACGGCTCTAGCGGCCGGAACCCGGGAGCTTCGGGCGAGCAACCCTCAGACGCTCCCCTATTTGGCCTTGCACCGGGCGGGGCTTGCCGAGCCGGCCTGTCGCCAGGACCGCTGGTGGGCTCTTACCCCACCGTTTCACCCTTGCCCGCACCCCCGAAGGGGCCGCTGGCGGTCTGCTCTCTGTTGCGCTTTCCCTCGGCTTTCGCCGGCTGGACGTTATCCAGCGCCCTGCTCTGCGGTGTCCGGACTTTCCTCGACGGCTGCCTCGCCCGCTCCGAGGAGACGGGAGACGCGGGGCCGACGCGGCCACCTGGCTTGCCCCCACAGTGTACCCGACAGGGATGTTCCGGTCACCGGAAGCGGCGTCTTTGCAGGGACGACGCGGCGAGGACCTGCGGCGCCCGCGTCGTACCCTGACTCACTGCCGCTGAACCAGAGAGCCGCGCCGTGCGTCTCAGCGGCACGATACCAGCGCCCGGCGAAGGAGACGACATGGACCTAGGGATACGGAGGCGGCCTCGCCCGCCCGAGCGGAGTGGCGGGCGGATGGGCGGCGCAGGCGACGGATGCGGGTCGTGGCCGCCGCGATGCTCCTCGTCGCGGTGGGCGCCACCGGCGCGCTCGCCTGTGGCGAGACCGACGGCGGCTCGCCGACCGGCCCCGGACCGGAGCCTCAGCCGCCGGCCCCGTCGCTCACCGCCGCGGGCGACGTCGACGGCGCCGACATCACGGGGCCGGTCGCGAGCGCGGCGGTCTACGACGCGTCGCCGCAGGGCGGGCGCGGGACCGACCCTCGCCCTGCTCATCGAGGACGGGAGCGGTGAGTACGACAAGGCGAGCATCACGGCCACCACCGAGACGACCTGGTACGAAGTGGTCGACGGCGCGCTCGTCGGTCTCGACACAGCCCCCGACGCCGCCGCCCTCACGGGACGCACCGTGGCGGTCGCCTTCGTCGGCCCGGTCGCCGAGTCGTACCCGGTGCAGGCGACCGCGGGCTGGGTCGTGCTGCTCCCCGCCGCCGACTGACGCCCGGCTCAGCCCTCCGACCCGATGAGGGTCACACCGGGCAGGTCGCGGAAGTCGGTGTCGAGGGTGACGAGCTCGGCTCGCTGCAGGCGGGCTGTGGCGTAGATGATGGCATCGACCGCGGCCAAGCCGTGGTCGATGCTCGCGTCGGCCGCCACGATGGCGATGGTCTGGTCGACGGGGACGAAGCGCGTGTACTCCATCTCGGCGACCGTGCGCATCGCCGCCGGCTCACGGTCGTCGCGACGCAAGGCCCGGTAGACCTCGAAGAGCACGGCTGTGGGCGTGACCACCTCGGCCAGATCGGCGAGGTGCGCCCCGCACGCCTCGGCGTGGGGGCCATCGCTCACGAACTCGAGCCAGACGGAGGAATCGACGACCTTCACGGCGCGCCCTCAGAGCCTGTCGGTCTCGTCGCGATACCCCTCGTACGACATCCCCCGCGCGATGCCCCTCAGCGCGGCGATGGGCTGCTTCGGGGTCAGGACGATCGTCTCGCCCCGGTCGATGAGGCTCACTGTCTGCCCGGGCTTCAGGCCCATGCGCTCGCGGATCTCCTTGGGGATGACGATCTGGAACTTGGGCGAGATGACGGCGAGTGCCATCGCTGACCTCCTTCGATATCGCCGTCATCGTACGGTCATGTCATCGATGCGTCAAGCGTATGACGTCTGCACTATCGACCATGCGCGGCGTAGGGGGTGAAGCCCCGGTGCTCCACTCCGAAGAGGCGCTCGGCCCTGTGGCGGCACTCGGCGACCGCGGTGGATCAGGTCGCCCCCGCAGCGACGCCGTTCGGCCTGGGTCAAACCGGCGGCTGCGGCGCTCGGCCGCGCGGCTCAGCTTCGCAGCGCTGGGCTGAGCTCGGCCGCGGCGGCTTCGTCGAGCAACCAGGTGAGCGTGCCCTTGACCGGGGCGACGGCCTGCGCGGGGACCGCCTTCGGCACGCGCAGGCCCTCGAGCACCTCGGCGACCATGCCCGCCTTCGCGGCGCCGCTGACGAGGAACCACACGCGCCGCGCGGCGCCGATCACCGGGTAGGTGACGGTCACGCGCGGCGACCCGTCCGGTGCGACGGTCGCCACGGCGAGACGCTCCACCTCCTCGAGCTCCGGGCTGTGCGGGAAGAGCGACGCCGTGTGGCCGTCGGCGCCGAGGCCGAGGAGCACGAGGTCGAAGACCGGCAGCTCGCTCGTCGGGCGCTCGCGCGCGGCGAGGGCGCGGAGCTCCTCCTCGTAGGCGTCGGCGGCGCGCTCGGCCCCCTCCTCCCCGTGCACCCGGTGGACACTGGTCGAGGGGATCGGCACATGACGGATGAAGAGTCGCTCGGCGGCGCCGTAGTTGCTCTCCGGGTCGTCCGGGGGCACGCAGCGCTCGTCGCCCCAGTAGAGGTGGACGCGGCGCCACGGGACCTTCTGCGTGAACTGCTGGCGCGCCAGCAGCCGGTAGAGGGGCTGCGGCGAGGCGCCGCCGCTGAGCGCGGCCGCGAAGCGGCCGCGGGCCGCGGCGGCCTCCTGAGCCGCCTGGGCGAAGAGGTCGGCGGCGCGTGCCGCGAGGGCGTCCTCGTCGGGCAGGATCTCGATGCTCACGGTGCACCTCCGTCGCGGGGCCCGTCATCGAGCCCCCACTCGGGGCGCCGCCAGGCGTTACCGTCGCGCGCCACGAGCGCGTCGGCGGCCTCCGGCCCCCACGTCCCGGCTTCGTAGATCGGCAGCCTGCCGCGGGGCGCCGTCGACCAGGCGTCGAGCAGCGGCTGCATGATGTGCCAGGCCTCCTCGACCTGATCGCCGCGCTTGAAGAGCGTCATGTCGCCCTGCATCGCGTCGACCAGGACGGTCTCGTAGGCGCTGAACGGCAGCTCGCGCAGGCTGCTGCCGTAGGAGTAGTCCATGTACACCGGCCGCAGCGCCACGTCCTGCCCGGGGACCTTGGACTCGATGCGCAGAGAGAAGCCCTCGTCCGGCTGGACCCGCAGGACGAGCTCGTTCGGCATCAGCCCACCCAACCCGGCGACCGCGTCGCGGAAGAGGAGGACGGGCGGCCGGCGGAACTGGATGGCGATCTCGGTCACCCGGCGCGTCAGCCGTTTGCCCGTGCGCAGGTAGAAGGGGACGCCCTGCCAGCGCCAGTTGTCGACGAGCAGCTTGAGTGCGGCGTAGGTCTCGACGATCGAACCGGGCGCCACCTTCGGCTCTTCCCGGTAGGCCGGGACAGTCCGACCGTCGAGGACACCGCTCACGTACTGGCCGCGCACGGCGAACATCTCGACCTTGTCCGCGGGGATCGGGCGCACGGCCCGCAGAAGCTTGACCTTCTCGTCGCGGATCGCCTCGGCGTGGAAGGTGACCGGCGGCTCCATCGCGACCAGGGCGAAGAGCTGGATGAGGTGCGGCTTGATCATGTCGCGCAGCGCGCCGGCCTCCTCGTAGTACGTCCCGCGGTGCTCGACGCCCAGCGTCTCGGCGGCGGTGATCTGCACGTGGTCGACGTAGCGCCGGTTCCAGACCGGCTCGAAGAGCGTGTTGGCGAAGCGCAGCACGAGGAGGTTCTGGGCCGTCTCCTTGGCGAGGTAGTGGTCGATGCGGTAGACCTGCCGCTCGTCGAAGACCTCGCGCATGATCGCGTTGAGCTCGACGGCGCTGGCCAGGTCGCGGCCGAAGGGCTTCTCGACGACGACGCGCGTCCACCCCTGCCCGACGCCGCCGGCCGCGCCGGCGTCTCCGCGCGGCGACGGGCCGCCCTGCCCGACGCCCCACGCCCCGCGGCGCGCCAGCCCGCTCGCCCCGAGACCGCGCACGATGACGGGGAACTGGCTGGGCGGCGTCGCCAGGTAGAGCACGCGATTCCCGGCGGTGCCGCCCTGCCGGTCGAGGTCTTCGAGCACGGCGGTCAGGCGACGGTACGTCTCCGGGTCGTCGAACTCGCCCTGCACGTAGCGCGGCGCGCGCAGGACGCGCTCGCATGCCTCCCCGTCGGCCGACTCCTGGCCGTAGTGGTCGTCGACGGCCTGCAGCAGCCGCTCGCGCATGACGGCGTCGTCGAGCGGCTGGCGCCCGACGCCGACGATCGTGAACGCAGCGGGCAGAACGCCGTGGCAGGCGAGGTCGTAGAGCGCCGGGATCAGCTTGCGGTGGGCGAGGTCGCCGGTGACGCCGAAGATCACCAGGGCGCAGGGCTCGAGCGCGGAGCTCGAGGGGAAGGGTGACGGGGCGGCCGCGGCGCGACGCGCCGCGGCCGCCCCGTCGCCCTCGTCGTCGTAACCGACGTCGTCGACCGTGTCGTAGCCGATGCCGTCGAACGGGTCGCGGCCGTCGTCGACCACCCGGCCGCCGTCGGCCATCCGAGCGTCGTCGACCATCTAGCTCTCCTTCACCGCGTGGCCGCCGAACTCCTGGCGCAGGGCGGCGAGCACGCGGGCGCTGAACGAGTCGTCCTGGCGGGAGCGGAAGCGCAGGTACAAGGACAGGGCGATGACCGGCATGGGCACACCGAGCTCGATCGACTGCTCGACCGTCCAGCGGCCCTCCCCGGTGTCCTCCACGTAGCCGCGGATGCCCTCGAGCTGCGGGTCCTTTGCGAACGCGTCGGCGGCCAGCTCGAGCAGCCACGAGCGCACCACGCTGCCGTTGTTCCACAGCGCGGCGATCTGCCCGAGGTCGAGCTCCCAGGGCGCGGCCTCCAGCAGCTCGAAGCCTTCGCCGTAGGCCTGCATCATGCCGTACTCGACACCGTTGTGGACCATCTTCACGAAGTGGCCGGCGCCGTGCCCGCCCATGTAGCCGAAGCCGTCGCCGGGCGGCGCCAGCGTGCGCAGCAGCGGCTCGACGTGATCGAAGGCCGAGCGCTCGCCGCCGACCATCATGCAGTAGCCGACCTCGAGGCCCCAGACGCCCCCCGAGGTGCCCACGTCGAGGTAGCGGATGCCGCGCTCGGCGAGCGCGGCGCCGCGGGCGATGTCCTCCTTGAAGAAGGCGTTGCCGCCGTCGATCAGCACGTCGCCCGCGTCGAGCAGCGGCGCGAGCTCGTCGACGGCCGCCTGGGTCGTCGCGCCGTGCGGCAGCATGAGCCAGATGACGCGCGGCGCCGCGAGCGCGGCGACGACGTCGGCGAGCTCGCGAACGGGCTCGGCGCCCTCCCCCGCGAGCTCCTCGGCGCGCGCGAACGTGCGGTTGTAGACCACGACGCGGTGGCCGCCGCGCAGCAGCCGGCGTGCCATATTGGCGCCCATCCGGCCAAGCCCTACCATGGCGACGTCCATGCTTCCTCCTCTTTCCGCGGCGCCTCCGCGCCCGGTCGTCTGGCTTCAGCCGCGAGGCCGCGCGCCTGCGGCGCACGGACGTCCGCGCCCGGTGCGACGACGGACCGGCGTCCCCGCCGCCCGTGGCCGCCCGGCCGCTCCCGGCCCCGGCGCCCGCCGTCCTCAGGCCGCGAGTACCCGGCGCAGCAGGTCTCGGAACCCGCGCAGGCCGGCGACGGCGTCCTCGCCGAGGTCGACACGCAGCACCCGGCCCCCGTGCGCCAGCAACGCCTCGAGGTCGCCCAGCGCCTGAGCCTCCTTGAGCCCGCGGAAGCTGAACTCGCGGCCCGGGACGGGCAACTCGGGCCCACCCTCGGAGACGAGCTGCACGAACACTCCGCGCACCGGCCCGCCCTTGTGGTACTGGCCCGTGGAGTGCAGGAAGCGCGGGCCGAAGCCGGCACTCGTCGCCACGCGACGCGCGTCGCGCAGGAGCACGCGCAGGGCTTCGAGCTCGCGCCGCGCCTCGTCGCCCGGCGTGAGCCAGGCGTGCAGGGCGACGTAGGCGGGCGGCGCCAGGTCGCGCGTCAGCGCCGCGAGCGCCGCCTCGAGGCCGTCGTCGCCGAGGGCGAAGGCGACGCCCTCGCCGGCGGCGTCCGCCGACGGCGCCTCGAGAGCCGCTGGCGCGCCGCGCGCCGCCGCCCCGGTGCGCGCCGCCGTCGCGGCGAGCACGCGCTTCGTGTTGTCCTTGCTCTCCTGCACGTTCGGCTGATCGAACGGGTCGATGCCCAGGGCGTGGCCGCAGACCGCGGCGGCGAGCTCCCAGAGCAGGAACTCGCCGCCGAGGTCGAGGGCATCGCCCAGCTCGCGACGGAGCACGGGCACGCCGGCGGCCTCGAGAGCAGCGACGGCGGCGTCCTGCGACCGGGTCGGCGCCGTCGGCCAGACGCAGGTACACGACGGCGCGGTCGTCGCCGTACGCCGGCGGCGGCGCAAGCGGCTCGCCGTCCACCGGGAACACCCCGGTGCCCTCCTTGCCGGTGCTCTCGGCGACGAGCTGCTCGGCCCAGGCGCCGAAGGCGGCGACGCCGGGCGAGGCGACCAGCGTCAGCTTGTCGCGCCCGGCGGCCACGGCCTCGGCGAGCCACGCCCCCATCACGAGCGCCGGGTTCTCCCCGGCGGGCGCCTCGGCGGCGCAGGCCTCGGCCATCGCGTCGGCGCGGTCGAGCAGGCCGGCGAGGTCGGCGCCGAAGAGCGCCGCCGGGACGAGCCCGAAGAACGACAGCGCCGAGTAGCGGCCGCCGATGTCGTCGGGGTTCACGAAGACCGCCCTGAAGCCCTGCGCGACGGCCTCGTGCTGCAGGGCCGTCTCGGGGTCGGTGATGGCGATGAAGTGGTGGCCGGGACCGTGCTCGCAGCACCCGCCGAGGCGCTCGTAGAAGTAGGTGTGCAGGCTGGCGGTCTCGACCGTGCCGCCCGACTTGCTGGCGACGATGAACAAGGAGGACTCCAGGTCGAGCCTCTCCTCAGCGTCGGCGATCGCCCGTGGGTCGGTCGTGTCGAGGACGACGAGCTCGAGGGCCCCCTCGCCCGCGCCGCGAGCGGACGCCGACACGCCGGAGGCGAGGGCGGAGGCAAGTACCTCGGGCGCGAGGCTCGAGCCGCCCATACCGAGCAGCACGGCGTGGCGGAAGCCGTCGTCGCGGACCTCGGCGACGAAGGCCCCGAGCTCGCCGAGCTCGGGGCGCACGTCGCGGAACACCGAGAGCCAGCCGAGCGAGCGGGCGACGACGCGCTGATGCGCGTCGTCGCCCGGCTTCCACAGGCTCGTGTCGGCGTCCCAGAGGCGCGCCATCACGCGCTCCTCGGCGAAACGCGCCAAGCGCCGGCGCACGGCGTCGTCGAGGGCTTCGGCAGCGCTCACCTCAGGTCCCTTCCCGCGCCCGCAGCTCGTCGATCTTGCGGGCCACGATGTCGACGACCCCAGCGTGCGCCGCGGCGAAGAGGTCGACGCCCTCGCGCTGCAGGCGGCGCCCGACCTCCTCCATCTCGATGCCGAGCCCGCCCAGCTCGCGCAGCACCCGGTGGGCCTCCTCGATGTGACGGTCCACCGTGCGCGCCGGCGTCCCGTGCGACTTGAAGGCCGCCAGCGTCGCCTCCGGAAGCGTCGTGACCGTGTACGGCCCGATCAACTCGTCGACGTAGAGGGTGTCGCGGTTGGAGGGGTCCTTCGTCCCGGTACTGGCCCAGAGCACGCGCTGGACCTTGCCCCCGGCCGGGGCCAGCATCTGCCAGCGACGTCCCACGAGGAGAGCCGCGAAGCGCTCGTAGACCGTCTTCGAGTTCGCGACGCCGGCGCGGCCCTTGAGGCTCTCGACCCGGCGTCGCTCGCCGGGGTCCGCGCCGGTCGCGAGGCGGGCGTCGAGCTCGCGGTCGACCAGCGTGTCGACGCGCGAGACGAAGAAGCTCGCGACGGACGAGGTACCGCGGATGGTCTCGTCGTGCGTGAGACGGTGCTCGAGAGCGTCCAGGTAGGCCTCGGCGACGGCCTCGTACTGGGACAGAGAAAAGAGGAGCGTGATGTTGATGTTGAGGCCGTCGGCGAGGCAGCGGCGGGCGGCGGGCGCGCCCTCGCGCGTGCCGGGGATCTTGACCATCACGTTGGGCCGGTCGACGGCGGCGAAGAGCCGGTGAGCCTCGGCCACCGTGAGCTCGGTGTCGTACGCGGCCCCCGGATCGACCTCGATGGAGACGAAGCCGTCCTCGCCGCCGCTGCCCAGGTAGACGGGGGCCAGCACGTCGCAGGCGGCGCGCACGTCGTCGACGGCAAGACGGTCGTAGACCTCGGCCGCCGAGAGCCCCTGCCGCGCGAGGGCGAGGATCTCGTCGTCGTAGTCGTGCCCCCCACCGATCGCCTTCTCGAAGATGGCCGGGTTGGAGGTCACGCCGCCGATGCCGTCGCGTTCGACGAGCCGCTGGAGGCGGCCGCTGCGCACCAGCTCGCGGCTGATGGAGTCGAGCCACGGGCTCTGGCCGAGCCGCTTGAGCTGGAGCAGCCGGTTCTCGGCCGTCGCGGGCGTCGCCATCATTCTCCTTTCGTGAGCAGGCGCTTCACCTGCTCGTGCACCTTGGCGGGGGTGTACCCGCATCGAGCCCCGAGCGCGCCTGCCGCGCCGCGCCCGCGGCGAGCGAGCGCGCCGGGCCGAGGCGGCGCCGGTCGCGACCCGCCGTGCCCGCGGGCGCACGCTTCGCCATGTCGCCTTGCCTTCGCTCGTGGAGGCCGCGCTGGTCGGTGCGGCCTCCGGCTACTCAACGCGATTCCGGCGCGCTTTTCAAGGACGATCCGCGCGCCGGCGCCTCACCCCGCGCCGCGCTCGGGCACTATGCACAACAGGGCGAGCGGCTCGTCGCCGGTGTTCGTGTACTGGTGGACGACGCCACCGGGCACGAAGGCCGCCGAGCCCTTCTCGATCTCGAGGTCCTCGCCGTCCATGTGGAGCTCGCCCGATCCCTCGGCGACGAAGTTGATGTGCGGCCAGTCGTGGGCGTGCCGCGGCGTGTGCCCGCCGGGCCCGATCTCGAAGAGCCGCAGCACCCAGCCCTCCCAGCCCTCGTCGGGCGAGATGAGGACGCGGCGCATGACGTCCTTCACGCCCTCGCCGGTCATCGGCTCGGCCGCGACCGACCCGGGCCCGCGCACCATCTTCGCCTCGCTCATGCCGCCTCCGTTCGCTCGCATCCTCGACTGCGCCGCGCCGCGGCGCGGCGGCGCGGCCGTCTTCGTCCTCACATCTTCTTGACGCCCTGGACCAGCTTGTTGGCCACGTCCTGGGCGTCGCCGAACACCATCCGTGTCGCGTCGCTGAAGAAGAGCCGGTTCTCGATGCCGGCGAAGCCGGCCCCGCGCCCGCGCTTGATGACGAGGGCCGTGCCCGCCTTGTCGACGTCGAGGATCGGCATGCCGTAGATCGGGCTCGCCTTCTCGTCGCGGGCCGCCGGGTTCACGACGTCGTTGGCGCCGATCACGAGGGCGACGTCGGCCTGGGGGAACTCGGCGTTGATCTCGTCCAGGTCGTGGATCAGGTCGTACGGCACCCCGGCCTCGGCGAGCAGGACGTTCATGTGGCCGGGCATGCGCCCGGCCACCGGGTGGATCGCGAACTTCACCTCGACGCCCTTCTCGTCCAGCGCCTTGGCGAGCTCCCAGATCTTGTGCTGCGCCTGGGCGACGGCCATGCCGTAGCCGGGCACGATGATGACCTTCTGCGCGTAGGCCATGGTGGCGGCGGCGTCGTCGGGCGTGAGCTCCTTCATCGAGCCCTCGACCGCCGCCAGCTCGGCGCCGCCCTTGGCCCCGAAGCCGGCGAAGAGGACGTTCGCCAGCGAGCGGTTCATCGCCTTGGCCATGAGCTGCGTGAGCAGGGTGCCGGCGGCGCCGACGACCGTGCCGGCGATGATCAGCGCGGCGTTGCCGAGCACGTAGCCCTCGAGCGCCACGGCGAGACCGGTCAGGGCGTTGAAGAGGCTGATGACGACCGGCATGTCGGCGCCGCCGATGGGCAGCGTCATGAGGACGCCGTAGGCGAGGGCGAGGACGAAGAAGATGGTCAGCGTGAGGTGCTCGGGCCCCGCGAGCACGTCGAGGTGCTGGAGCACCGTGGCCGCACCGAAGGCGACCGTGGCCACGAGGACCGCCGCGTTGAACACGTTCTGCCCCCGGAAGAGGAAGGACTTCTTGATGAACCCCTGCAGCTTGGAGAAGGCGATCATGCTGCCGCTGAAGGCGACGGCGCCGATGAGCGCGCCGGTGATGCCGAGCACGGCGAAGCTCACCGGCATCTGATGGAGACGCAGGAACTCGGCGGCGGCGATGCCGGCGGCCGCGCCGCCGCCCATCCCGTTGTAGACCGCGACCATCTGCGGCATGTCGGTCATCTTCACGCGCCGGCCGGCCACCAGGGCGATCCCGCCGCCGATGGCGATCGCGATCACCATCAGCAGGTAGTTGCCCATGCCGGGGGTGAGGAAGGTCGCCGCCGTCGCGACCAGCATGCCGACGCCGGCCCAGACGATGCCGCGGCGGGCGGTGCGCGGCGAGCTCATGCCGCGCAGGCCGAGGATGAAGAGGACCGTGGCGGCGATGTAGCTCAGCTGGATGACGTCGTTACGCATCCGGGCCCGCCTTGCCGCTCCTCGGCGCGGCCGGCCCGCCGGTCGTCGCTGCTCCTGAACATCTCGAGCATGCGCTCGGTGACGACGTAGCCGCCGACCGCGTTGGCCGCCCCGAGAAGGACGGCGGCGAAGCCGATGATGCGCTCGGGCGTCGTCTCCGCCAGGCCGAGCGCCACCATGGCGCCGACGACGACGATGCCGTGGACGAAGTTCGAGCCCGACATGAGCGGCGTGTGCAGGATCACCGGTACGCGGCTGATGACCTCGTAGCCGGTGAAGGCGGCGAGCAGGAAGATGAAGATGGCGACGTAGCCGTCGATCACGAGGCGCCTCCTTCGGTCGGGCGCGACGACCCGGCGCCCGCTGCGACGCCTCGCGGCCTCAGCGACCGGCCCGGCCGCGTCACGACGCGCCCCCCTCGAGACGCGCGCGGACGGCGTCGTTGGCGATGCGTCCGTCGCGGGTGAGCACGCTGCCGGCCACGACCTCGTCGTCCCAGTCGAGCGCGAGCTCGCCGTCGGCGACGAGCGGGGTCACGAAGTTGAGCAGGTTGCGCGCGTACTGCTCGCTGGCGTGCACCGGGAGCAGCGCCGGCACGTTGAACGGGCACTCGATGACCACGCCGCCGTGCTCGACGCGCTCGCCGGGGCGACTCAGCTCGCAGTTGCCGCCGCCCTCGGCGGCGAGGTCGACGATGACCGCCCCGGGCTTCATGCGCGTCGACGGTGGCGGCGTCGATGAGCCGCGGCGCCGCGCGCCCGGGGACCGCCGCCGTGGTGATGACGGCGTCGGCGGCGGCGACGTGCTCGGCGACGACCGCCGCCGCCCGGGCCTTCTCCTCGTCGGTCAGCTCGCGCGCGTAGCCGCCCTCGACCTCGGCGTCGATGCCGGTGTCGATGAAGCGGCCGCCGAGCGACTGCACCTGCTCCTTCGTCGCCTGGCGCACGTCGTAGGCCTCGACCATCGCCCCCAGCCGCCGTGCCGTGGCGATCGCCTGCAGGCCGGCGACCCCGACGCCCAGCACGAGGACCTTCGCCGGCCGGATCGTCCCCGCCGGCGTGGTCAGCATCGGGAAGTACCGCGGCGCCAGATCGGCGGCCATCAGTGCCGCCTTGTACCCGGCGACCGAGGCCTGCGAGGTCAAGGCGTCCATCGCCTGCGCCCTCGAGATGCGCGGCAGCAGCTCGAGGGCGAAGCTGGTCACCCCGCGCTCGGCGAGGGCGCGGACGGCGTCGGCCTCCCGGTACGGGTCGAGGAGGCCGACGAGCACCGCGCCCTCGCGCAGCAGCGCGACGCGCTCCGGCGCCGGCGGGCGCACGGTGAGGACGAGATCGGCGGCGAAGGCCGCGGCCGCGTCGTCGACCAGCGCGGCCGCCGTGTAGTCGTCGTCGGGGTAGTGGCTGGCGAGCCCGGCGCCGCGCTCGAGGAGCACCTCGAGACCGAGGTCCGCGTACCGCTCGGCCACGGCCGGCACGAGCGCGACGCGGGTCTCCCCCGCCGCCACCTCTCGCGCCACCCCGAGTCGTGCCGCCATACGTCCTCCTCACGCCGTCGTCGCCGCGTGCACTTCCCCCTACACGCGCCGGGGAAACGCGGACGGCGGGCAGGCGGCGGGCAGGCCGCCCGCCTCCGAAGGTACCGGACGACCGGCGGCACGCAGCCGGCCGGGCCGGGAGGCGCCGGACTACCCGCGGCGCGCCGCCACCGCCCGGCCGCTCAAGCCGGAAGCCGCCGCACGGCGACCGACACGGAGTCGAGGCCGACGTGCGTGGTCAACACGGCGCCCGCCCTGACGATGGGCACACGGTCGAGGCCGAGCCCGCGCGCGAGACGGTCGGCGCAGAGGGCGGCGCCGGCCTCGTCGCCGCTGTGGACGACCATGGCCTTCGCCGGGTGGCCGCCGGCCCACCGCAAGGCGCGACGCACGGCCGCCTGCATGGCGCGGTCGTAGCCGAGCGCGACACCCCCCTTGCCCGCCTTGCCATGCTCGTCGAAGACGATGATGGGCGACAGCCCGAAGCGTTCGATGGTCCTGGCGAGGCGCGGGCTCACGCGCCCGCCGCGCACGGCGAAGTCGAGCGACGAGACGCTGCCGAACACCTTGACCTCGCGCTTGGCGCGCTCGGCGACGGCGACGGCCTCGTCGAGGTCGGCGCCGGCGGCGATGGCGTCGCCGACGGCCTGGACGACGAGCCCGGCGCCCACCGAGACGGTACAGCTGTCGACGACGCGCACCCGCTTGGGGTCGACCTCGCGGGCGGCGAGGGTGGCGGACTGCACGGTCCCGGACATGGCCCCCGCGATGTGGATCGAGACGATGCCTTCGCGGTACTCGAGCAGACGCCGGTAGGTCTCGACGAAGTCGCCGACGGCGGGCTGCGACGAGCGCGGCACGGCGGTCGTCGCCTCGAGCCGGCGCACGTAGGCGTCGAGCGTGAGGTCGACCCCGTCGAGGTACTCCTCGTCGCCGATCGTCAGGGTCAGCGGCACGGCGACGACGCCGAGGCGGAAGACGTCCTCCTCGGGCAGGTCGGTGGTCGAGTCGGTCACGATGGCGAGGCTGGCCGCGCGACCGGCGAGCTGCTGCAGCACCATGTCGTCGATCTTGCTGTGCTCGACCGCACCGAGCTCGGCCAGCGCGGTGAGGAAGCGCTGTGGTTCGTTGGTGTGGATGTGCACGCGGAGGCGGTCTTCGCCGCCGGCGACGACGAGCGATTCACCGAGGGCGCCGACGGCGGCCTTGACCGCGGCGCGCGCCAGCGGGGTCCCGTCGCCGGCCACGAGCAGCGCCTCGGTGCAGTAGCGGAAGCGCTCGTCGATGTCTTCGTGAGCCTCCGAGAACGGGGGCACGCCATGGGCAGGTGCGGCGACCGGCACCCAGGTGTGCTCGCGGCCGAGCAGGGCGTCGACGATGCCCTCGAGGAAGTAGACGAACCCCTGCCCGCCGGCGTCGACGACGTGGCTGCGGGCCAGGACCTCGAGCTGGCGCGGGGTGTCGGCCAGAGCTTCGCGGGCCGCGGCGAGGCCGGCGCGCATCATCTCGACGAAGTCCTCGTCGGGGCGGCCGCGCCGGCCGAGCTCGTGGGCCCACGCGCGCAGCACCGAGAGGATGGTGCCCTCGCGCGGGTCGGCGAGCGCCCCGTACGCCGAGTCGGCTCCGGAGCGCGCCGCGTCGGCGAACTCGTCGGGGCTCACGTGCTCGCGGCGCCCGATGCCGCCGGCGAGACCGTGGAGGAACTGGGCGAAGATCGCGCCCGAGTTGCCGCGGGCGCCGTCGAGGGCGCCGTCGGCGGCCACTCTGGCAGCGTCGCCGACTCCCAGCGGCGCGCCGACGCTGCCCAGTCGCGCCGCCGCCGCCCTGAGCGTCGCCGCGAGGTTGGCCCCCGTGTCGGCGTCGCGCACGGGGAACACGTTGATGCGGTTGAGCTCCTCCTGCTCGCGGATCACGGCGAGCGCCCCGGCGCGCACGGCGTTGATGAAGACCTGCCCGTCGATCCTGCGCATGGCGACCTCGCGTCGTCGGGGTCCAGGCCGCCACCGCGGCCCGAGCGCCCAGAGTCTACCCGCTGCGGCGCGGCGGCGACACGGCGGGCGAGGGTGGCGGAGCCGCGGCAGGGCTCCGGCGAGAGCGGCTGGACCGGCGAGGGCGGCCGGACCGCGGCGGGAAGTCGGGGTCGCGGCGCGGCCGCGGCGGGAACGAGACGCCGCAGGGGGCGCCACCGCTGCCGGCGGCAGCGCCCGAGGGCGTCCGTCAGGCGGCCGGCTCGCGCAGCCGCGAGAGCGCCTTGCGACCCATCTTCGCCACCGCCGGGTTCGGCTCGAGGGCCACCATGCGCCGGAGCGCCTTCGCGGCGCTTGGATCGCCGATGCGGCCGAGCGCCTCGGCGGCGAGACGGCGCAGGAGCGGATCGGGGAACTTGAGGGCCGCGCAAAGAGGCTCGACGGCGGCCGGGTCGCCCATCTTGCCGAGCACGAAGGCGGCATCCTGGCGGCGATGCACGTGACCTTCGCCGAGGATGAAGATGAGCCGGTCGCGAGCCGGAGGACCTATGGCCACCAGGGCGTCGCGCGCCACCGCCACCACGCTGAGGTTCTTGCTGTCGAGCTGCCGGATCAGGTGATCCAGCTGCTCGGTCAGCAGGGCGCGCGCCTGCTCGGCGATCTCGGGGTCGCGATACCGCGTGGCGCGGACCAGGCTCATCGTGTCACCGCGCGCCTTGAGGCGCTCGATGTTCGGCGGTCTCAGGTAGAAGGGCACACCGCTCCTCTCGTCGCTGCGAGTCGACAGTCTAGCGCAGCACGCGGTTGGCGACATCGAGCAGACGCCGCGGCAGCTCGCGGTAGGTGCGCACCGGGAAGACGTCCCCGTGGCCGGCGTCCGCCAGGCGGCGGCAGAGGGCCGCGTCCATCTTGTAGTCCTCGGTGAGCAGCACGAAGAGCCGCGGGAACCGGTGCGCGGCCGGGACGGGGTCGCCCCCGACGGTGGCGACCCCGTCGGTGATCAGCAGACCGGTGCGGCGCGGGTCGCGGCCGCGCTCGAGCTCGGCGGCGCCGAGCTCGAGCGCGGCCCGGATGTTCGTGTAGCCGCGCACCGGCTGGTCGAGCATCCGCCGCACGACCTCGACCGGCGGGTCGGCGGCGTGGAGCCGCGTGACCGCCCGGGCCTGGTCCTCGAAGACCACGACGGAGAGGTCCTCAGGGTGGAGCTTGAGCGCCAGCACGGCGGCGGCGACGGCGGCGATGGCCATGTTCTCGCCCGACATCGAGAGCGACGTGTCGACCATGAGCGTCACCTGCTGGCGGCGCTCCTCGCGGTGCACGCCGACCCAGTCGTCGGCTTCCGGATAGGGCTTGCCGGCGACGTTGGCCAGCGTCGTCTCCACGTCGAGCTCGCCGCCGAAGGGCTCGCGCAGAGGCTCGCGCACCTGGACCGTCGCGGAGCGCAGGGGGCCGACGAGACGGGCGGCGCGCTGCAGGACGGCGCGGGCGGCGAGGCGCTCGGCGTACACGCGCAGGCCGAGGTCGTTGATGCGGCAGCCGCTGCGCGTCAGATTGACGGCGATCGTCCACCCGTCGAGCGCCTCGAGGGGCAGCGCATAGCGCTCGGCGATGGCCTCGAGGGGGGCGTCGCCCACCGGCACCTCGAGGCCGCAGGCGGGGCTCGTGACGTCGAGACCGAGCCCGCGCCCCCGCGGCCGCGCCGCGGCGCTGTCGCTCAGGCTTTTTTTGCCTGCTCCCGGGCCGCGGCCGCGCGCTCGGCCGCGCCCTCGTCGGGGTCCTCACCGCGCTCGACGACGCTCGCGAAAAGGGCCTCGAGGGCGGTCTCGAAGTCGGCGTCGATGTCGTCCCTCAGGTCGACCCTGGTGGCGAGCGCCGCGCGCGCCGCGGTGCGCAGGGCGTCCTCGCCCCCGAGGCGCTCGGCGAGGAGCACCGTGGCCACCGCGGCCCTGACCGAGGCGCCCTTGCGGAAGGCGGGGTGCGTGCGGGTCGCACGCGCGAGGCGCACGGCGGTGGCGACGAGCCCGGCGTCGGCGCTCCCGGTCTCGCGGCGGACGATCGCCTCCTCCTCGGCCGCCGTCTGGTAGTCGAGGACGAGGTGCTCGAAGCGGTCGCGCAGCGCCTCGGAGAGGTGCCCGGTGGCGACGTACTCGACGGGGTTCTGGGTGGCGACGACCTGGAAGCCCGGGGCGGCGCTGACGACGCCGATGTGCGGGACTGAGACGAGGCCCTCGTCGAGGGCGGGCAGGAGCACGTTCTGCACCGACTCCGGCATGCGGTTGAGCTCGTTGATGAAGAGCACGGCGCCGGAGCGCATGGCCGCGACCAGGGGACCGGGGAAGAACGAGGCCTCGCCGAAGCCCTGCGCAAGGACGAGCGGCGGGTCGAACCAGCCGCTGAGCTTCGACTCCGAGTAGCGGTCGTCGCCGTCGATGCGCACCGTGGGGCGGTCGAGGTGGGCGCAGACCGCGAGGGCGACCGTCGTCTTGCCGACCCCCACAGGGCCCTCGAGGAGGAGGTGGCGGCCGGCGGAGAGCACGGCGAGGGCGAGGGCGAGCTCGCGCCCGCGGCCGACGATGCCGTGCTCGGCCTGGATCTTCTCGATCGGTGTCACGTCGTCCGTCCCTTTCGCGTCGCGCCCGCAGTCTGCCGCTGCATCCTACTGCACGGCGCGCGGCCGCTCCCCCCCGCCACGCCTCCCCTCCGGCCGGCGGGCGGCGCCGCCGGTCAGTCGCCGGCCATGCCGGCGAACGGCCCGGCGGCGTAGACCGGTCGCCCGCCGAAGAGGGTCAGCTCGACGGCGGCCGTCGTGAACTCCTCGGGCGGGATCGAGAGCAGGTCGCGGCTCACGACGACGAGGTCCGCGACCTTGCCCGGCTCCAGCGAGCCGACCTCGTCCTCGAGCCCCAGCGCCTGTGCGCCGTTGCGGGTGTAGGCGTCGAGCATCCACTCGACGGGCACGGCCTCCTCCGGCCACAGCGGCTCGGGCTCCGACGCGTCGGCCGGGTCCCTCCGCAGCACCCCGCGCTGGATCGCGACCAGCGGGTCGGGCGCCGGAGGCACCGGGTAGTCGCTCGCCCCCGCCACGAGGATGCCGTGCTCGAAGAGGCTGCGCATGGGGTACTCGCGCTCGGCCCGCTCCTCCCCCAGGTAGGGCACCTGACGCGTCCGGTAGAGCTCCTCCTTGAGGAACCAGTTGGGCTGCACGGCGGCCACCGCGCCGAGACGCGCGAAGCGCGGCAGGTCGGCGAGGTCCACGACCTGCAGGTGGGTGATGAGGGGGCGGTCGACGGCCCCTCCCGTCGCCGCCCGCGCGGCCTCGATCGCGTCGAGGCAGAGGGCCGTAGCGGCGTCGCCGATGGCGTGGTAGTGCAGCTTGAACCCCGCCTCGGCGGCGGCGACGGAGGCCCTGAGCAGACCGTCGCCGGCCCAGACCGGATCGCCGCGAAAGTCGGGGGCGTCGGCGTACGGGTCCTTGAGGACGGCGGTGTGCCCCTCGATCACGCCGTCGGCGAAGAGCTTGGCCCAGGCGGCGCGGACGAGCGGGCCCGTGTGACGGGCCCGCTCCTCGACCGCGGCCGCGATCTGCTCGTCGAGCGGCTGGTCCTCCATGATCCACAGCGAGAGGCAGTAGCGCGCCGTCAGCTCGCCGGCGGCCTGCAGGACCTCGAAGGCCGCGAGGGCGGCGTCGCGGCCCGGGCCGCGGGTTGGCGTCCTGCACCGTCGTGAGGCCGTACGGCGCCGCCACCGTGCGCTGGAAGTGCAGGATGCCCTCGCGCGCCTGCTCGAGGGTGTACGGCGGGAAGGCGCGCTCGGCCAGGGCGCTCGGCCCCTCGCGCAGCGTGCCGGAGGGGCTCCCGTCGGCGAGACGCTCGATGACCCCGTTGTCGGGGTCGGGGGTCGTCGCGCGATGCCGGCGAGGCGAAGGCCGGCCGAGTTCAGCCACGCGGAGTGGTAGCTGTCGTCGAAGAGGATCACCGGCCGGTCGGGGACGACCGCGTCGAGGTCGGCGGCCGCCGGCCCGAGACGTGGGACGTAGGTGTCGCTCCAGCCGTACCCGCGGATCGCCCGCAGCTCGGGATGCTCGCCCGCGTAGCGGGCGACGGCGGCGACGCACTCGCCGACCGAGCGCAGCCCGTCCAGCGAGACGTCGAAGAGCTCCTGGACCGCCGCCGAGGCGTGCATGTGGGTGTCGATGAAGCCGGGCATGACGAGCCGGCCGCCGAGGTCGAGGACCTCGGTGCCCGGGCCGGCGAGATCCGCGACCTCGGCGGCCGTCCCCGCCGCGACGATGCGCCCTCGGCCCACGGCCACGGCCTCGTGTCGCGAGCGCGCCGCGTCGGCGGTGTACACGACCGCGTTGGTGAGGATCAGGTCTGGGGCGAGCGCGCGGTCAGCGGACATCGTGCCTCCGAGTGCGGTGGGAGCCTGCGAGCGGCCTGCCCGCAGACCCTACAGCCTCCGGGGTCGCCGCGGCCAGACGGTCGCCGGGCCGCAGCCCGCTCAGCGCGCGAAGGCGAACCCGAAGCCGGGGGCCTGCGCGAGCGGCACGAGCGGGCTCCGCGGGGCGCCGGGCCGGGCGTCGCCGTGGTAGTCGCGGGGGGCCACGTCGTTGGGCCCGTCGGCGTAGAAGAGGCTGGCCAGGGCCTGGACGTGGTCACGGCCGACGCCGAGCTCGAACTGGCCGCCGCCGTAGAGCTCGATGCCCTCCGCCTGCGCCCGCTCGACGGCCTCGAGCAGGCGAGCCAGCGAGCCGAAGCGCGACGGCTTGACGTTGAGATGGCGCGGCCGCAGCGACAGCGCCTCGACGTCGGCCCACGAGTGGATCGGGGCGTCGAAGCTGAAGCGGCCCTCCTCCCCGCGCAGGGCCGCCCGCGAGCCTTCGTCCAGGGCCGGGTCCTCGAGGAGGGCGCCGGGGAAGGCGGCGGCGACCGCCCGGTACAGCGCCGGGTCGGGGGCGTTGTCGACCGGCGTGCCCTTGTAGTACGCCTTGAAGTCGAGGGCGCGCACGCGACCCGTCGCGGCGATCCGGGCCATCGTCTCCGGGTCCCACTCCGGGGTCGGGTCGAGCTTGAACTCGAGATCGGGGTCGACCTCGAGCCACGGCCGGATGTCGAGCCGGGTCGAGACGACGAAGCGCACCGGGCGGTACTCGCGGCCGAGGGCGGCGCCGAGGGACGTCCCGGCCTGGCGGAGCGCGAGGTCGAGGGCGGCGCTCTCGAAGGCCCAGCGCCGGTAGGTCTCCTGGCCGGCCATCGTCGGCCCGCCGGCCGGGAAGAGGTCGAGCTCGCCGAGGTGCCGCGAGAGCTCGTCCAGCGTGGAAGCGGCCGGCCAGCGGCAGGTCGAGCGGGAAGCCGTCGTGGTCCTCGGCGACGTAGGTGACGTCCTCCCCGCGCCCCTCTTGGCCGCCGCCGCGCAGCACGACCGTGGTCGTGACGCGGCGGAAGCCGCTGGAGACGTCGAGCTCGCTCCGCTCGGTCTCGTACCCTTCGATCTCGAGACCGAGCCCCGCGAGCCTGCCGTAGACTCTCGCTGCTGCCGTCGCCGCCTCGACCATGACGCCCTCCAAGGGTAGTTGCGCGTGCAAGTATCTCTCAGTCTTCCCGGACGAGTCGGGTGGGCCGAAGCGGGCGCGCACGGTGAGCCGCGCCGGCCGCGCGCGACGGCGGTTGCCGCGCGGCGACTGTCGTGGTCGAGCGTCGTGCGTCGCCGGGTCTGCCATACTGGCCTCCCGTGCCCGCGCCCGCCGACATCGGCATCTCGACCAGCGCCTGGTCCGAGCTCCTGCTCGCCCGGGCGCTCGAGCGCGTCGCCGAGCTGGCCACGGCGGTCGAGATCCGCTCCTTCGGGCTGCACACCCTGCTCAGCCCGCGGAACCGGCGCGCCGTCGTGCGCTCCGGCCTCCCCTGCTCGGTCCACGGCCCGTTCGGCTACAAGGGGCTCGGTGACACCTCCGACGCGGCGCGGCGCGAAGCGCTCGACGAGCACCGCAGGCACCTCGAGGCGAGCGTCGAGATCGGCGCCGGGCTGTACATCGTGCACCCCGACTGGCGGCCGGAGCGCGGGCCGCGCGACCGTGAGGTGGTCGCGGCCCTGGAGCGCTCCTTCGCCGAGCTGGCCGACCTGCAGGCCGACACCGGCGTCGCGATCGTGGTCGAGAACATGCCCGGCGCCGGGCACTCTCATCTCACGCACCCGGCGCACGTCGCCCGGGCCCGCCGCGGGGCCGATGCCGGCCGGCGCGGCGGCACCGCCGACGGTCCAGGCAACGACACCGCTCTCGACCTGCACGGCCTCGGACTCCTGCTCGACGTCGGCCACGCCAGCATCAGCGGCTGCCTCGCGGCGTGGCTCGCCGACGACCGCGCGCCGCTCCGCCACGTGCACCTGCACGACAATCGCGGCGAAGGTGACGACGACGATCCGCACCTGGGGCTGGGCGCCGGCGTCGTCGACGTCGCCGCGGCCGTGGCCGTGGCGCGCGCCGCCGGCGCCTCGATGGTCCTCGAGCACGACCGCGAGGAGCACGTGCGGCAGAGCCTCGCCCACCTGCGGCGGCTCGGCCTGCTCTGAGCCTCCGGCCCTGAAGCGGTAAGCTCGCGGCGGCGGACCGGCTCCGCCCGGCCGTCTGACCAGCCGCCGCAATGCGCGGCCTGCACTCCCGGCCACGGTCCGCGACGCGATTCTCGGGTGGCCGCGACGACCGGCCGGGACCGCCTACGGCGCCACCACCATCCGCTGCGTGCGCGAGGTCTTCCCCACGTTCGAGCTCACCGTCGACGGCCTCAGCGCGGCGGTCAAGACGCTCATGGTGAGGTACTGACAGGGGAATCGGGCGCCGCGGCGAAGAGCCCCGCGAGCGGCACGGTCCGGCAGCGAGAGTCGAGGCGGGGAGACGATCGTGGACGACGCCGACGGCGTACGTAGCGACGCGAGCAGGCTGAACGATGCCCACGTCCAGGTGGTCGACGGCGAGCGCGGTCTCGGCGCCCCCGTGGCCGCCACGCTGGCCGGACTGGCCGAGCGGCTCGCCGTCGCGCTCGACTGCTCCGAGTGCTGCTTCTACGAGTACCTGCCCGAGCGCGACACCGTCCTTCCGCAGGCGATGTGGAAGACCGAGCTCACCGACGACGACCGCGCCTGGATCGGCGTCGAGAACCACCTCAACCGGCAGCGTCGCATCGCCCCCGTCTTCCACGAGCATCGCATCGTGATCACCCAGGCCGATGAAGAGGAACTGGACGCCGGCGAGCGCGAGAGCATGGCGTACTGGGGCGAGCAGACCGCGCTGTACGCACCGATCGTGAGCGGGGACGAGCTCCTCGGCGTCGTCGAGCTCGTCGAGCACCGCCGGCGGCGCGACTTCGGCGAGGCCGACCTGCGCCTCGTCACGGCACTCGCCGACATGGCGGGCCTGGCGATCGAGAACGCGCGCGTCTCGCACCGGCTCGAGGAGCAGGCGACGACCGACGGGCTGACCGGGCTCTTCAACCACCGCTACTTCTACGAGCGCCTGAACGCCGAGATCGCCCGCGCGCGCCGCTACGAGCTGCAGCTGTCGCTGCTCATGCTCGACCTCGACGACTTCAAACGCTTCAACGACGTCTTCGGGCACCAGGCCGGCGACCGCGTGCTGGCCGAGGTCGGCCGCATCATGCGCGCGCAGCTACGCAACGGCGTCGACATACCGTGTCGCTACGGCGGCGAGGAGTTCGCCGTGATCCTCCCCCATACCCCGGCGCCTGGGGCGGCCGTCGTCGGCCGCCGGCTGAGCGCGCACGTCGAGGCGATCGTCGACGCCGCCGTCGCCGCCGACCCCGCCCGCCTCGCCGGCGAACGCCTGCGGCGCACGATCGCCGACGCGTCGTTCCCGGGGCGCGGACCCGACGAGAGCGCCCACATCACGGTCAGCGTCGGCATCGCCGACTACCCGGCGCAGGCGGGCGACGCCGACGGGCTCGTCGGCTGCGCCGACGCGGCCCTGTACTCCGCCAAGCACCTCGGCAAGAACCGCGTCGAGGTCTACGAGTAGCGGCGCCGCGGGCCGGCGGCCGCGCGGCGCGCGGCGTCGCCCCCGGCCTCGTCGTCGCGACCCCCACGAGGATCCAGCGGGCGAGGCCGCGCCCGAGCCGGCGCCTCCTGTAGGATGACCCGGCACAGTCAAGGAGGAGAGATGGCACGCCGCAAGACGAAGACGACCACGACCGACATCGACCTGCTGCGCGAGCTCTGCGCCGCCCCGTCGCCGACCGGCTTCGAGGGACCGGTGCAGGCCGTCGTGCGACGGCGTCTCTCCGCCACGGCCGAGACCGCCGGCGACCCGCTCGGCAACGTCTGGGCCGACGCCGTGCCCGACGGCGCCCCGCACGTGCTGATCACCGGACACTGCGACCAGATCGGTCTGATCGTCACCTACGTCGACGAGCACGGGTACGTCAGCTTCGACGCCGTCGGCGGCGTCGACCGGCAACTGCTGCCGGGCCGACACCTCGTGATCCACGGCCCGAGGGGGCCCGTCGACGGCGTCGTCGGCCGCAAGGCCACCCACGTGATCCCCAAGGACGAGCGCGGCAAGGCGCCCGAGCTGCACGAGCAGTGGATCGACGTCGGGGCGGGCAGCCGGGACGAGGCCCTGGCCCTCGTCGCCATCGGCGACCCGGTCACCTTCCAGGCCGAGTTCGTCGCCCTCGCCAACGGGCGTTACGCCTCGCCGGCGTGCGACGACAGGGCCGGCGTCTACGTCGCCGTGCGCGCCCTCGAGCACTACGCGGCGAAGCCGGCGGCGGCGCGCCTCACCGCCCTGTCCACGGTGCACGAGGAGACGACCTTCATGGGCGCCAGGGCCGCAGCCCTGCGCTGGCGCCCCGACGTCGTCGTGGTCGTCGATGTCGACTTCGCCAGCGACGACCCGGGCGGCGACCCCAAGAAGCTCGGCGGCGAGGTCAAGCTCGGCGGAGGCCCGATCATCCACAGAGGCGCCGGCAGCAACCAACGGCTCTTCGAGCTCGCTCTCGAGGTCGCCGCCGCCGAGAGCATCCCCTACCAGGTCAAGGCGATGCCGGGGGCGACGTCGACCGACGCCGAAGAGCTGATGGCGGCCGTGCAGGCGGCGACACTCTCGTTCAGCCTCCCGGTGCGCTACATGCATTCGGCGCTCGAGGTCATGGACCCCGAGGACGCGGAGGCCGGCGCGCTGCTGGCCGCGGCACTCACGCGCCGGCTGGCCGACGAGTGGACGCCGGAGCGCTTCGTGCCCGGCGGCTGAGCGCCGGATCGCGCGGAAGTCCGTCCGCGGGGCGGCGGCCGGCCACGCCGGCCGCCGCCCCGCGACGTTCACTGGCCCAGGCTCGCCCTGACTCCCGCGATCAACTCCTGCCGCTCCGCATCGGAGAGACGGGCGCCAGAGTGCATGCAACGCGGTACTGGAGCGGCGGCATCTCGCCGTCGCGCACGACCTCCTCGATCTCGACGGCGACGACAGCCGGCCTCCTCGGGAGTGCGTCCCACTCGCTGAAGTTCAGCGCGGCGCGCGCCTCCTCGACGTCGTGCGTGACGAGCCACGATGCCGGAGCGACGTTCGAGTACCACGGCCAGACCATCTCGTTGCTGTGACAGTCGTAACAGGCGCGCGCGCACCAGCTCCTCGGTGCGCGGGCTGTCCCAGTCGGCTCGGCCGTGACCGGCGGGTTCTCGTGGGCCCGCCCGTACGGTACGAACTGGATGGCGGCGAAGACGACAACACCTGCCACGACCAGCCACAGCACCACCTTGAGAAGACGCCTCACGGCCCCACCTCCTCCCCGCCGGCCGCGGCCGGCGATCGGTCACACTCCACTTCACGCCAGGCGTTGAGCCCGCCGAGGATGACGGCGACGTCCTCGCGGCCGCCGGCGCGCAGTACGCTGGCGGCCGTCATCGAGCGCAGCCCGCCGGGGCAGATCGGGATGATGCGCCGGTCGGTCGGCACCTCGGCCATCCGCTCCGGCAACTCGCCGAGGGAGATGTGCAGGGCGCCCGCGACCGGCGAGCCCTCGACCTCGGCGGCGGTGCGCACGTCGAGCACGACGCCGGGGTCCTCCCGAGCCGTGCCGTCGCAGTGCTCAGCCGCGGTGAGCGTCGCGACCGAGGCGCTGGCCAGTCCCGCCATGTGCCACGCAGACATGCCCCCGGCGAGGAAGCCCTCGACGTGGTCGTAGCCCAGGCGCACCAGCCGCCGGACCGCCTCGGACGGGTCGTCCCCGTCGAGCACGAGGAGGAGCGGACGGTCGTATGGCAAGAGCCAGCCCGCGTACAGCGGCAGCCCCTCGAGCCAGAGCGACAGCGCTCCGGGCACGTGGCCGGCCGCGAACGCCGTCTCCCAGCGCGTGTCGACGACCACGGCGCGCTCGGACGCCGCCGCGAACTCGTGCGCGGTGAGCGGCGGCGGCGCGGGCAGCGCGCCGAGCAGCCGGCGCACCCTCGACGTTCAGGACCTCCATGCGGCGGAAGTAGGGCGCCCGCTCGTGCACCCCGGCCGCCGCGGCCACGAAGGCGTCCCGGTCGGTCAGGCGCAGCAGCGGGTCGAGGCGACGCTCCAGGCCGATGGTCGTCCACGGGCGGTTGGCGATCGCGGCGCCGCACACCGAGCCGGCGCCGTGCCCCGGGGCGACGATGACCGCGTCGCCCAGCGGCAGCAGGGTGCCGAAGAGGCTCTCGTGCAGCAGGGCGGCCATCTCGCGGCTGCGCGCCGCGTCCACGAGATCGGTGCGGCCGACGTCGCCGGCGAAGAGCGTGTCGCCGGTGAAGACGATCCACGGCGCCCCGTCGGCCTCACGCAGCAGGTAGCTCAGGCCGCCGGGCGTGTGACCCGGCGTCGCCAGCGCCTCGAGCGTGAGGCGGCCGAGGGTCCACGTCTGCCCGGGCCGCGCCGGCGCGCCGTACCGGTACGGCAGCTGCGCGTCGGCGTGCCAGATCGAGGCGCCGGTGCGCTCGGCGAGCTCGACCGAGCCGATCACGTAGTCCTCGTTGCGGTGCGTCTCGACGATGTCGGTGATGCGGCAGCCGGCGGCGGTCGCCCTCTCGACGTAGACCTCGGCGTCGCGACGCGGGTCGACGACGACCGCGGTGCCCCCGTCGCCGATGACGTAGGAGATGTGGGCGATGCCCGGCGCCTCGATGCGCTCGAGCAGCATCGTGCGGCCCCCTTCGGTCGCCTGCGGTACCTGTTGGTCGCGAGTGTTGCCGGTGCGGACCCAACGCTAAACAGATGCGCGGCGGCGGGCCGGCGCCCTGCGACGCCCGGGGGCTACGGCGCCGGGGCGGTCTCCGCCATCGTCCGGAGGGCCGGCGCGAGAGCCCGGGCGAAGGCGGCCTCCCAGGAGGGGCGCGCCGTGGGGACCAGGTGATAGACGTCGCCGAACGCGGCGTCGGGGAGGCGCCAGGCGCCCGAGTCGACGTAGAGGGCGTCGTGCGTCGCCGCCAGCCGGCGGACCTCGCGCCGGTACGCGGGGACCACGCCGCCCCAGGTCTCATCGGCCACCTCGACGTTGAGGGGCTGGTCGAAGAGGACGACGGCGTGGCCGCGCTCGCCGGCCAGGGCGAGCAGCTCCTCGAGCACGGCCACGTTGTAGGCGCCGTGCGCGGCGAAGCCCTCGCGGTCGCGGACCACGGCGTCGGCGGCCTCGTCGCGCTTCATCGCCGTCGTCTTGGTCACTTCGTCGCCCTGGTAGTGCGGCTCGTAGGCGAGGCTCTCGAGCCAGCCGTGCTCGCCGTAGGTCCGTGCCCGGGCGTAGTTGGCGAGGTAGTCGAGCACGCCGGGCAGCGGGGCGATGAAGGACCCTCTCATGCCGCGCCGCTGGAGCAGGCGCTCGAGCCGCTCGCTGCGGACCGGCATCGGCTTGCCGGACAACAGCCGCGCGTCCTCGTCGGGGGACGTCGTGAAGCGCATCGGCGCCAGACCCACGAGCAGGACCGCCGGCCCGTCGGGCAGGTTGTCGACCAGGGCCAGCGTCTGGCCCAGGGACTGGGCGTGGGCGGCGAGACTGACGACGGGCAGCTCGCCGCCGCCCGCGGCGGCGATCGCCGTGCTCAGCGAGGGCCCGCCGGCGATGCAGTCCATGGCGCCCGAGCCGCCGAAGTAGTAGGCGGTGCGCACCTCCGGGGGCGACTGTCGCAGCTGGGCGAGGCGATAGCTGACGTGCACGTAGTCGTCGTTCTCGATGCGCAGCAGCTGACCCTCGGGGAGGGCGGTGTAGCCGCCGCGGTCGACCCAGAGGGCGAGGGCGCCGAGGGCGGCGGCCAGCAGCGCCGCGGCGCCGAGCATGACGGACGGATGGTGACTGCGGAGCCCCCGGACGAAGCAGCGTCCCCGGGACTCGCCGCTCAGCTCCAGATCCCGAGCCACTCCAGGGGCCCCTTCACGCAGGCGTAGACGATCTTCAGGGCGTGGCGGAAGGTGTGCGTCGCGACGAAGGCGTACCCGAGGGCGACGTAGAGGAAGGTGACGACGTAGCCGGCCGGGGCGATGAGGCGCTCGTACCAGGCGGCGACCGGCCTGCCGGCCTTGCGCCGCCGCTTCTTGCGCGCCTTCTTGTACCGCTCCCAGCGGGCGACGATCACGAGGCCGGTGCCGTGGTAGAGGCCCCAGACCATCCAGTTGAGGCTCACGTAGTGCCAGAGCCCCATCGCCAACATGCTCAGGTAGAGGCCGAGCCACGGCTTGCGCGTCAGCCCGTAGACCGGGAAGTAGACGTTGTTGCGCACCCAGCTGGAGAGCGAGATGTGCCAGCGCCGCCAGAAGTCGCCGAGGTTCCTGCTCAGGAACGGCAGGTTGAAGTTCTCCATGATCCTGAAGCCGAAGAGCGCCGAGAAGCCGATGGCGAGGTCGGTGTAGGCGGAGAGGTCGAAGTACGCCCGCACGAACACGGCGATGACGTAGACCCACCCGGCGAAGGCGCCCAGCTCGTCGAGGTCGAACCCCGGGCGCCCCATCGTGTGCAGCAGCTCGCCGAAGGCGATGGCGAAGAGGAAGTCGACGACGAAGACCTTCTTGAAGTAGCCCACGGCGATGCGGCGCAGACCGACGTAGAACAGCTGGCGGTCGAAGGCGACGCTGCGCTTGCCGTAGAACCCCTGATAGGTCTCGAGGGGACCGGCCGGGAAGGTCGGGATGAACATCATGAACGCCGCCAGACGCAGGAACGAGTTGTCGGTGATGACCCCGCGCAGGTGGTCGAAGACGTACTGCATGAGGCGGAACACGAAGTAGCTGATGCCCAGGGGCATCAGCAGGCGCGCGGTGAGCCACTCCTCGCCGCCCCACATCCTGAACGCCGCCGAACGGCCGTACTTGCCGACGGCCAGCGTGACCACGGCGATGAGCACGGCGATCAGCACCGCGCGCCCGCCCGAGAGGCGACCGGCGGCGTGCGCGGCGACGACCTGCTGGGTCACGACGAGCAGCGCCACGGCGACCACGGCGAAGACCGGGTGGAGCATGGCCAGGGTCGCCAGCGAGAGCGCGACGACGAACCAGAGACGTCGGCGGTCGTCGCGCAGGACGAGCCAGAAGAGCGCCAGCGCGACGAGGACGACGGGGATCAGGTAGAGGGAGAAGTAGATCCTCACTGTGCGTCCTCGGCCTCGTCGGCGCCGCCGGCCCCGGCGTCATCCTGCCGCGCGTAGATGGCGGCGAGCTCCTCGGCCAGGCGCTGCTCCCAGAGATCGCGGCCCGGCTCGATGAGGTGTGAAAGATCGTGGAAGTGCTCGTTGCCGAGGCCCAGCTCCTGGGAGAAGTCCAGATACGTCACGCCGTAGCGCTCGGCGAGCTCTTGTACGCGCGGGGCGTACATCGCCTGCGCCCAGTCGAAGCGCCCGTCGATGATCGCCTCGTTCCTGGGCAGCTCGAGCAGCACGACGTCGACCCCCCGCTGTCGGGCGCGCACGAGAAGCTGCTCGAGCATGTCGAGGTTGAACTCGAGGTTCTTCCTGAAGACGGGCGCCCGGCGCTTGTTCCACTTGCGCACCATCGCCTCCTTCTGGGCGACCGGGTGCAGGTAGCGCTGGTTGTAGCGGTGCTGCCCGTAGGTGCGCCCGGGGAGGCGGCCGGCGAGCATGGCGCGCACCTGCTCGTCGGCGTAACTCGTGAGGAAGCTGAGGATGCCGGGCAGGATCGTGAAGTCGTCGCGGTACTGCGGCGCGATGCCCCTGACGTGCTCGCGCAGGTAGTCGCTCTCGAGCAGCAACTCCCGGCCCACCGCCTGCTGCTGGTTCGCGCCGCGTGAAGGCGTGAACCGGCCCAGGTTGATGCCCACGAGCAGCAGCGCCGGCCGCGGCACGTTGTCGGCCACGGCGAGGCTCTGGGCGAAGTTCTGGTTCATCGAGCCGAGGTCGTAGGCGGCGATGCGCGGGCCGCCCTCGGCCCGGACGCGACGCGCGAGCGAGGCGCCGCTGGCGATGGACTCGCGCGCCGTCGAGCCTCCCAGGATGTACACGCCCGGCACCCCGGGGGGCTCCTGGCGGTTGCGGGCCACCGTCCACGAGACGTAGACGTAGTCGTCGCTCGCCTTGCGCAGCCAGTACTCCATGGGGACGCCCGACCAGGCGCCGCTCGCGAAGAGCGCCTCGAGACCGAGGAGCGCCGGCACCAGCAGGAGGGCGCCGACGAGCATGGCGATGGGACTGGTGCTGGCGAGGCCGCGCAGGAAGCCGGCGCGGCGCGGGCCGCGCGGGCGCGAGCCGTCGACCTGGGGGAAGCGGCCGACGCCCATCAGCCCCGCGCCTCGAGCAGCGCCTGGAGCTCGGCGCGGATCGCCTTGCCGGAGCCGGTGCGGGGGATCTCGGTCACGGCCACGATGCGGCTGGGCAGAGACGACGACGGCAGCAGGTCGCGCAGCTCGCGAAGGACGCGCGTCGCCTTGAAGCCCTCGGGCTCGAGAGGCACGACGAAGGCGACCGGCACGTGCCCGAGGATCTCGTCGGGCGCCGCGATCACGGCGACGTCGGCGAAGCGCTCGAGCGCCATGAGCGCCTGCTGGACGTGGACGGTCGAGACCTTCTCGCCGCCGCGCTTGATGATGTCGTCCTTGCGCCCCGCGATCCAGACGTACCCGTCGGCGTCGACGTGGCCGAAGTCGCCGCTGCGCAGACCGTGCGCGGTGAGCGTGCGCGCGGTTATACCGGGTTCGTCGAGGTACCCCTGCATGAGCAGGGAGCCGGTGACGTAGAGCTCGCCGGTCTCGCCCGGCGGCAGCTCGCGGCCCGCGGCGTCGAGGGCGCGCACGCGCATGTCGCCGATGGGCCGGCCGACGGAGCCGACGCGGACGTCGAGCTCGGCCGGCGGCAGCACGCAGAGCCGGCCGCTGACCTCGGTGAGCCCGTACATGTTGAAGAGCGCGACGCCGGGCAGGAGGCGGCGGAAGCGCTCGATCACCGGCAGCGGCAGATGATCGCCGGAGCTGACCCAGAAGCGCAGGGCAGTGGTGCGCGGGCCTTCGAGCGGCTCGACCACGCGCACCAGGTGGGCAGGGGCGCCGCCGAAGCCGGTGCAGCCCAGCCGCTCCATCTCGTCGAGCAGGCCCTCGCCGAAGTAGAAGCCGAGCTGCCCCGCCGTGCCGCCGCCGTGCGCCATCAGGGTGAGGAAGTGGCAGATGCCGCTGGTGAAGTAGGGCGGCGTGTTGATGAAGACGCGGTCGTCGGCGCCCAGGCCCAGCACATGGGCGACGTACCCCGGGTTGCTGGAGAGGGCGCGCAGCGTCTGGCGCACCGCCTTGGGCACGCCCGTGGTGCCGGACGTGAACATGAGCATGGCGAGCTCGTCGGGGCCGGCCGGCGACCGCGCGTCGGTGGCGGCCTCTCCCGCGGGCCGGGCGCCGCCGGAACGCGCTCCCGTGGGCCCGGCGTCGCCGGCGGCCTCCCCCGCGGGCACGGCGGCAGGCACGGGCTCGACGCCATCGACGAGTCCGCCGGCGTCGGCGTGGACGACCAGGCGCGGCAGTCCGGCGTCGGCGAGCGTCGCCTCGTCGGGCACGACCACGAGGTCCGGCGACGACTTGGCGAGGAGCCCGTCCACGTCGCGGCGCGGCAGGCTGGTGTTGAGCGGCACGACCACGCCCCCGGCCAGCCACACCCCGAACATGGTCACGAAGAAGTGGTCGTACTCCTCGACGAACAGGGCGACGCGGCGGGCCGGCGCGAGCCCGGCGGCGCGCAGCGACGCGGCGACGGCGCCGGCCCGCCGGGCGAAGTCGGCGTAGCCGTACTCACGCCCCCGCGTGGTGAGCAGGAGGGAGTCGGGCCGGCACTCGGCGTGCTCGGCCAGACGCGCGACGGCGTCGGTCATCAAGGCGGGCATGGCGACCATCGGCTGGATCGGGCGACCGGGTCAGAACCCCACGTAGCGGAACTCGGTGAGCTCGCCCCCCACGGCGACCGCCACCACTATGGCGAGGAACAGCAGGAACCAGAGCAGCGTCTGCACGCCGATGCCGAGCCCGTAGTAGAAGCGATGCCCGGACTGCACGGCCGGCCCGCCGAGCTCGTCGGCGGCGACGGCGCGGGGCTCGTCGTTGGCGGCGCCGGCATCGCCGGCGCCGGTCCCGGTCGCGGGCGCAGCGCCGGAATCGCCGGCGCCGGTCGCGGGCGCACTCCCGGCCGCCTCAGGCATCGGCGGCCTTCTTGCGCCCGATGTAGGCGAGCATGTGATTCACGGTGTCGAGGTTCTCGTAGACGATGTCCATCGGCTTGACCTTGATGGCGAACGTCTCCTCGAGGAAGACGATGAGGCTGGTCAGGTTCATCGAGTCGAGCAGCTGGTCGCGGAAGAGCGAGGTGTCGAGGTCGATGACCTCGCCGTCGGCGAGGTCGGCCTCTTCGTGCAGGAACTCGAGGATGGTCTCGGTGTCGCTCATGGTCCGTCCTTCGATGGTCGGCTGACGACGGGCATGGCGCCCGCGCTCAGGGCCGCATCCCCTGGCTGTAGGAGAACCTCATCGGGCTGACGAAGCCGGAGGCCTCGACGCCCGCCTGGAGCAGCCTGGCGAGGGTGAACACCCGGTCGGACGTCTGGTAGGCCTGCACGAGACCCCACTCGTCGGTGAGCACGTGCCCTCGCGCCCCCGCCCACCCGTAAGCGCCGAACTGGCAGGTGCCGTCGCCGTTGCCGACGACGAGGCAGCCGTTGCGCACGAACGGCAGCCAGGTGGCGATGATGGTCGTCTCGGCCCCTCCCGAACGGCGACCGGCCACGGCCATGACCCCGACCGGCTTGTTGGCCAGCTTGAAGTCCTGGTGGCGGAGCGGGCGGGTGCGCATGATGAACTTGGAGAAGAGGTCGGAGGGCAGGCCGAAGTACACCGGCGTGGCCACGAGGATGCCGTGGGCGGAGACCATCTTGTCGAGGACCATCTGGGCGTCGTCCTCGTCGGCGCGCACGCAAGGGATGAACTTGCCGGTGTCCTTGGTCTTGCCGCACACGCCGCAGGCCTTGCAGGGCTCGAGGTGCAGGTCGCGCAGATGGACGATATCGGTCTGCACCTCGCCGGGGTACGTCTCGCCCAGGCGGGTGAAGGCCGTGTCCAGCATGATGCCGCTGTTGGACTTGTCGCGGGGGCTGCAGTCGAGCCCAAGGATCCGCACCGTCATCTGATCGCACTCCTCGTGTCGGGCCTACCGGCCCGGGAACGGATCGGCCACGCTCCGTGGCCCCCTCACAGGCGGTGCTCTATCGTACCAGAACCACCGCGCGCGACGCGGCCGCCGGCGAGGCGCGACCCTCGGCCTCGCCGCCCGAACGCCCGCGGCTCGCAAGGCGGGGCGTCGCCCTTCGCCGGCCTTCGCCGGACAGGGCTGGTGCCGGAGGTGGGACTCGAACCCACACCCCCTCGCGGGGACCGAATTTTGAGTCCAGCGCGTCTACCAGTTCCGCCACTCCGGCACGGCCGCCGCCTATCGTACCGCACGGCGCGGGGCGACGGCGGAGGGCGGCGGCGGGAGGGCGCCGGCGCGGCAGCGGGAGGGCGCCGGCGCGGTGCGCGGGAACGATACGGGCGCGGCGCCCCCGTGGGGGCGCCGCGCCCGTCGCCGCGGGCCGCCGGTCCGCACCGGCCGCCGTGCCCGCGGGTCAGAAGGCGCGCGGGTACGTGGAAGGCCACATGCAGGGGCCGTTGCCACGCGCGATCGCGTACGCGGTGGCGCGGATCTGCGCCCAGCCGTTGTAGATGCTGGCCCCGCGCCACGGGTTCCAGCTCGCCTGCCACGTGCTCGGCAGGTACTGGAAGAGGCCCTTGTACGTGGTGCCGGCGAGACGCCGGCCACCCGATTCGTACATCATCATCCGGTAGAGCGCCGCGCCGTCGACGTGGTAGCGGCGCGCCGCAAGCTCGATCAGCGGCCGCCACTCGCCACGGCGGTTCCACTCGGCGATGCGCTCGCGGCGCCGCACGCGGCGGGCGAGCTCCTCGACGCGCTCGCGCCAGCCGCGCGCCGACGCCCTCAGGCGAGCCACGCGCCGCTCGAGCGACGCGATGTCGTCCACGGTCGGCACGACCACTTCGGGGAGAGGGTCGGCGTCCGTCCCGGCGACGTCCGTGACAGCGGCGTCGGCGACGGCGGCGTCGGCGGTCCCGTCGCTCACGGTGGGATCGTCAGTCGCGATCGGCCACAGCGGCTTCGTCGGTGGCGCCGTCGACCGGCGTCAGCGGTGCGACGTCGACGAGGGCGGCGTCGGTGAAGCTCAGCTCGTCGGCGGCGGCGCTCTCGATCACGTCCTCGAGGGGCGTGTCGGCGTAGAGGGCGAAGAGCTGGCGGGCGGCGGCAAGGTCGGCGCGCACCAGCTTGAGGCGGGCGCGCTTGGCGCGCAGCGCCTGGCGCGAGCTACGCAGCTTGGCGCGCAGCTCGGCGGTCGAGGTGTCGGCGGAGGCTGTGGGCGCCACCGCCGCGGTCGCGATCAGCAGGAGGAGGATCAGTCCGATCCAGGCTCGGCATCGTCGCACGGCGTCCTTTCCACGGCGTGTCCCCGAGGGCAGCGGTCACACCTGTGCCCGGGGGGCTGTCCGCACCCGGACGACGGCCGACCCACGCCACAGAGCGCCACACAAGAGGAGAGGGGACGAATCTGCAGGGGGAGGGCGCCGCCGGGCGCCTCTGAGTGTAGATCCGGGACCGGAGTCAACCACACGGAGTGCGACGCCGCAACCCGAAGCGCCTGCCGACGGGCCGTCAGAGGCGCCGCTCCGTGTCGCCCGCAGCGGGTCCGGGGCGGCCCGGCCGCGATGCGGGCCGCGGCCGGCGCGGGCCGCCCGACCGCGCTCGCCGCGGGCTTGCGGAGCCCGCCCCCGTCCCCCAGAATCGTGCGGGCCGCGCACGCAGAGGGGCGGCCCCGGTCGTGAAGGGAGCCCGGCGATGGAGCGCCAGCCGACACACGCCGCGACGGCGGCGATCTCGTGCTCGACGACGCGACGCGCGTCGAGCTGAAGCGCGTCACCGTCCTCTTCCTCCTCTCGACGGTCACCCTTCTGCTGTTCCTCGTCTACGTCCTCGCCGAGGTCCTGGGCGTCTCGTTCATCCCGCCCGTGGTGTGGGCGATGTGGGTCGCCTCGATGCTCTCGGGCTTCGTCGCCACGTGGGGGTACGGGGTGTACGTCACCCTGCGGGCGCGCCGCTGGCTCTGGGTCGCGCTCTGCGCGCTGCCGCCGACCGCCGTGCCGTGCGCGGCGGCCTACGCCTGGATCCGGCGCGACGAGATGGAGACCGAGATCCACGAGCGGCGCGAGCGCGCCGCACGGTAGACCCGCCGGACCCCGGCCCGGAGCCCTGTGGTAGTCTTGCCGCGGCCGTCAAGCGGAGGCACGGAGGCAGCCGATCAAGAAGAGCCTGCGCCACGTCCTCGTCTTCCTCCTCATCGTCGCCGCCCTCTACCTTCTGCTCCCGCGGCTCGTCGACGCGGAGGAGACCCTCGAGCTCCTCACCCGCGCGGACTACTGGCTGCTCGGCCTCGCCGTCTTCCTCGAGTGCTGCGCCCTGGTCGGCTACGCGAACCTCACCCGCTTCGTGCTTCGCGTGCTGGACATCCGCATGCGGCTCTTCGAGGTCTTCTCGGTGACCCTCGGCAGCCTCGCCGTCAGCCACGTGTTCTCCGCCGGGGGCGTCGGCGGCTGGGTCCTCACCTACAACGCGCTGCGGCGACGCGAGGTGCCGCACGGGCTCATCTTCGTCGCCGTCGCCGCCCAGCAGTTCTTCAACTACGTCGTCCTCTGGTTCTTCTTCGCCATCGCGCTCGCGTACCTGGTCCTCGCCCGCGGTCAGTCTCTCTGGCAGTACCTCGTGGGCATCGTCCTGATCCTCCTGCTGCTCTGGCTCACCGCGTACGGCGTCTACCTCTACAACCACCGCACGCTGATGCGGCGCCGCGTCGGCCAGGCCGCGCACGTCATCAACCGCGTCGCGCGCCGCGAGGTCGTGCAGGAGGGCCACGTCGACGCCTGGCTCGACAACCTCTTCGTCGGCATGCGCCGCATGACGTCGCACCGGGGGGCCTTCAGGCGGACGCTCGTCTACGCCTGCGCCTACTGGTTCTTCGACATGCTCGCGCTCGCGGCCGTCTTCCTCGCCTTCGACGCCGACGTACCGTGGACGGCGCTCGTCGTCGCCTACGTGGTGGCCTACTCGATCGGGACGCTCGCCCCGACGCCCGGCGGGCTGGGCGCGGTCGAGGCGCTGCTCATCGCCCTCTTCGTGAGCTTCGGCGTGCCCTCGGCGATCGCGGTCACGGTCGTCCTCGTCTACCGGGTGATCAACTTCTGGCTGCCGATCCCGCCCGGCCTGATCATGTACGGGACCATTCGTCGAGGCGGTACACCTTGATGACCGGGCCGCGCTCGCCGGGGCGCGGCGTGAAGACCCGGACGAGGTCGCCGCGCCGCTCGAGCGCGGCGTAGAAGGCCACCAGGCGCGGGTACTCGCCGGGCGCCGCCAGCACGCGCTCGTAGACCGCCGAGCTGAGGATCACGTACTCCACGCGGTGGTCGCGCAGCCAGCGCATCGAGTGTTGCGTCTGAGGCCCGCCGGGCAGGGGGAGCTTGAGGTGGCGCAGCCGGTAGCACGTCGGGCGCAGGCCTTCGCCACGGTAGTACGGGAGGTCGAGCCGCGCCACGAGCGGCGGCCCCAGGGTCTCGGTGGCGATCCTGGTGCCCGGCTCGATGCTGCGCTCGACCCAAGCCTTGGCCCGCTCACGCACGTCGGGGTCGGCGAGGTCACGGTTGCGGGCTACGGAGTCCGCCAGGGGCAGCGCGAGCGCCAGCGCCGCGAGCGCTGCCGCGCCCGGCACCAGCGCCTTGCGCCACGCCGGGCGCACCTCCCAGAGCGCGACGCAGAGGCGCGCCGCCAGGAGGAGGAGGAGCGGCACGATGGGCAGCATGTAGCGGTCGGCGAGCTCGCGCCAGGAGCTCACGTACACGAAGTACACGAGGACGGTGGGCGCGAGCATGAGGTCCAGCGGCGTCCGCCGCCACAGCGCCCACGCGAGCCCGAAGACGGCGAGACCGAGAAGGACCAACCCGACGGCGCCGGCGAGGTTGACGCTCAGGTTGTACCAGTAGCCGTTGCCCACGTGCTCGAAGCCGAGCCAGCCGCGCTGCACGATGGCGTGCTGGCGCGAGAACTCGTCGATGAAGCGCGGCAGGTCGAGCACGATGAAGGGTGAGGCGAGCAGAAAGGCGAGGGCCACGGGCAGGTACAACCGCAGGGCGAGCAGGCGGGCCCAGGCGCGCAGGGCCGGCCGGCCGGCCGCGACCGCGGCGGCCACGGCCGGCCGGCCGGCGTAGAGCGCGGCCACCGTCGCCGGCAGGACGAGCATGGCCAGGTTGTACTTGGTGGAGGCCGCGAGACCGACCGCGACGGCGCCGGCCGTCAGCCGGCGCAGGCCGCGGCCCTGCGCGGCCCCGTGGAGGAGGAACAGGCCGAGCAGGCCGAGGGTCACGGCCGGCACGTCGGTCACGGCCAGGTGCGAGTACTGGACGTGCAGCGGCGCGACGGCGAGGAAGCCGGCGGCGAGCAAGCCCGCCGCCGCCCCGTACGCGTCGCGCCCCAGCCTGTAGACGAGCCCGACCGCGGCCACGCCGAAGGCGACGGCGACGAGGCGGCCGATCAGGTAGAAGGCGCCGGCGTCGAGGACCAGCGCGCCGGGCCGCACGAGCAGCTCGCCGTGGACCAGGGCCCAGAACGGCGACACGAGCCAGTACACCCCGGCGAGCACGTAGAAGAACAACGAGGGGTAGTAGAAGAACATCGGGTTGAGCTGCCCGCCGGCGACCTCGACCGCCTTGGGGACGACGGTCGCCTCGTCGGGGTTGATGAACGCGTACGGCAGGCCCGAGGTGACGCTCTGCAGGCGGAGGACGAGGGCGGCGATGACCACGACGACGAGCGCCGCGCCGGTCCAGCCCACGCGCCGCCAGAGCCGACCCGCGCCGGTCCCCAAGGTCTTCCCGAGTCCCCGTACATCCATGTGCGTGAGTGCTACCCGTTCCTCGCCTTCACCATGTCGTCAGGCACGACCGTCGCGCGCGGACGCGCAGGTCGCCGGACCCCTCCCGCGGCGCCCGCGCACCGCCGCGTCGCGGGCGCGGCGACGCCGTCCGCCCGCGTGCAGGGGTGCCGGGTACGACCCTGCCGTCGTGCCCGTCAGAGCTCGAGGCGCGCGCCGCCGTTGGCCTCGGCGCGAAAGCAGCTGACCGCGCCCGTGTGGCAGGCCGGACCCGCCGGGCGGACCCGCATGAGCACGGTGTCGGCGTCGCAATCGAGGCTGAGCGCGCGCACGCGCAGCACGTTGCCGCTCGTCGCCCCCTTGTGCCACAGCTCGCGCCGGCGACGACTCCAGAAGTGGGCTTCTCCGGTGTCGACGGTCGCCGCGAGCGCCTCGGCGTTCGCGTAGGCGACCATGAGGACCTCGCCCGTGGTCGCGTCCTGCACGACGCACGGCACGAGGCCCTCGGCCCCGTAGCGCACGGCGCTCAGGAAGGCGGCGCGCTCGATGACCGCTCCTCCCTCTGCCCGAGGGCTTCCTGCACGATGGCCACCCCGGCGCTGGTGCCGAGGCGCATGGCGCCGGCGTTGATCATCAGCTCCGCGTCCCCGAGCGTGCGGATGCCCCCGGAGGCCTTGACCCCGATGCGCTCGTCGAGGCAGTCGCGCAGCAGCTCCACGTCCTGCTGGGTCGCACCCTGCGGCCCGAAGCCCGTCGACGTCTTGGCGAAGTCGACGCCCGCCTGATTGAGGATCGTGCAGGCGAGGCGCTTCATCTTGTTGGAGAGGTAGCAGGTCTCGATGATCGCCTTGACCAGGGCGTGCCCGCGGCCCGTGTTGACCGACTTGAGGCGCGCGGCGCGCACCACGGCGGCGAGCTCGTCGCGCACGTAGCCGAACTCGCCCGACAGCATCGCCGGGAGGTTGAAGACGACGTCGAGCTCGTCGGCGCCCTTGCCGATCGCGTCCTGCGCCGCGGCCACCTTGGCACGCACGTCGTCGGCGCCGAAGGGGAAGGAGATGACCGTGCAGACCTTCACGTCGGCCGCCTTCAGGAGGCCGTCGGCGAGTGGCACGTAGTGCGGGAAGACGCAGACCGCGGCGAAGTGGTAGCGGGCCGCCTCGCGACACAGGCGCTCGACGTCGTGCGCCGTCGCGTCGGGGCGCAGCAGCGTATGGTCGATGGTCTTGGCGAGTTCTTCGACTTGCACGGGCGTGCGCCCTCCACGAGGGGCGCCGCGCCCCTCCCCGCGGCCGAGTATATCAACTGGGGGGGCAGGCGGCGGGTCCGGCGCGGGTGCGCGCTGGTCGCGCGGGCAGCGCCTGCGCGGAGGAGCGCCGGGCGCTCCCTCAGAGCAAGCGCTCGACGTAGCGCTCGTCGCGGCGCCAGCGCTTGCGGACCTTGACGCGCAGGTCGAGGAAGACCTGGGCGCCGAACACGGCCTCGATCTCGCGCCGCGCCGCCGAGCCGATCGCCTTGACGGTGCGCCCGCCCTTGCCGACGAGGATCGCCTTCTGGGACTCCGTCTCGACGATGAGGCGGGCCTCGATCTCGACCAGCGGGCGGTCCTCACGCTCGACGATGCCGGTCACCTCGACGGCGACCGCGTGCGGCACCTCGTCGCGCGTACGACGGAGAGCCTGCTCGCGCACGAGCTCGGCGACGAGCAGCTCGAGCGGCTGGTCGCTGATGTCGCCGTCGGGGAAGTAGGCCGGGCCCTCGGGCATGGCGGCGGCGAGACGCCCGACCACCGGCTCGAGCCCCTCGCCGCGCAGGGCGCTCACGGCGAGCACCTCGGCCCCGCCGACGAGGTCGCGCGCCTCCGCGGCCCGCTGCTCGAGACGCCCGGCGTCGACGGCGTCGCGCTTGTTGAGGAGGTAGACGGCCGGGCGGCCGGCGCCGGCGACCGCCCGCAGGATGAAGCGGTCGCCGGCGCCGATCGGCTCCGCCGCGTTGAGCACCACGAGTGCGGCGTCGACCTCGGCGAGCGCCTCGTCGACCGCCCGCTGCATGCGCCGGGTGAGCGAGTCGAAGGGCTTCTGGAAGCCGGGCAGGTCGAGGAGGACGACCTGATACCCCGGCAGACGCAGCACGCCGCTGATGCGGCGGCGCGTCGTCTGGGGGTGGTCGGAGACGATGGTGACCTTGCGCCCGACCAGGGCGTTGACCAGCGTCGACTTGCCGACGTTGGGGCGCCCGAGGACGGCGACGAAGCCGGAGCGGAAGGGGTGCTCAGCCATCCGCGCCCGCATCGCCGGGGCCGGCGGCCTCCCCGGGTCCTCCGGCGTCCCCGCTCGCGCTCGCCTGGCCGCCAGACCCCGCGAACGGCGCCGGCAGCAGCTCGGCGAGGGCGAGCACCCTGACGCCGCCGTCGAGCCGGACGACGACCTCGGGCGCGCCGAACTCGGCCAGCGCCTGCAGACACATGCCGCAGGGCAGGAGGTCGACCCCGTCGGCCGCGGCGACGGCCACGTAGCGCGCCCGTCGCTCGCCGAAGACGACCATGGCGGCGAGGGCGGCGCGCTCGGCGCAGAGCCCGACCGGGTAGGCGGCGTTCTCCACGTTCACGCCGTGGTGGCTGCGGCCCGACGGCCCGACGGCGACGGCCCCCACGCGGAAGCCCGAATACGGCGCGTAGGCCCTCTCGGCGACCGCGAAGGCCTCCTGGAAGAGGAGACGCTCGGCGAGGTCGGGCTCTCTCCCGCGCGGGCTCACATCGGCGCCCAGAGCTGGAAGATGAGCAGCGCCGAGACCGACCCGAGCAGCGCCCCGAGCACGACCTCGAGCGCCGTGTGGATGCCGGCCTGGACGCGGCTCTGCGCAACCAGGATCGCCATCAGCAGGGCGACCAGCGAGATCGGCAGCGCGTAGGCCGTCGTGCTGGAGATGAACGTCAGCGCGACCCAGCCGGCGAACGCGACGGCGGCGTGCCCGGAGGGCAGGCCGCCGTGCAGCGCCGTACCGGTGCGCGTGAGGGCCTTGACGGCGATGACGATGAGGATCACCAGCACGAGGGCGATCACGGTGACGTCGACCGACGAGCTGCGCACCCGCTGGAGGACCGTGTACGGCGTGCTCGTGATGCGGTCGTAGAAGACGAGGTAGGCCACGGCGACGGCGTTCATCGACGCGATCAGGACCGCGCCGGCGGCGACGTCCTTGGCGATCTTGGCCCGCGGGTCGTGCTCGTCGGTGAGCATGTCCATGAGCTGCTCGATCGCCGTGTTGAGCATCTCCGCGATCAGCACGAACGAGATGGCCACGAGCAGGGCGATGATCTCGAGGCGCGTCAGTGAGAAGAAGAGCGCCGCCAGCAGGACGAGGACGGCGAGGCCGAAGTGGATCTGCATGTTGCGCTCGTGACGGAGCGCGTAGACGATGCCCTCGAAGGCCCAGTTGAAGCTGTGCAGCAGGCTACGACGTGGGGCCAAGGAGCCTTCTCCAATCGAGCGCCGCGAGCAGCTCGCCCTGACGCAGCGCCATGCCCCCGGCGTCGTTCTCGTGGTCGTGCCCGAGCACGTGCAGCACGCCGTGCACGAGGAGCAGGGCGAGCTCGAACGCCGGGGGGACGTCGTGGGCGCGCGCCTGGCGCAGCGCCTGGCGCGCGCCCACGACGACGTCGCCGAGCAGGCGCGGCGGCACGTCGCCCGGAGGCGCGGCCTCGATCTCGCGCCAGGTGGCGAGCTCGTCCTCGGCCTCGAGCGGGAACGAGAGCACGTCGGTCACCCGGTCGAGCCCGCGGTGCTCGTGGTTGAGGGCGCGCATGCGCCCGTCGCCGACGAAGGCCACGCCGATCTCGGCGCCGCCGACGCCTTCGGCGACGAGCACGGCGCCGACCAGCGTGGCCACGGCGCGCTCGTCGACGGGCACCCGTGTGCGATTGACGACCTCGACCAGGTTGCCGTTCATGGCTCCTGCCCCGCCTGCAGCCGTTCGTCGTGCTCCTTGTAGGCGTTGACGATGCGCTGCACGAGCTTGTGGCGCACGACGTCGTGACCGTCGAACCGCACCACGGCGATGTCGGGGATCGCGCACAGCACGTCGGGCACGGTGACGAGCCCCGAGTTGCGGTGCTGCGGCAGGTCGATCTGGGTCACGTCCCCCGTCACCACCATCTTGCTCCCGAACCCGAGCCGGGTGAGGAACATCTTCATCTGCTCGGGCGAGGTGTTCTGCGCCTCGTCGAGGATGATGAACGAGTCGTTCAGCGTGCGCCCGCGCATGAAGGCGAGCGGCGCCACCTCGATCTCGCCGTGCTCGATGAGCGCGGCCAGCTTGTCGCCGTCCATCATGTCGTAGAGGGCGTCGAAGAGCGGGCGGAAGTACGGGTCGACCTTCTCGGAGACGCTCCCGGGGAGGAAGCCGAGGCTCTCCCCCGCCTCCACCGCCGGGCGCGTGAGGATGATGCGACCCACGGCCTTGGAGAAGAAGGCGTTGACCGCCATCGCCGTGGCGAGATACGTCTTGCCCGTGCCCGCCGGTCCGATCCCGAAGGTGATCGTGGTGCCGCGGATGGCGTCGACATAGTGCTTCTGGTTCACGGTGCGCGGACCGATCTGGCGGCCACGGTGCGTCCACACCACGTCGCCGTAGACATCCGACGGCTTGCCGGATGAGTTCACGGCGATGTCCATGAGCGACTCGACCATGGCGGGGTTGAGGGGGCGGCCGGAGCGGATGACCGTGAGCAGCTCCTCGAGCGCGGCCCGCGCCTTGGCCACGGCCACCGGCTCACCCTCCAGGGTCAGCACGTTGCCGCGCAGCGTGAGCCGGCAGTCGAGGCGCGCCTCGATGACTCGGAGGTGAGCGTCGTGCTCGCCGGCCAGTCCCAGGGCGAGGACGTTCGAGTCGAGCTCGATGACCGTGCGCGTGGCCTCGGGCACGCGTCACCCCCCGAGCCGGCGACGGACGAGGTCGCTGAGCGCCTTGCCGTCGGCGCGCCCGGCGACCTGCGGCATGAGGCGGCCCATGACCTTGCCCATCTCCTTGGGGGAGGCCGCCCCGGTCGCGGCGATGGCCTCGTCGACCAGGCGCTCCAGCTCGTCCGGCGAGAGCTCCTCGGGCATGTAGCCGGCGATCAGCTCGACCTCGAAGCGCGCCTGTCCGGCGAGGTCGGCGCGCTCAGCCTCGGTGTAGAGCTCGAGCGCCTCGCTGCGACGCTTGCGCTCGCGGTTGAGCACCGTGAGCTCGTCGGCCTCGGTCGGCACGGTGCCGGCGTCGATGCGCGCCTTCTTGAGCTCGGCGGTGAGCGTGCCGAGCGCGTCGCGCCGGCGGCGGTCGCCGGCCTTGAGCGCGGCGACGGCGTCGTCCTTCATGCGCCGTTCGATGACGCCCGGCTCTCTCATGTCTTCCCTCCACTCTGCCCGCCGCCGGCCCTCTGCCGCCCGGGGCGGGCGGCCTCTCGGCCGGCGGCGATGGGGCGCGGCGCGTGGGCGCTCACAGCACTCGCCCCCTCACCCCGTCACTGTAGACCTCGTCGGCCACCGCGCGCACCATCCGTCCCGGCTCCGCGGCTCCGACCACGTGGTAGCGCACGTACTGTGAACTGTACCCCTTCCAGAGGCCGTCGCGGCGCTCCTCGACGAGCACGTCGGCCGGACGGCCGAGGGCCGCGCGGGCGGCCGCCCTGGCCGCCGCCCCCGCGGCGGCCAGGGCGGCCGCCCGCCGCCGGCGCACCACGGCGGCCGGCAGCGGCGTGAGCGCCGCGGCCGGGGTCCCCGGACGCGGCGAGAAGGCGAAGACGTGCACGCGGCCGAAGAGGCCGCTCTCGACGGCGGCGAGGCTGCGCGCGAAGGCCGCCTCGTCCTCCGCCGGGTAGCCGACCATGAGGTCGGTCGAGAACGCGCAGTCCGGCACGGCGGCGCGGACACGATCGAGGGAGGCGCGGTAGCCGGCCCAGTCGTACGGGCGTGCCATCGCCGCCAGCACACCGTCGTCGGCCGACTGCAGGGGCGCGTGGAGGTGACGGGCGACGAGCGGGTGCGCCAGCGCGGCGGCGAGCCGCTCGTCGAGCGCGCCGGGCTCGAGCGAGGAGAGGCGCAGGCGGGCAAGCCCCGGGACCGCGACCAGGGCCTCGACCAGCGCCGCCAGACCGGCGCCACTCACTGTGTCGCGCCAGGCGCCGAGGTCGATCCCGCTGAGCACGATCTCGCCGCAGCCGGCGGTGACCGCCCTCGTCGCGGCGACGAGCGCCTCGTCCAGCGGCAGGCTGCGCGGGGTCCCGCGCACGAGGCGGACCACGCAGTAGGCGCAGCGCCCGCCGCAGCCGTCCTGCGCCTTGAGCACGAAGCGGGTGCGGCGGCTCGCCGAGCGCGGCGCCGCCTCCGGACCCGTGCCGCCGGCGGCCGCCGCCCCGGCCCCGTCGGCCGCGGCCGTCGCCGGCGCGGGAGCGCCGAGATCGCGCGCCAGCTGCGCCCACGGCCGCTCCCCAAGCGGCGTCACACCCTCGGCGGCGAACTGCCCGGCGTCGCGCGTCGCCGCGCAGCCCGCGACCACGACGCGCAGACCGCGGCGCGCGAGCCGGTGAGCGAGCTGCCGGGACTTGCGCTCCGCCTCCCCGGTCACGGCACAGGTGTGGACCACGGCGACGTCGGCGTCCTCGGCCGAACCGGCCTCCTCGAGGCCCGCCGCGAGCAGCTCCGCCCGCGCCGCCTCCGAGTCGGCCTGACTGACCTTGCAGCCCACGAAGGCCGTGAACAGGCGCGTCACGTCGGCCGCGCCCTCATGTCCGCCCCGACCTCCCGTGCGCCCCGACCTGATGTCCGCCGGGCCGCACGTCCGGGCCGACCTCATGTCCGCCGGGCCTCACGTCCGCGCCGGCCCCACGCGATGGGCCCGCGGTCACGCGGCACCCGCGGCCGCGCCATCCTCGAGGTCGAGGAAGACCCAGCCGTCGCTGACCGCCCGGCGCCGCACGCGGTAGCCGGCGAAGGCCGCGGCCGCCTGCCCGCCCTGCGCCTCGAGCAGCCCCGCGAGCAGCAGCCGCCGCGGCCGCCACGGCTCGCCACGGCCACCCCCGACGCGCTCCGCAAGGATCAGGATCACGGGCAGGGAGAGGTTGGCGACCGCCGCCTCGGCAGGCGGCATGACGGCAGACGGGTCGCCGACGTCGGCGACCCTGAACTCGACATCGAGGCCGTTGGCGCGGGCGTTGGCCCGCGCCGCCTCGACGGCCACCGGATCGACGTCGAGACCGACCACCGGAGCGAAGCCGAGGCGCGCCGCGGCGAGGGCCAGCACGCCGCTGCCCGTGCCCAGGTCGACGAGCGGCGACGGCGTCAGGCCGGCGAGCCCCTCCAGGCACTGTCGGGTGGTCGCGTGCGCACCCGTCCCGAAGGCCATGCCGACGTCGACGCACACGTCGAGGAGGTCGCGGCGCGGCGCGTGCCACGGCGCGCGCACGTACAACGGCCCGACGGCGACGGGCCGGTGGAACTCGCGCCAGCGGAGGCGCCAGTCGTCGTCCTCGGCGGCGACGTCGAGACGGCCGAGCCCCTCCAGTCGCGCCAGCCGCGCGGGGTCGGGCGCCGACTCGGCCGGCAGCCAGAACACGATGCCGTCCGCGGTCTCCTGCCAGCCGTCGGCGCCGAGGGCGCGCGCCAGCGCGACGGCCTCGGGGTGAGCGTAGTCGACGGCGCCGCCCGGCGCCGACGGGCCGGCGGTCAGCGTGTACCGCGTGTAGCGCCCGCTCACCGGCGGAAGACGGAGCGTACCTTCTCGAGGAAGCTCGGGTCCGCCTCGTACGCCTCCGCCGGGGTCGCGGCGGCGAACTGGTCGAGCAGCTCGCGCTGCTCCGTCGTGAGACGCTGGGGCACGACGACGTTGACCACGACCTTGAGGTCGCCACGGCCGTAGCCCTGCAGCGACGGCACGCCGCGGTTCTTGAAGATCTTGACGGTGCCGGATTGGGTGCCGGGAGCGAGACGGACCTCGAGGTCGCCGTCGAGCGTCTCGACCTCGGCGGTCGTCCCCAGGGCGGCGTCGACCATGGTCACGTCGAGCCGGTACAGCAGGTCGTCGCCGTCGCGCACGAAGCGCTCGTGCGGCTCGACGGTGATGCCGACGTAGAGATCGCCCGGGCGGCCGCCCTGGGCGCCGGCGCCGCCCTCGGCGGTGAGACGCAGACGCTGCCCGTCGGCGATGCCGGCCGGCACCTCGACCGTGACCGTGCGCGTGGCGCGCAGCCGCCCGGTCCCACGGCAGCCCTCGCACGGTTCGCGGACGATCGAGCCGCGGCCGCGGCAGACCGTGCAGGTGCTGGTACGCACGAACTGCCCGAACCCGCCGAGGCTCGAGACCTCGCGCATACGGCCGCTGCCGTGACACTGCGGGCAGGTCTCGCGCCCGGTCCCGGCCGCCGCCCCGCTGCCCCCGCAGTCGGCGCAGGCCACGTCGGTCGCGACCTCGACCTCGCGGGCGGCGCCGAAGACCGACTCGGCGAGCGTCAGGTGCAGCGCGACCTCGACGTCGTCGCCGCGCGGAGCCGGCGCCCCTCCGGCGGCCGCTCCCCAGCCGCCGCCGGCGTCGCGCAGGACCGAGTCGAACATGCCGCTGCCGAAGAAGACGTTGAAGAGGTCGCCGAAGCCGACGTGCTCGAAGTCGGTGAGCGGCCGGCCCTTGAGGCCGTCGAAGCCGTAGCGGTCGTAGGCCGCCCGCGAGTCGGCGTCGCTCAGGACCTCGTACGCCTCGGCCGCCTCCTTGAAGCGCGCCTCGCAGTCGGCGTCGCCTGGGTTCACGTCGGGGTGGCACTCCCGGGCCAGCTTGCGGAAGGCCTTCTTGACCTCCTGCTGGCCGGCGTCTCGGGGCACGCCGAGGACGTCGTAATAGTCGCGTTTCATCGTTGGGGACGCTCGCTGTTCACCAGATGTCTTCGAGGTAGTCACTCAGCTCGTCGGCCGTCGAGCGCACCGCGGCGATGACGCGCTGATAGTCCATCCTCGTGGGGCCCAGCACGCTGACCGTGCCGAGGTTGCGGTTCGCCACCCCGTAGTTCGCCGCCACCAGCGAGCACGCCTGCAGCGACGGCGTGGCCAGCTCGTGACCGATGCGCAGGTAGAGGCCGTCCTCGCGCAGGGCGCCGGAGAGCACGCCGAGGAGCTCGTACCGCTGCTCGAGCACCTCGAGCAGGTCGTTGAGCTGAGTCGCACCTTCGCGGGTCAGGTTGTCGAGCAGGCGCGACGTGCCGCCCATGTACAGCCCCTCGACGTCGGCGGACCCCGGCGCCTCGAAGGCGGGGCGCAGCACCTCGAGGAAGGCGCGCTCCCGCGGCCCCAGCTCGGGGCTCGTGAACGCGGCGCGCGCCACGCGCGTGCCCAGGTGCGCGCCGGTGAGGCGCTCGTTCAGGTACACGCGGGCGAACTCGGCGAGGCCCTCGTCGATCGGCGCGCCCAGCGTGAACACCCGCTTCGTGACCTGACCGGAGGTGGTGATGACGACCACCATGACCGTGCGCGGCTGCAGAGCGAGCACCTCGACGTGGCGCACGCTCGACGTCGTGACGGCCGGCGAGGAGACGACGGCCAGCAGCTCGGTGACGCGCGAGAGCGCCTCCGCGGTCTCGTGCAGGGCCTCGTCGATCTCCGTTCGGGCGTGGTCGACCTCGAGCGGCGGCCGTACCGCGTGCGAGCGCCGCTCGGTGACGATGCTGTCGACGTAGTGCCGGTAGCCCTCGTCGGTCGGCACCCGCCCGGCGGACGTGTGGGGGTGCGCGAGCAGGCCGAGCTCCTCGAGCTCGGCCAGGTCGTTGCGGATCGTCGACGGCGCGGCGCCGAGCCCGCACTGCTCGCTCAGGTGACGGGAACCGACCGGGGCGCCCGAGGCGATGTACTCCTCGACGACCGCCCGCAGGACCCGTTCGTGGCGCGTCTTGAGTGTCATGCCGACCCCTTAACCATCAATCGCGAAACAGGCGTACGCTCACCTCGTTGGCGACGTACCGCCCCTTCCGCGTCACCGCGATTGTACCACCGTGCAGCGAGATCATCCCAGCTTCGGCGAGCGCCGGCAGGACGTCGCGGGCGAGCACCGGCGCGACCTCGGCCAGCGGGACGCGCAGGCCGCAGCGCGCGGCCAGCATGAGGCGCTCGCGAGCGAGGTCGACGTCGCTCAGCTCCTCGACCTCGCCGGGCGGCGCCTCCCCGCGCGACACGGCCGCGACGTAGGCCGCGACGTCGCGCGTCGTGCTCGTGCGACGCCGGCCGACGGTCGCGACGGCGCCGGCGCCCAGCCCGAGGTACGGCCGGGCGCGCCAGTACGCCACGTTGTGGCGCGCCCGCCGCCCCGGCAGGGCGAAGTTGCTCACCTCGTACCACGAGTAGCCGGCGCCCGTGAGCGCACGCACGATGCGCCGGTACATCGCCGCCCGCTCGTCGTCGCCGGGCAAGGCCGCGAGAGGCGTCCCGGAAGAAGCGGCGACAGACCCGCCGACGGCCGGGCGGACCCGCCGTCTCCGCCGCCGGCGGCCGGCGCCGCCGGGCCGACGGCGCTCTCCGGCGCGGCGGCGCGACGCAGGCGCTCCGCCAGGGCCGTCCCCTCGACGACGTCGAGCTCGTACCAGGAGACGTGGTCGGGCCGCAGGTCGAGCACGGCGGCGATGTCGTCGTCGAGGTCGGCCGCCGTCTGCCCGGGGATGCCGAAGATGAGATCGACGCCCGACGTTGCCGACGCCGGCGTCGCGCAGGCGGCGGTACGCGGCGGCGGGATCGGCGGCGGCGCGGCGCCCGAGGGCGGCGCGCCGCCGCCGGTCGAAGCTCTGCGCGCCGAGCGAGACGCGCAGACCGCGATGCACGGGCCGTCGCTCCTGCTGCACGCGTCCGGCCGCCGCGTCCCGACGGCTACCCGCCACGGCCGCCCAGCGCGCATAGGCCTCGTCCACGTCCTCCGGATTGGTCTCGACCGTGACCTCGGCGGCGGGGTCAGGAGCGGCCGGAACGGCTCGAGCAGTCGCTCGAGCCGTTCCGGCCCGAGCAGGCGACGGCGTGCCGCCGCCGACGTAGAGCGTCTCGAGGCGGACGCACGTCGTAGGCGCCGCCGCTCGCGCTCCCACTCGGCGAGCGAGCGGCGACGTAGGCGTCGAGCGTGCCGCGCGGCCTCGTCCCCGAACCGCACCCCGACCTGCTCCCGCGACCACGGGCCGCGGCCGGCCCTCCCGCCCCAGCGCCAGCGAGAAGAAGTCGCAGTAGTCGCAGCGCTCCCGGCAGAACGGCACATGGACGTAGACGTGGCGCGGGGCGGCCGGCGCCGGCTCCGTGACCGGCGCCGTCCCCTCGGGCGGCGGTGGCGGGCGGGTGGCGCCGGCATCCGCCGGCGCCGCCCGCCCGACCCCGCCCATCAACGCTCCCGCGCGTCCTGGTCGAGCTCGAGCACGGCGAGGAAGGCCTCCTGCGGCACCTCGACGACGCCGAGGTTCTTCATCCGCTTCTTGCCCTCCTTCTGCTTCTCGAGCAGCTTGCGCTTGCGGGTGATGTCGCCGCCGTAGCACTTGGCGAGCACGTCCTTGCGCTTCGCCTTGATCGTCTCGCGGGCGATGACCTTGTTGCCGATCGCCGCCTGCACCGGCACCTCGAAGAGCTGGCGCGGGATCTTCTGGCGGAGCTTGTCGACCAGCGCCCGGCCGCGCAGGTAGGCGCGCTCCCGGGGCACGATCAGGGACAGTGCGTCGACCGGGTCGCCGGCGATGAGGATCTCGAGCTTCACGAGGTCGCTCTCGCGGTAGCCGTGGACGTCGTAGTCGAGCGAGGCGTAGCCGCGGGTGCGCGTCTTCAGCTGGTCGAAGAAGTCGAGGACGATCTCGGCCAGCGGCAGGTGGTAGTGCATCTCCACGCGCTCGGGCGAGAGGTACTTCAGTCGACGAATTCGGCGCGCCGGCCCTGGCAGAGCTCCATGATGGTGCCGACGTACGAGCTCGGCACGAGGATGCTCGCCGCCACGAACGGCTCCTCGACGCGCTCGATGCGCGCCGGGTCGGGCATGTCGGCGGGGTTGCGCACGGCCTCCATGGCACCGTCGGTCAGGTAGGCGTGGTACTCGACGTTGGGCATCGTGGTGAGCAGCTCGAGGTCGTACTCGCGCTCGAGGCGCTCGCGCACGATGTCCATGTGGAGCAGCCCGAGGAAGCCGCAGCGGAAGCCGAAGCCGAGGGCGGTCGAGCTCTCGGGCTCGTACATGAGCGCGGCGTCGTTGAGCTTGAGCTTCTCGAGCGCGTCGCGCAGCTCCTCGAACTGGTCGCCCTCGGTCGGGAACAGCCCGGAGAAGACCATCGGCTGCACGACCTTGTAGCCCGGCAGGCTCTCGGCGGCCGGGCGCGCGCTGCTCGTGATGGTGTCGCCGACCCGTACCTGGGCGACGTCCTTGATGCCGGTGATGATGTAGCCGACCTCGCCGGTCTCGAGGGCGTCGAGCGGCACCATGTCGGGGCCGAAGTAGCCGAGCTCCTCGATCTCGGCCTCCTGGCGGCTGCCCATCATGCGCACCGCCTCGCGACGCGAGAAGCGCCCGTCGACGACGCGCACGTAGGCGACGACGCCGCGGTACTGGTCGTACTCGGAGTCGAAGATCAGGGCCCGCGGCGGCGCCGCCTGGTCGCCGCCGGGCGGCGGCGTGCGGGCGACGATCGCCTCGAGCACGTCCTCGACGCCCGCGCCGGTCTTGGCCGAGACGGTGAGCACCTCGTCGTGGGTCGCCCCGGTGAGCTCGTGCAGCTCGAGCTCGGCCTCGGCGACGTCGGCCGCCGGCAGGTCGATCTTGTTGAGCACGGGGACGATCTCGAGGTCGTTGTCGATCGCCAGGTAGGCGTTGGCCACGGTCTGCGCCTCGACGCCCTGGGTGGCGTCGACGAGCAGCACCGCGCCCTCGCAGGCCGCGAGGCTGCGCGAGACCTCGTAGGTGAAGTCGACGTGCCCGGGCGTGTCGATGAGGTTGAGCTCGTACTCCTCGCCGTCCCGGGCCCGGTAGCGGATGCGCACGGCCTGGGCCTTGATGGTGATGCCGCGCTCGCGCTCGAGGTCCATCTTGTCGAGGATCTGCTCCTTCATGTCGCGGGCGCTGACCGTGCCGGTGAGCTCGAGCATGCGATCGGCCAGGGTCGACTTGCCGTGGTCGATGTGGGCGATGATCGAGAAGTTCCGGATGTGGTCGAGAGCGGCCATGACGCTGAATGATACCGCGCCGGGGGCGGGCGGCCCGACCGCCTGCGGCGCGGCGACCCTGCCCCGTGCGGCAGGTCGGTCCTGCGCCGCGCAGCAGGGCCGCCCGGGCGCGCCCGTCAGGCTCCGCGCGACGCTCGCGCCCAGCTTGCCGCCCGCCCGCGGCCTGTGGTAGCATCCCGCGGCCATGCCGTCGTGGCGTGGTCAGACGAAGGGATCACGTGGCCAACACCGTCCAGCAGGAGAAGCGCAACCGCCTGTCTCGTCAAGCAGCGCCTGCGCAACAGGCACGCCAAGTCGACCATCAAGACGCTGTTCAAGAAGCTCGACACGAGCGTGACCGAGCAGCAGGCCGACGAGGCCGCCGAGCTGGCGCGCCTGCTCACCCGTCGCATCGATCAGGCCGCCGCCAAGGGCGTCATCCACAAGAACAGCGCCGCCCGCAAGAAGAGCCAGGTCGCGCACATCCTCGCGCGCCTCCCCGGCTGACCGGCGCCCGCCGCTCAGCCGGTCCCCGCCCCGCTCACCCCTCTTCAAGCATCCGCGCCAGCGCCAGCTCGAGGACGAGGCGCGCGCCCTGATCGGCGCCACCGGCGCTCTCCAGCGTCGCCGGCGCCTTGCCCCTCATCCCCGTCTCCGCAGCGGCGAGCGCCACGAGCGCCCGGCGCACCTCGGCCGGCCCGAACGTCCGCCGCTGCTCCAGCAGCTTCTTCGCCGCGAACGGGTGCACGCCGAGCGCCTTCGCGACCTGGCCGCCGTCGAGCCGCTCCTGCCCGCCGCCCAACTCGTGCAGCGCGCCCAGCTGGCGCACGTGGCGAAGCAACGTGTAGAGCACGCGTCCCGCGTCCTCGCCGCCGGCGAAGACCTGCTCGAGCACGGCGAAGGCGCGCGCCCGCTGACGGCGACCGACCGCGTCGGTGAGGGCGAAGACGTGCGCCTCGACGGTCGCTGCGCACACCGCCTCGACCTCCTCCTCGCCGGCCTCGCCGCCGCCGCAGTAGGCGGCGAGCTTCTCGAGCTCGCGCTCGTAGATCTCCAGATGCTCGCCGGCGCCCTCGTCGCTGCCCTCGGGCCAGCCGAGCAGGGCGACGAGACGTCGGCGCCCGCTCGACGTCAGCTTCAGGCCCTGGGCGCCGGCCCGCTTGTCGACCCAGGCGTCGAGCTCGCTCTTGCGCGGCACGTTCCAGGTGAAGACCTGCCCCGCCCGTGCCACGGCCTTGGCGAGCACGTCGTCCTTGCCGTACTTGGCGGCCTCGACGGCGAGGATCGTGTCGGGCATCGGGTCCTCGAGGTAGGCGGCGAGCCGGGTGCGCTGGGGGCTCTTCCATGCCTGGGCGCTCGTCACCAGGATCAGACGGCGCCCGAGCACGAAGCTCGGTGTCTGCGCCGCGCTCGATCACCTCGTCCGGCCCCGTCTCGCGAGCGTCGAACACGGTGACGTTGAGGTCGCTCCCGGACTCCTCGATCACGCGCCGCCGCAGGCGGGCGACGCCGCGGCGCACGCGGGAGCGGTCGCTGCCGCGGAAGAGGTAAGCGGGCTGCAGGGGTGGCGGCTCGGCGGTCACGTGGCGAAGGATAGCACCGCGACGCCCAGCCTAGCCCGACTCGGTCCAGACGCGCAGCTCGGGCACGCCGCCGGCGCCGGCGGGTGCGACGGCGGCGGAAGCAGGGCCGCTGGCTCCGGCGCTGTAGGGGCCGTCAAGAAGCTCGCCCGCCTCCTCCCCCGGTCCGCAGACGACGATTTCGCCGGCGTGGTCGGTGCGCAACAGGGGCACGCCGTGGGCGGCGAGCAGGGCCATCATCTCCGGGGTCGGGTGCCCGAACCGGTTCGGGCCCACCGAGACCACAGCGAGGCGCGGGGAGAGGCGCTCGAGGAGCTCGGCGTCCAGCCCTCCGCGGCTGCCATGGTGCGGCAGTTCGAGGATGTCGACGGGCGGCAGGGAGAGGGCGGCGAGCACCGCGCCCTCGGCGTCGCCGGTGACGAGCACGTCGACGCCGCCCAGCTCGACGAGGACGACGAGGGCGACGTCGTTCTCGGCCTGGTTCGCGTCGGAGGTGCCGGACGGCGCCGTGGGCAGCACCTGCAGGCTCCACCCGTCGCCGCTCAGGCCGACCGGCGAAGTGCACACGCCGACCTCAGCGCCGGCGGCGATCAGCTCGGCGCCCAGGCGCTCGAGCGTTGCATCGGGCTCTTCGGGGTGCGGAACCAGCGCGGCCCCGATCGGCAGCGCTCCGATCACGCCCTCGAGCCCTCCCGTGTGGTCGGCGTGGCCGTGCGAGAGGATCAGCAGGTCGATGCGGCGCACGCCGTGGAGCCGCAGCTCCTCGGCCAGCGGCTCGGGGCCCGCGTCGATCAGCACGGTGGGTCCCTCCGGCACCTGCACGAGCGTCGCCGCCCCCTCGCCGACGTCGAGGAACGTGAGCCGCGGCTCGGACGAGCGCGGCGGGCGGCGCCGGCGCGGCGAGCAGCGCCGCCGCCACGACCGCGGCCGTGGCGAGCACGAGCGCGGCGCGGCGCGAGCGGGCGGCGACGTAGGCGCGCAGGCCGACGCCGGCGCGCCGCGCGAGCAGCGTCAGCACCAGGGTCTCGGCGGCGAGCGCCGCGCCCAGCACCACGACCAGGGTCGGCCCCCGCCACTCGTACACCGCCCACGAGGGCCGGGCGAAGAAGCGCGACACCTCGACGAGGAAGCCGAGCAGCACGCCGCTGACGAGGTTGAGCGGCACCCCGACCAGGCGATGCACGAACCCGAGCAGCAGGCTGAGCATGCCGAGGAACATCACCAGCCCGAGGACGAACCCGCCGATGAGGTTGGCGGGCACGGCGACGATCGAGGCCGAGCCGAACGCGGTGAGCGAGACCGGGCGCCGTCGCCAGGCTCGCCGCCGTGGTCACGCCGGCCTGCTCGGCGAACGGCCCCGGCAGGAAGGAGAGCGCCCGGGTCAGCGGCCGAGCCAGCACGAGGAGCCCGGCGACGGCGGCGAACGAGAGCTGGAAGCTGACGTCGTACAGCGTCGCCGGGTTGATCGAGAGCAGCAGCGCCGCGGGGGCGAGCAGCAAGAACCAGCCGTCGGTCGGACGGGCGACCATCATGGCGAGGAGCCCGACGATGCCGGCGAACCCGGCGCGGACGATGGACGGCGAGGCCCCCGTGAGGATGACGTAGACGAGCACGACGCCGAGCAGCACGACGAGGCGCGGCGTGCGCGGCACGCCGAGCAGGCCGAGGGCGAAGCCCCACATCGAGCACAGGAGCACGACGTTCTCACCCGAGACGGCGAGGATGTGCAGCAGCCCGCTGCGGCGGAAGGCGTCGATGAGCGTCGGGTCGAGGCGCTCGTCGTCGCCGAGCACCATGCCCTGGAGGACCTCACGCACGGGCGAGTGCAGACCGGCGGCGAGGTGGTCGCGCGAGGCGCGGCGCAGGGTGTCGACGAGACCGAGGGGCCCGCCGCGACGCCCGATCAGGCGCAGGTCGGCGTAGCGCCCCTCGAGGGCGACGTGCTCGCCGCGACGCCGCAGGTAGCGGGCGTAGTCGAAGCCGCCGTCGTCGGGCGGCGGCGGGAGATCCTCGACCAGGGCGCCCTCGACGACGACGAGGGCGCCCTCGGTGAGGGGCCCGCACTGGTCGAGATCGGGCGCCTCGCCCTCGTCGACGCGCAGGCTGACGTGCGCCGGCTCGTCGACGGCGCGGCCGTCGACGGCGTCGACGCGCAGCGGGAGCGAGAGCCGGTCGTCGCGCAGCTCGGGCAGATCGACGAGCGTCGCCTCGAGCGTGACGCGGTCGCCGACCGAGAAGGTCAGCGCGGAGCGCTCGAGGGACGTGAGTCGGGCGCCGCCGACGGCGGCGCCCGCCACGACGAAGAGCGCGGTCAGCATCGCCGCCGCGAGCGCTCGCGGCGCGGAGGGCGCCAAGGCGGCCTCGTGGCGCCCCGCCGAGAGCCCGCGCCGCACGGCGAGAACAGCGACGACGATGCCGAAGGCGGCCGCGGCGAGCACGACGCCCGGCGGCCGCCACGCCAGAGCGGCGACCAGGCCGGCGACGTAGCCGCCGAGCAGCATGTGCAGCGGCGCCAGCCGGCCGGCCATCTCAGACCGTGATCGAGTCCTTCATGGCGGCGAACTTGGCGTCGCCGATGCCGGGCACGTTCATGATGTCCTCGATCGCGCCGAACGGCCCCTGCTCGGTGCGGTAGTCGATGATGGCCTGCGCCGTCGCCGGCCCCACGCCGTCGAGCTCCTCGAGCTCGGCGACGCTCGCCGTGTTGATGTTGACGAGCCCGCCGGCGGAGGGCACGGCCGCGGCGGCGGCCCCGGCGGCGGGCGCCGCACCGCGCTCGGGGACGACGATCTGCTGGCCGTCGATCACCTTGGCGGCGAGGTTGACGGCGGCGAGCTCGGCCTGCGCCGTGGCGCCGCCGGCGCAGCTCGATGGCGTCGCAGACGCGCGCCCCCGCGGGCAGCCGCACCACCCCCGGGCTGCGCACGGCGCCGCACACGTAGACGGTGACGTCGGCGGCGGCCGACGGCGCCGCCGACGGGCTCGCGGCCAGCGGGGCAAGCGCCAGTCGCGACCCGTCGGGCTCGGCGCCCGCCCGCGGCAGCACCACGTACCGGACCCCGAGGGCGAGCACGACGACGCCGAGGGCGACGTAGGCGTAGAGCTGGCGACGGGTCAGGCTCACGGGCACCTCGGCGGTCGGGGGCGCCGGCCGGCGGAGGCTCCGGCCGGCGCCCCGATACCGTAGCGTCCGCCCCCACCGCCGTCAGCGGCCCCGGCGGGCGAACGGGATGACGCTCGGCCGGCGCGCGCGGTGACGTTCGGCGGGCATCGTGGAGGACGACCCGTACTCCGAAGGGCGGGAGCACGATGGAAGCCGGCAGCGTGGTGGCAGACGGCGCGGCGGGGCGGCCGGCCCCTCGGGCCGGCCGCCCCGCCGCGAAGCGCAGATCAGCGCACGACGAAGTTGACGAGCTTGCCCGGCACGTAGACTTCCTTCACGAGCTCCTTGCCCTCGAGGAAGCGTGCCGTGTTGCCCGCCGCGCGGGCCGCCGCGAAGACCGCCTCGCGCTCGGCGTCGACCGGCACCGAGAGCCGGTCGCGGAGCTTGCCGTTGACCTGCACGACGACGGTGACGACCTCGTCGGCGGCGAGCTCCTCGTCCCACTCGGGCCAGGTGGCGTCGAGCGCCGACCCGGGCTGCCCGAGCAGCTCCCAGACCTCTTCGCCGAGGTGCGGCGCCATCGGCGCCAGCAGGCGCGTCACGTCGACGACGAGGGCGCGCCACTCGCGCGAGGCTGAGCGCGCCGCGCGCGTTCGCCCACACGTCGAGCGCCTCGTTCTGCAGCTCCATCAGCGCCGAGACCGCGGTGTTGAAGCGGAACGTCTCCATGTCGCGCGGTGACCTTGCGGATCGTCTTGTGCAGGGTGCGCGACAGGGCGCGGCCCTTCTCCGCCTCGGCCTCGCCGGCGGCCACGCCGCTGCCCTCGGCCGCGGCCACCTCGGCGGCGAGGTTCCAGAACCGCCCGAGGAAGCGCAGGCAGCCCTGCACCCCGCGGTCGCTCCAGGCGACCGACTGCTCGAAGGGCGCGATGAAGAGCTCGTAGACGCGCAGGCTGTCGGCGCCGTAGCGCTCGACGACGCTGTCCGGCGTGACCACGTTGCCCTTCGACTTGCTCATCTTCTGGCCGTCCTCGGCCTGGATCATGCCCTGGTTGCGCAGCGTGGCGTACGGCTCGCCGAAGCCGACGTGGCCGGCGTCGTGGAGCACCTTGCAGAAGAAGCGCGCGTAGAGGAGGTGCATGACGGCGTGCTCGGCGCCGCCGACGTAGAGGTCGACGGGCAGCCAGTAGTCGACCTTGTCGCGCTCGAAGGCGGCCTCGTCGCAGCGCGGCGAGGCGTAGCGCAGGTGGTACCAGGAGGAGCAGACGAAGGTGTCCATGGTGTCCGTCTCGCGGCGCCCGGGCCCGCCGCAGCGCGGGCAGTCGGCGTGGACGAACTCCGCGCTGCGCGCCAGCGGCGACTGGCCGTCGTCGGTCGGGTGGAAGTCCTCGAGGTCGGGCAGCAGCACCGGGAGCTGGTCGGCGGGCACCGGCACCGCGCCGCACGCGTCGCAGTGGACGATGGGGATGGGCGCGCCCCAGTAGCGCTGCCGGCTGATCAGCCAGTCGCGCAGCTTGAAGTTGACCTTGCGCCGGGCGAGGCCCCGCTCGCCGAGCCAGTCGGTGATCGCGGCGAAGGCCTCGCCCGGCGCCGGCAGCCCGTCGAAGCGCCCGGAGTTGACCATGACGCCGTCGCCGACGTAGGCCTCGCTCAGCGTCCCCTGAGCGCCGGACGGGCGGCGCGATGACCTCGACGATCGGCAGCGCGAACTGCGTGGCGAACTCGAAGTCGCGCTCGTCGTGCGCCGGCACCGCCATGATCGCCCCGGTGCCGTAGCCCATGAGCACGTAGTCGCTGATCCAGATCGGGACCGGCGCGTCGTTCACCGGGTTGACCGCGAAGGCGCCGATGAAGACGCCGGTCTTCTCCTTCTCGGTCGAGAGGCGCTCGATCTCGCTCTGGCGGCGGGCCTGGTCCTTGTAGGCGGCGACGGCCTCGCGGTGCTCGGCCGTCGTCAGCTCGTCGACCAGCGGGTGCTCGGGGGCGAGCACCATGTAGGTGGCGCCGAAGAGCGTGTCCGGCCGCGTCGTGAACACGGTGAGCGGCTCGTCGCGGCCGGGCAGGGCGAAGTCGACCTCGGCGCCGTCGCTGCGCCCGATCCAGTTCGTCTGCATGAGCTTGATCTGCTCGGGCCACTCGATGGTCGCGAGGTCGTCGAGCAGGCGCTGCGCGTAGTCGGTGATGCGGAAGTACCACTGCTCGAGGTCCTTCTTGGTCACGTCGCTGCCGCAGCGCCAGCAGCGCCCCTGCTCGACCTGCTCGTTGGCGAGGATCGTCTTGCAGCTCGGGCACCACCACTGCTGGCCGGTCCCGCGGTAGGCGAGCCCGCGCTCGTGCATGAGCAGGAAGAACCACTGCGTCCAGCGGTAGTAGTCGGGCTCGCTGCTGGTGATCTCGCGCGACCAGTCGAAGGAGAGGCCGATGAGGTCCATCTGGCGGTGGTAGTTGGCGATGTTGCGCACCGTCGTCTCGCGCGGGTGGACGCCCATCTTGAGGGCGTAGTTCTCGGCCGGCAGGCCGAAGGCGTCCCAGCCCATCGGGTGGAGGACGTTGAAGCCGCGCATGCGCTTGTAGCGCGCGACCGCGTCGGTGGGCACGTAGTTGCGGCAGTGACCGACGGAGAGCCCGTCGCCGGAGGGGTAGGGGAAGAAGTCCAGGCAGTAGAACTTGGGCCGGTCGGACGCGTCGTCGACGCGGTAGGCGTCGCGCTCCTGCCAGCGGCGCTGCCACTTCGCCTCGACGGCCTGGGGGTCGTAGCGTCGGTCCATCCGGTCCTCTCGTGGGCCGCGCCGCGGCGCGGGGTCGGCGTCTCGTTCTCCGCTCGGGCGGGCGGGGCGGGCCGGCGGCGGCCCGCCCCGCCCGCCCGAGCGGCACCTGATTATACGGGACGGCCGACGCACGGGGCGGCCGACGCACGGGGCGGCCGACGCACGGGCCGCTCGCCACACGGTCGCCGCCGGAGCGGCGCCAGGTCAGTCGCCGATCGGCTCGACCACCGCCGTCGACCGGCCGCCGGGCCAGTAGCTCAGCGTCGTGACGCGCCGCAGCCGCCGGTGCGGACCGGCGCCGAAGTGGAGGAGCTGCGCCGTGTACGCGGCCGGCTCCCCGCGACCGAGCGCGCCGTAGCCCGACGCGCCCGCCGTGCCGGCGTTGACGATCGTCACCGGGCCGCGACGCACGACCGCGGCGCGGTGGTCGTTGCCGCAGGCGACGACGAGCGGCGCGCCGCGGCCCTCGGCCAGCGCCACGACCTGTTCCGCCTGGCGCACGTCGTGGACCAGGAGGACCTCGGGATCGCCCGGCGGTGGCCACGACGCGGCCAGTTCGCGGGCCTGCGCGGCCAGGAGGACCGGGTCCGAGTCGACGGCGGGCGAGCGCGCCAGCGGGTCGCTCGCCCCGTAGACCCGCAGACCGGCCCGCTCGACGCAGACCCGCTCGGGCAGCTCGAAGCCGGACGCGCCCAGCGCATCCAGCGCGGCGGCCCCGTCGTGGTTGCCGCCGACCAGGAGTGCGGGCGGGCCGCCGTCGGCGGCGAGCAGGCGGGCCACGAGGAGCGCCTCCTCGCGGCTGCCGCCGTCGGTCACGTCGCCGGCGATCAGCACGATGTCCACCGGCAGCAGGTCGCCCCGTGCGAGCCGCGCCGCCAGCGCCGCGCCGAACAGGTTCGCATGGAGGTCGCTCACCAGCAGCGCCGTCAAACCCTCGGTCTCAGGTTCAGCCTCACCGTTGAACGCGGCTGCCGTCACGGCGACGCCGCGCGCGTACTCCTCGAAGCGGGCCAGCGTCGGGCGCCGCCCGCGGACGGCCCGCGCCAGCGCCAGCAGGCGCGCCGCGAACAGGCCGAGAGCCGCGGCGACGCGGCCCAGACCGGTGCTTCGCGAGGTCACAGCCCCTACTCCCCGAGCGGTTCGTAGTCGATGCTGGTGCGCCCGCTGCGCGCGTACGATATCGAGGTCACGGCCACGAGGCGCGCCTCGTCCCCGAGCGAGAAGTCGAGCAGCAGGAACGTGTAGGGGATCTCCTCGCCGCGGCCCAGCGCGCCGTAGCCGGAGGCGCCGGCCGTGCCCGGGTCGACGAGGACGACGGAGCCCCGCTGCGACACGGCCAGCACATGGTCGTTGCCGAAGGCGACCACGAGCGGTTCGCCGGCCTCCTCGGCGAGCTCGATCGTGCGCTCCGCCTGGCGGACGTCGTGCACCATCAGCACGTCGGGCGTCTCGAGCTCGGGCCACAGGGTCGCGAGCCGCTCGTCCTGCAGGGCGAGCAGCCCCGTCGTCGGAGTCCACCTGCGAGGACTCCGCGACCGGGTCGCTCACACCGTAGACGGTCAGCCCGGCCGCCGCGGCGGCCTCCCAGTCGAGGACGGTGAAGTCCGACCCGGCGAACGCCTCCATGGCCGGGCGGTCCTCGTGGTTGCCGCCGATCATGAGCACGGGGACGCCCTCGGGCGGGGTGAAGAGCCGCAGGAAGAGCTCGGCCTCCTCGCGCGTCCCGCCGTCGGTCACGTCCCCGGCGACCAGCACCAGGTCGACCGGGTCGCCCCCGCCGCGCGCCAGCCGTGCCGCGTAGCGCATGCCGTAGACGTTGGTGTGAAGGTCGCTGAAGAGCAACACGCGACGCACGTCGGCCGGCGGGACGGTACCCTCGACCTCGGGTTGAAGGTCCAGGGCGACGAGCTGCAGTCCTTCGACGTACTCGGACAGGCGCTCGAGGCGTCCGGCCTCCTGGGCCTCGAGCCCGCGCAGCAGGGGCAGCAGACGGGGGACGTTGCTCGCCAGTCCCTCGTAGCGCACCTCCGGCGTGTGGTCGACGGTGGCCAGGGTGAGGAGCGCGAAAGCGCCACCCAGCGCGAGCGCCCCCGCGGCGCCGAAGCCGGCCGCCAGCAGCGCCGTCTCGGAGCGGCGCGGACCGGCGATGAGAAGGCCCACCCCGGCGCCCAGCCCGAGCAGCCACAGGGCTTTGCCGGAGACGAAGCGCTGGAAGGCGGCGCGCGCCGACGTCTGGAACTCCGGGAGCCCGCGCAGCAGCTGCTCGGCCTCGCTCAACGTCGGCACCTCGTCGGGGAGACGGTAGTCGACGGAGACGTCGACCGGCGTACGGTGCGACTCCAGGGCGAGCACGCCGGCGGGGCCGAGCGGCATGACGATGCGGCCCCCCGGGACGGCCGGCCGGAGCTGGAAGGTGACGCTGCCCCGCGGCACGCGATAGGTGCCGGGGGCGAGGAGGAGCACGAGGCAGACGGCGACCGCCGCCAGCGCCGCGACACGCAGGGCGACCGTCACCCAACCCGCGCGCCGCGAGGCGCCCGCGCCGGACCCGTCGCGCCTCCCGGTGTCGCTCACGCCGCCTCCTTGTTCGACACCATTGTGCCCGCTCAGACGTGTGGCCGCGAGCCGCGACGACATGCTATACTCTCTCGCTCGCGGGCACCGCCCGCGGCCCCGGTGGGGGTATAGCTCAGCTGGGAGAGCGTTTGGCTGGCAGCCAAAAGGTCAGGGGTTCGAGCCCCCTTACCTCCACCATCGCCCCCTCCCCGCCCCCGCCCCGGTGACCGCCGACTCCTCCGCTCCATCGCCCGACGCCGCCTCCGCTCCGTCGCCTGACGACGCCTCGGCCCGTCGCCCGACGTCGCGGTCGTCGCGAGCCCGCCGTCGCCTCACGACGCCTCCGGCCCGTCGCCTCACGACGCCTCGGGCCCTTCGCCTCACGACGCCTCGGGCCCGTCGCCCGACGGCGCGAGCCCGCGCACGGTGCGCGCCCGCACCGCGCCGCTGCTCGTCCTCGTGTTCCTCGCCGGCATCGGCTCGATGGCGACCGAGATGAGCGCCTCGCGCCTGCTGGCGCCCTACTACGGCTCCTCCACCGCCGTCTGGGCGATCATCATCGGACTCATCCTCGGCTCGCTCTCGATCGGCTACTGGGTCGGCGGGCGCGTCGCCGAGCGCCGGCCCGACGTGCGCGTCCTCAGCGCCCTCGTCTTCGGCGCCGCCGTCCTCGTGGCGCTGATCCCCTTCGTCGCGCGCCCGCTGCTCGAGCTCTCGGTCGAGGGCATCGCCACGGTCTCCGTGGGCGCCGTCGTCGGCTCGTTCCTCGCCTCGGTGGCCCTCTTCGCCCCGCCCGTGGTCCTGCTGGGCACGGTCACCCCCTTCGCCGTGCGCCTGACCGTCACCGGCGCCGCGGGGGCGGGCGCCCTCGCCGGGCGCATCTTCGCCCTGTCGACCTTGGGCAGCATCCTCGGCACCGTCGGACCGGCGCTCGTGACCATCCCCCTGATCGGCACCCAACGCACGCTCCTCGGGGCGGCGGCGGTGCTCGCCCTGGCCGCCGCCATCCCCCTCGGCGTGCGCTGGCTGCTCCCCGGTGCGGCGATCGCCGCCCTGCTCCTCGTGCCCCCCGGCGCGGTCAAGCCGCGGCCGGGGCTCGTCTACGAGACCGAGTCGCGCTACCAGTTCGTCCAGGTCGTCGAGCGCGGGGCCCAGCGGCGCCTCTACCTCAACGAGGGGCAGGCGGTGCACTCGGTGTGGCGCGCCGACACCGTCCTCACCGGCGGCGAGTGGGACATGTTCCTCACCGCCCCCTCCCTGCTCGGGCGCACGCCGGCGCGAGCCGTCATGCTCGGCAACGCCGGCGGCACGACGGGGCGCGCCTTCGGGGTCTTCTTCCCGACGACGGGCTACGACGGGGTCGAGATCGACCCCGCCGTCAACGACGTCGCGGCGCGCTTCTTCGGCCTTGCCGACAACCCGCGGCACACGGCGTACGCCGCCGACGCCCGGCCCTTCCTCGCGCGCAGCGACGAGCGCTACGACCTGATCTTCGTCGACGCCTACCGGCAGCCCTACGTCCCCTTCTACCTCGCGACGCGCGAGTTCTTCGCCCTCGCGCGCAGCCGGCTGAAGCCCGGCGGGCTCATCGCCCTCAACATCACGACGCTCCCCGGCGACGACCGCCTGGCGCGCGCCGTGGCCGGTACGCTGGCCTGGGAGTTCCCCCAGGTCGTGACCTGGCAGGCCCTGCGCTACAACCAGTTCGTCGTCGGCCTCGACCAGCCCCTGCCGGAGGACGAGCTGCGCCGCAGGCTGCGCGCCGCGCAGCCTGAGCTCCTGCCGCTGACGCGGCTCTTCGCCCGCGACCTGCGCGCCGCGTCGCGCGCCGCGCGGCCGTGGACCGACGACCGCGCCCCGGTCGAGTGGATCACCGACCGGATGATCGCCGCCTATGCCCTCCGGGGCGGCGACGAGGACGAGCAGCCTCTGCCGACCTTCCCCCTCTGAGCCACCGCCGGCGGCCGGCTCGACGGCTCGGCCCGGCCGGCCGCCGGACCGGGCCGCGCAGCCGTCCGCAAGGCCGCCTGCCCTCCCTCACCCCCGCGGGGAGCGCCGGCCAGCCTCGGCCGCCTCGTGTTTAGCCGGCCACCGGCGAGGATACGATTCTCAGACCAAGGCTCAGCGAGCTCTTGCCCGCGAGACAGTCGACGGTCGTCGGGAGGCATGGATGGAGGATCGACCCCAGTTCCAGGTCGACGTGGAGAAGGCCGGCGACGACGTCGGCATCGTGGTGCTTCGCGGCGAGGTCGACATCTACTCCGCGCCGCAGTTCAAGGAAGCTCTCGTCAACGGCATCGAGGAGGGCGCCCGGCGCATCGTCGTCGACCTGAGCGACGTCACCTTCATCGATTCGACTGCGCTCGGCGTCCTCGTCAGCGGCGCCAAGCGCGTGCGGCCGCGCAACGGAAACCTCGACATCGTCTGCAAGGACGAGAACATCATCCGCATCTTCGAGATCACCGGGCTCAACCGCATCTTCGGCATCTACCCCGACCGGGCTGCGGCGCTGAAGGCGGTCGTCCCCTGAGCAGAAGCTCCACGGCGAACTAGTCGACACGGTCACCCATCGGGGGGAGGAGCACGATGGAATTCCGGTCAGCAAACGCCTTCCGCGGGCACAGGATCCTGAGCGCCACCGACGAGATCTCGAGGGCGCGCACGTACGGGGCCGGGCGCGTCTGCGCCGTCCCCGGCTGCGGGACGCTTCTCTCCGCCTACAACCCCTCCGACGTCTGCGCCCTGCACGGCGGCGCCTGGCACGACGAGTCGCAGCAGGCCGCACGCAAGCTCGCCCAGCGCGAGGAGCTGACGCGACGCTGCGCCTTCGAGCCCTGCAGCCGCGAGTTCACGACGACCAACCCGGCGAAGAAGTACTGCGGCGACGCCTGCCGCATGCGTGCCTTCCAGGCGCGCGTCACGGCTGCCCGGCACCTCGGTGACGCGTTGGTCGCGCAGGAGCGGCGCGCGAGCTGAGCCGGGGCGGCGAGCCGGCCGCTGCCGGCGCGCCCGCGTACGGCGCGGCCTCAGAGCCGCGCGGCGCCCGCCGAGAAGGCCGGCGGTATCACCGGCAGCCGCCCGCTCGCCAGGATCTCAACGCCCTCCTCGATCGAATCGTAGACCGGGACGACGTTGGGCAGCCCCACCGCACCGAGGACCTTGCGCACCGAGCCCCGGGGCCGGGTCACGAGCAACTCCTTGCCGTGACCGTGCAGCCTGGTGACCAGGGTCACCACGTACCCGACGAACGAGGAGTCGACGAAGCGCACGCCCTCGAGGTCGAGGATGAGGTGGCGGCGGTGGTAGAAGGGGCCCAGCCTGCGGCGGAGGAAGCGGTCGATCTCGGGGACGTTGTCGATGTCGAACTCGCCCGAGAGGTAGACGACCGGCAACTCCTCGCCCGGCGCCGTGCGCTCCAGCGAGAGGTCGAGCCGCGCCGCTCTGCCGCCGTACGCGGAGATGGGCGACGTAGCCTCCACGGTGACCTCCCCAGGCGAGAACGGACGGGTGCGGCGACCCGGTGCGGTCACCCCTTGCGGCGGGCCTGCCCCGGAAGCCATGGCGAACCCTACGCAACGCCGACCGGGGCTGTAAAGCCGTGCGGCGGGTGAATTGGGAGGTTTGCGACTGACCCTCTGGGCGACCCTGAGCGAGCTTCACGCTCTGGTCGAGCGCCCTCGAGGCGCCCGGGAGGGCGCGGGCCTCAGGCCTCTTCGGCGGCCCGCGCCGCGAGGCGCCGATACTTGGGCTCGCGCTCCATGAGCACGGTGACGATCGGCGAGGCGATGAAGATCGTCGAGTAGGCCCCGCTGATGAGGCCGATCGTGAGCGCGAAGGCGAAGTCCTTCAGCGTGCTGCCGCCGAAGAGCAGGAGGGAGACGACCGGCAGCAGGGTGATGAAGGACGTGTTGAGCGAGCGCGTGAGGGTCTGCCAGATGGAGCGGTTGGCGATGTCGGCGAACGGCACCCCGGCCATCTTCGGTATGTTCTCGCGGATGCGGTCGTAGATGATCACCGTGTCGTACAGCGAGTAGCCGAGGAAGGTGAGGACGGCGGCGATCGTCGCCGTCGTGACCTCGCGCCCGGTGAGCGAGTACACGCCGATCACGACCAGGAGGTCGTGCAGCACCGCGACCAGCGCGCCGACGGCGAACCGCCACTGGAAGCGGAGGGTGACGTACGCGGTGATGAGCAGCACGGCGAGCGCCGCGGCCTGGAGGGACTTCTCGACGACCAACTCGCCGAAGGTCGGCCCCACCGTCTGCTGCGCGTACACCTGGGTGCCGTTGGCTTCGGCGATGCCGAAGCTCTCCTCGAGACCGGCCTTGAGCGCCGACTGCTCCTCGGGTGTCAGCTCCGTGGTCTGGATGATGAAACCCGGGAGGTCGCTGTCGCCGACGCGCGACACCTGCTGGATCTGCGCCCCCTCGTGGCCGGCCTCGACGACCACCTGGCGAACCTCGGCGAGGCTGGCCTCGCCCTCGACGGCGACCTCGATGCGCGTGCCGGTCGTGAACTCGAGCCCGTAGCGGAGACCGTCGAGGGGGTTGCCGTCGCCGTTGACGACGAGGCTCACGAGCCCGGCGAGGATGATGGCGCCCGAGAGGCTGAACCACCACTTCTTGTGGCCCATGAAGTCGAACTCGAAGATGGCGTGGAAACGACTCATCGGCTACTTCCGCTTCTTGCCGCGTTTGCGTGCCGCCGCACGCCGGCTCCCGGTCGTCTGCGGCGAGCGCCCGGCCCCGGCCTCCGGCGATGTCGCCGCGGCCTCGCCGGCCGGCGCGACCGCGGGCTCACCGGCGACGGGGGCGGCCTCGCCGCGTGACGCGGCGGCGCGCGGCGCGCGCGCCGCACGGCGCTGCGGCGCCGCCGCCTGCGGGGCCTCGATGTCGCCGCGGCTGACGCCCATGAACACGGGCCGGTTGAAGGAGGCCGACATGCTCATGACGCCGAGCAGCGCCCGGGTGAAGGCGACGGCGGTGAACATGCTGACGGTGACGCCGAGGATCAGCGTGAAGGCGAAGCCCTTGGGCTGCGAGGTCGCGAGCCAGAGGAGCACGGCGGCGGTGAGGATCGTGAGGATGTTGGCGTCGAGGATGGTCTTGAACCCGAGCGCGTACCCCGAGTTGACCGCCGAGCGCACCGTCTTGCCGCGGCGCACCTCTTCTTTGATGCGCTCGAAGATGACGACGTTGGCGTCGCAGGCGACGCCGATGGTCAGGATGAGGCCGGCGATGCCGGGCAACGTGAGCGTCACCGGGATGGCGTTGAAGAGCCCCCAGAGCAGGATGCCGTAGACGATCAGGGCGATGTCGGCGATGAGCCCGAGGAAGCGGTAGTACGCCACCATGAAGACGAGCACGGCCCCGAGGCCGGCGAGGCCGGCGATGAGGGCCGTGCGCAGGGAGTCCTTGCCCAGAGTGGCCGACACCTCGACCTGCTGGATCGGCGTGAGGGACACGGGCAGCGCACCGATGTTGAGCACGAAGGCGAGATCCTCGGCCTCGGCGAGCGTGAAGCTGCCGGAGATCTCGGCGCCCCCGCTGATGCCGTCGCGCAGCGTGGGGTCGGTGTGGTCGATGCGCGGGTCGGACTCGATGACGTTGTCGAGGACGATGGCGAAGGTCGCCGACTCGCCCTTGAGGAGCCCTTCACGGTAGAGCTCCTTGGTCACCCTCTGGAACTCCTTGCTGCCCTCGCTGGTGAAGTCGATGAGCACGTTGGGGCGGTTGAACTGGTCGAAGCTCTTGCGGGCCTCGGCGATCGCCGCCCCGGTCAGCTCGGGCGGCCGCCGGTAGATGTACCAGAGCTCGGGGACGTCGACCTCGTTGCCGTCGGCGTCGGTGTAGGTCGACGGGGGGCTGCTGATGAGCGCCCAGTCCTCGGTGTTGGCGAAGCCCTCGCGGAAGCGCGCGATGTCCTCCTCGGGGACCCCCCGCTTGGCGGCCTGCGCGAGAGCCTCCTCCCGGCTCTCGACGGGCCCGACCGGACGCGCCTCGGCGTCGTCCTTGAAGAACTCGAGCTGTGCCGTCTTGCCGATGATCGACAGCGCCTGCTCGGGGTCGGTGACGCCGGGCAGCTGGATGGAGATCTGGTCGGGCCCCTGCTGCTGGACGATGGACTCGGTCACCCCGAGGCCGTTGACGCGGCGCTCGATGATGCTGAGGGTCTTCTCCATCTCGTCGGCCGTCGGCAGCTCGCCGGTGCTGGTGCGCGCCTCGTACACGACCTCGAGCCCGCCCTGCAGGTCGAGGCCCAGGAACGTCTTCTCACCCGGAGGGATGATGAAGTACAGGGCGACGCCGACGAGGGCGGCCACGAGAACGAGGATGATGACGTTAAGGTGTTTGCGCATGCTGGAAGGCCGCACTCCCGGCCGTCGGAGGCTGAAGCGTAACCGAGCCCGCTGCGGCACGCAACTTGGGCCCGGCGCGACGAGCGCGCCCGGGCGCCCCGGGAAGACGCGGACTCACGTGCCGACAGGAGACGACGGCCTCAGCGGTCCTTGAGGAAGCTCGGGATGTCGAGGACGTCGTCGTCGACGTCGAAGCGGGGCCGCGGCTCGTCGGATTCGAAGGCCGACGAACGCGGCGTGGCGGACGCGGCGCGCGAGGGCGCCTCGAAGCCCTCGACCGAGCCGTCGAACCCGGTGGCGATCACGGTGACGCGGACCTCGTCGCCGAGCCCCGGGTCGATGACGGCGCCGAAGATGATGTTGCAGTCGGCGTCGGCGGCGCCGGAGATGATCTCGGCGGCCTCGTTGATCTCGAAGAGACCGAGGTCGCTGCCGCCGGTGATGTTGAGCAGGATGCCCTTGGCGCCCTCGACGCTGGCCTCGAGAAGCGGCGAGCTGATCGCCGCCCGCGCCGCCTCGACGGCGCGGCTCTCGCCGCTCGAGACCCCGATGCCCATGAGGGCCGAGCCGGCGTCCTTCATGATCGTGCGCACGTCGGCGAAGTCGAGGTTGATCAGGCCGGGCACGGTGATGAGGTCGGTGATGCCCTGCACGCCCTGGCGCAGCACGTCGTCGGCGACCTTGAAGGCCTCGATGACCGAGGTGCGGCGCTCGACCACCTGCAGCAGGCGATCGTTGGGGATGATGATCAGCGTGTCGACCTTGTCGCGCAGCGACTGGATGCCGTCCTCGGCCTGGCGGGCGCGGCGCTTGCCTTCGAAGGTGAAGGGCCGCGTGACGACGCCGACGGTGAGGGCGCCGAGCTCCTTCGCGAGCTCGGCGATGACGGGCGCGGCGCCGGTACCGGTGCCGCCGCCCTTGCCGGCGGTCACGAACACCATGTCGGCGCCCTTGAGCGCGTCGCGCAGCTCGTCCTTGCTCTCGACCGCGGCCTGGTAGCCGATCGTCGGGTTCGCCCCGGCGCCGAGGCCGCGAGTGATCTTGCTGCCGATGTGGATCTTCACGTCGGCGTCGCACATCTGCAGCGCCTGGGCGTCGGTGTTGACGGCGATGAACTCGACGCCGCGCAGGCCGGCGTCGACCATGCGGTTGACGGCGTTGGTGCCGCCGCCGCCCACGCCCACGACCTTGATGACGGCGAGATAGTTGGCCGACGAGTCCATCATCTGGCTACCCTCCTGTTAAGGTCGAGACCCGCCGTCATGACTCTCCGCCGACTCTCATCCAGTGCTTGAGACTGCGTGGACAGCACCCCTTGACCAACCACATATTCTCCACTTTTGCGGGTAATTCTCTGACCGCCAACCCTGCCCCGTCGGTCGAGACGAAACCCTGGCCTGAATATATCGACGGCCCGCGAGGGGTGTCAAACACGTCCGCCGTCGGGCGCCGGGCGAGGCGACCCTCGTCTCGCCCTCGAGCATGCCGTCGGCCGTCACTTGAGAAGCGGCCGCCCGAGGGGGCGTTCGGGCACGGAGACGTCCACGAACGTCGGCCGCAGCCCCTGGGCGCGATACGCGGCCGTGACCGCGCGCAGGGCGACGACCTTGTCGCCGAGGCGCGCGCCGTCGCCGAGACGCACCTCCGTGCCGTCACGGAGAACGAGGGTCACGCGGAGCGCCTTGGTCACTTCGAGACGCGCGACGCGGCGGCGCAGGCTCTGTGACACGCCCGACAGTACGGCGACCGCGGTCCGGACCCTGGCGTCGGCCGCCTGCCCGCCGATCTTGGGCGCGTCCCCGACGGCCAGCCGTGGCAAGGCACTCTCGACCTTGCCCTCCGGACCGTCGTCCAGGTCTCCCGCCCCGGGCTCCTCGCCGTCGGCCGCGGCGACCGGCTCTTCGCCGTCGGCCGCGGGGCCGGCGGCTCGGCGCGTCGGCGGCCGCGCCTTCCGCAGTGGTGGCGTCCTCGGCGGCCGCGGTGGCGTCGTCGGCGGCCGCAGCACCGTCGTCGGCTCCCGCGGCCGAGCCGTCCGCTCCCTTGGGGGGCGCCTCGCAGATCACGTGCCCCGCGTCGCTGACCAGGAACCAGCGCCCCCCGGCGAGCACCGCCAGCGCCGGCCGGTGCTCGATGAGACGGACGCGCAGCGTCTCCGGGAAGTCGCGGTCGATCTCGACGTCGGCGAGGTAGCACTGCCGACGCAGCGCACGCCGCACGTCGTCCGCCGTGACCGAGAAGAGGTTCTCGCCGAGGAAGGCGGCCTCGAGCGCCCGCCGAGCCTCCTTCTTCGCCACCATGTGAGCGCCGCGGACCACGACGCGTTCGGTCGTGAACGTGGACGTCGAGCGACCCCAGGCGACGACCGCGCCGGGCACGGCGAGGACGGCGACCGTCAGCAGTACGCTCCAGAAGATGTGCAAACGGGGGCCGCGCGCCCCCCCGTGTCTCGACATGCGTCTCTGCCCCGGGGTCGGGTGAAGGGTCGGCTCACCCGCGTATTCGCCGCCGTGGACGGGGTCCCTGCGGGGCGGGCGCCGGCCGGCCGTCGCGGCCGGCGCCGGCCGTCAGTCGTCGCCGGCGGCGGGAGCCGCCGGCGGTCTCCCGGCCCCGTCGTCGAGCAGCGCCACGAGCTCGGCGGCCACGGTGTGGATGTCGCCGGCGCCGAGCGTCAGGACGAGGTCCCCGGGCCGTACCCGGTCGCGGAGGTAGCGGACCACGTCGGCGTTGCGCGGCAGGTAGCGGACCGGGCCACCCGGCCGTTCGGTCAGGTAGGCGTCGACGATGAGCTTGCCGGTGATGCCCGGCTCGGGCTCCTCGCGGACGCCGCTGATGTCGGTGACGATGGTCTCGTCGGCGAGCGTGAGCGCGCGGCCGAACTCGCGCTGGAGGTGCCGGGTGCGCGAGTAGAGGTGCGGCTGGAAGACGGCGACGATCTTGCGGTGGCCGCCGAGCCGGGCCGCGTTCAGCGTCGCCTCGATCTCGGTCGGGTGGTGGGCGTAGTCGTCGTAGACGAGGACGCCGCGCGGCCGCCCGACCTCGTCGAAGCGGCGCGCCGCGCCGCTGAAGGTCGCGAGCGGCGCGGCGGCCTCGGCGACGCTCAGCCCGCAGCGGTCGACGATGGCGAGACAGGCGAGGGCGTCGACGACGTTGTGCACGCCGCCCACGCGGAGGCGCACGACGCCGAGCTCCTCCGCCCCGCGCCGCACGGTGAACTCACTGCTGAAGCTGTCGACGTGCTCGACGTGGGCCTGCCAGTCGCCGGCGTCGATGCCGACGGTCAGCACGGGCGCCGTCGACGCCGCGCGCAGCGACTCGGTGCCCGTGCCTTCGACCAGCACGAGGAGCCCGTCGCGGGGCAGCAGGCCGACGAAGGTGTGGAACACGGCGCGGATCTCGTCGAGACAGCTGAAGTTCGCGTGGTGGTCCATCTCGAGGTTCATCACCGCGGCGATCTCGGGCCGCAGGTGGACGAGGCTGCCGTCGCTCTCGTCGGTCTCGGCGACGAGCCACTCCCCGTGCCCGAGGCCGGCATTGGAGGCCATCTCGTTGAGCTCGCCCCCGATGACGTAGGTCGGGTCGAGGCCGGCGCCGTGAAGGACGTGGGACACCATCGACGAGGTCGTCGTCTTGCCGTGCGTGCCGGCCACCGAGATGCCGCGCCGCGTGGCCATGAGGCGGGCCAGCATCTCGGCCCGCTGCAGCACCGGCAGGCCGCGCTGGCGGGCGGCGCGAAGCTCGGGGTTGCCGCGCGGGATCGCCGAGGAGACGACGACCACGGCGGCCTCGCCCAGGTTCTCGGCCCGGTGGCCGATGGCCACCGGGACGCCGCCCGCGGAGAGGCGCCGCGTGTAGCGCGACTGCTTGAGGTCGGAGCCCGCGACGCGCACCCCCATCTGGTGGAGGACCAGGGCGATGGCGCTCATGCCGGCGCCGCCGATGCCGATGAAGTGCACCGGCTGGGGGAAGCTCTCGCGCGTCCTGCTCACCGTCCTTTCACCTCCATGAGCGCCTCGATCGTGTCGACGACGCGTCGCGTCGCGTCCGGGCGGCCGAGCCGCCGGCTCGCGGCCGCCATCCGCGCCCGCCGCTCGTCGTCGCCGAGCAGTTCGGCGACGAGACGGCCGAGGAGCTCGCCGCTGAGGGCGGCGTCGTCGACGACGAGCGCCGCCCCGCCGGCGGCCATCCACTCGGCGTTCCGTCGCTGGTGGTCGGCGGTCGCGTGCGGGTAGGGCACGAGGATCGCCGGGCGCCCGAGCGCCGCGATCTCGGCCACGGACCCTCCGGAGCGCGCCACCACGAGGTCGGCGGCGGCCATCGCCTGGGCCAGCAGCGGAGTGTACGGCACCAGCCGGTAGCGCTCAAACCGCGCCCCGCGGCGTTCGAGCTCGGCCTGCACCTCGTCGTGGTTGCGCGGCCCGCAGACGTGCACGAGCTGGAAGGGCATGTCACCGCTGAACGCGTCGAGACAGGCGCGGTTGAGCGACTGGGCGCCCTGGCTGCCGCCGAAGACCAGCACCACCGGCAGGTCGTCGCGCAGGTCGAAGGCGGCCAGTCCCTCGGCCCGCGTCGCGGCGACCTGCGCCGCCGCCAGCGGCCTGCCGGTGACGACGAACTTCGGCGGCTCGAGCCCGGGGATCGGGAAGCTCAGGCAGAGCCGGTCGACGAACGGCCGCAGGAGCCGGTTGGTGACCCCGAGGCGGGCGTCGGCCTCGAGGGCGACGGCCGGCGTCCCGCGCACCCCGGCCAACGCGACGACCGGCCCGCTGGCGAAGCCGCCGCCGCCGACGACGGCGTCGGGGCGAAGCTCGCGCAGGATGCCGAGGGCGCGCGGCGCGGCCGCGGCGAGGAGGCGCAGTGTCGTGAGGTTGGAGCGCGCCGTGAGGCGGCGTTCGAACCCCCGCATCTCCAGCGTCCGGACGGGCCAGCGGTCGGGCGGCAGCCCGGCCTGCGCCGGCGTCGTGACGAAGGCGATGCGGGCGCCGCGGCCCTCGAGCTCAGCGGCGACGGCGAGGGCGGGCGTCAGGTGACCGCCCGTCCCGCCCGCGGCGAGGAGCACGGCGGCTCCGCGGAGCGCTGACGACAATGTAGCTCCTCCGGTTGGCGGAGACGTTGACCAGGATGCCGATCCCGGCGAGGACGACGACGAGGCTCGTGCCGCCGATCGAGACCAGCGGCAGCGGCACGCCGGTCAGCGGCACGACGCTGAGCGCCGCCCCGATGTTGATGAACGCCTGGCCGATGATGAGCCCGGCGATGCCGACGGCGAGCAGCTTGCCGAAGAGCTCGCGACAGGAGAGCGCGATGCGGAAGGCCGCCCAGGCGAGCAGCACGTAGAGGCCGATGAGCACGAGGAGGCCGACGACACCGAGCTCCTCGCCGATGATGCCGGTGATCATGTCCGTCGTCTGCTCGGGCAGGTAGCCGAACTTCTGCACCGAGTTGCCGAGGCCCACGCCGAAGATCCTTCCGGAGGCGATCGAGACCAGGGACTGCGTCGCCTGGAACCCGCTCGTCTGGGCGAAGCTCTGCGGGTCGAGGAAGGCGGCGATCCGGTCCATGCGGTACGGCTCCATGAGGATCAGGCCGCCGACGAGCAGCGGCGCCAGAGCGGCCAGGCCGAGGAGGTGCCGCCAGCGCGCGCCCCCGGCGACGAGCACGGCCCCCGCCCCCACGCACAGGACGAGCGTCGTACCGAGGTCCTTCTGCAGGAGCCCGACGAGCAGGCCGAAGGGCACGAGGCCGACGAGCACGAGGCGCACGAAGCCCTGCCGCGTGCGCAGCGCCGCGGGGTCGCGCACGATCAGCGCCGCCAGCAAGGCGACGACGGCGAGCTTGGCGACCTCGCTGGGCTGAAGCTGCGTGAAGCCGAGGTCGATCCAGCGGCGCGCCCCGCGCGCCGCGACGCCGAAGCCGGGGACGAAGACCGTGACCAGGAGACCGGCGGCGACCACCGCGAACGGCACGGCGAAGCGGCGCCAGACGACGTAGTCGATGCGCGAGAACACGACGAGGGCCAGCACGCCGAGCCCCGCGAAGACGAGCTGGCGGCGGAAGAAGTAGAAGGTCGTCCCGTGCTCGAAGTAGGCCTGCGCGGCCGAGGCGCTGTACGCCATGACCAGCCCGTAGAGGAGGAGCAGCGCGGTGGCGAGGAGGAGGAGACGGCGCTCGGGCGCGCCGCCGGCGAGCGGCGCCGCGCGGCGCGCGGCGCCGGAGCGGCGCGCCGCCGTCGTGCCGGCGGCGCCCGGTGCGTGCTCGCGAGCGCGGCGCGTCGCCGGCGCGGCGCCCGCCGTGCCCGTCCGCGCCGCGCCGGTCTTGGTCGCGGTCGCGCGGCCGCTCCTGGCCGCCGTCGCGGCGGCCGGTCCGCGCGGCGCGGGCGCCGTCGCGCCGCGCCCGTTGACCCACGGGGCCGGCTCGAGACGCTCCTTCCCCGCGGTGGTGCGACGCGTGCTCACGTTCCCGTTCTCCCGCCTGTCAGCTTCTCGACCAGCTCCATGAAGTGTTCGCCCCGCTCCTCGTAGCTCCTGTACTGGTCGAAGCTGGCGCAGGCGGGGCTGAGCAGGACGACGTCGCCGGACCGCGTGTGGGCCGAGGCCCACGTCACGGCCGCGTCGAGGTCGGGCAGGCAGACGTACGGTACGGCCGTGGCCGGGGCGCTCGCGGCGCGCCGCCGGAAGGCGTCCTCCAGGGCGTCGCTCGCCTCGCCGATGAGGACGGTCTCGCGGACGCGGCCCTCGCAGGCCGCCGCGAGCTCGTCGAAGGAGGACCCCTTGCCGCGCCCCCCCAGCAGGAGCACGACGGGGCCGGAGTACGCGGTCAGCGCCTTCAGCGTCGCATCGACGTTCGTCGCCTTCGAGTCGTTGATGTAGGTCACACCGTCGACGACGCCGGCGACCTGGAGCCGGTGGGCCACGGGGGCGAACCTCTGAAGGGTGACGGCGATGAGCGGCGGCGGCGCGCCGACGGCCGCCGCCGCAGCCGCCGCCGCGAGCGAGTTCTGGAGGTTGTGCTCGCCGCGCAGGGAGAGCTCGTCGGCGCGGCAGAGAGCGACACGCTCGCCGTCGAGGGCGAGCCAGAGCCGGCCGTCGCTCACGCCCGCCGCCTGACCGGGGTGGCCGTCGCCGATCGAGAACCAGCGGCGGCGCCCGTTCCCGCGAATGGACTCGGCGCGCGTCCCGGGATCGTCCGCGTTCAGCAGCGCGAGATCGCCGGGCCCCTGGTTCTCGAAGACGCGCAGCTTGGCCGCCGCGTACCCGGCGTAGCCGCCGTGGCGGTCCACATGGTCCTCGGTGAGGTTGAGGAGCACGCCGACGTCGGGCCGGAAGCGGTCCACGTCCTCGAGCTGGAAGCTCGACAGCTCGGCGACGACGACCGCCGCGGGGTCGGCGTCGAGAGCGAGCTGCGCCAGGGCGACCCCGATGTTGCCGCCGATCGCGACGGGGACGCCGGCCTCCTCGAGGATCCTTCCGGTCAACGCGGTGGTCGTCGTCTTGCCGTTGGTACCGGTGATGCCGATCAGACGGTTCGACAGGAAGCGGGCGGCGAACTCGACCTCGCTCCAGACGGGGACGCCGCGCGCGACGGCCGCCTGGACGAGGCGGTTCTGGCGTGGCACCCCCGGGCTCTTGACCACGAGGTCGACCCCGGCCGGCAGCGATGCCTCCTCCCCGGTCCGCACCTCGGCTCCCGCGCCCTCGAGCTCGGCGCGCACGTCGGCCGCGAGCCCCGCTTTCTCGTCGAGCGCGACCACGCGCACGCCGGGCAGACGCTCGAGCGCGAGACGGGCCGCGGGGCGGCCGCTGCGGCCGAGCCCGAGCACGACGAGGGTGCGGACGGCGTCGAGCTCCACGGTCAGAACGTGGCGTAGTAGGCGACGAACCCGGCGCCGGCGAAGATCGCGGCGACGATCCAGAAGCGCACGATGATCTTGGTCTCCGACCACGCCTTCAGCTCGAAGTGGTGGTGCAGCGGCGCCATCAGGAAGACGCGCTTGCCGGTGAGCTTGAAGACCGCCACCTGCAGGGCGACCGATCCGGCCTCGAGCACGAAGAGGCCGCCCATGATGAGCAGCGCCATCTCGGTGCGGGTCAGGATCGCCATGGCGGCGATGGCCCCGCCGAGCCCCAGCGAGCCGGTGTCCCCCATGAACACGTCGGCCGGGAACGAGTTGTACCAGAGGAACCCGAGGCAGGCGCCGCCGACGCAGCCGGCGACGACCATGAGGTCCTGTACGCCGGGATCGTTGGTGTTGCGGGCGATGATGAAGGCGACGCCGGCGAGGGCGACGAGGACGATCGCCGAGGCGCCGGCGGCCAGCCCGTCGAGGCCGTCGGTCAGGTTCACGGCGTTGGAGAACCCGGCCAGGGTCAGGAACACGACGGCGTAGAAGCCGAAGGTGCCGAGGTCGAGGCGCACGTCGGTGAAGGGGACGTCGATGCGCGTGTCGAGGCCGCAGAAGTGGAGGACGACGAAGCCGATGAAGAGCGACAGCAGGAGCTGGAGGAGGAGCTTGTAGCGGGCCGAGAGGCCGAGCGAGCGGCGGCGGACGATCTTCATCCAGTCGTCGACGAAGCCGATCGAGGCGTTGGCGAGGGCGGCGAAGAGCACCGTGAACGAAGCGACCGAGAAGCGGCTGAAGACGATGTAGGGGACGAGCACCGCGAACCAGATGAGGAGGCCGCCCATGGTCGGCGTCCCTGTCTTGGTCTGGTGGCCCTCGGGCCCTTCGACGCGCACGGTCTGGCCGAACTCGTTGAAGCGCAGCCAGCGCACGAAGGCCGGCCCGATGGCCAGCACGAGCACCATCGCGGTCACGCTCGCGACCATGGCTCGCAGCATCCCTCAGTCCACCTCTCGCGTCGTCTCCGGCGACGCCACCTGCGGCACGCCCGGCGGCGGCCCGGCGGCGGCCGACGAAGCCCCCGCCGCCGCGTCGTCTGCCCGCAGACCGGGGACGGCCGTGCCGGGGGCCGGCTCGGCGCCGGCCTCCCCGGCGTTCGCCGCCGGAGGGTACGCTTCCTTCACCGCGGCGGCCACGCGCTCGAAGGCCATGGCCCGCGAAGCCTTGACGAGTATCGCGCTGCCCGGCGCGAGCGCGCCGGGCAGCGCCGCGATCAGCGCCTCGACCGTCGGGAACCACGCCTCGTGGGGGGCGCCGCAGAGGTAGTGGCGGGCGAGCTCGCCGGCGGCCACGACCTGCACGCCGGCGCGGGCCGCGTACTCGCCCACGGCGCGGTGATACGCGGGAGCCTCGGGCCCCAGCTCGCGCATGTCGCCGAGCAGGGCGATGGCCGGGCGCCCGGCGGCGAGGGCGAGGAGGTGGTCGAGCGCCGCCCGCGTCGCCGCGGGGTTGGCGTTGTAGCTGTCGTCGAGGAGCAGGCCGCCGCCGTGCAGGGCGACGATGTCGCCGCGCAAGGCGGAGAAGACGACGGCCGCCGCCCCGGGGCGCGCCTCGTCGAGGCGGTAGCCGAGCTCGAGGAAGGCGGCGAGGGCGGCCTGCGCGTCGCGCAGGTAGTGCTCGCCGCCGAAGCTGAGATCGAGAGTGGCGCGGCGACCGAAGGCATCGACGAGGACGTGCGTCCCGGTCCCCCGCGCCTCGGCCTCGACCACGTGCACGTCGCTCTGCGGGGTGCCGAAGGTGACGATGCGTCCCTCGTGGCGGAGCAGATGCCGGTCGAGCAGGGGCTCGTCGCCGGGCACGACGGCGGTGCCGGCGCCGAGCCCCTCGAGGATCTCCGCCTTGGCCTCCGCCACGTCCTCGATGCCGCCCACCAGCTCGAGGTGGACGGGCGCCACGTTGGTGATGACGGCCACGTCGGGCTCGGCGATGGCCGCCAGCTCGCGGATCTGCCCCGGCCCGCGCATCGCCATCTCGACGACGACGACCTCGGTGCTGCGCTCGACCTCGAGCAGGGTGAGCGGCAGACCGACCTCGTTGTTGAGGTTGTCCTGTGTGGCGACCACGCGGGCCACCGGCCGCAGGAGCGCGGCGAGGATGTCCTTGGTCGAGGTCTTGCCGGCGCTCCCCGTGATGCCGACGACCTTGACCCCCGCACCGCGGCGCACGGCGCGCGCCAGCGCCCCGAGGGCGGCGACGCCGTCGTCGACGGCGATGCAGGGCCGGCCTTCGCCGAGCGCGTCCGCCGTCTCGCGTCGCACGACCACCGCCGCGGCCCCGGCGGCGAGCGCGCGGGCGGCGAACTCGTCGCCGTCGAAGCGCTCGCCGCGCAGGGCCACGAAGAGGTCGCCCGGGCGCAGGCGGCGCGTGTCGGTGGACACGCCGCGCACGGTGAGCGCGCCGTCGGCGCCGCGCAGCTCCCCGCCCACGGCGGTCGCGACCTCGGCCAGCGTCAGCGGCAGCATCAGGAGTCCTCCCCGCCGGCGTCCGCGGCGTCGGGGGCCATCCGCGTCCGCGGCGTGCCGGCCCATCCGCGCCCGCGGCGTCGCCGGCCCCATCCGCCTCCGCGGAGTCGCCGGCGCGACCGAGCCCCCGCAGCGCCTCCGCCGCCACGAGGCGGTCATCGAAGGGGAGCTTGCGGTCGGCGAAGGTCTGGCCCTGCTCGTGACCCTTGCCGGCGATCGAGGACGACGTCGCCGGCTCGTGCCTCGGCGACGGCGAGCTCGATCGCCCGGCGGCGGTCGGGCTCGACGGCCGTCGCCGCGCGTCGCTCCGGCGGCACCCCGGCGAGGACCTCGGCGATGATCGCCCCCGGGTCCTCGCTGCGCGGGTTGTCCGAGGTGATGAAGGTCCGGTCGGCGAGACGCGCCGCGATGCCGCCCATCAGGGGCCGCTTGCCGCGGTCGCGGTCGCCCCCGCACCCGAACACGACGAGGAGGCGACCGGCGGCGATCGAGCGCGCCGCACGGAGGGCGTTCTCGAGCGAGTCGGGCGTGTGCGAGTAGTCGACCAGCACGGTGAAGGGCTGCCCGACGCGGACCGCCTCGAAGCGTCCCGGCACGCCTTCGGCCGCGGAGAGCCCGCGCAGGGCCCCGTCGGCGGGCAGGCCGAGCGCCAGGGCCGCGGTCGCCGCCGTGAGCGCGTTCTCGACGTTGAAGCGCGCCGCGAGGCGCAACTCGACGCGCCGCTCGACGCCGGCCCGCGGCGCGACGAGCGTGAACATGGCGCCGTCGGCGCCGAGCTCGAGATCGGCGGCGCGGACGTCGGCCACCCCCGTGGCCCGCCGCTCGCCGCCGTCGTCCACGGCACAGGTCCAGAGGCGCGCGCCGTACGGCCCCCGGCACTCGGCCGCCAGCCGTCGGCCCCACTCGCCGGTCACGTTGACGACCGCCGCCGTCTCGGGCGGCGCGGCGCCGTCGGTCAGGAAGAGCTTCCGCTTCGCGGCGTAGTAGTCCTCCAGGTCCGGGTGGAAGTCGAGGTGGTCGCGCGAGAGGTTGGTGAAGACCACCCCCGCGAAGCGCACGCCGGCCGTGCGGCCCAGGGCCAGGGCGTGCGACGAGACCTCCATCACGCAGGCGTCGTCGCCGGCGGCGACCATGCGCGCGAGCAGCGCCTGCAGGTCGAGCGACTCCGGCGTCGTCAGCACGACGGGCTCGTCCCGCCCCCCGACCCGGTTGCTCACGGTGCCGAGCACGCCGCTGTGTCGCCCGCAGGCCTCGAACATCGCCGCCAACAGGTGAGCGGTCGTCGTCTTGCCGTTGGTGCCGGTGACGCCGACCACGTCGAGACGGCGCGAGGGCTCGTCGTAGAAGCGCGCCGCCAGGAGCGGCATGGCGGCCCTGGTCGAGGGCACGACAAGCTGCGGCACGGCCGGCGGCAAGGGGCGCTCGCAGACCAGGGCGACCGCGCCGCGGCGCACGGCCTCGGCGGCGTGGTCGTGCCCGTCGTGGCTGAAGCCGCGCACGCAGAGGAACAGCGTGCCGTCGGTGACGTCGCGCGTGTGGTAGGCGAGGGCGGTGATCTCGGTGCGCGGGTCGCCCTCGAGCGTGGCGCCGGCGACCGGCTCGGCGAGCGTGTCGATCCTCATGCGTGGCGATTCTACCAAAGGCGTCACCATCGAGGCGGCCGTCGCCGGCCCGCGCTCACGGCTCGATCTCGAGGTGCTGCAGAGCGAAGGTGGCGATGTCGGCTACGGCCGGGGCCGCGACCTCGCCGCCCCAGATCGCCGCCCGCGGCTCGTCGATCGCGACGAGCACGACGAGCCGCGGGTCGTCCGCCGGCACGACGCCGACGAACGAGGCCACGTAGGCGCTCTTCGAGTACCCGCTCCCGTCGGCCAGCGGCTTCTGCGCGGTGCCCGTCTTGCCGGCGACGGCGTAGCCGGGGATCCGTGCCTTCGTCCCCGTGCCCTCCTCGACGGCGTCGGTCAGCATCGACAGCATCTGGCGCGCCACCTTGGCCGGGACGACACGGCGCCGCTCCGGCTCCGGGGCGGCCTCCTCCCCGACCTGCGCCGTGAGCCACGGCTGCACCCACACGCCGCGGTTGGCGAGCACCGCGAAGGCGCAGGCCATCTGCAGCGGGGTCACCGCGATCCCCTGCCCGAGCGGCAGATTGCCGATCGTGGAGCCCGACCACTCGCGGGGCACGATCCCGGCCGACTCGCCCGGGAACCCGATCCCGGTCGTCTGCCCGAAACCGAACCTGTCGACCCACTTGAGCAGCCGCTTCTGCCCCATCTTGAGGCCGATCCTCACGGCTCCCACGTTGCTCGAGTGGGTGAGGATCTCGCGCACGCTGTACCTGGTCGCGCCGCGCTCGTGTGCCTCGCCGACCACGCGGTCGGCGACCTTGATCGAGGAGGCGAGATCGAACTCCGTGCCCGGCTTCACCACCCCGTCGGCGAGCGCCCCGGCGATGGTCACGGCTTTGAAGATGGAGCCCGGCTCGAAAGCGTCGGTGACGGCCCGGTTCCTCTCGTAACGGGCGTCGACGCCGAAACGGTGGTCCTCGACGCGGGGCACGTTGACCATCGCCAGCACCTCGCCGCTGCGAGGGTCGAGCACGATCGCGACGGCGGCGGAGGCGCCGTAGTCACGCACGGTGCGCTCGAGGACCTGCTCGGCGGCGTACTGGATGTCGGCGTCGATCGTCAGGCGGACGGTCTCGCCGGGAGTCGGCTGCGCCTGGCGGAGCGTCTTGAGCGTGCGCCCGGCCGGGTCGCGCACGACGACGGCGCTGCCGGGCCGGCCGGCGAGGTCGGCCTCGCGGCTCGCTTCGATGCCGGCGATCCCCGTGTTGTCGAGGCCGGCGAAGCCGACGACCTGGGCGGCCAGGCCGCCCAGCGGATAGACCCGCGTCTCCTCGGCGTAGCTGCCCACGCCCGGGAGGCCGAGGTCGAGGGCGCGCCGGGCGCGCTCGGGCGTGGCCTGCCGGGCGACGTACGCGAAGCCGCTCGAGCCGTCCGAGAGCGCCTCTTCAAGGGCACGTCGCGCGGCCTTCTTCTTGATCTGCAGCGCACGACAGAGCTGCTCCGCCGCGGCCTCCGGGTCGTCGAGCATGTACGGCGTGGCGTACACGGTCTGCCGCGGCTCGCCGAACGCCAGGTCCTGCCCGTCGCGATCGACGATCGACCCGCGGTGGGCCGGCAAGGTGAGCGTGCAGCGCTGCTGCCCCTGGGCCATACGCGCCAGGTCCTCGGCCGACGAGGCGAGGGCGATGGCGCGCCCGCCGACGACGAAGAACGCGAGGACGGCCAGCAGCCGCAGCAGGCGGATGCGACCGTCGATGGCGTCGCCGGAGCGCCCGCCCCCGGCCCCCAGGGCGCCGGCGACCCGACGTGCGAGGCCCGGGCGTGCCCGCCGCGCCGGCCCGCGGGCCCGCTGCGCCACCTTACTGCCCCGCGTCGCCGTCGGCCCGCGCGAGGCCGACCGAGAGGTACACGACCCCGGTCGACGGCACCAGGCCGAGCCGGCGCAGGGCGATGGAGCGGACGCGCGTCATTGAGGAGAGCCGGGTCACGTCGGCGGCGAGCTGTGCGTTCTCGGCGACGACGCGGCGCTGCTCGGTGGCGACGACCTCGGTCGCCATCGTCTTCTGCACGACGGCGAAGCTGAGCGCGATGCGCCCCACGGCGAGGGTGGTCAGGGCGATGAGGAAGACGGTGAGCAGGCGCACGGCGCGCGCGTGCGTGGCCGGTCGCGGCCCGGGCGCGCGGGCGGGCGCCGGCGAGGCCGACGGCCGCGGCGCCGGAGCGGCGCCGGAGCGGCGCCTCGCCGGCGCCGCCGCCGTCCGTGCCTGTGCGCTCGCCGCCATGCCGGAGCCCGTCAGATCCTGACGGCGACGCGCAGCTTGCGCGGAGGCGCTGCGCGGGTTGACCTCGATCTCGCGCGCCCGCGGCGTCACCGGCCGGCGGGTCAGCACGCGCAGCGTCGGGCTCGTGGCCGCAGGCGCAGACCGGCAGGCCCGGCGGGCAGATGCACCCGGCGCTGTGGCGCACGAAGGCCTCCTTGACGGTGCGGTCCTCCAGCGAGTGGAAGGAGATGACGGCCACGCGCCCGCCGGGGCGCAGCACGCGGTGCGCCTCAGCGAGGCCGCGGGCGAGCGACGCGAGCTCGTCGTTGACGACGATGCGCAGGGCCTGGAAGACGCGCCGCGCCGGGTTGCCGGCGCCGAAGCGGGCCGGCGTCGGGATGGCGCGCTTGATGAGACCGACGAGCTCGCCCGTCGACTCGAGCGGCCGCCGCTCACGCTCCCTGACGATGGCGCGGGCGATCGGCTTCGCGTAGCGCTCCTCGCCGTAGCGCCGGAACGTGTCGGTGAGCTCGTCCTGCGGCAGGGTGTTGACCAGGTCGGCGGCCGTCACGCCGGCCTCCGGGTCCATGCGCATGTCGAGAGGCGCGTCGTAGGCGTACGAGAAGCCCCGCTCGCGGCGGTCGAGCTGCATGGAGGAGACGCCGAGGTCCATGTAGACGACGTCCGCCGAGGCGCTCGGGGCGCCCGGCGAGGACGTCGGCGAAGTCGCCGTGATAGAGCTCGACGGGGCACGGCGCGGCGGCGGCCACCTCGTGGTAGTACTCGGCGACGCTGGGGTCGCGGTCGCAGGCGATCAGCTGCCCGCCGGCGCCGAGCCGCGCGGCGACCGCGCGGGCGTGCCCGCCGGCGCCGAAGGTGCAGTCGACGGCGACCTCGCCGGGGCGCGGGTCGACAAGGTCGACGAGCTCCTCGAGCAGGACCGGTGTGTGGGCGAGCGCCATCTCGTACTCACGGAGTCGCAAGCTCGTCTGCGGTAGCATCGGCCTCCTCCTCAAGGTGGGCCAGATAGGCCGTCCAGGCGGCGCGGTCCCAGATCTCGATGTGGTCGCGGACCCCGATGACTGTGGTCTCGCGACCGATGGCGGCGAACTGCAGATGACGGGCGGGCAGCGTGATGCGCCCCTGGCGGTCGAGCTCCTGATGGACGGCGCCGGCGGCGGCGAAGCGCTCCAGGGCGCGGACCTTGCTCTTCAGCATCGAGACGCCTTGCGTCTGCTCCTCGAGGAAGCGCTCGAAGCCGTCGGGCGGGTACGCCGCGAGACAGCGCTCGTGGCCGCGAGTGACGTAGATGCCCTCGGCGAAAGCGGGGCGCAGACGTGCGGGGACCGCGATGCGGTTCTTCGCATCGAGCGTGCATTCGAACTCCCCCACCAGGACCGGCCGCTGCATGGCGGCCACTCTACCCCACCCTTCCCCACTTTGCAATAGCATTACCCCACTTCGTGGGGTCGGGCCCCACGAGCCGCCCCCGTGCAGGGTCGAGCGCTGCGAGGGAGGTCGGAGGACGGTGGGTCGTGGCGGGCCGGGTGACGGCCCGGCGAAGGTGAGGGCTCGACGCCGGTGAGGGCTCGACGCCGGTGAGGGCTCGACGCCGGTGAGGGCGCCTCGGTGAGTGGGGGTGCCGCCCGCTACGGCGCGGGGACCGTGAGCTCCTGCCCGGGGTTGAGCGTCTGGAGGTCCTGGTCGGTGTTCAGGTCCTCGAGCTCGGTCACCGTGGTGTCGAAGCGGAACGCGATGCCCGACAGCGTGTCGCCGGCCTTGACCACGTAGATCTTCGTCGCCGAGCCGGCCTCGGCCGTCGGCTCTGCGGTGGCGGTCTTCTTGGGCGAGGCCTTGGGGCTCGGCGACGCCACGGGGGCGCCGCCTTCACCGTCGCCGACGACCCCGGAGCTCCAGGCGAGGCTGAACACAGCGAGCACGGCGGCGAGGAAGACGACCGGCGCCACCAGCCGCGCCAGACGGGCCGAGCGATCGGGGGCCAGCGCCGGCCGCGACCGGCGTGAGGCCGGCAGCGGACGCGCGTCCGGCAGCGGCTGCTCGCGGGGCACGGCCGCCGGCGCCTGGTCGCCCGGCGCGGCCGGCGGCGGCTCGTCGCGCCGTGCACGGTCGCCGGCCGCGGGGGCCCCGCGCCCGAGCGACTCGAGCCGGCGCAGCGCGGCGTCCGGATCGGCGTCGTCGTACAGGTCTCTGTCGTGCTCGTCAGCCATCGCCCCGACCCCAAGATCCAAGCTCGTCGCGCATCGCCGCCGCGGCGGCGGCGGCGGCGGCACGATACTCGATGCCGGCCTCGCGCCACGCGTAGATGACCGAACGCGACGCGTTCACCACGAAGCCCGCCGCAACGCCTCGCGCGATGCCCTGAAGCGCCACCGCGTCGCCCCCCTGGGCCCCGTAGCCCGGGACCAGGATGAAGGCCCGCGGCAGCACCGCGCGCACCGCACGTAGCGACGTCGGCGCCGTCGCCCCGGCGACGGCGCCGACGTCGCTGTACCCATAGCGACCCGTCGACGCGGCCCCGAGGCGCGCGACCAGCTCCGCCACGTGGAGATACAACGCCCGCCCCCCGGTCTCCTGCTCCTGGAGCGTGGCGGCGCCGGGGTTGCTGGTCCGCGTGAGGACGAAGACCCCGCGTCCCTCGGCGGTGGCGGCGACGAACGGTTCGAGCGAGTCGTCGCCGAGGTACGGGCTCACGGTCACGGCGTCGGCGTCGAGACCGCCGACCGGCCCCGCCAGCCCGGGCGCGCCGCCGAACGCGGCGCGCGCGTAGGCGGCGCCGGTCGAGGCGATGTCGCCGCGCTTGACGTCGAGGATCACCGGGAGCTCGTGCTCGTGCGCGCAGCGGACGACCTCGGCCAGGGCGCTCCAGCCGGGCGCCCCGTACTGCTCGAAGAACGCGGCCTGCGGCTTGACGCAGGCGGCCGCGTCGGCCACCGCCTCGATGATCCCGCGGCAGAACTCACTGAAGCAGCCCGCCACGGCCGCCTCGTCGCCGAGCTCGGGCACGCGCCCGCGCCAGCGCTCCAGCAGCGCGGGCGGCAGGCGGTCGAGCATCGGGTCGAGGCCGACGCAGACGACGCTTCGCCGACGCAGGATGGAGTCGGCGAGACGATCGGAGAAATGCCCTGGCGCGCTGCCCACGAGAGCAGGACTATCTCATCGCGGCGCGCCGGGTCAAGCCGGGGGCTCAGATCGGTGGCGCCCCGGGATCCTCGACGGACGGGTCACTCCCCCGCAGGTCGGGCGCCTCAACGGCCGGCGAGGCCGCCGGCGGCGACCCGTCCACGTCGGCCGCGCCCGCCGCCGCTCCCGCCGGCGCGGCCACCGCGCCGCCGACCGTTTCGGCCTCGACGCGGGTGGCCTGCTGGGCCTGGAAGAGGCGCACGTTACGGCGGATCGTGGCGAGCTTCTGGCGCACCACGTCGGTCGCCTCGTCGTCGGCCGCGCCGTCGCCCTCCTCGCCGCTCTCGATGCGCTCCGATTCGCGCTGCATCTCGCGCAGTACGTCCATGAGCTGCTCGTCGCCCATCGCCGAGAGCTGGTCGAGGTCCCACTTCATCGCCTTGCTCGAGGTGTCGTGCACGGCGTCCAGCTTGGCGCGCACGACCGGGTTGAAGACCGCCCCCGGGTCGACCTGGGCGGTGATCTCGTCGACGTCGCGGATCATGTCCTCGATGGAGGCCCCCGCCTTGGGGATGATCTTGATCTGCCCGTCCTCGCTCTCCTCGACCCGGTCGATCGAGAGGTACGCTTTGAGGAAGCCTTCGGTGAACGCGACCGGGACGGTGACCGCGTAGACGATGACCTGCAGGATCTCGGCCGCGAACTGCGTGAAGGTGCCGGTGTGAAGGTAGCTGTCCTCGATGAGGCCGAGGAGCATCGACTTGAGGTAGGGGTCGGCGCGCATGTCGCGCGGCCGGCCGCCCGGGAGACCTTCGCCCGCCTTGCCCGTTAGCTCAGCCATCCTTCTCTGTTTCGGCAGCGGAGCGGCCATCCTTGACGACGGGCGAGGCCGGGCGGGGCGACGGGCGAAGAGCACGCGCGGAGGCGACGCGGCGAGGGGAGCGGGCGCGTGGCCCGGCGGATGAAGGGCGGGTGGGCGACGGGTGGAGTGCGGAGACCACCCGCGGACGGCGGCGCGGGCCGGCGACGGTGCGGGCCGGCGGCGGCGCGGGACAAAGCCCCCGCCGCCGCCGGCCCGCCTCTCAGCGGCCTTTGATCTCGGGCGGCCGCTTCTCGAGGAAGGCGGCCATGGCCTCTTCCTGGTCCTCGGTCGCGAAGCACAACGCGAAGAGGTCGCGTTCGATGGCCTGCCCGGTCTCGAGGTCGACGTTGCCCGCGGCCTGGACGGCGGCCTTGCAGTACCGCATCGCCAGCGGGCTCCGGGCGGCGAGCTCGTCGGCCAGGGCTCGCGCTCGCGCGGCGAGCTCCTCGCGCGGGACCACGGCCTGGACGAGGCCGATGCGCAGCGCCTCGTCGGCGCGCACGTGGTGCCCGGTCAGCACGAGATGCCGGGCCCAGCCCATGCCGACCACGCGTACCAGGCGCTGGGTGCCGCCGAAGCCGGGTGTGATGCCGAGACCGATCTCGGGCTGGCCGAACTTGGCGTTCTCGGAGGCGATGCGCAGGTCGCAGGCGAGGGCGAGCTCGCAGCCGCCGCCGAGGGCGTAGCCGTTGACGGCGGCGACCCAGGGCTGGGGCGCGGCCTCGATGGCGCTCATGACGGCCTGCCCGAGCGCCGCCGACTGCCGCGCCTCCTCGGGGGTCATGCCCTTCATCTCGGCGATGTCGGCCCCGGCGACGAACGACTTGTCGCCCGCTCCGGTCAGGACCACCGCGCGCACGGTCTCGTCGCCGGAGAGCTCGCGGACGGCGGCGAGCAGGAGCTCCTTGGTCGCGGTGTCGAGCGCGTTCAGCGCCTCGGGACGGTCGACGGTGACCACCGCCACGGCGCCGTCGCGCCGGATCTGCACGGCCATGGGGACCTTCCTTGTGGGCTCGGGTGGACGTCGCCGCTCACTCTACCGCAGACGCCCCGGCGGCGGCGCGAAGTCGTGGCCGCGGCGATTGTCATCTTGCGTCGTCACGGCCCTGCGTGCTTCGCTACACGACGACGACCGGCGAGCATGGAGGGTTGACGATGAGCGCATCCGCACACGGCACGACTCGACGCCCGCCGGGCGACCGGCCGGCGTGTCGCGCCGCGCCTCGCCCTGGCGCTCGCGGCGCTCGGCGCCCTGACCCTCCTCGCCGTGAGCCTGCCTGCCTGCGGCGGCGACGAGGCGGCGACGACCGCGTCGCCCGCGCCCGGCACGCCGGCGACGGCGCGCGACGCGCTCGTCGCCTACCTCGGCATGCTCGAGCGGGGGCAGTTCGGCGACCTCGACCGGGTGGCGACGCCCCGCTACGTCGACAACCACGCCGGCGGCGCCGACGCGCCGCTCGACGAGGTGCGCCTCATCGACGTCACTCTCGAGCCCGAGGAGGGCGGCGAGCGCACCCTGGCGCGCATGACGGTGTACATCGACCCCGGGTCCGGCAAGAGTCCGTGGGGCGACGAGAGCCGGCGAGCGCCTGCTCTTCGCCTACCTCGTGCAGGGCGACGACGGGGGCTGGCTCATCGACGACTTCGGGACGGGGCCCTGAGACCGCCCGTCCGGCGGTCCTCCCGCCGGCGCTCGTCGGCGCTCGCCGGTGTCGTGCTGTGCGCCGCCCTGTCGGCGGGCGCCTGCGGCGGCGACTCCGGCGGCCCTGCAGCGGACCCGTCGGTGGGTGTCAGTCCCTCCGGGGCCGCCACGAGCGCGTGGCCGAGCCTCACCGCCGGCGCGGCCTGCGCGACCGCAGAGGCGCGCGCCAAGCCCGTCCCTGCCGAGGCACAGGCCCTCGTGCGGGCCTTCGTCGCCGCCGTCGACGGGGGCGACGCGCCCGCCGCACGCCGGGCGCTCGATCCCGCCTTCGCCGACCAGGTCCTCGCCGGCCTCGCGTCAACGCGCCGGCTCACGCTGCTCTCGATCGGTGACGGGTACTGAAAGCTACCCCGGAGCTCGAGGATCGAGTTCACGGCAGAGATCCGGGTCGATCCCCCGTCGGGGCAGACACGAGCCGACGGCACGACCGACGCCTACGTCACCCTCGGCCGCGCCGGCGACGAGTGGCGCATCGTGAGCTTCGCGCTCGGCCCCCCGCTCGCGCCCTGACGACGCGCGGCCACGCGGCCCGAAGACCCGCGTCGCAGTACAGCCCGACCCGGGCGGCCCGCGCGGCGCGTGACGCGCCGCCGGCGACCGGCGCCGCCCGCCGCCGGCAGGCTACCCGCGCAGCTTGCGCAGCGGCGCCACGCTCGCCATGAGGCGGCGCTCGGAGCCGTCGTTCTCGAAGCGCACGAGCACGATGCCGCCACTCTCGACGTTCAGCACGGTGCCCTCGCCGAGGGTGGCGTGCAGCACCCGCTCCCCGGGGGCGAAGTACTGCTCCACGACCTCGCCGTCGAGGTCGCGCCCTCGCCCCTCGAGGCCGGTGATGCGGCGCCCCGAGGCGCCGTCGACCTCGTCGTCGTACGACCGGCGGGGCGTCCAGCCGCCCCGCCGGTCGTCCCGCGTGGCGCGACCGCCGGTGCCTCCGCCCCGGCCGTACGATCCGCCCCACCCGGGCGCGCCGCCCCGCCCCGCCGCACCGCCCCACGCCGCCGCACCGCCGCCGACGACCTCACGCTCGATCGAGGTGCGCCGGTATCTCGCCGAGGAAGCGCGAGGGCAGGTTGTACTGCGCCCCGCCCCACAGGCTGCGCGCGCGGGCGTGCACGAGGTACAGGCGGTCCATGGCGCGGGTGATGCCCACGTAAGCGAGGCGCCGCTCCTCCTCGAGGTTCTGCTCGTCCAGCGAGCGCTGGTGCGGGAACACGCCCTCCTCCATCCCGGTGACGAAGACGACCGGGAACTCGAGGCCCTTGGCGTTGTGCAGCGTCATCAGCGTGATGAGCTCTCCCGTCTCGGCGTACGAATCGACGTCGGTGTAGAGCGAGATCTCCTGCAGGAAGCCGTCGAGTGAGGGCTCGGCCGACGCGGCGGTCGTACTCGCCCGCGACCCCGACGAACTCCTCGAGGTTCTCGAGACGGCCCTCGGCCTCGAGCGTGCGCTGCTCGCGCAGGACCTCCTCGTAGCCGGTCTCGTCGAGCACGCTGCGCACCACCTCGGCGACCGGGCGGCCCTCGACCCCGGCCTGCAGGCCGCGCACGAGGGCCGCGAAGCCCTCGAGCGCCTTGACCGCGCCCGGAGTGAGCCCGGGCACGTCGGCGGCGGCGCCGATGGTCGCCCAGAGGCTCTCGCCGGCGCCGGCGGCGTACATCTGCAGGCGCTGCAGCGTCGTCGCCCCGAGCCCGCGGCGCGGCACGTTGACGATGCGCAGCAGGCGCTGCGCGTCGTCGGGGTTCACGAGGAGGGTGAGGTAGGCCAGCACGTCCCTGATCTCGGCGCGCTCGTAGAACTTGGGCCCACCGATGACCTGGTAACCGATGGCGTAGCGCCCGAACTGCTCCTCGAGCACGCGCGACTGGGCGTTGGTGCGATAGAGCACGGCGACCTCGCGCGGGGCGTACGCCCGCTCACCGGTCTCGCCTTCGAGCAGCTTCTGCACCTCGCTGGCCACGAACTGCGCCTCGGCGCGCTCGTCGTTGACCTCGACGACGCGCACCGGCGCCCCCTCCCCGCGCGGCGTCCACAGGCGCTTGCCCTTGCGCCGCCGGTTGTGCGTGACGACGGCGTTGGCCACGTCGAGGATGCGCTGCGTGGAGCGGTAGTTCTGCTCGAGGCGGATCACCGTCGCCTCGGGGTAGTCGCGCTCGAACTCGAGGATGTTGCGGATGTCGGCCCCGCGCCAGGAGTAGATCGACTGGTCGTCGTCGCCGACCACCATGAGGTTGCGGTGCTCCTCGGCGAGGATGCTGGCCAGCCGGTACTGGGCGTGGTTCGTGTCCTGGTACTCGTCGACGAGGATGTGGCGGAAGGCCTGCTGGTAGTGGCGCCGGCGCTCGGGGAAGCGCTCGAGCAGCCCGACCGTCTTCATCAGCAGGTCGTCGAAGTCCATGGCGTTCATCGCCGCCAGCTCGCGCTCGTAACGCTCGTAGACGTCGGCCGCCGACTCGGCGAGGAAGCCCGCCACCTTCTCGCGATACGCGGCCGCGTCGAGGAGCTGGTTCTTGGCGTCGCTGATCTGTCGCGCCACGGCCTCGGGCGGCACCCGCTTGGGGTCGATGTCGAGGTCGGCGAGGCAGCGCTTGATCAGGCGGCGGCGGTCGTCCTCGTCGTGGATGGAGAAGGTCGAGCGGTAGCCGAGACGCTGCGCCTCACGGCGCAGGATACGGGCGCACATCGAGTGGAAGGTGCTGATCCACATCGTGCGGGCGATGCCGCCGACGAGGCCCTCGATGCGCGCCTTCATCTCGCCGGCGGCCTTGTTGGTGAAGGTGATGGCGACGATCTCGTCGGGCCGCGCGCCGTGGGCGGCGATGAGGTAGGCGACGCGGTGCGTGAGCACCCGGGTCTTGCCGGAGCCGGCCCCCGCCAGCACCAGCAGGGGGCCGTCGCCGTGCGTCACGGCGGCGCGCTGGGGCTCGTTGAGGCCGTCGAGGAGCCGCTCGGCGAGGCCCGCCGACGGCCGCGGCGCCGGAGGCGTCACCCGACTCCTTCCCCGAGCGCCAGACTGAGCCCCAGGGCCAGGATGCCGCCGGCGACGAGACGGAGCGCGTAGCCCCAGACGCGCTCCTTCGACACGCGGCCGAGGAACGCCCCCAGCAGGAACAGCTCGGCGAAGGCCACCGCGGCGGCGAGGTAGTAGGCCGTCTCGACCGACCAGAAGGCGGTCAGGAGGAAGGGCGTCACGGCCACGATGCCGGCGACGAACGGCGCCCCGCCGGTGACCGCGCTGACCACGACCGAGGCGTAGCGGGAGGCCTCGCCGATCGTCGTGTCGGCGAGGCTCGTGAGCGTCGACTCCTCGAGCTCGCGCAGGGCGCGGCCGCGCTCGGCGCTCTCGACCATGTAGGAGCCGTAGGCCCCCGACACGCCCATCGCCACCGCGGTCGTGACGACGAGCACGACGACGGCTCGGGCCTCGTCGACGCCGCCGAGGTAGGCGCCGGCCAGCACCCCGAGCGTCGTGAGGACCCCGTCGAACCCGTTCATGGCGAAGTAGCGCCGGGTGATCTCGCCGACCTCGGAGATCTCGTGGTACTGGCGCAGCGTGCGATAGCGCGCCCGGAGACGCGCCGTGAGACTGGGCCTGGCCCCGCCGGTCATCTACGCTGCGCCCGGCGCCCGGCGCTCAGCGCAGCCAGCGGGCGCCGGCGTCCTGCGGCGTCTCGGCCTCTTCGATGAGACGGCGGCCGGTCGAGACCTTGTCGATCGAGTGGATGCTGCCGCCCGCGTCCTGGACGACCTCGGACACGTCCTGGAAGTCGATGTCCTCGCCCTCCAGGGTGATCTTGATGTTCTCGACCTTGTTGTCGATCTCGAAGAGGGTGATGTCGACGCCGTGGACACCCTCGAGGTCGCCGAGCTTGGTGGCCAGGGTGAGCATCGTCGGCTGGTGCGGCTTGAGCACGTCGAGGACGAGACGACGTATGTGGCTCATGGTGTGATCACGCTCCGTTCAGAGACTCCCCGGGCGGTCATGGTAGCACACCGTTCACTTACTCCTTCGAAAGGTACACCTCGCCGTTGATGACCTTGACGCCGACGGCGGCGCCCGACGAACGGGCGGCGGCGCGCAGCGCCGCCGCCACGTTCGAGGCCTTGGCGTCGGTCTCGTAACGCGCGTGACGCGCCCGCCCGCGCAGGAAGTCCTCGAGCACGCGGGCGTACTTGCCGTGCCGCGAACGCCGCGGCAGCTCGTCGATCGGCACCAGCCGTCCTTCACCCTTCGCCATCTCGCCTCCTCAGATCCCCGCGCCCGCGTCGAAGTGCAGCAGATCCTGCAGCACCTTCTCGGTCGCGGCCACAGCCTCCCGGCGCGTCCCCTTGCGGTCGGGGTGGATCTCGTCGAGCTCGTTCTCCATCTCGACGATGCGCGCCACCAGGCACTTGAACGCCTCCGCCACGGGGTCGGGCAGATGGCGGTAGTCGATGTCGGGGATACCGACGCGCTGGCCCTCGAGCAGGACCGGCCGGCCGGGGTTGCCGACGACCGTCGAGTTGCGCGGCACGTCGCTGACGACGACGCTGCCGGCGCCGATCTTGGCGTTCTCGCCGACGTGCACCGAGCCCAGCACCTTGGCGCCGGCGCCGACGATCACGTTGTCGTCGACCGTCGGGTGCCTCTTGCCGGTCTCCTTGCCGGTGCCGCCCAGCGTCACCCCCTGGTACAGGGTCACGTTGTCGCCGACCTCGGTCGTCTCGCCGATCACGACCCCGGAGCCGTGGTCGATGAAGAGCCCGTGACCGATACGCGCTCCGGGGTGGATCTCGATGCCGGTGAGGAAGCGGTTGAACTGGGAGACCCAGCGCGGCAGCACCGGCACCCCCTCGCGCCACAGCTTGTGCGCCAGGCGGTGGAGCCAGAGAGCGTGCAGCCCGGAGTAGGAGGTGATGATCTCGAGCTTGCTGGTCGCCGCCGGGTCGCGCTCGCACACCGCGGTCACGTCGCGCGAGATCTCCTCGACGGCCCGCCCACGAAGCGACAGCCGCGCGCCTGCCTCCCGAGGTACCAGCAGCCGGCGAACCCCGCCGCCGCCAGACCCAGCAGCTTGCGCACCACGGCCGTCACCTCCTCCTGTCGCCGCTGCGGCGGCGGCCCACTGCCACTCCGCACGCCGTCGTACGCTACCACGTCGGGGCCAGACCTCGGAGGGCGCCGCCGTCGAGGGACGCCCGGCGCGCCGCCGTCGGGGGCCCGGCGCGCCGCCGTCGGGCGCCGGCGCATGCCCGCCGACCCTGCGCGGGACGGTCGGCGCCCGAGGCGTCGCCGTGGGCGGGACGGCGCCGCGCGGGACGGTCGGCGCCGCGCCCGTCAGTCGCCGCGGGTGGCGTCGCCCGGCCCGGGCGCCTCGTTGAGGCTGCCCGAGCGGAAGCCGTCGAGGTCGAGCGTCACGTAGGTGAACCCGAGGGCGCGCAGGCGCCGCGCGATGGTCTCCCGCGCGGGCCCCGCGGCGCGCCCGATCTCGCCGGCCTCGACCTCGACGCGCGCCAGCAGCCCGTGGTGGCGCACGCGGCACTGGCGGAAGCCGAGCTCGCGCAGCGCCGCCTCGGCCGCCGCCACGCGGCGCAGCTTCTCCTCGTCGATGGGCTCGCCGTAGGGGAAGCGCGAGGCGAGGCAGGCCTGCTGCGGCGCGTCCCAGGCGGCGAGGCCCAGGCGCCGCGCCAGGCGCCGGACCTGGGCCTTGCCCACCCCCGCCTCGAGCAGCGGGTGGACGACACCGCGCTCGTCGGTCGCGCGCATGCCCGGTCGGTGATCGGCGAGGTCGTCGAGGTTGGCGCCGTCGACGAGCGCGGCGCGGCCGCGCTCGCGGGCCACGGCGGCGATCCCGTCGAAGAGGCGCGCCTTGCAGTGGTAGCAGCGCTCGCGCGGGTTGGCGACGAAGGCGGGGTCCCGCAGCTCGTCGGTCGGCAGCAGGACGTGCTCCACTTCGAGCCGCGCGGCGAGGGCGCCCGCGCCCTCGCGCTCGCCGGCGAGGAAGATCGGCGACACGGCCGTCACCGCGGTCACCTGCCCGGGGCCGAGGGCGCGCACGGCGAGTGCCAACACCGAGCTCGAGTCGACGCCGCCCGAGACGGCCACGCAGACCGAGCCCAGTGCGGCGAGGCGCGCCTCGAGCGCGGCCAGGGCGGCGGGGTCGTCCACTCAGCCGACCTCGGCGGCCGCGATGCCGGCGCCCACTCAGGTCCCCGCCGCGGCGAGGTCGGCGATCCGCGGTCGCGCACCGCAGACCGGGCACCCGGAGTCGCGCTCGACGGCGACCTCGTGGAAGCTCATCTCGGCGACGTCGACCTGCAGGAGGCGGCCGTACAGCGGGCTGCCGGCCCCGGTGAGGACCTTGACCACCTCGCAGGCCTGCACGCACCCCATGAGGCCGGCGAGCGGGCCGAAGACGCCGGCCGCGGCAGGGCTCTCGACCGCGTCGCCCGCGGGCACCTCCGGGAAGACGCAGCGGTAGCAGGCGGTCTCGCCCCCGCGGATGGTCATCGCCAGCCCCGTGAAGCGCAGGATGGCGGCCTCGACCAGCGTGCGACGCCGCAGCACGCAGACGTCGTTGAGCAGGAAGCGGGCGGCGAAGTTGTCGACCGCGGTGACGATCACGTCGTAGGCGTCGACCAGCCCGGCGGCCGTCTCCCGCGAGAAGGGGATCTGGTGTGGCTCGAGCTCGACCTCCGGGTTGAGCGCGGCCAGCTTCTGCCGCCGCGCTCTCCGTCTTCGGCCGCCCGACGTCGTCCGTGAAGTGCAGCACCTGTCGCTGCAGGTTCGAGGTCTCGACCACGTCCATATCGACGAGACCGAGACGGCCGATCCCCGCGGCGGCCAGGTACAGAGCGACCGGCGAGCCGAGGCCGCCGAGGCCGACCACGAGCACGGAGGAGGCGGCCAGCTTCGCCTGCCCCTCCTCGCCGAGCTCGGGGATCGCCAGGTGACGCGCGTAGCGCCGGCGCTGCTCCCCGGTGAGCCCGGCCGGCGCCCCGCCGGCGCCGGCCGTCACGTCTCGCCCCCGTCGAAGAGCGCGGTCGACAGGTACCGCTCGCCGGTGTCGCAGAGCACGGTGACGACGGTGAGGCCGCGGCTCTCGGCGCGCGTCGCGACCTGCTCCGCGGCCCACACGTTGGCGCCCGCCGAGATGCCGACCAGGACGCCCTCCTGGGTGGCGAGGCGCCGCGCCGCCGCGAAGGCGTCGTCGGCCTCGACCGTCAGCACCTCGTCGTAGACGGCGGTGTCCAGCACCTCGGGGACGAAGCCGGCGCCGATGCCCTGGAGGGGGTGCGACGAAGGCTGCCCGCCGGAGAGCACCGGCGAGGCGGCGGGCTCGACGGCGATCACGCGCACGCCGGGCTTGCGCTCGCGCAGCCGGCGCCCCACGCCGGTGACGGTACCGCCGGTCCCGACCGCGGCGATGAAGACGTCGACCTCGCCCTCGGTGTCGGCCCAGATCTCCTCGGCCGTCGTGCGCTCGTGGGCCTCGGGATTGGCCGGGTTCTCGAACTGCTGCGGGACGAAGGTGTCCCCGCCGGCCGCCGCCAGGTCGGCGGCGCGCGCCATCGCGCCCTTCATGCCGTCGGTCCCGGGCGTGAGCTCGAGCCGGGCCCCGTAGGCGAGCAGCAGCTTGCGGCGCTCGACGGACATCGTCTCCGGCATGCACAGCACGACGTCGTACCCGCGGGCCGCGCAGACCATGGCCAGGGCGATGCCGGTGTTGCCGCTGGTCGGTTCGACGATCGTGGTGCGCCCCGGGCCGATGCGCCCCTCGCGCTCGGCGGCCTCGATCATCGCCAGCCCGATGCGGTCCTTGACGCTCCCGCCCGGGTTGAAGGACTCGAGCTTGCCGTACACCTCGGCCCCGCTCGCGTCCGAGATCCCGTTGAGACGGAGCAGGGGCGTGCCGCCGATCAGCTCGGTGATGCTCCGGACCCTGGTCATGGTGACGTCCTCTCGTGATGGTGTCCGCGCCTAGTACAAGCCGACCGGGCAAGGGTGTCAACGGGAGTGCCCTCGCGGCGCGGCGCTCAAACGGGCGGTCGCGCCCGCCGGGCCCGCCGCCGGTCGACCACGGCGGCGGCGACCGCTCCCAGAACGACGGTCACGGCGGCCGCCCAGACGAGACGGTACACCACGATCCAGAAGACGCTCGCCCCGATGGCGATGAACACGAGCGAGTCCTCGACGACGGCGTGCACCATGCTGAGGAAGACGCTCATCTGGAAGACCTGGCGGCGGCGCAGGCCGTGGCGCCGCGTGTCGCGGACGATCAGGCTGCCGCCGTAGGCGAGCCCGAAGAGGAAGCCGACCACCGTCGGCGCCGCCGCCTGCTCGCTCATGCCGAGCCAGCGCCCGACGAGACGCGCCCAGGCGCGCACGAAGGCGCGGAAGGGGCGCGTGCCCTCGAGCACCTCCATCACCACCATTATGGGGACGACGATGAGGAACATGCGCAGGGCGAGGCCGCCGGCGCCTTCGACGAAGGTGACCAGGAACTCGGTGACGGCGTCCATCAGGACGGCCCCGTGAGCGGGCGGGCGACTCCGGCCGCGGCGATCATCAGAAGAGCCCCATGAGCAGGTTCGCGACCCCGGCCGCGGCGAGACCGGCGACGATGCGCAGCACGCCGAAGGCGACGCCGTTCATGCCGGCGCGCTGGAGGACCGCGCCTTCGACCAGCAGGTTGTGACCGATGAGGATGGCGATGGCGAGCACCGTGATCTGCGACGCCGAGAGCGCGAGCGCCTGCATGGCGCCGATCGCGGCGTAGATGTTGAGGACGTAGCCGACGACGAGCGGGACGGCCGCCTCTCCGGGCAAGCCGAGCAGGGACATCACCGGCTCGGCCCCCTCCGCCAGCACGGCGATCACGCCCAGGCGCTCGAGCAGCAGGGCGATGAAGTAGGCCGGGACCATCATCTTCATCAGGTCCCAGAAGGTGGCGAGGCCGGCGCGCAGGCCGCGGCGCACGTCGGCGCGCAGGGGGCCGGGGCCCGGCGCGGCGGCCGCCGCGCCGGGCCCCGGCCCCCGCCCGTCGTCGCTCGCGCCCCCGTGCCGTGTCTCCGCCATGCGCCGATTCTCACACGGCCGCCGCGCGCGAGGGAACCTGCGGGCACGCCGCGGCGTCCGTGGCGTCCCGGTCGGGGACCGGAGCACCGCGCGGCGATCGGCGGCGCAGCCGGCGGCGGTACCGGCGGCCAACGTCACCGGCGAGCCCGATCGTCATCGTTGAGCCTGCGACGAGCCGCCGTCAGCATGGCGGCATGGCTCTCTCACCGCGCATCCTCGCCCTGGGCACCCTGCTGGCGGCGCTGCTCCTCGCCGGCGTCGTCTACGCCTGCGCCGCCGGGTCCGCCTCCGGGCGCGAGCCTGCCCCGCCGCCACCATCGCCGCTGCCGGCGCCCGAGCCGCACCTCGCCGCGTCGCCCGCCGCGGGCGGCGCCGTCGACGTCCTCGCCGCCGTCGTCGTCGCCCGCCGCGTCTGCACGTTGGTCGACCGCCGCTCGTACGCGGCGGCGCGCTGGCTCTTCGCCGACGGCGTGCGCTGGCCCGCCGGCCTCTGGCGGCGTCTGCGGCGCGTCACGTTCCGTTCCGCGAGAGTGGTCGCCGTGCAGGCCGGGCCGGCGCCCGTCGTCCGTCTCAACGTCCGTGTCGCGACATCGCCGTCGCGCCGCGGGCTGCGCACGCTTGCGTTCACCCTGGGGAGGGTCGGCACCGAAGGGGACTGGCTGGTCTACGCCGTCCGCACGCCCATACCGCCTCGTGAAAGGGGTCCGTCATGCCCACCCTCCCTCCCCCGGCCCGCCGGCTTCTCGCCGGCCTGATCCTCGGCGCCGCGCTCCTCGTGCTGGGCGCGCTCGCCGCGCCGGCGGCGGCCGCGCCGTCGACGGCCGCGCCAGTGGCGGCAGCAGCCTCGTCGCCGACGACGACAGCAGCGGCCTCGCCGTCGGCGCCCGCGGCGACTGGTGGCCCCGCCGCCATCGCCCGCGGCTACCTGCAGGCGCGCGCCGCCGCCGCGCTGGCGGCCGACCCCGCCGCCGCGCTCGGCTCGTGGCTGGTGCCCGGCTCGCCGCTCGCCCAGCACCAGGCACTCCTCGCCCGCGGCGCGGCCCGGCGTCACATCGACCTCGGGCACATCGTCGACGACGTGCGCGCCGAGATCACGGTGCGGTCAGTCGCCCTCGACGCCGGCGGCGCCGGCGCGACGGTGCACGCGCACGCGGTCGTGACGACGACCTGGCACGCCGCCGGGGCCGCCGCCGGGGCCGCCGCCGAGACTGAGGCTTCCGGGCTCGACCACCGTCTCACGCTGCGCCGTACCGCCACCGGGTGGCGCGTCGCCGCCGACCGCTGCGCCGACACCCTCGCCCCCGCCCTGCTCGAGTCCGCCGGCGCGGGCCCCGCTCGGGTGAGCGCCGCGGCCGCGGCCCTCGAGCGCGCGACCGCGAGTCGGCGCCCCGCGGCGCCGGCCGCCGTCAGCCCGCCCTCGCGACGAGCGACGCCGCGACCCTCCTCCCCGCCCTGCAGGCCATCTATCCCGAGGTCATCTACTACGACCGCGCCGGCGCCGTGACGTACGCCGACCGCTACGCCCTCAGCTACAACTCCACCTACGTCCGCTTCTCCGCCGACTGCTGCAACTACGCCTCACAGTGCGCCAAGGCCGGAGACATGCCGGAGATCTTCGTCGACCCGGTATGGTGGTACGACAAGGAGGGCACGAGCTCGCCGAGCGACGACCGCTGGACCACGTCGTGGCCCTCGTGCTCGAGGCAGATCAGCGCCTGGGCGGGCCGGCGGATCGGGTGGGTCACGTCGATCAGCCTGGTGACCAAGGGTGACTTCGTCTACTACGACTGGACCGGAGACGGGTCATGGGACCACGTCGCCGTCTGCGTCGGCACGAACTCGCTGGGCCAGAAGATCATCGACGCGCACACGACCGACCACTACCACGTCTACTGGAAGCTCGGGTCCTCGAGCACGAAGTACAAGTTCGCTCGCGTGTACACCAAGTGGTGAAGCCGGGGGCGGCGGGCGCGTCGCGCCCGCCGCCCCGCCGCGCCTCACGCTCCGCTCAGGCGGGCGCCGGCGGCCAGACGTCGTAGGCGACCAGGTCCTCGTAGGCCTCCGGCCGGCGGATCACGACCAGGCGGCCGTCCTCCACGCCGTAGGCGCCCGCCCGGGGCCGCCCGTTGTACTGGGTCATCGTGTCGAGCGAGTACGCCCCCACGTCGCGAAAGACGACCACGTCGTCGATGCCGGTCGCGGCCGGCAGGCGGCGGTAGGGCGTACCGAGGTCGCCGACGTACACGTCGCCGCTGTCGCAGAGGGGCCCGCCCAGACGGAACGAGGCGTCCGCCGGCTCGTCGGCGCGGTTCGCCACGACCGCCCTGTAGTGCCACTCGGCCAGCGTGTGCTCGATGATCGTGTCGTAGCCGGTGTCGAGCAGCAGCCAGTGCTCCTCGCCCACCGGGTGGTCGGAGGCGTCGAGCAGGCGCTTGGTCTTCTCGCTCTCGACGCGCCCCACCACGACGGCGGCGTCGGACACCACGTACCGACCCGGCTCGATGAACAGGGCGAGGCCGGGCCGGCGCTCGTTCGACGAGCGCGCAGATGGCCTCGGCATAGTCGTGCGGCGTGGTCGTCGCGCAGAAATAGTCCGCGGCGTCGCAGGCGTCGGCGGCGTCGACGTACGGCACCGGGTAGCCGCCGCCGATGTCGAGGAACTCGAGCGGCGCGCCGCACGAGGCCTCGAGCCGGTCGACGAGGTCGAGCGCCTTCTCCACGGCGCGCGCGTACGGGTCGACGCTGGTGATCTGCGAGCCGATGTGCAGGTGGAGCCCGCGGACGTTCGACGAGGCCGAGACCGCAGGCGCTCGCGAAGAGCTCCTCGGCGTCGATGAGGTCGACGCCGAACTTGCCCCCGTGCGCGGTGCGCATCTCGGGGTGCGTCTCGGTGGGCACGCGGACGTCGATGCGCAGGGCGACGTCGGCGGCGCGGCCGACGCCGGCCGCCACCTCGTGCACGCGCTCGAGCTCACGGAACGAGTCGACGACGACGGCGCGGATGCCGGCCGTCACCGCCTGCTCGACCTCCGCCCTCGACTTGGCGACGCCGTTGAACACGATCTGCCGCCCGGCGAAGCCCGCGTGCAGCGCCTTCCACAGCTCGCCGCCGGAGTTGACCTCGACGTTGACGCCGGCCCTCCTCACCTGGTCGAGCACCCAGAGCGCGCTGCAGGCCTTGCTGGCGAAGAAGACCTCCGTCTTCGGATGACGACTCTGGAAGGCGTCGCGCAGGGTCGCGACGTTCTCGGCGATGCGCGCCGCGCTGTAGACGAAGAACGGCGTCGGCAGACGCTCGGCCAGATCGACCAGGTCGACGCCGTCGAAGGTGAGGCGACCCGCGCGCGTCGAGAGGTGAGGGCCACGAGCGTTCACGGCACGTCCTCCTTCGTGAGTGGATCAGGGGAGCCCAGTATACCGCCGGCGGGCGGGCGCCCCGCAGGCCGGCGCGGCCTCACAGGGCGGGGCGGCCCGTCGGGCGGGCGGGGCCTGCCAGCCGGCGGACGTCGGCGCCCGCGTGCCGGGCCGCCGGCCCGACCGGCGGCGCGTTGACGGGACCCGACGCGCCCACTAGGGTTCGCGAGCCATGAGGATCGTCGCCGACCTGGACAAGATCACCGCCAACGCGCGCGCGACCGTCGAGCAGTGCGCGCAGCACGGTGTCACGGTGGCCGCGGTGACCAAGTGCGTCTGCGGGGAGCCCGAGATCGTCAGGGCGATCCTCGCCGGCGGGGTGTCGACGATCGCAGAGTCGCGACTCGACAACGTCCGCCGGGTCCGCGACGCCGGCATCGACTGTGACGTGCTGCTGCTGCGTCTCCCCGCCCTCAGCGAAGTCGAGGACGTCGTCGCCCTCACGACGAGCAGCCTCAACTCCGAGGGCCGCGTGCTCCACGCACTCTCAGACGCATGCGTCCGTCAGGGCAAGCGCCACGAGGTCCTCGTCATCGTCGAGTGGGGCGACCGGCGCGAAGGCGCGATGCCCCAGGAGGCCGCCGCGCTCTGCCGGCTCACGCTCGAGCTCCCCGGCCTCGAGCTGGCGGGCGTGGCCTGCAGCCTCAACTGTCTGTGCGGCGTCCTCCCCACCCCGGAGAACATGCAGGGGTTCGCCGCCTTCGTCGAGGGCCTCGAGGAGGAGCTCGGCCGGCGGTTTCGGACCGTCAGCGGCGGTCACACGAACAACCTGCGCTTCCTGGAGAGCGGCTGCGTGCCGGAGCGCGTCGACCACCTGCGGATCGGCGAGGGCATCCTGCTGGGCACGGACAGCCTCAGCGGCGTGCCCGTGGCGAGTCCCTACCCGGATGCCTTCAAGGTGTACGCCGAGGTCGTCGAGGTCAAGGAGAAGCCGTCGGCGCCCGAGGGTGAGACGGGGCCCGATGCGTTCATGCGGAGGCGCGAGTGGCCCGACCTCGGCGTCCGCCGGCGCGCCATCGTCGCCATGGGAGAGATCGACCTCGACGTGCACTGGCTCACGCCCACGCGCCCGGGTGTCGTGATCGTGGGCGCCAGCTCCGACCACACCGTGCTCGACGTCACCGACGCCGAACCTCCCGTCGTCGTCGGCGACGAGCTCGAGTTCGACACCGAGTACGTCGCCGTGGCCGTCGGCTGGGCCAGCCGGTGCGCGCACCGGGGGTTCGTGCGGGAGACCGCCCGGACGTAGGCGACGGACGGCGCGGCCGACCGGGCGGCAGGGCCGAACCTCTCCCTGGCCCCACCCCGTCCGACGACATATACTCCCGCCGACGCGCGATACTCGCCTGGAGAGCGGCGTGACCGATCCTCGTGCCCACATCAGCAGCGATCTGCGTGTGACCGCCTTCTCGAGCGGCAAGGTCCACGACTTCTAATCCCCTCCTCGCCCGCGCCCGTCGTCACCGGCTGTTCGCCGAACTCGCCTGACCCGGGCGCCGTCCCGCCGCGCGGCCGCTTCGTTCCACGTCGCCGGCTCCACACGACCCCACGAGGAGGCGTACGCCGTGACCCACGCCGAATCCCGCCGCGTCGGCCCCCGCCGACGCCTCGACATCCTCCCTGCCGACGACGTGCGCCGCATCCACGAGGCCAGTCTCGAGGTGCTCGCCGACGTCGGCGTCGCCTTCCACTCCCAGAGTGCCCTCGACGTGCTCGAGGCGCACGGCTGCACGGTCGACCGCGAGAGCACGGTGGCACGTATCCCCGCCGAGGTGGTCGAGCGCGCGGTCGCGACGATCCCGCGCGCCTTCGTCCTCGGCGGCCGCACGCCCGACTACGACCTGCCCATCGACGGCGAGCACGCCTACCTCACCGCCGACGGCTGCGCGACGCGCGTGCGCGACGCCGACGGCACGGTGCGCGACTCGACCAAGCGCGACGTGTACGAGGCGGCCCGCGTCACCGACGGTCTCGACAACCTCTCCGCCACCGCGGCCCTGGTCTCGGCGCAGGACTGCCCGGCCGAGTCGCGCGTGCTGCACGAGCTCGAGGCCTGCCTGCGCGCCTCGCCCAAGCACGCCGTCGTCGTGTCGGTCAAGGAGGACCGGGAGGCGCGCAGCCTGATCCGGATGGCCGAGGCGATCGCGGGCGGCTCGCAAGGAGCTCGCCGCCCGCCCGCTCTTCACGGCCATCCTCTGCACCGTCTCGCCGCTCCACCAGGAGCGCTTCGGGATGGACCTCGCCTTCACGCTCGCCGAGGCCGGCATCCCCTTCATGCTCTACCCGATGCCGATCCTCGGGGCGACGGCGCCGGTCACGCCGGCCGGCACGGCCATCGTCAACAACTGCGAGATCGTGGCCGCCGTGACGGCCGTCCAGCTCGCCCACCCCGGCGCGAAGATCATCCACGCCGGTGGGCCGACCGCGCTCGACATGCGCACCGGCGCCTACTTCGCCGCCGTCCCCGAGTCGATGCTGCTGCGCGGCGTGCAGGCGCAGATGGCGGCCTTCTACGGCCTGCCCGCCGGCCTCGGCTACGGCGGCACCAAGGCCAAGGCGACCGACCCGCAGGCGGCCTGGGAGAACGCGCTCACGATGCTCGTCGCGTTTCTCGCCGGCGCCGACTTCGTCTTCGGCAGCGGCCTGATCGACGGCTCGCAGATCATGGCCCTCGAGCAGCTCGTCCTCGACGACGAGGTCTTCGGCATGGTCACCCGCCTGCTGCGTGGCGTGGAGGTCGACGGCGAGCACCTCGCCGTCGACCTCATCAAGCGGCAGGCCTTCGACGGCGGCTACCTCTCCGACGCGCACACGCGGGCCCACGTCCGCGAGCTCTGGCGCGCCCGCCTCGGCGAGACCGGCAGCTACGAGGCCTGGCGGGCGGCGGGCGCGCCCTCGCTCGCCGAGCGCGCCCGCAGCCGGGTCGACGAGCTCCTCGCCGTCGAACCCGAGCCGCTCCCCGACGACCTCCGGCGCGAGTTCGACGCCATCATCTCCGCGGCCGAGCAGGCCGCGTCCTGAAAGGAGCCCCATGCCCTACGCAGACCAGTGCCACGTCGGCCGGCGCGTCAAGCTCGCGCTCCTCGACGCCGACGAGGTCCGCCAGATCCACGAGGCCACCCTCGACGTGCTCGCCGAGGTCGGCGTCACCTACCACTCGCAGCGCGCCCTCGACGTGCTGGAGGCGCACGGCGCCGCGGTCGACCGTGAGTCGACGGTGGCCAAGCTCCCGCCCGAGCTCGTCGAGCAGGCCCTCGCCACCCTGCCGCACGAGTTCGTGCTCGGCGGCCGCGAGCCCGAGTACGACCTGCCCCTCGACGGCGAGCACATCTACATCTCTTCCGACGGCTGCGGCGTCTTCAGACGCGAGTTCGACGGCACCGTGCGGCCCTCGCGCAAGCAGGACCTCGCCGATTGCGCCAAGGTCGTGCAGGCGCTCGACCACGTCTCGGCGACCTCGGCCGTCGTCTCGGCCCAGGACTGCCCGCCCGAGACCCGCGTGCTGCACGAGTTCGACGCCTGCCTGCGCCACTCGGCCAAGCACAGCATCGTCGTCTCCATCAAGGAGGACTGGGAGGCGCGGCACCTCGTCCGCATGGCCGAGGCCGTGGCCGGCGGCAGCGCGGAGCTCCGGCGCCGGCCGACGTTCACGGCCATCATCTGCACCGTCTCGCCCCTGCACCAGGAGCGCTTCGGCATGGACCTGGCGCTGACCCTGGCCGAGGCGGGCATCCCGGTGAGCTTCTACCCCATGCCGATCCTCGGCGCGACGGCGCCGGTGACGGTCGCAGGCTCGGCCGTCGTCAACAACGCCGAGTTCGTCAGCGCCGCCGTGCTCGTGCAGCTCGCCTTCCCCGGCGCCAAGGTGATCCACGGCGGTGGCCCGACGGCGATGGACATGAGCAGCGGGGCGTACGCGAGCAACGCCCCTGAGGCCATGCTGCTGCGCTCCGTCCAGGGTCACATGGCCGACTTCTACGGCGTCCCCGCCTGGTACGGCGCCGGCGCGACCACGGCCAAGGAGCCCGGCGTGCAGTCGGCCTACGAGAACACGCTGGCGATGTTCATGGCCTACGCCAACGGCGCCGACGTCACGTTCGGCACCGGCCTCCTCGACGGCTCGCGCATCCTCTGCCTCGAGAACATGGTCGTCGACGACGAGATGCTCGGCATGGTCAAGCGCATCCTGCGCGGGGTCGAGGTCAGCGACGAGACGATGGCCGTCGACCTCATCAAGAGGATGGGCTTCGCTGGCGACTACCTCTTCGACGCTCACACCAGGCGGCACGTGCGCGAGCTCTGGCAGGCGCGCCTCGGCGAGACCGGTTCGTACGACGCCTGGCAGTCGGCCGGCGCCAAGGGCATCGTCGAGAAGGCACAGGAGCGGGTGGCGGAGATCCTCGCGGCGCCGACGCTCGAGTTCCCCGAGGACCTCGGCCGCGAGTTCGACGCGGTGATCGCGGCGGCGGGCGCGGTAGCCGCCGGCTGCGGGCGCGCAGCGGCCGGCCCGGGTCGCCGCGGCGCGGTGACCGCCCTGCGGCGACCCCGTCCGTACAGAGGGCCGGTCCGGCGGCGCGGGTCCTCCTCGCGCCGCCGGACCGGCTCGCGACGCCCCTGAGCGTCACCCCGCCTGAGCGTCACCCGCCCCGGCAGGAGCCGCGGCGCCGCGGCGCGAACGAAGAGATACGACTGGCGGGGCCTCGCCCGAGCGAGGCCGACGCCACCTCGCCGACGACCGCCGGAGCCGCGCACCGTGAACACGAAGAGCCGCTCGACCCGCGAAGAGGGTTTCGCGAAAGACGCCGACAAGCTGATCCGTCGCCTCTCGCTCGTCGCCCTGCTGCTCTCGAGGCAGGGCCGCCCGGTGAGCACGGCCGAGATCCGCGCGCTCGTCGAGGGCTACCCTTCGATGACGACCGAGGCCTTCAAGCGCCGCTTCTACGAGGACCGCAGCGAGCTCGCCGCCCTGGGCATCGAGATCGCCGCCACCCCCGACCCGCACGAGCGGCGGCGAGCTGTACGGTCTCTCACCGACCGCCTACTACCTGACGCCGGTCGGCCTCACGCGGGAGGAGCTCCTGGCGCTCGCCACCTGCCTCGCCGTCCTCGAGCGGCGCTTCGCCTATTCGCGTCCCCTGCGCCTCGCGCTCGTCAGCCTCGCCCAGGGCCGGCCCGAGCTCCTCGCCGACGCCGCCGCGGCGCCGGTCACCGTGCTCGCCGACGACGAGCCGCCGGCAGCCGCCGCCGCGCTGCCCAAGCTGCAGGCGGCGATCGCCGAGCGCAAGACGGTGTCCTTCGCCTACTACGCGATCTCGCGCGACGAGCTCCGCGAGCGCACCGTCGACCCGCTACGGCCTCCAGCTCGTCGGCGACGAGTGGTACCTCATCGGGCGCTGCCACCTGCGCGACGCCCTGCGCACCTTCCGCCTCTCGCGGATCCGCTCGCGCGTCACCTACGCCTCGCGCGCCCCGCACGACTTCGCGCGACCCGAGGACTTCGACCTCGGCGCCTACCGCGACCGTCCGCCCTGGCAGCTCGGATCCCCCCGTGGCACCGTCCGGGTGGCCGTCGCCCCGTCGATGGCCTGGTGGGTCGAGGCGCACTTCGCCCACTGCGGGCGTCTCACGGCGCGCGACGACGGCGGGCTGGTCTACGAGACCGCCTACGCCGAGGCGCGGCCGCTGCTCTCCTGGGTGCTCGGCCTGGGCGCCGCCGCCGAGCTGCTCGGGCCGGCGGAGCTGCGCGACGAGCTCGTCGCGCAGCTCCGCCGGCTCCGCGACCGGCTCGCCGCTCCGGCGCCCGCGCTGCCGACGGACGATGAGCCCGGCGTCCCGGCCGCGGCCGCCGGGCGCCCGCCGCGGACGCCGGCGACGGGATGCGGATTGGCGGGTGGAGGTCGACCGCTTCACCCGGCTGACCGCGCTGGCGACGTACCTGCTGCGCCACTGCGACCGCGACGGCGAGGGGCTGCTGCCGGTCGACCTCGTGTGTCGTGACCTCGACCTGACCGCTGCCGAACTGCGCGCCGACGTGCGGCTGTTGAACCTCGTCAACTTCGGCGCCGATGGCGCCCTCCTCTTCGCCGAGTTCGAGGGGCGCGGCCGCCTCCGCGTCACCTGCGACCTCGCGGCCGAGGCCTTCGAGCGCCCGGCGCGGCTCTCGCCGCTCCAGGCCGACACGCTGCTCCTCGCGATCGAGCTCGTCGGCGGCCAGTTGCCGGCGGAGTCGGGTGCGGCCCTGCAGAGCGCGGCGACGAAGCTCGGCCGCGCCCGGCACGGCCGGTCGACGGTGGTCGCCGGAGCCGGTCTGGCCGGCCTGGACGCCGTCCACGCCGCCGTCAACCTCGCCGTCAAGGAGCGCCGTCTTCTCGACATCGAGTACTGGGCCGAGGGCAGCGACCGCACGACACGGCGCACGGTCGAGCCGTACCTCCTCGTGCGCGGGCGCGGCGAGTGGTACTACGTCGCCTGGTGCCGCACGGCCGGCGGCCGGCGCGTGTTCCGCGTCGCCACCACGAAGCAGGCGAGGGTGCTCGCCGAGCGCTTCACGGCGCGCACCGACATCGAGCTCGACCTCTATCGCCGCGAGGGCATCCCCTCCTCCGCCGCCTACGCACCCCGGTCGGCGCACGTCTGGTACGGCCCGACGGTGGCGCGCTGGATCGAGGAGCGCCAGCCGGTGCGCACGCTGCCCGACGGCGCGTGCGTCGCCGTGCAGCCCTACGTCGAGGCCGGGTGGCTCACACAGACGCTCCTGCGCTTCGGCGGCGAGGCCCGGCCGCTCTCGCCGCCCGACGCGGTCGAGGACCTCGCCAGAGCCGTCGACGAGCTGCTCGCCCGCTACGACGGCGACTGAGTCGGCCGCGACGCCGCGACGCGCCGCGCGCCCGGCTCGCCGAGGCGACGTCGGCGACCGGGGTCCGTGCCTGCGCTATACTCGCCGGGCGCCATGGACCTGACGACCGCCCTCATCATCATCTGGAACCTGCAGCCGCTCATCTGCGTGCCGCTCGGCTACCTGACGGCGCGCAAGACCGGGCGCAGCAAGTTCAACTGGGTCGTCGTCGGGCTGCTCGCCTCGATCCCGCCCATCGTCGGCATCTTCCTCATGCTGGCCGCCTACTACTGGTACCCCGCGCCGGCGCCGCGACCCGGGCCCGGCTACCGCCCGCGCCGGGGCGGCCCCGGCGAAGAGGGCGACCGCCGCCGTTGACCGCCACGAGCCCCTGGGTCTTCTGCGGGGCCCGCCGCCTCGAGCTCGAACGGGCGGATCACTTCGAGCCCCCGGCGCGACTCGCACCGCCTGACGCCCCCGACCGGATGCTGGGGCGCGCCCTCGCGGCGCCGTCGGCGGCGCCGCGCCTGGCGGAGCTGGCCCGCGGCGCCGCCACCGTCGCCCTGGTCGTGCCCGACGGCTCCCGCCCCTGCCCGAACGGGGCCATCCTGCCCCACGTTCTGGGCGAGCTGCGACGCGCCTCGATCCCGTCCGAGGCCGTGACCGTCGTCGTCGGCTGCGGCCTCCACGCCCCGACCTCCGCCGCCGAGAAGCGGGCCCTTCTGGGCTCGTCCTGCGGCGAGCCCCTGCGCGTCGTCGACGCGCAGGGGCTCGAGTCGCCGCTGGCCGATCTCGGCGTCGCCCGATGCGGCGCGCCGGTGCTGCTCGACCGAAGGGTCGCCGAGGCCGACCTCGCGGTGACCGTGGGCGTCGTCGAGCCGCACCTGTACGCCGGCTTCTCCGGGGGCGTCAAGGGCGTCGCCATCGGCTGCGCCGGCGCGGAGACCATCGCCTGGACCCACCGCCCGGCCTTCATCGCCGAGCCTGGGGTCGAGCTCGGGTCGCTCGACGGCAATCCTTTCGTGACGGCATTGGACGAGATCGCCGCCTTCACCACCCTGCGCTTCGCCGTCAACGTCGTCGTCGACGAGGTCGGGCGGCCGGTGGCCGTTGCGGCCGGCGATCCCCGGGCGGCGCAGCGCAGCCTCGCCGGCGCGCACCGCGCCGCCTGGCTGCGGCCGGTCCCGGGCCCGTTCGACGTCGCCGTCTGCGGCGTGGCGCGGCCGAAGAGCGCCTCGTACTACCAGGCGTCCCGTGCCGCCACCTACCTCGCCCTGACCGCACGGCCCGCACTCGCCCCCGGTGGGCTCATCGTGCTCTGCGCCGACATGCCCGACGGCCCCGGTGAAGGCCCCGGCGAAGCCAACTTCGCCGCCCTTCTCGCCGCTGCGTCGTCACCGGCCGAGCTCGTCGCGCGCGGCCTGGCGGGACCGCTCGGCCCGGGCGGCCAGCGCGCCTGGGTCGTCGCCCGCGTCCTCGAGCGCTACCGCATCGCGGTCGTCGGCGCCGCCGACCCCGCCGCCCTCGCCGAGCTGCGCGTCGACTGCTTCGCGACCGTGGCCGAAGCGGTCGCCGCACACGAGCGGCGGCTGGGGCGGCGCGCACGGGTACTCGCCGTGGCGGACGCCACGGCGACGGTGGTGCGCGCCGCCTGAGCCGCCGGGCGCCGCCTGAGCCGCTGTGCGCTCGCCCGAGCCGCCCGGCGCGCCGCCCGAGCCGCTCGCGCCTCGCCGACCCCCGGGCTCCCCTCCCAGCCTCGCCGTCCGTTACCGGACAGACCCCGCGGGGTAGAGACTCTTTGCACAAGCAAGCACACTGGGCCGGGAGGTGAGGGTCATGACGGGTGGCTTCAAGATCGGGCGGCTCTTCGGCATCGAGGTGCGCGTGAATCCCACCTGGTTCCTGATCCTCCTCTTCCTCACCGCGGGGCTCGCGACCGGCTTCTTCCCGGCCTCGTTCCCCGGCTGGAGCCCGGACACGTACTGGGGCGTGGCCTTGGTGGCCAGTGTCCTGCTCTTCGTCTCGGTCCTGGTCCACGAGTTCGCGCACGCGCTTGTCGCCCAGCGGCAGGGCATCGAGGTCAAGGGTGTGACCCTCTTCCTGCTCGGCGGCGTCGCCAGCATCGCCAGGGATCCGTCCTCCCCGGGCCGCGAGGCCGTCATGGCCGGGGTGGGGCCGCTGACCAGCTTCGCCCTCGGCGGTGCGTCGCTGGCGCTCTTCGCCTACGCCCCGCTGCCGCAGGTCGCCGCGGCCGTCTTCCTCTACCTCGCGATCGCCAACATCGTGCTCGCCCTCTTCAACCTGCTGCCGGGCTACCCGCTCGACGGCGGGCGCGTCCTGCGCGCCCTGCTCTGGCGCCTCTCCGGCGACCAGCGCCGCGCCACGCGCGGCGCCGCCTGGACCGGAGTGGTCTTCGGCTACGGCTTCATCGCCCTCGGCGTGCTGCTGTTCTTCGGCCCGTCCGGGTTCAGCGGGCTGTGGCTCGCCTTCGTCGGCTGGTTCCTGACCCAGGCGTCACGGCAGACTCTGCACCGGCGTCGAGCTCGAGGCCCGGCTCGACGGCGTCACCGCCGGTGCCCTCGCCGCCGAGCCCGGGCGCTGGGTGCCGCCCTACGTGACCGTCGACCACGCGGCCGACGCCTACTTCGCCGCGGGCGAGGAGCGCTGCCTGCCGGTGCGGCCGCAAGACGACGACCGCCTCTACGACGGGGTGGTCTGTGTCGACCAGCTCGACCGGCGCCCGCCGCAGGCCAAAGACCTCTGGGCCGTACGCGTGCGCGACGTGATGACCGCTGCCCAGGGCATCGTCGAGGTGACCCCCGAGACCCCGGCGGCAGAGGCCGCGCGGCTGATGGGCGCCGAGGGCGCGCCGGCGGTCGCCGTGGTCGAGGACGGCCGTCTCGTCGGCCTCGTCGACCGGGCGACCATCCTGCGGCGGGTCCACCTCGGGCAGCGCCGGACGGGCGTCCGCCGCGAGCCGCGCGCCGCCGCCTGAGCCGGGCGGCGGAGGGCGACACGAGCGGCTGACGACCGGTCGGTTCAGACGACGGGTCGACCCCGATGAAGCGCCGGCTGCAGTGAGCGGAGGCGCGGGCGGCGGCGGGCCCCAGCCCGCCGCCGCCCGCGCCTCTCCGCCTCAGGGCAGCTTCACCACCACGACCGCGGTGTCGTCGTCGAGGACGCCCTCGGCGAAGTCGGCGACGGTCCCCAGCATGGCGTCGGCGAGCTCCTGCGCCGGCAGGTCGTGGTGCGCGGCGAACGTACGGCGGAGGCGCGTCTCGGTGAACAGCTCGCGACCCCTGCGCGCGTCGCTGAGGCCGTCGGTGTACATGAGGATGGACGAGTCGTCGGGCAGCACGACGCGGTTGGTCGTGTAGACCACGCCGCGCTGCACCCCGGCGGGGAGGTCACCCTCGATCGGGACCGGGAACTCCTCGCGCCCGGCGAGGACGAGGGGGCGCGGGTGGCCGGCGCTGGCGTACTCGATCAGGTGCCGGGCGACGTCCACATACGCCAGGACCAGGGTCACGAACGGCTGCGACGGCGTCTGCGTGAGCAGCGTCGAGTTGAGGCGCGACAAGGCCTCGCCGGGCGACCCGTCGGCGGCGTAGGCGCGCACCATGTAGCGGACCACGGCCGACTGCGCCGCCGCCGTCAGCCCCTTGCCGCAGACGTCGCCGACCATCACCATGAGGCGCCCGGGCCCGAGCGAGACGAGGTCGTAGAAGTCGCCCCCGACCCGGGCCGCGTCGGTGGCTGCGCGATAGCAGACCCCGACCTCGATCCCGGGGATCACGGGCGGGTCCATGAGCAGGGCGGTCTGGAACGTCTCGGCGATCGCGTGCTCGCGCTGGTAGGCGATGGCGTTGTGCAGGCTCGAGCCCAGCAGTGCCGCCAGGGTCGACAGCAGCAGCCCGTCGGACGCCGTGAAGGACCCGTCGTACTTGTCGACGGCGACGAGCAGGGAGGCGTTGACGGGCGCGTCGCTCTCGATGGGCGCGATGAGGAGCCCGCCGCGATCGACCGGCCTGGACGAGGCGATGTTCGGGGCCGACAGGAAGGGGTCCGCGGGCGGCGCCAGCAGCAGCCGTCGCGGTCCCAGCAGGTCGGCCTCGAGCGCCGCGGCGTCGACGTCGTGGCTCGTCACCATCTTGCGCACGCCGACGACGTCGGCCTCGCACGAGATGATGGCCGCGGCGCGGACCCCGACGAGCTCGACGACCGCCTCGCCGACCTCGGCCATGATCGACTCGGGCACGGCAGTGTCGAGGCTGCGACTCAGCTCGAGGGAGAACGACTGCAGCTGCGTGAGCTGTATGGTCTGGCGGTCGAGACGCTCGGCGGTGGCGCGCTGCTCGTCGTACAGGCGCGCCTTGTCGATGGCGAGGGCGGCGAAGCGGCAGATGGTGCGCGCGAGATCGAGCTCCTCGGTGCTCAGCGCACGTGCCTCCTCGTTGTCGAAGAGCTCGACCAGGCCGATGACGCGGTCGCGGATCCGCAGGGCGATGCTGAGCTGGGTCTGGTGACCGTAGCGGAGGAAGTAGCCGCGCTCCTGCTCGCTCAGTCGGGGGTCGTCCGCCGAGGTGATGACGATCGGGCTGCGCGAGTGCACGGCGGCGGCGCTGGAGGCGAACTCCTCGAACGAGTACACGCGCTCGGCGGACGCGGGCTCGTCGAACGGCGAGTCCCCGTAGCTCACGAGGAGATGCAGCTCCGCACGCTCGATGTCGACCTCGTAGAGGTCGCAGGCGTCCATGTCGAGGGCCGTCAGCAGGCGCATGACCACGGCCTCGAGGATGTCGCTGCTCTCGACCGCCTGGGCGAAGTCGAGGCTCGCGTCGCGCACGAGCTCGAGGGCGCGGCGACGGCCGCTCAGCTCGAGCATGAGGCCCACGTTCTCGACCGCCACGGCGACGTAGCTCGCCACCGCCTCGGCGAAGAGGATCTGCTCCTCGCGGTAGTCGCCGCGCTCGCGCGGCCGGCTGAGCAGGACGACGCCGACGTCCTTGTCCAGCGCCTTGAGCGGCAGGACGAGGGCACGCTCGAGCGGCATGAAGGCGGCCAGCTCGCCGGCGAAGGCGTCCCCGGCGACGGTGGCATCGCGGACCACCGCCCGATCGGCGGCGAGGGCCTCGGCGGCGGCCGGCACGGCCTGGGCCGCGACGCGCACGGAGCGCGCGTCGCGGCCCAGGCCGAACCCGGCCGCCCCCACGAACGCCCCGTCCTCGCGCAGCAGGAGCACGCCGGAGACGGCGTCGACCTGCTCGCCGAGACGCTCGAGCGCGTACTCGAGCATCTCGTCGAGGTCCTCGCGATCGTGCGCCCAGCCGATGATGTCGGCGGTGGCCTCGGCCATCTGGGCGCGGACGATGGCGTAGCTCGAGTACAGCGAGACCCGCTCGAGAAGGTACGAGAGCATGACGAGGGCGCCGCCGGCGAGGACGCCGTAGACCAGCACCAGGCCGGTGTCGACGTTGAGCATGTCCTGCGCGAGCATCACGCCGACGGTCAGCCCGAGGCAGACGACGGCGGCGACGGCGACGACGCGGGGACGCATCGCGATGGCGAGAAGCGTGAGCGGCACGAGGTAGAAGCCGGCCCAGACGAGACCCTCGACGCGCAGGTCGAGGTAGAAGACGATCGCGATGCCGGCCGCGGCGAGCGCTCCCACGACGGCAGGGTGGCGTTGCAGCCATTCGAGACGCCGGACCACCTGCGGGTGCCGGCGGGCGGCGGCCACGAACCTGGCGCTCCGCTCAGTGCGCGTGCTGCCCTCCACGCGTCCCCTTTCGTCGGCCCCGATCGTGACGCAGGGTGGCGACCATAGTATGGCGGCATCCGGGGGGTGGCAACCGCCTCGCGAGCCCGTCGGGGCCGGCGCGCGCGGTCCCGGCGGCCACGGGGGTCCGAAGCCTCACGGGTCGTGCCCGGTCGTGCCCGGCGCCGTGGCGCGGCAGGCCGACCCCGCGCCGCTCACCGCCCGCGCGCCTCCAGGCGGCGGCGCACCTTCTCCGAAGTAAGCTCGCGCAAGGCATCGCGCGCCACCCAGCGGGCGCTGCGCGCGCCCTCTCCCCCAGCCTCGGCGTCGGCGAGGATCTCCTCGGCGCACGCCACGGCGGCGGCGTGCAGGGCGAGGTCGCGCTTGCCGATGTTGCGCAGCGCCCAGTTGACCGCCTTCTTCACGTAGTTGCGCCCGTCGCCCGCCTCGCGACGGACGAGCTCGAGGAACTCGAGGAAGGGCTCGTCCCCCGCCGCCTTGTCCTGCACGGCCAGGGCGGCGATGGTCGCGAAGCCGGCGCGCTTCTCGAATTCGGGCTCGCGCCCACACCATTCGCGCGCCTTCGCGTAGGCGAGGGCCGTCTTGTCGAACAGGTTCGAGGTGACCTGGTCGCAGAGGTCCCACGAGGCGAAGGCGCGCACCCAGTCCTCCATCTGGGCCTCGTCGACGAGGGCGGGGTCGTCGACCATGCCGGCCAGATGGCGCGCCTCGTGCAGGCCCGTCGCCCACAGCGCCAGGGCCAGCTCGTGATCGCGCCCGAGCTCCCCGGCGATGCGGCGCAGCTCGTAGATCGACACGCCGGCGGCGCGCTCGACGTTGATGCCGTAGCGCGCCATGCCGGCGCGGTCGGCCTCGCTGCCGAGGCTCTCGATCCGCGCGACCAGGGCCGCCGCGCGCACCGCCGGCCCGACGGCCGCCTCGCCGTCGCTCCCGCGACCCATCGCCGGGCGAGCCCTCAGTCGCGTCGCCCCGAGACCAGGCGCCTGAGAACGCCGGCGCCGGCGACCGCCATCACGGTGGCGACCGCGAGCCCGACGCCGGCGCCGAGCGCCGCCGCGCCGCGCGGCTGCAGGAGCACGCGCACCCCGTCGCCGAGCTCCGCGCGGCGCGCCAGGACGAGCCCGACCACGCCGCGCTCGACCTTCACCGTCGGTGCCGCCACCAGCGCGGCCCCGCCCCAGTCGACCGTCACGTCGCCGGCGGAGAACATCCATTGCGCGCCGCCCTGCCGCACCTGCGCGTCGCCGGCGGCGACGATCGCCGTGGCGTAGCCCTGGGCGACAGACGCGCCGCCACCGGAGAGCACTGAGGCGACCATGCTCTGGCGCACCTCGGTCGCGCCGGTCGTCGCCACGACGGCCGACGGCGCTCTGCCCGATCGTGGCCGTCTCGCCGCGCACGGCGAAGGCCAGCGAGCGCTCGACGACCGCGCCTTGTCGCTCTGCGTTTGTCTCGGTCATCGGGTCCTCCTCGGTCGATTTCGCCGCGGCGGCCGCCGCGGCCGTGTACGTCGATTCTACCGCCGTGGCTGGACCCCGGTCGTTGACCTCCGCTCCGGGTGACGGCCGGAGTCGCACGCGAGGGCCGCATCCGGTCGCGAGACGCGCGCGCCGGCGCGCCCGCAGAGGCCGGCGGCGCGGCTCAGCCGCGCAGCTCGGCGTCGGCCGCGGCGAGGATGCGCGTCAGCTCGGCCCGCAGGCCGTCGTCGAGCGGCTCCGGCTCGTGCTCGCGCCAGAGCCGCGCGGCGCGCTCGCGCGCGACTTCCACGGGATCGCGGAAGACGCCGTCGGCGCCGGGCTGCTGCGTGATCGCCTGGACGACGGACGAGCGCATGTGCGTGCGCGTGTGGCGGTGCGCGAGGAAGTGCCCGCCGGGCCCGACGTCGCGCACCGCGTCGAGGGCGAGGGTCTCGTCGTCGACGCGGAGCGGAAGCAGCGAGGTGCGCGCCCGGTGATAGAGGTCGTCACCGAGCATGAGGTGCTCCGCGTAGAACGTCGTGTACACGTCGACGAGACCTATCGACGGCATCAGCTCGGACCCCTCGCGCGCGGCGAGCGCCAGGTCGAAGGCCTCCTCGACACCCGCCTGCCAGGTGCCCGGCAGCTTCGAGTCGGTGCCGCAGGCGGCCGACTCGGCCGGCAGACCCCAGTGGTGGACCAGCGCCGTGGCCAGGCCGCGCGTGCGCGTGTCGAGCGGGAAGCTCACGAAGGCGCCGGTCCTGGGGTCGGCATAGCTCTGCATGATCGACCCCAGGACCGGCGCCCCCGGGGCCACGAGCTGCAGCAGCACCACGGCGGCGACGACCTCGGCCATACCGAGAGCGAAGGCCCCCGCCTGGGTCGCCGGTGCCGTCGTGCCCAGCGTCGGCATGGTGACGAAGCAGACCGGCACCCCGGCCTCGGCGAAGACGAGCGCCGCCTCGATGCCGTCGGTGTCCTGCATGAGCGGCGAGACGGTGCCGATGAGGTCGCTCAGGACGGGCCGGCGGCGGAGGCTCTCGGCGCCCCCGGCCACGGCGCGCGCCATCTCCACCGCGTACCGTGCCTCGCGGTCGCCGTTCACCATCCCCTGCAGGTGCTTCACGGTGTTGTTCCAGCCCGCGTCGAGCTCGTGCAGCTGGGCCGTCTCGCCGCAGTCCCCGGCGCCGACCGTGGGCCACCAGAAGCTGATGCTCGAGAGGGCGTCCTGCAGGCGTGTCACGGCGGCCACGTCGGCCTTGGTCGAGAGCCGGGTCGTCCCGGCCTCCGGCGTCGAAGACCTTCGTCCCGCAGCCGTCGGTCGTGCAGTAGGTGCGCCCGTCGCCGACCTCGAGGTCGCACTCCGGGTCGCGGGCGCCGAGCACGAAGCGGCGCGGCGCCCGGGCGACGGCGTCGAGGACCAGGTCGGGAGCGAAGATGGCGACCCGCCGCTCGCGGTCGACGCGGACCCCGTGCTCGGCGAGCAGGTCGAGAGCCCGCGCGGAGGGGAACTGGACCCCGACCGTCTCGAGGATGTCGAGCGTCGCCTGCCGCAGCGCGTCGAGCTCGCCGGTCGTGTAGTGCGTCCCTACGCTGGCCGGCCCCAGCGGCTGGATCGGTGGGCGTTCGCGCTGTGACACTGGTCGACCCCCTGGCACTGGGCGCCCTCCGTCGACGGGGGCGCACGGTCCGCTGGACTCCCCGGCCCGCGCCGCGTGTCTCACCGATCGCGCGCGGGTCGGTGGCCGCTGCGGCGGCCGCCGACCATTCATAGCAGATGCCCCGCGGGCCGGACAGGTGAGAATCTTCGCCGTCGCGCGCCGGCGAACCTGTGCGAACTGCGCACGCGGCCTCGGCGGCCGACCTCAGCGCCGTCGGTCGTCCGCAGCCGCGGCGGTAGCGCGAGCGGCGACGGTGGGCCGCGGCGGCGGCGGTTGGCCTGCGCGCCGCGACGGTGTCCTCAGCCGCGGCGGCGGTCGGCCTCGGCGGCGGCGACGTGCGCGACGACGGCCGCCGCGACCTCGGGGGCGCGTTCGACGGGCAGCAGGTGGCCGCCGTCGAGCTCGAGCAGGTGCGCGCCCACCCGGGCCCGGCGCGCGAACGCCCGGACCCTGTCGGGGGGCACGATCGCGTCTCGAAGGCCGTGGATGAGGAGCAGAGGCCGGTCGAGCGCGGCGAGACGTCCCTCGAGGTCGAGGTCGTCGAAGGTGGCGGCGGCTCCGGTCGGGCGGTCCGCCCCGAGCCTCTCCGCCCACGCGGCCGCGGCGCCGGCCTCGGCGAGGAGTGCCGCCGCCGCCTGCCGGTGGCGCCCGGCCCAACCTGGGGCGAGCGCCCTCGCGACGCTCTCCGGCCCCGACAGCGCGAGGTCGTCGGCCGCCGCGTCGTCGGCCGCCAGCGGCGCCGACACCAGGGTGAGCGAAGCGACGAGGTCCGGCGCGTCAAGGGCGGCGACCGCCGCGGCGGCTCCTCCGAGACCGTGCCCGACCAGATGGACGGGGACCTGGAAGAGACCGCGCGCCATGCGCAGGGCGTCGGCGGCGGCCGGGCCGGGCGCCGCCACCCCGTGGCCGCGCCCGGCCCGGCCGCCGCCCCGCGCGTCCCACACCGCGACCCGAAGCGCGGCGTCGAAAGCCAGGGGTGGCGCCAGCGGTCCGAAGAGCCGGCGCTCGTTCTCGTCACGACAGAGCGCCGGCAGCAGCGCGCGCCACCAGCGCATCGACCCGTCGCCCCCGGCGAGCAGGAGCACGGCCGGCGCGCCGTCCTCCTCACGCGGCCCCAGCAGCCGCAGGGGCAACGGGCAGCCTTCCGCGGTCTTGACGAGCAGGGGGTCGTCGCGCGTCGCGAACGTGTCGTCGATGCTCACGCCGTCATCCTATCGCAGCCGCACCTGGCCGCGACGGTGTCGACATATACCCCCTGGGGGTATAGACTCGTGCAGCGACCACGACCCCACACGACCCACGGAGACCCCATGATCGCCGTCGACGAGCGCTTCTGCCCGAAGAACCACGCTTGCCCCACAGTCCACGTCTGCCCCACCGGCGCCATCGTCCAGGACGACATCCACTCCGCGCCACGCGTCGATCAGGATCTGTGCATCGACTGCGGGCTGTGTACCGGGTCGTGCCGCACCTTCGTGCGCGTCGATGACCCGGTCCGCGCGCCCGCCGGCGTCGCCTGAACGCCGACCACACCCCCGACGGCCCGGCTTGCGGGCCGGCCACGTCCTCGACGGCGTGACCTGAACGCCGGCCCCACGCGGGCCACGGGCGCCTCCGGCGCGTCCCATCCTCCTCCCCAAGCCGGCGTCCGTCTGGTAGCGTTCGGCGGGTGTCGCGCCCACTCGTCATCGCCAACCCCGCCGCCGGCCGGGGCCACAGCGCCCAGGACATCGAGGCACTGCTCGCCGCGGTCCGCGAGCGCGTGGGCGACGTCGACCTCGTCGTCAGCGCCCGCCCCGGCCACACGGCCGAGCTCGCGCGGGGCGCTGCCGCGGCGGGACGCGAGCTCGTCGTGGCCCTCGGCGGCGACGGGACCGTGCACGAGGTCGCCAACGGCCTCCTCGCCGAGGGCGTGCCGGCGGGACCGGCCCTGGCGATCCTCGCCGTCGGCACGGGCAGCGATTTCGGTCGTTCCCTCGGTCTCGCTCACGACCCCGCCGTGTACCTCGACGCCCTGGGCGCCGGGCGACGCCGCACGGTCGACGTCGGCCGGGCGGCGTTCACGGGCGCCGACGGCCGAGCGGCGGAGTGCTACTGGGTGAACGTCCTCTCCGCCGGCATCGGCGGCCTCGTCGACCGCTACGTCGCCGCGCTGCCCGACCGGCTCGGCGGCCGCCCTGCGTACATGCTGGCGACGCTCGCCGCGCTCGCCGCCTGCCGGCGGAGGCGCCTCGACTGCCGCGCGACCCTCGGGGACGGCGCCCCGCTCGAGCGTGAGCTCGAAGGCTTCGCCGTCGCCGTCTGCAACGGTCACACCTTCGGCGGCGGCATGCGCATCGCCCCCGGCGCCCGCGTCGACGATGGCGTCTTCGACGTCGTCACCATCGAGCGGCGGTCCCGCGTCACGATGCTGAAGGACTTCGCCAGCGTCTACTCCGGTACCCACCTGACGAAGCGCGGCGTCGGGCACTTCGTCTGCCGCCGCCTCGAGCTCGCGCCCTCGGCGCCCGTGGGCGCCGGCCGCGTCTTCCCCCTGGACGTCGACGGCGAGCCGCTCGGGGACCTGCCCCTCGTGGTCGAAGTGGTGCCCGCCGCGCTGACCGTGCTCGCCTGAGAGGGGGTCGAGTGTCGCCCGCACGCCGCGCACCACGCGCCGGCTCTCCCGCGCTCGCCGGGACGGTCCACGCTGTTGGTTAACACCGCGGCCGTTGCGGCGTTGGACTCATTGGGGTGTCCCTGCCGAGCCGCTGCAGAGCATCGGCATTGCGTGCTCCGGCCGTCCTTCCGAGATGCGGCAGGAGCGCTACGCCGGCCGCCGCCGGCCCCAGGCGGCGGTCGACATGATACCCCTGTGCTCTGGCGGGCGGTGCGAAGGCCCATCCACCGCCCGCCACCTTTTTCTCCGTCACCCGTCAGCCGGGCGCGTCACTCGCGGTCACAGCTCGATGACCGCCGCGTCGCCGCCCGAGACCGTGCGCAGCAGCGCTGCCGTCTCGGGATGGCAGGTGAACACCATCACCTGATTGGCGCCGGCGAACTCGACCAGCACTTCGGCCGTGGCGGCGGCTCTCTCCGGGTCGAAGTCGACGAGACAGTCGTCCATCACGAAGGGCAGGGCGACGCTGCGAGCGGCGAACTCCCGCGCCAAGCCGAGGCGAAGGCAGAGATAGAGCTGCTCGGCGGTGCCGCGGCTCAGCGTCGCCAGCGACTTCGCGACGCCGTCGGCGCCCAGGACCCGAAGGTCGTCGTCGGAGTCCTCCGGCTGAAGCACGGCGGTGTAGCGGCCGGCGGTGACGCGAGCGAAGGCCGCGCCGGCCGCGGCCAGCACCGCGGGCTGTCGCGTACGCATGAACTCGCGCAGCGTACGGTCGATCAGCGCCTTCGCCAGCCTGACCTCACGGTAGCGCGCGACGGCGTCGTCGAGCTCGGCTCGCAGGCCCTCGAGCTCTGCCTGCAGCCTCGGCACGTCGGCCGAGCGCTCCAGCTCCTCGCGCCGCCGGCGGACGTTCTCGTGCTGGCGGATCGCCTGCTCCTGCTCGCGCTCGAGCTCGGCGATCCGGGCGTCGGCTGCGCGCAGCGCTACCGCCCACACCTCGGGGTCCCCTGAGGCCAGCTCCTGCCGCACGCGAGCCGCATCGTCGTCGGACGGGAAGCGGGCCCGCAGCTCCTGCTCGGCCTCGAGCACCCGCCGCTCCGACTCCGCGCGTCGGTCGGCCGCGGCGCAGGCCTCGGTGAGCGCCAGCTCGAGACCGGCCGCGTCGAGGCGCGCGACTTCGCGACCTGCCGCCGCAAGGGCGTCGCGCGCCGTCGCCTCCCACTTGAGGGCCTCGTCCTCGAGCTCCGCCGCCTGCGCGGACGCCTGTGCGCGTCGCCCCAGCGCCTCGCGGCAACGGTCGAGCGCCGCGAGCCACTCGACCGTCCCCTCCGTCGACAGCGTCTCGGGCAGGCCTCGCTCCGCCTTGAAGCGGCGCCACTCCGCCTCGGCTTCACCGAGCTTCTCCGTAGCTCCCACGCGCTCGGCGCGCCGCTGGTCGAGCGCCGCCCGTGCGCGGCCGAGCGCCGCCTCGTCGTCGTCGAGCCGGCGCCGCAGGCCCTCGTACTCGATGCGCGCCGTACGCTCGGCCCTCAGGCGGACCTCGACGGCGTCGATCTCGGCCGCCGACGGCGCCGGCGGCAGCCCGAGCCGACGCGCGAGCTCCTCGCCCCGTTCTCGTACGACCTCGAGGCCGGCGGCGGGCGGGCGGGCGCGGCCCCAGGCGACCCCGGCCAGGGCGACGGCGACGACGGCCGCCACCGCCGCCGCGGGCCACATGCCGGCGCCCGCGGCGCCGGTCGCGCCGACGACGGCGAAGGCGACGGCCAGCGCGGCGGCGGCGAGCGCGGCGACCAGCAGGAGGCGGTGCGAGCCGGCCGCCCGGGGCCCCACCGCGCCCTGCGCGGCGCGCACCTCGGCGCGCGCCTCTCGCAGCCGCACGAGCAGGTCCTCGCGGGCCTCGATCTCGGCCAGCGGCGCCGGAGGAGCCTGGGGCAGCCGCGAGGCGCGCTGCTCCCGCTCGCTCTCGAGCTCGGCGGCGCGTTCGGACCGCGGCCGTCTCGGCGCGCCGCGCCTCGGCTTCGGCCTCGGCGCAGACGGACAGACGTCGCTCCCACTGCCGCATGTCGTCGCGCCCGACGATGGACGGGTCGACGGCCATGACCCGCTCCACGGTCCAGCCGGCCCCCAGCTCGTCGAGCGTGGCCGACACGGCGCGGTCGGCCTGCTCGGCCGCGCCGCGGAGCTCGTCGCGGCGCTGGAGACGCTCGTGGCGCACCCCCAGTCCCCCGGCGAGGGCGCGAAGCGTCGTGACCGTCTCGGCAGCGACGGGCGACTGGGCCTCGAGCTCGACCTCGGCCTCGCGGGCCTCGTGCCAGCGCGGCCACAGCTCGCCGAGGGCCGCGAGCCGCGCCCGGGCGACGCGCTCGTCGGCCGAGCGCCGGCGATGCTCCTCGGCGACCTCGAGCGCCCGCCGCTCCTCGGCGACCCGCTCGCCGTACGCGGCCGCCTCGCCGGCCGCCGCCACGAGCTCGGCCCGACGCAGCTCGAGCTCGTGCAGCAGGTCGTTGATCTGCGCCTTGCCCCTCGTGCCCTTGAGCAGCTCGTCGAGCTGCCTGCCGAGCTGCCGGCTGACCTCGCGCGCCGAGCGCCCGGCCCCGACGACACCGGCGCTGAAGATGTGCTGCCGGACGCCCTCCTCGGTGAGCGTGGCGAACGACTGCAGCTCACTGAGGCCGAAGGCGAAGACGGAGCGGAAGAGACCGGCGTCGGCGTGCCCGAGAAGGCTCGCGAGCACGTGTTCTCCGACCTCGTCACCCCCCGGACCGACGAGCCGGGGCGCCTTGTCGTCCTTGTAGCGCCAGAGCTCGTAGTGCTCCCGGCCATCGCGCAGCGCGACCCGGCCGCCGTGACGCCCCCCGCCGACGGGATCGTACTGGGGCAGCGCGGTGGAGCGCTTGGGGAACCCGAAGAGGATGTAGCGGAGGAAGGCGAGGTGCGTGCTCTTGCCCGCCTCGTTGGCGCCGAGCAGCACGGTGAGCCGAGGGGAGAGACCGCCGACCTCGAGATCGCGGAGGGCGCCGAAGCCGTCGACCCACCAGCCGTCGAGACGGACGATGCGCGCGGGCGCGGGCGCGGCGAAGACCGGGCGGGCGCCGTCGCTCCGGGCCCCGGCGTCGCCGCCGCGGGCCCCCGACCCGCCGCCGGCCCCGGCGTCGTCGCGGGCCACCGTCACGCCTGCTCCTGCTCGAGCAGGTCGAGGGCGCGCGCCTCGGCGCGCCCGAGCACCTCGAGCTCGGCTTCGGGGCCGTCGAGCTGGGTCACCCAGCGCGCGGCGCGCCCCCGCTGAAGCGGCTCGTCGAGCTCGCGCAGCAGCGCCGCACGCCGCTCGCCGTCGTCGCGGAAGCCGTCGGCGAGCGTCAGCAGCTCGGCCGAGAAGTCGCCGCGCCGGCTGACCTCGTCGCGATCGAGCGGCGAGAGCGTCTCGTCGCGCAGCGACTCGAGCCACAGGAAGGGCGAGGCGCCCCGCCACTCGTCGCGGAGGTCGTCGAGGAGGTCGGCCACCGCCCGCGGCGCGCGCAACAAGGCATGCGCCGGGCCTCGGCCTCGCAGCCGCAGCCGCACGAGCAGCCCGCGGCCGGCGTGCTCGACGCGTAAGGCGTCGGCGGTCTCGAGGAGGGCGGCGCGCAGCGCCGCGAGGTCGTCGAGACCGCAGACGTCGACCGCGCCGTGCACGAAGCGCACCGTGTCGGTGGCGACGAAGCGGACCTCGCGCACGGCGGCGCCGGCGACCTCGACCACGAGCGCCCCCTTGGCCCCGCTCTCGGCGGGCTTGGGGCTGCGGCCCTGGGTGTCGCCCGGGTACACGACCCACGGGTCGCGGCTCACCTCGTGACGGCGATGGATGTGCCCGAGCGCCCAGTAGTCGAGCCGCGCGGCGCGCAGGTCACTGAGCGAGCACGGCGCGTAGGCGGCGTGCTCGGGGTCGGACCCGAGGTTGGCGTGCAGCACACCGATGTTGAGGCCGGGCGCCTCGCCGCGGGCGAAGCGCAGAGCGAGGTTCTCGCTCGTCTCGCGATGCGCGTAGCTCACGCCGTGGACCGTCGCCGCCACCTCGCCGCCGATCTCGACGGGGACGGCCTCGACGTCGCCGGACCCGAAGACGTGGACGCCAGCGGGCCACGCGCCGATCGCCGACCACCCCGAGAGCGGATCGTGGTTGCCGTGGACGACGAACGTGCGCACGCCTTGCTCGCCGAGGCGCTCCAGCGCGCGACGGAGGCGCAGCTGGGCCCGAACGCCTCGCTCGGCGCCGTCGTAGATGTCGCCGGCGAGCACGAGGAAGGCGGCGCCCTCGTCGAGCGTGAGGGTCACGAGGCGATCGAGCGCCTCGAGGGAGGCCTCGCGGAGAGCCTCGCCGACCTCGGGAGCCGTCTTGGCGACACCCTCGAACGGCGTGTCGAGGTGAAGGTCGGCGGCGTGCACGAAGCGGAAGTCGGTCATGACCCCGCTATCTTACGGGACGACCCCGGACGGAGAAACGCGGTCGTCGCTCGTCCGCGCGCCCGCTGCGGACCGCGACGGGTGAGCGCCCGCAGCCGAGCCTCAACGACGCCGGTGTGCGCCACTCCGCGCAACGGGGAAGAGTGTCGGTGTCGCAGGCGACGAGAGGGAGGGGTCTCATGCGGGTCGCTCGCAGGGACGTCCGCACGCTGCGCCCCGGGACGGCGATCGGCCGCGGGCACACGTTGGCTGCCAAGGCGCTGCTGCTCATCGCGCTGGTGCTCTTCACCGTCCTCTGGCTGCTGCTGGCGCCAGGCACGGCGGCGGCGCTCTGAGACGGCCGTCGCGGCGGCGCCGATGCGCCGCCGCGACGGCCGTCTCACGCGACTCCGGACTCGCCGCCCGAGCCGCCCTCCCCGCACGCCTCGCGCGATTCTCAAGCGCCGCCGTCGCCGCGCCGATGTACTCAGAGATGTCGACTCGAGGCGGGCCGCCCAGAACGTCGAAGACCGACCTCCTTGCGCTCGTGCGCGAGGTCACGGCCGCGCTCGCCTCCGCCCAGGACCTGGACGAGACCCTGCGCCTGATCGCCAGGCTCACCGCCCAGTCCCTCGGAGCCTGGGAGTGCGACCTCTACGAGTATATCCCCGCGACGCGCTGCCTGGTCGCGACCGCGACCTGGGCCGTGGAGCCCACCCCGTACGACGAAGAGTGGCTCGGCGACACCATCGCCGTCGACGAGTTGCCCGACTTCCGCAACGCCCTCGAGACGGACAGGCCGATCGAGCTGCACGTCGACGACGCCGGCCTCGACCCGGGCATCGCGGCGATCATGGAGCGCTGGGGCGAGAAGAGCTGGCTGCTGGTGCCCCTGGAGTTCGGCGGCCAGCCGATCGGCGTCGCCGAGGTCGTCGAGCAGCGCGGCGTACACCGCTTCAGCGACGAGGAGAAGGAGATCGCGACGACGCTGGCGGTGCCGGCGGCGATCGCCATCCACAACGCCCGCCTGCGGCGGCGGACGGCCGAGCAGAATCGCTACCTCGCCTCGCTGGTCGACTCCAGCCGCACCATCAACGCGACCGTCGACCTCGACGAGGTGCTGAGGCGGGTGACGCGCGAGGCCTGCGAGGCGCTCGAGGCCTCGCGCGCCGCCGTCTACACGTACGACGCCGGCGAGGACGCGATCGTCTACCAGGCCCTCCACGAACGGGGACCCACGCCCAGCGGCACCGACGGCGCGCTCGGGTGCGCCTATCGCCTCGACGACTACCCGGGCGAGCGCGCGATCCTTCACGCGCCCGACATCGTCCTGGAGTACGCCGACGACGTCACGCTGCCGCTCGACCGGCGCGAGAGCATGTCGAGCTTCCAGGAGACGACCGTCCTCAGCGTGCCGTTGCGCTACCAGGGCGAGCCTCTGGGCATCCTGCGCCTCTACGAGTCGACGACCCGGCGCGAGTTCGGCGAGCTCGAGCTGCAGTTCGCCACCGGCCTCGGCGAGCTCGCCGGGGCGGCGATCCACAACGCCGCCGCGTACCGCCGTCAGGAGGCGCGCAACCGCCAGCTCAGCGCCCTGCTCGAGGCGAGCACGGCGATGACCTCGAGCATCGTGCTCGAGGAGGTCCTCGGCCAGCTCGCCGAGCGCGCCGCCGTGGCGCTCGGCTCGCCGCAGTGCCTGATCTACGAGTACGACGCCGACCGTGACTGCCTCATCTCGCGCTCGCTGTACACGGCCCCCGACGCCCCGCCGGTCGACTACGGCGATTCGCTGGGCACGGCGTACCCCCTCGGCGACTACCCGAGCGACCGCCAGATCCTCAAACAGGGTGAGATGGTGGTCGAGACCCTCTCCGACCACACGCTCGGTGACGACGTGCGGGACTCGATGGAGGACTGGGGCGAGAAGACCTGCCTCACGGTGCCGCTCAAGTTTCACGGCACCGCGCTCGGGCTCATGGAGATCATCGAGACCGAGCGTGAGCGCCGCTTCAGCGGCGACGAGCTCGAGCTCGCCCGCGGCCTGGCGGAGCAGGCGGCGGTCGCCATGCACAACGCCGCCCTCTTCCGCCAGCGCCGCGAACACGAGGAGCGCCTCGTCGCCATCCTGCAGATCAGCCAGGGCATCGCCGCCTCGCTCGACGCCGCCGGCGTCATCGACCTCGTCAGCGAGGGGATCGTCGGCCTCTTCCCCCGCGAGACCACGACCGCCGAGATCATGCTCGCGGCGGCCGACGAGCGCTTCTGCCCCGCCGCCCTGCGCCTCGGCGGTGGAGCCGAGACCCCGGCGGCGACGCGGGCGGCGGACGACCTCGTCGCCCGCGCCCTAGGGCGCCTCGCCCCGCTGCAGGAACCGTGGGACTACGGCCGCCGTCTCGTCGTGCCGCTCATCCTGCAGCACCGCGCCGAGGGCTACCTCGACGTGCGCTGCGCGCTCTCGCGACACATCAACGACGACGAGATCCAGCTCGTGCAGATCCTCATGAACCAGGCCGCCGTGGCGCTCGAGAACGCGGCCAACTTCGCCCGCCTCGAGACCACCTACCTGGAGACCGTCACGGCGCTGGCCGCGGCCATGGAGGCCAAGGACCACTACACGGCGGACCACGCCCAGATGCTGGCGAAGATGGCCGTCTCGGTGGGCCGCCGCCTCGGCCTCGGTGAGACGGAGTTGCGCGACCTGCAGTACGCCAGCGTCCTGCACGACATCGGCAAGATCGGCATCCCCGGCAGCATCCTCAACAAGCCCGAGAAGCTCACCGAGGAGGAGTTCAGGGTGATGGCCGAGCACACGGTCATCGGCGAGCGCATCATCTCGCGCATCGAGTACCTGGCGCCGATCGCCCGGGTCATCCGCGCGGCCCACGAGCGTTTCGACGGGACCGGTTACCCGGACGGCCTGATGGGCGACCAGATCCCGCAGCTCTCGCGCATCGTGTTCGTGTGCGACGCCTTCCACGCCATGACCTCCGAGCGGCCGTACCGCGAGGCCATGCCCCAGCAGTGGGCCCTCGAGGAGCTGCGGCGCAACTCCGGCGGCCAGTTCGACCCGGACGTGGTCGCGGCGTTCTGCGCCGTGTGGCCGGGGTTCGAGGACGCCGAGGTGGAGCCGCGCAGCGCCCCGCTGCGGGCGTAGACCCGGAGCCCGAAGGCGCCCGACCGCCGCGGTCCTCGAGCCGGCTGCGACCGCGCCGGCATCGAGATCGTCGGAGCCCGCCACGGCCACATGCGTAACCCCGGCGGGCAACGAGCATCAAGCGCCGCCGGCCGCTGACCGATGCACTCATTGATGGACTGCACATCCCTCACGGTCGAACGAACCTGCCCGCGGCCGGCCCCAGCGGTGGCCGTGACCAGGGGCAGGGCTGGGGGTTGCGTTGCCGAATCTGACTACTTAGTGTTGCGCGAAACAGTCGGGGGGGCTGTTCCACATTCGCTCAGCCACTCCATGGACACCGCCGGACGGTCGTGGCGTGCCGCGTCGCGACGAACGACCAGGAGGAGGCGCCCATGAAGAAGCTCTTCGCCATCCTTTTGCTCACCCTCACCTTCGGGCTGGCGCTCTCGCCCGCTGTGGCGCAGGCGCTCGAGCCCACCCTCGGTGAGGCGAGGATCATCGCCGCCGTGAACGCCGAGAGGACGAAGCGCGGGCTCGTCCCGCTCAAGTTCCACGGCAAGCTCACAGAAGCCGCCCGGTACCACTCGCCCGACATGGCGAGGCGCAACCTCGTGACCCACGTCTCGTCCTGTGGCTGGTTGACGGGGGCGAGACTCCGGGCCTTCGGCTACACGACGACCGACTGCACCTACTACAAGATCGGCGAGAACGTGGGCCGGGGGTATCAGGACACCGTCTGGACGACCCCCGAGGGTATGGTCGCCCTGTGGATGGGCTCCGACGACCACCGCGCGGTGATCCTGACCGCGAGCTTCCGCGACATCGGCGCGGGGATCCGCTGGAACTCGACCTACACGTGGCGCTACTTCACCGCCGACTTCGGGCGTCGCATCTACTGACCGCCCGTCCCCTCAGCGTCTGAACGAACGGCAACGGCGCGCCCGCCCCTCCACGAGGGGCGGGCGCGCCGCTTCACGCAGGGGTGCGCGCACCGCTTCGCGCACGGGTGGGCGCGCCGTTTCACGCAGGGGTGCGCGCGGGCGGCTCACGATGAGGAGCCCGGAGAGCGCCGGCGATCACGATGGCGCGTCGGGCCGGGGCGCCCGGTGTCGGGTGCGGGCGGTGGATCCCGCGGTCGCCGCTACTCGACGCCCGCGGTCGCCGCTACTCGACGACGACGGTCAGCGTGGGGCTCGAGCCGAAGACCATCTGGTCGCCGGCCGGCACCGTGACGCGGAAGAGGTGCGTGCCGGGCGTGTCCGCCGCCCAGTCCATCGCGTAGAGCCCGTCGGCGCCGATCGTCGACTCGACGAGGGTGATCCAAGCTCCACCGACGTCGTCGAAGCGTTGCAGCCGGACGAGGCTCCCCACCCTCGTCAGCGGCAGGACGGTGCCCGAGAAGGTCACCGTCTCCCCCACCGCGGGGAACGGCGGCGAATACGCGACCGTCACGAGCGGCCGCACCTCGATCGTGGTCTTCGGCGAGAGCGACTGCCCGTAGGCGAACTGGTAGGTCGTCGTGCGGCCGGGCTTGCCGAGGAAGGAGTAGTCGACGCAGGTGCCGCTGCGCGCGACCCCGTCGTAGAGGAAGCTGAACGTCTTGCGCAGGGTACGGTCTGCCGGCACCAGCGTCGTGCTCCACACGTCGTCGCGGTAGTACCGGAGTGTGATCCGCTTGTCGGCGCCGATCGTCGGGTAGCTGCGGCCCTCGAGCAGGATGCGGTCGCCGTAGGTGATCCTGACCTCGTCGGCGGCCGCCGGCGAGACGCTCATGGTGCGCAGCCAGAACCAGGAGTCGCGCAGGCCGAGCTTGTTGCGCAGGGTCCAGCCCGAGGCGGCCGAGGCGATGTGGGCCGTGTCGCCGTCGGTGCCCAGCACGTAGGCGAGCTTGACGCGCGGCGAGACCCCGTGCTCGGCGATGATGACCGTGCGCAGCGTGCCCTGCACGAGCGAGCCGAGCTTGGTCGTCACCGTGGCGGTCGACCAGCGGTAGGGAGCGTCGGCCCAGATGTGGTAGGGCGAGTAGTAGTCGTAGGGGTCCTTCACGCCCTTCAGGTAGGCGACAGGGCTGCCGCCCCACACGTTCTCGATGTTCTCGGTGTGCCCGCCGGACGTGGAGGAGAAGTAGGCCACGATGGGCGTGCCGCTGTAGGTGGGTACGACGCCCTCGGTGACGGAGACGGCGAGGTTGGTGGCGTCGGTCTCGCCGTCGTAGCCGTTGTAGACCTGGCTCGCCGCCGTGCAGTAGAGGTCGTAGGCGCCGAGGTCCTTGATGCCGCGCACCGCGTAGGAGCGCGCCGCGCAGGCCTGCGCGCGCAGCGCCCGCTGCGGCCACGACGACGGCATCTCACGCGGCACGACGCCGCGCAGGTAGCCCTCGAGCAGCACGTGATTGACGATGATGAAGGCCGAGTTCGAGCGCACGACACGCAGCGAGCCGCGGTAGCGCGCCCCGTCGTCGTCGTAGGGCCAGCCGTTGGCGTTGCGGTTGTAGAGCCGCAGCTTGGCCGTGCCCGCCTTGAAGGTCACCGCCGTCGGGAAGACCCACGACGAGCCGCCCGCCGTGACGCGGTAGGCCGTCCCCGTCCAGGTCACCGTCGCCAGCGTGCCGCCGGCGATCGTCTTGGTCGTGGTGCCGTCGGTGACCTTGAAGGCGGCGGCCGAGGTGACCCGCGCGTCGACCTGCCCGCTGCACAGCAGCACGCGCACCGTGCGGTTGCGGGTCGTGCCGAACTTCACCCCCGTGTAGTAGTGCTCGAGGATGCGCTTGTAGCCCCACCCCGCCTTGGCGTAGCCGTACGCGCCGTACTGGCTCATGCCGATGCCGTGCCCCCAGCCGCGACCGCCGATGTTGAAGGTCGTCGCCTCGGTGGCCCGCGCGGCAGGCGCTGGCCAGAGGAGCAGCACGAAGCACATGAGCACGGCGACGGCCGCGACGACGGCGCCCGTCGCGAGCACCGCCGCGCGGCGCGGCGACCCGCCGTGCAGAGCCACCGCCAGCGGCGGCTGCGGAGCGGGCGTGTGAACGTGTGGGGTCATATGGGCCATGTCGGGACGGGAGCCGCCAACCTTTACCTTCATGGTGCCCCGACGCGCGGCCGCTGTCCAGCCCGCGGCTTCGTCTGCCGAGACGACACCGGGCCCGACGAGCGCCGGCGCTCCGGTCTTCAACGGCGACCGGCGCTCCCCTGCCCGATCTCACGGCCGCCGGCGGGCGCCCCTTTCGACGCCACACGCCGGCGCCCGTCGCCAATCACGGTGACGTTCGCGGGCCGGCGGACGTGTAGCCGGCTCGCCATCCTGCCGATGCAGGAGTAGCATACTCCGTAAAGTCAGTCCGGGTGCACTCAACGTCGGCGCCCGCCCGCGGATCGGGCGGAAGAGGGGGTCCCATGTCGGTGCCAGTGCTGTGTCCGCGCGGCGGACGATGCGTCTCCGTCCGCCTCGTCTTCGTGGCCTTGGCCCTGACCTTCGCCGCGCTCGCCCTCCTGGCCGCCGTCGCGATGCCGAGCGCGGCGGCCACGCTCGAGCTCACGACCGACTCCTCCACCGACACCGTCCTCGGGCCGCCCCCGCTCAGCACCGGCGACCACGGCACCGGCCTCCGCCTCGGCCCGGTCGACTTCACCGAGCTGCAGGGCGCGCAGGTCAGCCCCGAGCTCCTGACCTACGCGGCCTCCTTCGACCTGCGCACGCTGGGCAGGCTCACGCCGGTCCGAAGGACCAGGGGCACTACGGCACCTGCTGGGCGTTCGCCGCCTACGGCTCCCTCGAGTCCAGCCTGATGCCCGGCGAGGTCTGGGACTTCTCCGAGGACAACATGGTGTACTTCCACGACTTCGACTGGAGGTGGGACGAGGGCGGCAACCCGATGATGGCCGCTGCGTACCTGCTGCGCTGGCGCGGCCCCTTCACCGAGGAGCAGGACGCCTACGCCGACGGCGTGCACCCCGACCCGTCGACGCTGACCCTGCAGAAGCACGTGCAGCAGGTAGTGATGATGCCGCCGCGCGCCAGTGCGACCGCGAACGACGACCTCAAGTACGCGCTCACCACGTACGGCGCCGTGGCCACCAGCATGTACATGAGCGAGATGCCGGGCTACTGGAACGACGCGACCGACGCCTACTACTACGGCGGCACCGCCGCGGCCAACCATGGCGTCACTCTCGTCGGCTGGGACGACACCTACAGCCGCACCAACTTCCCGCTCACGACCAGCCGCCCGGCGACGGCGCCTTCATCGTGCGCAACAGCTGGGGCTCCGCGTGGGGCGACGCCGGCTACTTCTACGTGTCCTACTACGACGCCGAGTTCGCCTACGCGACGAACGCCGTCTTCAGGCAGGCTGCAGCCGACCGACAACTACGCCCGCGTCTACCAGTACGACCCCCTGGGCTACGTCTCATCGGTGGGCTTCTCGGGCGACGAGACGGCCTGGTTCGCCAACAAGTTCACCGCCACTGACGACGAGCAGCTCAGCGCGGTCGGGTTCTACTCGCCGGCGCCGGACGCGACCTACCAGGTCTACGCCGGCGCCACCCTGGCCACGAAGCAGCTCAAGGCCAGCGGCACGCTCAGCGACTTCGGCTACCACACGATCCAGCTGGGCACGCCGATGGACCTGACCGCGGGCCAGCCGTTCATCGTCGCCGTCGAGCTGACGGTGCCGTTCTTCGACGGCTCGTGGGTGGCGCCGATCGTGGTCGAGATCCCGTTGCGGGACTACTCGAGCGACGCGAGCGCGGCGGCCGGGCAGAGCTACTTCTCGGCGGACGGCACGACGTGGAACGACTTGGTCACGGACTTCCTCGCGGACTCGAACGTCTGCCTCAAGGCCTACACCCAGGGCACCGGCCCCGTGGCGCCCGAGGTCACGGCCCCGAACGGCGGCGAGAGCTGGCCGATCGGCTCCCCGCAGACCGTCACCTGGACGGGTGACGGCAACGGGACGGCGACCATCGAGCTCAGCCTCGACGGCGGCGCGACCTACCCGGTGACCATCGCCGCCGATACGGCCAACGACGGCACTCAGCCCTGGGTCGTCGCGGCCGACTCGACGCCGCTCGCCAAGGTCCGCGTGACGACGGCCACCGGCGCCGACGAATCGGACGCCGTGTTCACGATCTACGGCACGCCCGTCGAGCAGGGCGGCTGGCTCGCCCAGCTGACGGGCACGACCCTCGCCCTCTGGGACGTCGCCGGCTCGGGCGAGCAAGGCGCATGGGCCGCCGGTGACGACGGCACGATGGTCGCGACCGCCGACGGCGGAGGCGACTGGGCGACGCAGAAGACGGGTGTCATCAACGACCTGCGCGGCGTCGACTTCCTGGACGGCTCCTTCGGCTACGCCGTCGGCCTCAGCGGCCGCATCCTGCGGACAAAGGACGCGGGCGCCAGCTGGGTCAAGCTGACCTCCGGCACTTCAGTGGCCCTGAACGGCATCGACGTCGTCGACGCGACCCGAGCCGTCGCCGTCGGACGCGAAGGCGTCTTCCGCACCTCGGACGGCGGCGCGACGTGGCGACACCAGACGTCCGGCCTCGCCGACGTCGTCTGGCTGCGTGACGTCGATTTCGTCACCCCGCTGCGTGGGTGGGGCGTCGGCCAAAGCGGGCAGATCTTCGCCACGGCGAACGCCGGGGCCGGCTGGCGGCTCCAGGTATCGGGCACGACCGAGCACCTCGAGGCGGTCACCGGCCTCACCTCGCAGTGGGGATGGGCCGTCGGCCGCAACGGCACGGTCCTGCGCACCCTCGACGGCGGCAGTACCTGGGAGCACGTCGGCGTGCCCACCGTCGCCGACCTCTGGGACGTCGAGTTCGTCGGCGCGGAGCTGGGCTGGATCGTCGGTGACGGCGGCACGGTCCTCAAGACGGTCGACGGAGGCGTGACGTGGATCCTTCAGGATCTCGGTTGGACCCCGCCGGCTCTGCGCGGTGTGACGATGCAGTCGGAGGGCTACGGTTGGGCCGCCGGGCTGGACGGCGCGGCTCTGCGTCTCTGGCCGGGGGACGGCGTCGACGACCTGCTGCCGCCGCACACGGCGGCGACTCCCGTCGTCGATCGCTGGTACAACGTGGCCGTGCCGCTCGCGTTCGGCGCGACCGACCCGTCGGGCGTCGGGGTCACTCAGTTCCGCCACGACGACGGCGACTGGCAGGACGGCATCGAGGCCGTCGTGGAGGCGCCTCTGGACGGGACGAACGACGGCCTCAATCGTGTGGACTACCGCTCGGCCGACACGCTCGGCAACGTCGAGTCCTACCACTCGGCGGAGGTGCGCATCGACACGCAGCAGCCGGTCACCGCGGCGCCGTACAAGGCTACGGTGAAGCAGTACGAGTACGTGACGCTCAAGTACAAGGTGAAGGACGCCCTGCCCAACGCCGGCACCGCCAAGGTGACGATCAAGGTCAAGAAGCTGGACGACAGCGTGGTCAGGACGTTCCTCCTCGGCAGCAAGAAGGTGAACGTGCTGCTCGGGTACCGCTGGAAGTGCGGCCTGGCAAAGGGCACATACCGCTTCTACGTCTACGGCACCGACCCGGCCGGCAACACGCAGAGCTACGTCGGCCGCAACACGCTCGTCGTGTATTGACCGGGCGGCCGCGCGACTGACGAGCCGCGCAGGCTGGAGCAGGCGGGTATCGCGGCGGAGACGGCCGTGAGCCAGGGCGGCGCGGTTGCGGCACTCCTGCAGGCCGTCGAGACGTACTCCGCCGACATGATCGTCATCGGCTCGCACGGCGAGGACGCCCTCTCAGGGGCCATCCTGGGCTCCCCCGCCCACCGGATCGTGCATCGCAGCCCCGTGCCGGTGCTGGTGGTGCCACTCCGTCAGGAGTGAGCGCCACGACCGAAGCCGGCGTGTCGCCCGCGGGCCGGCGCGCCCGAGCCGCCCCCTCAGCCGCGCGACCGACAGATGCACACGGCCTGAAGGAACGCCGCCGTAAGCGTCGAAACCCTCGCTCGGTACCCCCCTGAGGCGGCGGCGTCGATCATGGCCCGCCGCCTCCCCCTTTCGCCGGCCTGCTCGCGCGGCCCTCGCCCGCCGCACACGGCGGCCTGTCGCTCGCGCCGCCGGGAGACCCCATGCAGCGCCCGGGACGACCGAACATCTGTCCGCCCGCCGTGCTACCTTGACGGGCGACGCCGTCGCCGGCCCGAGCGTGCAGCTCCTCGCCGCTCCGGAGCCGGTCGCTGCAGACCAGTCCTCCCGTCCGGCGGCGGCGTCGACTTCGAGGGGTCGCCCGTCGCCTGCGACGAGGCTCACGGCAAGGAGGTCTGGCATGGCGCAGCGGCGCGTGACGGTGCCCGTCGACGACGGGCTCGCCTGGGTCCTCGAGGCGCCCGAGCTGTTGCCCTGCCACACGCGCCCGGCGAGTGTCGAGGCTCTGCACGAGCTCGTCCGCCGCTATCTGCCCGATCCCGACGACATCGCCGGCGACGCGCTCACGTATCGCGTCGCCGGCATCATCGCCGGCCTCCTTGCCGAGCGCGAGCTACGCGGGCCGCGGCGCGACTGATCCTCCGTCGAGCCGCCGGCCCGCCGGGCGCCCGCTCAGCCGGCGCACGGCGTCACGCCCGTCAGAGCTTGGGCGTCAGTACACCTCGGGGATGAAGGTCTGCGACTCGATCGGCGGTCGCACGTAGCCTCTGTCCGGGGGCCGCGGCGGCAACTCTATCTCGTGCGGCACCACGTCCTCGTAGGGGACCATGCTGAGCAGGTGGTGGATCATATTGAGGCGGGCACGGCGCTTGTCGTCGGCGTTCACGACCCACCACGGCGAGTCCTTCGTGTCCGTGTAGGAGAACATGTCGTCCTTGGCCTTCGAGTACTCGACCCAGCGCATGCGACTCTCGAGGTCCATCGGGCTGAGCTTCCAGATCTTCAGGGGTGACTTCAGCCGCTGCTGGAAGCGGTGCTCCTGCTCCTCGTCGCTCACGCTGAACCAGTACTTGAGCAGCGTGAGACCGTCGCGGATCAGCATGCGCTCGAACTCGGGGCAGGTGCGGAAGAACTCCCAGACCTGGTCCTCGGTGGCGAAGCCCATCACCCGCTCGACGCCGGCGCGGTTGTACCAGCTGCGGTCGAAGAGCACGACCTCGCCGGCCGCCGGCAGCTCGGGCACGTAGCGCTGGAAGTACCACTCGGTCTTCTCCCGGTCGCTGGGCGACGCCAGCGCGGCGATGCGCACCACGCGGGGGTTGAGGTGCTCGGTGATGCGCTTGATCGTGCCGCCCTTGCCGGCGGCGTCGCGGCCCTCGAAGACGACCGCCACCCGGCGGCCTTCCTTCTTGACCCACTCCTGCAGCTTCACGAGCTCGACCTGCAGCCTCACGAGCTCGTGCTCGTAGGCCTCGCGGTCGAGCTTCTTCGCCGACGCGGTCCGGTCGGCGGAGAGCGGCGCGCCCGCCACCTGCCAGCCGTGGCCGTCACCGCTCGACGCCGGCGAGGCTGCGGAGTCCCTCGGCTTCTTCTTGCCCTTCTCGTCGGCCACGGTCGCCCCCCAGGGATGTGCGGTCCCCCGCATCATAGCCGACGAAGACGGCTTGTGAAGCCCGGCGGCGTCGCATCCCGGCCTGCGCGGGGCACACGCCCAGGCTGTAGGATCATCCTGAGAGGCGCGACACGCAGTACGCGTCCGTCCGACCTGTGGAGCCGCCCCGATGCCCTCTCCCCCGCCCACGCTCGAGCAGGAGCTCCTGCGCCTCGCCGAGGCTGTCGCCCCCGAGCGCGACGCCCGCGTCGCCGTGCGCCACTGGGGCTGGGACGGCCGCGGCGGCGTCACCCTCGAGGCCGCCGGCCGCGAGGCCGGCGGCCTCAGTCGCGAGCGCGCGCGGCAGCTGTGTGCCCGGGTCGAGGCGCGCCTGCGTGAGGGCCTCGAGCCGGCGGCGGGCGGCGGACCGACGGACAGGGGGCCGTGCGGCCCCCCGGCGGCGGCGCGGCTCGACGAGGCGCTGCTCGTGGCCGCCGACGCCGTGCCGACCACGAGCGGCGCCCTCGCGCGGCGCTTGGCCGACCTGCACGTGTCGGCGCTGCCGTTCCACCCGGCGGGCCTGGCTCACGCCGCCCGGCTCCTCGGTCGCGAAGTCACGTTCACGCGTGCGACCGTCCGGGGCATCGAGGTCGCCGTCCCCTCCCCCGACGACCCGGCTCTCGACACGCGGCAGCTCGTCGCCGCCGTGGTCGACACCGCTCACGACGTGGTGCGGCGCACCGGAGCCGCCCGCATCGCCGACCTCGCCGGAGGGGTCGCGAACCGGGTCGGCGCCTGGGTCGACGAAGACCTCGTGTGCGCCGTGGTCAGCGAGCCCGACGACTTCGTGTGGCTCGACCGTCGCACCGGCTGGTTCTTCCTGCCCTCGGTGGCCAGGAACGCCGTCGTCACGAGGGTCCGCAAGGTGCTCAGCGTCGCCGGCGAGATCGAGGTCGGCCAGCTGCACGCCGGCGTCCGCCGCGACGAGCGCATGCGCGACTTCGTGATGCCCGAGTACGTCCTCGCCGAGCTCTGCCAGCGCATCCCGGGGGTCGCGGTCGACGGGCGCAACGTGCGCGCCGCCCAACCCCTCCAGCCCGAGGCCGTCCTCGAGGCCACCGAGCTCGTGTTCGTGAGCGTGCTGAGGGAGCGCGGGTCACCCATCGACCGCCGCGAGCTCGAACGGCTCTGTCGCGCCCGCGGCGTGAAGCCCTCGAGTTTCAGCAACCGGATCGCCTACTCGCCCCTCCTCGAGGAGGTCGAGCACGGGCGCTACGCGCTGCGCGGCACGACGGGGCGTCGGGTGACGAGCGACGTCCGCCCCGACGACGTTCCGCGACCCGGCGACCTCGAGCATTTTCGCCCGCCGCGCCGTCGCTGACCGTCGACCGGCCGTGCTTGGGCGGCTTCGAGCACGTCCGGCCGCCGCGCCTCGGCCGACCGTCGGCGCGCGGGTCTCGAGCGCCTCCGTCCGGCGCACCGTCGGCGATCAGCCGGCCGCGTCCTCGGGCGGCGAGCAGCCGGTGGAGCTCGCCGGCGCTGACGGCCACGCAGTGGGCGCCGGCGGCGCGCAGGCGGGCGGCGTCGTGCCACCCCCAGGCGACGCCGACGGGAGTGGCTCCGGCGAGGCGCGCCTCGCGCATGTCGCCTTCGGTGTCGGCCACGAACCAGTAGACATCCTGCCCCGGGTGACACTCGACGAGCGCGCGGATCTTCTCGACCTTGCTGCGGCCGCTCTCGAAGCCGGCCACGGCGACGCCGTCGCCCAGCCCGTGCCGGGCGAGGAAGCGCTTCACGAGACCCTCGGCGTTCGAGGTCACGATGACGACGTCATGCACGGCGCTGAGGCCGCGCAGCAGCTCCGTCATGCCGGGGAACGGCCGCAGTCGGGGCAGCTCCCGCTCGAGTGCCTCGGCCGCGACGCGCATCGCCCGCCGGGACTGGCCCACGTCGGCGCCGGCAGCCCTCAGGCTCTCGTAGACGTTGCCGGCGAACAGCTCGAGGACGTCGTCGGGAGTGCGCACACCGGGGATGCCGGCCTCGACACAGGCCGCCGCGAAGGCGGGCCCGAACACCGCGAAGGAGTCGACCACGACGCCGTCGTGGTCGAACATCACCAGCGGCCGGCCGCCGCTCCGATCGTCCTGCGTCGTCATGAGCTGAGCCTACCAGACGCACGAAGCGGGCGGGGGAGGCTGCTTCGCCTCCCCCGCCCGCTCCCGCGGTGTGCGCGTCGTGCGAGGCGTGCTCACACGGCGGTCGTGCTACTGCGTGCTACCCTCAGAACTCCGTGAGTTCGCGCTCGATCGCGGCGAGCTCCTCAGGAGTACCCTGGACCTTCGGGCCCTTGAACCACTTGCGGGCCGAGACCGCGTACCAGAGGCCAGCGCCGCCGACGACGACGCCCACGACCACCGGCGTGTAGTTGAAGGTCGAGGCTGTGATGGGCGAGTACTGAGGCAGGCAGAAGATGATGCAGATGAACACCACCCAGATGATGGCGATCCAGTTGATGATCGGACCGTACCAGCCGAGCTTGTAGGGCCCGGGCACGAACGCCTTGGGGTTGATGCGCCGCAGGAACACCGGCGTCAGGTAGGCGACGTAGAGCCCGATGACCCCGATCGAGACCACGGCGAAGTAGGCTACGGCGCTCCAGAGCCACGGGAGGGCGAGGATGAAGGCGCCGACGGCGCCGAACCAGGCCGAGCGCACGGGGACGCGCCGCTTCGGGCTGACGTGGTGCCAGAACTTGCGAGCCTGGCACGGCGCCGTCCCGCGAGAACGCGTAGATCATGCGCGAGTTGGCCGTGACGGACGACATGCCGCAGAAGAACTGCGCCCCGATGACGATCAGGATGAGCAGCAGGCCGATGGTCCGGCCGGCGGAGGTCGTGAAAGCCACCGCCCACGGTGTGATGACCAACGGACAGATCGGACACGGAGGCGAACTCGGTCCCTCCGAAGCTGACCGGGAAGGTCTTCGGCAGCGCCCAGCTCACGCCGACGAGCAAGACGAAACCGGCGATCAAGGACACCCAGATCGAATTGACGATCCCCTTCGCCGCCTGGACGTTCGCGCGGATCGTCTCCTCGGACACGTGGGCCGAGGCGTCGTAGCCGGTGAACGTGTACTGCGCGTTCAGCAGGCCGAGGAGAGCGACGTAGACAGGCGCCGTGAACCCAGAGAGGCCCTCGAACGCCTTCCAGCCCTCGCTCCCGAACACGAACGACATGGTCTGGTGCTCGCCCGACTCCGGCGCCCAGTACAGGACGGCGACGATGACGGCCACACCGATGAGATGCCACCAGACCGAGATGTCATTGAGAAGGGCCACCAGCTTGATGCCGAACGTGTTCAGCAACCCCTGTGCGAAGAGGATGACGGCCAGGATGGCGATGGTGGCCTCCGGGTCGAACCAGGCCGCGTCGCCCGTGTACTCGGCAAGGAAGGCCGAGACCGAGTAGGCGCAGCCGAAGCTGATGCCGGCGGTGACCGCGACTTGCCCGACGAGGTTGAACCAGCCGGTGAACCACGACCAGATCGGGGCGCTGTTGCCGGGCGCCAGCTTGGCAGCCCAGTAGTAGAGGCCGCCGGCCGTCGGGAACGACGAGCAGATCTCGGCCATCGACATGCCGACGAAGATCACGACTATACCGACGCCCAGCCAGCCCCAGGTCATGACCGGCGGGCCGCCGTGCAGCAAGCCGTATTGATAGACGGTCAGACAGCCCGACAGGATCGAGATGATCGTGAAGGAGATGGCGAAGTTGGAGAAGCCGCTCATGCGGCGGTCGAGCTCCTGGGCGTAGCCCATCTCGTGCAGCTGCTTCGTGTCCTCGTCGATATGGACGGGCGTGCCCCCTGGAGGCGCGCCGCCGGTCGGCGACACGGACGGTTCGTCTGCCATAGTGACCCCCTTCAGTCAGAAATCCGGTGTGGCCATTGTCGCGTACCTTGTTCCCTCGCCCGAGATGTTGTCAAGACCTCCCTTCCCCCGCCGCACGAAGTCTTGGCGCCGCCGCGAGTGCGGCCGCTCCGGCCCGGGCCGCCACACGGGCGTCGACGAGGCCCTACTCACGAGAGCCCGGGCCTTCTTCGCCGTCCGACATGCGGCCGGTCATCATGAGGATGATCGTGCCAAGCTCGATCCGGGTCCGCTCGAGGTGAGTCTCCATCGCGCTCGCCGCCGCCGGAGGGTTCCCCGAGCGGACGGCCTGCAGGATCATCGCGTGTGCCTCGAGGGTCGGCGTCACGTAGACGGGATGCGGCAGCTGGTCGAAGGGGAAGAAGATGTCGCCCCGCGCCGCACGTATGGCCCGATACAGGCGATCGTTGTGCGCGGCCTGGGCGACAGCTTCGTGGAACGCCGCGTCGGCCCGACGGAAGGCGACCTGGTACTCCTCCGGGGAGACTGCCGCGCGCGTCTCCAGCAGATGGACGCTCTCGCGCATCGTCGCCAGGGCGTGGCCGTCTCGCCGGCTGGCGGCGAGGTAGGCGCTCCGGGATTCGAGAGCGATGCGGTAGTCGAAGAGCTGGTCCAGCTCCCCCGGATCCTGCCGGATGCGCTCGTACCAGAGCGCCTGCGGCTGGGCGAGGTCGGTGACGAAGTTGCCGCCCGCGCGCCCGCGGACCGTGGCGACGAAACCCTCCTCCCTGAGAGCCTGCAGCGCTTCGCGCACGGTCGTGCGCGACACAGCGAGCTCCTCGGCCAGCTCGCGCTCGGTCGGCAGGCGCTGCCCGGGCGGCAACTCGCCGCCCCGGATGCGACGGCGCAGCTCCTCGGCTATCTCCCCTCGCGTCCCGCGCGGCGGGAGGAAGCTGTCGTGGTTCGCGCTCACGACGGCCCGGTCACCCTCCGGCCAGCGACCGGACGGCGGCGATGTCATCGCCATCCTCGGGCTGGTACTCAGGCGGCCGGACGCGGCCGTTGACCACGAACGCCATCCCCGATCCCTCGGGCACGTCCAGCGACCGCATCACGCCCGCCAGGGTGATGCCGGGCTCGGCCTCGACGGCCGTCTCCGCCGCGGGGCGCGGCAGGAGCGACGGCGGGAAGCCGGAGAATCTGACCTTCAGCAGCACGCTGCTCCTGACGACCGCGCCGGGTCGTCGAGCGCGGGGATGACCCAGTCCAGCCCGAGGTCCATCAGCTTGCCGTGAGTCGGCACGCCCGTCTCCTCGTCCCAGCCCATGACGCCGTAGTACTCGGAGCGTGCCGCGGCGAAGCGCTCACCGTCGACTCGGGCGCCGTCGCGCGCCCCTCCCCGCAGAGGCTCGAACATCCTGCCCGGCATCGTGTCGGACTCGACGCCCAGGCCCTCCCTCACGTTGAACGCCTTCATCAGGGTCACGCGCCGCTCGCCGGCCCGCATCAGCTCCCAGAGACTCACGGTCCACCCGGTGACGTCGCGGACCAACCGGCACAGCTCGTCGTAGGTGTAGACAGCTCCCGGCCCCCAGATGAAGTGGCAGACCGTGAGCGTGTCCATCGCGCTGTAGTAGAGCTGGGAGAGCATGGTGGCCTTGACCTTCGCCGTGTCCAGGCTCTCGAGCTCGGTCGTCTCCGTGATGCCGAGGCCGCGGGACAGATCGCTGTCGGTAGCTCCGATCCAGTCGTGCTCGCACGCCATGTGGTCGGGCCCCGACGGGCTCACGGCGTAGATCAGCGCCATGCTGGGCTTGACCTGCGGCATGTGCGCGGCGAAGGCCTGGTTCTTGGTGTGGATGCCCAGGTCTTCACTGCCCCTCCCCCACGCCGACGCCGCTCGCTGCGGCCCCTCGGCGAGCAGGTCCCCGATCCCCTCGCGCCGCGCGATCATCTCGAGAAGGCCGAGGACGGCCTCGCCGTCGCCGAAGCGGAGTGCACGACCCGAGACGCGGGGATCGTCGATGAGCCCCCTCTCGGCGCACTCCATCGCCAGGGCGATGACGCCACCGGCGCTGATGGTGTCCATCCCGTACTTGTTGCAGATCTCCGACGCCTTCGCGACGACGTCCAGATCGCAGATCCCGAGGTTGGGACCCAGCGTGACGAGCGTCTCGAACTCCGGACCGCCGTACTCCGGCTCGATCCTGTAGGGGGCCTCCGTCTCCACGACGCGCTTGCACCTGATCGGGCACGACCAGCAGGTGTCTCTCCCGCTGAGGATGCTCTCGGTCATCGTCTCGCCGTAGAGGGCCTCGAGGCCCTCGAGGTCGCCCTCGCTGAAGTTGCGGGTGGCGATGTTGCCCCTGCCTCTGTTGACGGACACGAGCAGGGCGGTGCCGTGCGTGGCGAACGCCTGGAGCCCCTCCGAGGCGCGGAAATCCGCCGCTCCCTTCCGCGCCAGCTCCTGGAGCGCCTCCTTGTCGTGGAAGCCGTAGCCCGGCGTCCGCGGACCGCGATCGCCTTCAGGTTCTTGGAGCCCATGACGGCGCCCATGCCGGTCCTCCCGGCGAAGTGGCTGAGACCACCGGTGATGCAGGCGAAGCGCACCAGGTTCTCCCCCGCAGGGCCGATCTGGGCGACCTCCACACGGGCGTCCTCGAGCTCGCTGCGGATCAGCGCCTGGGCGTCTCCCGTCGTCTTTCCCCACAGATGAGCCGCGTCTCTGATCTCGGCTCGGCCCCCGTCGATCCACAGGTACACGGGCTTCGGCGAACGGCCCTTGACGACCACCGCGTCGAAGCCCGCGTGCTTCAGTCTCGCGCCCCAGTCCCCGCCGCATTGCGCGTCTCCGATGGCACCCGTCAGGGGCGACTTCGCGCTCACGTTGAAACGGCTCGCACCCATGACGGCAGCTCCGGTGACGACGCTGGGCGCGAAGACCAGGACGTTCTCCGGAGAGAGGGGGTCGACCCCGGGCGGCGTCCCCTTGAACACGTAGTAGGACCCGAGGAGACCGCCGCCCAGGTAGGTCCGATAGAAGCCTGGGGAGGGCTCTTCGACCTCGAGGGTGCCGCTGCCGAGGTCGGCATGCAGGATCCTGCGGTTGTAGCCCTGTGCTGTCGCTTCGTCTGCCACAGACGTCCTCCGCGCTCCGACGTGCTTAGACGTACTCCATGTAGCGGGCCCGCTCCAGATCGCTCACCCTCTGCCGGAACCAGTCGAGATCGTTCCTCCGGTGCGCCAGGAACGCCGTCGCAGAACGTGTCGCCGAAGAACTCGCGCATCCGCGTGCTGCCCTCGAACTGACTGATCGCCGCCTCGAGGGAGGCCGGGATGTACTGCACGTCCGCCCGCCCCTGATCGTCGATCGCCGGGTCGGTCCCGGTGAAGAGTGGCCGCACGGTCAAGCTGGTTGCGCAGACCGTAGCTGCCGGCGGCGAGCGTGGCGGCCACGGCGAGATACGGGTTGGCGTCGGCGGCCGCCAGGCGCGCCTCGATGCGCACGGCGTGGGGGTCGAAGTTGATGACCCTGAAGGCGGTGGCTCGACTCTCGACCCCCCAGGTCGTCGAGTTGCCGACGTACGAACCGGGGACCGGGCGTTTGTAGGAGTTGTAGTTGGGCAGCAACATCAACGTCATGTCGACCACGTTCTGGAGCAGGCCTTCGCACCAGTGGTCGAAGACCGCCGACAGGCCGTTCGGCCGCCCCGCGTCGTAGAAGAGATTGGCGCCGGACCCGTCCACCAGGCTGTGGTGCACGGCGCCGGAGAGGCCCTCGTACGAGGGGTCGATCTTGGCCATGAACGTCGCCATCAGGCCGTGCTGCTGGCAGATCTCCTTGATCGCCACCTTGAGCAGGATCGCCCTGTCTGCCGCCGCCAGCGCCTCGGCCTCCTTCATGGGGAATTCGAGGTGACCGCCTCCCAGCTCGATGTGGAACGAGTCCAGCGGCACGCCGGCGCGACAGAGGTTGCGCCAGATGTCCTTCATCAGCGGACCCGCCACCCCTGTGCGCACCTGGTCGTAGCAGCCGCCGCCCACGAAGAGTCCCTCGAACTGCGCCGGGTCCCACATCTTGGCGCGCAGCGACTGCTGGGTCTCCCTGAGCACGTAGCACTCGTACTCGAGGCCGACCACCAGCGCGGCGTCCGACTCGCCGAGCTTGGCTATCTGCCGTTTGAGGACGTTGCGCGGGTCGTAGGGCACGTCGCTGCCGTCCTGATAGCGCATGTCGCAGATGACCCACGCCGAGCCCTCGTCCCACGGCAGGATCGTGAGCGTGCCGAGATCGGGCCACATCACGGCGTCGGGGAAACCGCTCGCCCAGCCGAGACCGGGCAGGTCGGGCACCATGTCCGAGTCGATCGTGAATCCGTAGTGCGCGAGGCAGTAGGTGAGGCCGCCTTCGCAGGCCTTGAGGAACTTCTCGACGGGCACCCGCTTCCCGCGAGCCATCCCCATGAGGTCGGTGACGACCAGCCGGACGTTGTCGATGCGGTGCTCGGCCAGGTACTCCCGAGCCTCTTGAGCGGTGCGCACTCCCGCCGGCACGACGCCGGCGCTCGCCGTCGTCGTGGACTCGCGACCATCCTTCGCGTCCATCCTCAGACTCCTTCAGGTCCGTGCCGAAGCTGCGTGATCGGAGGGTTGATCCGTCGGATCACCGATCCAGGTACAGGGTGAACTCATAGGGGTGGGGTCGAACGGCCACGGCCTCCACCTCCTGCTCCATCTTCAACTGCGCCCACGCCTCGACGAACCCTTCATCGAAGACGCCGCCGGCCTCGAGGAAGGCATGATCGGCGCGCAGCGCGGCGAGCGCGTCCTCGAACCTCGTGGGGGCCTTCTTCATGGCTGCCCGTTCCTCCGCCGGGAGCTCGTACGCGTTCACGTCCCAGGGGCCGAAGCCGTGCTCCTGCGGGGCGATGCGCTGTCGTATCCCGTCGGCCATCGCCGCCGCCAGAGCCGCGAGCTTCACGTGCACGTTGCCCGCCGCGTCGGCGACCCGATACTCGATGCGCTGATCCGTCGGCGTCATGCCGTAGGCCGGGACCCGGACGGCGGCCGAGCGGTTGCCCACGGAGTAGAACAGGCTGGTGGGCGCCGCGAGCTGACCGAAGCGCCGGTAGGAGTTCGTGGTGCAGTTCGTCAGCGCCATGAGCGCCGGCGTGTGGTGCAGCAGGCCGCCGATGGCGAAGCGTGCCAGCTCGCTCAGGCACCCGTACTCCCCCGCCTCGTAGAAGAGGGACTGCCGACCGTCGGTGAGGTTGAAGTGGACGTGCATGCCGTTGCCCGCCTCGTCGAACAGGGGCTTCGGCATGAAGGTCGCCAGGTGCCCGTTGCGGACCGCCACCTGCTTGACGACGTCCTTGGCGATCTGCAGATGGTCGGCGGCCTCGACGATGGGCGTGAACGCCAGCTCGATCTCGCACTGCGCCGGTCCGCCGGCCTCGTGGTGGTGGTACTTCACGGGTACGCCGCAGGCGAGCATCGCCGAGACCATCTCGCTGCGCAGCTCGTACAGGTGGTCGCGAGGCGGGATGGCCTGCATGCCGCGGAACCGTTCGAGCTTGTAGCCCAGGTTCGGCTCTTCGCGCCGGTCCGTGTTCCAGCGGCCCTCCACGGTGTCGACCACGTACGACGCGCGGTTCATCTCGGTCGCGTAGCGCACGTCGTCGAAGATGTAGAACTCGAGCTCCGGCAGCGCCAGCAGCCCGAGCGCCCCCGAGACGGCGGCGAGCTCCTCGGCGGCGCGGCGCAGGATCGCGCGACCGTCGCGGACGAAGGGCGAGCCGTCGGCCTTCACGACGTCGCAGACGAGCACCAGCGTGGGGGTGTCGGTGCAGGGATCGACGAACACCCTGCCGAGGTCGGGCAGGGCCCTCATGTCCGATGCCTCCAGGCCGCTCACGCCGGGGAACGACGAGGCCCCGATGCCGATGCCGCCGGTCATCAGGTCCTCGCTCACCGTCGCCGCCGGCAGGCACAGCTGTCGCGACGTGCCGTTGAGGTCGACCGACCGCAGGCACACCATCTCGATGCGATGCTCCTCGATGTGGCGCCGGAGATCGTCGAACGAGGCGACCTGCCACGCTCTCGCCCCGGTCGGATCGCTCATCGCCAGGCCCTCCGCGTCCGCGCGCTCACGTGGCCAGGAAGCCGCCGTCGACGACGAGCTCCGCTCCCGTCACCCACGACGCCTCGTCGCTGCAGAGGAACAGGGCGGCCCGCGCGATGTCGTTCGGCTTGCCGATGCGACCCAGCGGGATCGACTCCTCGACGGCCTTCACGAAGCCCGGATCGGCGAGCTCCTCCGCCTGCATCGGCGTGTCGATGAAGCCGGGGTGGATGATGTTCGCCCTGATGTGGTCCTTGGCGTACTGCACGGCCAGCGACTTCGTCAGCGCGATGAGGGCTCCCTTGGCGCTGGTGTAGGCGTCCTGGGGCCGAGTGAAGCCCACCACGGCGGAGATCGATCCGATGTTGAGGATGGCTCCTCCGCCGCCGTCGATCAGCTTCGGCACGGCGTACTTGCAGACGAGATAGGGACCCGTGAGGTTGATGGCGATGACGCGGTCCCAGTTCTCCCGCGGCGTGTCGACGACCGAGAGGTCGCGGTCCCGCCACAGGACCCCGGCGTTGTTGTAGACGATGTGCAGCTCGCCGAAGCGCCGGTAGCCGCCCTCGACGGCGTCGCGCACCTGGGCCTCGTCGCTGACGTCGGCGACGAACGGCGCGATCTCGCCCCCGTTCCCTTCCACGAGGGCACACGTCTCTTGCAGCGCGGTCTCGTCGACATCGACGGCGATGATACGTGCGCCCTCGCGCGAGAAGACCTTGCATGCCTCACGGCCCTGACCCATGCCCGCGCCGGTGATCAGCGCCACCTTGCCTTCGAGCCGGCCGCCCGATGCGCCATCTGAGGTTGCCAACGATGTCTCCCTTCCGTCGCGCCCTGTCCCGTCGAGCCCTGTCCAGCCACTCGCAGCCGTGCTGCGGGTAGTCACCTCACCGCCGTGGAGAGGGCGACGACACAGGAAAGGCTTGGAGCGCATGCCTATTGAAGGCCCGTGCGGAGCGTGCAGCTTGGCGACTCCCGTGCCCACCACTCCAACCGCGAGACCACCCTGCCATCGCCTCGTCCCCAAAGTGTAGGTCATCTGTACCAATTACGGGGGGCGCCGTCAAGGTCCGAAGGAGGCCGAGTGCACTCAGAGTGCTGTCAGACGACCAGGCCGGGTGACGACGACTCGGCGACCGCCTCAGTATCGGTCGAGGGAGGTCGTCGCGGCGGACGGCGCCTCCGGCCGCGGCCTCCCCGGGCGCCACGATGCGACGCGGCCGGCCGCGCCCTCCTCGGGCGCGGCCGGCCGCGGTCGTCGCTCGGTGGTCGGGCTACTTCGCCGAGACGAGGCCCGTCTTCTTCTTGAACTGCTCGACGGAGTTGATCTCGATGTCGAGCAGCTCGGCGATGCGTACCTTCGCCGCGATGCCCTTCGCGACACCGGGGACGCCGGTGATCGTGCCGATGTCGAGCTCTTCCCTGAGACCTCTCATCAGCGTCGGATCGGAGAGGTCGAGCGGCGTCACGTGAAGCTTGTCGGCCACGTACCTCTTGGCGTCGTCGATCCTCATCTTCTTGTTGAGCTGCATCCTCGCCACCAGGTCTCCAGCGGCCCGGATGCCACCCATCGATGAGGCCAGCAGATGCGCCAGGTGCATGCCGGCAGGGTCGCCCGTGCCCACCTACAACCCGTCGGCCTTGCCGATCTCGATCATCGCCGCGCTGCAGCGCGTGACGACGTCGACGGCAGGCGTCTCGAACATCGGCACGCCGCCGACGCCCATGCCCACGTTCGGGTGGATCGGGATCTTGGCGACCTCGGTGCAGGCCTTCACGAACGTCAGCGCGCGGGCGAGGTTCCAGGGCACCGTCTTCCTGGTGTTCGTGTTGCAGACGGGGCCGAAGATCGCGCAGCCCGCCTGCTCGCAGAGGTCGAGCTGCTGGTGCGGCCAGAGGCCGGCGAGGCGGACGCCGTTGTACTCGAGCTGGCCGTGGAAGCCGAGGACCATCTCCGACGACATGCCGATCTCGACCGGCAGGCCCGTCTCGTTGGCGACGTGCTCGGTCGTCTTGAGCACGGCGAGGAACTCGGCGTCACCGGTCGACGCGACGGTGTCGTAGTCGATGCCGTCGGCGCCCATCGCGACCATGCAGTCGCTCATCTCGATGCAGTCTTCCATGCACGCCTCGAGCGCCTCTTCCTGCGTGCGACGGGCCTCGGCGATCTTGCCCAGGGGCAGCAGGTCGGAGGGGTTCTCGAAGGACCCGTCCGGGCGGTAGTAGAGCCCGAGGTTGGGCATGAAGCCGTAGAGCAGCGGGAAGATGGTGGTCTCCTGCAGAAGCTCCATGTGCAGCTGCTCCAGGGCCTTGAGGAAGCGCTGCGGCTTCACGGAGTAGTCGTTGTGCGAGACCTCCATCGAGTCGAAGCCGAGCATCGACTCGAAGAGGCGCACGCCCACCTCGCGGTTGACCGGCGCGACGACGCCGCTCGACATGCGCGACGAGTTGAGCGCGTTGACGCAGCCGTCCTTGGTCATCACGACCTCGTTGCCGCGCTGCACGCCCCAGAGTCGCGTCGGCGCCGAGAACATGTCGACGAGGAAGTCGACCTCGTTCTCGGTCAGCGTGGGGATCTTCGCCTTGACCGCCGCGGCCTCGGACCCCGTGACGAACTCCTGACGCAGTTCGTCCGGGGTGAGCTCGACGTTCGAGGAGTCACCCATCCTGGTCAATATCTTCATGCTCGGTGACCTCCGCACCGTGAATCGTTGTGGGATGTCCGTGCTCGCAGGGTCGTCGTCTAGCGGTCCAACACCGCCTTGGCACGCGCGTAGACGTTGTCGGCGGTGAAGCCGAACTGCTCGAAAAGGGTGCCGGCCGGGGCCGAGGCGCCGTAGTGATCGAGGCCGATGACCTCGCCCTCGTCACCGACCCAGCGCTCCCAGCCGAAGGTCACGCCGGCCTCGACGGCCAGCCGGCGGCGGCAGGCGGCGGGCAGCACGCTCTCGCGATACGCGGCGTCCTGGCGCCCGAAGAGCTGCCAGGAGGCCATGTTGACGACACGCGAGCGCACGCCCTCGGCCACGAGGCGCTCGTGCGCCTCGAGCACCAGCGCGATCTCGCTGCCGCTGGCGAGGAGGATCAGCTCGGGCGCGGCGTCGCCGGCGGCGTCGGCGAGCACGTAGGCGCCCTTGGCGACGCCGTCCGCCGGCCCGTACTTGTCGCGGTCGATGATGGGGAGGTTCTGGCGCGTCAGCATCAGGCCCACCGGGCCGTCGGCGTGCGTCAGGGCGATCTTCCAGGCCTCGACGGTCTCGTTGGCGTCGGCCGGGCGCAGCTCCACCCAGTTCGGCGTGGCCCGCAGGATGGCGAGGTGCTCGACCGGCTGGTGCGTGGGGCCGTCCTCGCCGACGCCGATGCTGTCGTGGGTCAACACGTAGGTGACGGGCACCCCCATCAGCGCGGCGAGGCGCATCGAGGGCCGCATGTAGTCCACGAAGACGAAGAAGGTGGCGACGTACGGCCGCACGCCGCCGTGCAGCGCGAGCCCGTTGCCCATGGCCGCCATGGCGTGCTCGCGCACGCCGAAGTGGAAGTTGCGCCCCTCCGGGGTCGCGGCCTGCTGGGCGGGCGCGTCCTTGATGACCGTGTTGTTCGACGGCGCGAGGTCGGCCGAGCCGCCCATGAGCGTCGGCAGGTGCGGCGCCAGCGCGTTGATCGTCCTTGCCCGACGCCGCCCGCGTCGCCAGGGCGCCGTCGGCGGGGTCGAAGACCGGCAGGTCGGCGTCCCAACCCTCGGGCAGGGCGCCGCTCCAGGCGGCATCCCAGCTCGCCGAGCGGGCGGGGTCGGCCGCGCTCCACGCCGCGTGACGCTCGCGCCACGCGGCGTGCGCCTGCGCGCCGCGAGTGCCGGCCTCCTCGTAGAAGGTCTTCACGTCGTCGGCCACCAGGAAGGTCGGCTCGAGCGGCCAGGCGCAGGCTTCTTTGGTCAGCTTGACCTCGTCCGCACCCAGCGGCGCCCCGTGGGCCGCGGCCTTGTCCTGCTTGTTGGGCGAACCGCAGCCGATGTGCGTGCGCACGGCGATCAGCGACGGCTTGCCGGTCTCGGCCTTGGCCGCGGCGATCGCCTCGTCGATGGCCTCGACGTCGTTGCCGTCGGCGACCTTCTGCACGTGCCAGCCGTAGGCGGCGAAGCGGGCGCAGACGTCCTCGGTGAAGGCGAGGTCGGTGGAGCCGTCGATGGTGATGTGGTTGTCGTCGTAGAGGACGATGAGCTTGCCGAGCTTCTGGTGGCCGGCGAACGAGGCGGCCTCGCCGCTGATGCCCTCCATCATGTCGCCGTCGCCGGCGAGGACGTAGGTGAAGTGATCCATCACGCTCGGGCCGTCGCCGTTGAACGTGGCCCCGAGGAAACGCTCGGCGACGGCCATGCCGACGGCGTTGGCGAAGCCCTGGCCGAGCGGGCCGGTGGTCGTCTCGACGCCCGCCGTGTGCCCGTACTCCGGGTGCCCGGGCGTCCTGCTGCCCCACTGGCGGAACGCCTTGAGGTCGTCGAGCGTCAGGTCGTAGCCGGTGAGGTGGAGCAGCGAGTAGAGCAGCATGCTCGCGTGGCCGGCCGAGAGCACGAAGCGGTCGCGATCCGGCCAGGCCGGATCGGCCGGGTCGAAGCGCAGGTGGCGCGTGAAGAGCGTGTGCGCCACGGCGGCCGCGCCCATGGGCATGCCGGGGTGGCCGGAGTTCGCCTTCTGCACGCCGTCGACGGCGAGAAAGCGGATGGTCTCGATGCAGCGTTCTTCGAGGGTCTGTGCGCTCGCCACTGGGCTCACCTGGGTCCTTTCGTTCGCGAGTGGAAGCCCGTCAGCCCCCGCCCTCCCGGGCGTACCCGGGGAGGACGGAGGCTGCGGCCGGGCGTCGTGCGTGCGTCAGACGTCTCAGAAGTACTCCCGCACGAAGCGCACGAAGCGTTCGCTCTCCTCGGGCGTGCCCGGCGTGACGCGGAAGTAGCCGTCCTTGCCGTTGATCGGCTTGATGGTCTTGAGGAAGAGCTTCTGCATCTCCATGCCGGCCTGGACGATCTCGGCGCTCGTCTTGCCGGTCACCGAGGCGTCGACCAGCATGTAGTTGCCGTGCGGCGGGAACGGCTTGAGGCCCTTGGCCTCGAGCTCCGCGACGAAGGTGGCCATCCACTCGTTGTTGTAGACGACCTTCTCCTTCACCTCACCCGTGTCGAGGATGGCCTCGGCGGCGGCGATCGCCATCAGGCTGAGGTTCCAGGGCAGGTACATGAGGTTGAAGGCCTCGACGAGCGTCGGGTCGGCGACGACGTAGCCGAAGCGCACGCCGGCCAGGCCGAAGGCCTTCGAGAAGGTGTGCGAGAGGAACACGTGCGGGTACTGCTTGACGAGGTCGATCTTGGCCTCGACCTGCGGGTGGTAGTCCAGGTAGGCCTCGTCGATGCAGAGCGGGATCCCGAGCTCACAGAACCTGATGAGGTCGGCGTCGTCGATGAAGATGCCCGTCGGGTTGTTCGGGTTGATGATGAGGATCAGCTTGGTCTTCTCGTTGACCGCCGCCAGCATCCCGTCGACGTCGTACTGCAGGTCCTCTTCACGCAGCGGGATCTGCACCGTCGTGGCGTTGCAGAGACCGGCGCGCGACGGGAACATCTCGAACGTCGGGTTGGAGCAGAGGAACTCGTCGCCCGGCTTGAGGAAGATGCGCATCATCGCGTCGATCGTCTCCGAGGAGCCGTTGGCCAGCGCGATGTTCTCGGCCGCCACGCCGTGCAGGTCGCCCAGCTTGGTGCGCAGGCGGTAGGCGCGGTCGGGGTAGCGGTTGCCCTTCTTCGCCATCTCGGTGATGGCATCGACCACGGCGTCCGACGGGGGCACGGGGTTCTCGTTCAGCATCATCCGACCGCACTCGGGCTGTGCCCAGGCTTTGTCGAGGATGCCGGTGTTGTACTCGGGGGCGGTCCAGATCCAGGGGAGGATCTTGTCCTTGATGTCGGCCATTCTCGCCGTCCTTTCTGGGTCGTGGTCAGGCGTTCGCGAGGCAGCTGCCGGCGAACGCGACCATCTCGTTGGTGGCCTTGGAGAAGGCCTCGGCGGTCTTCACCAGCGCGGGGTGGGTGTTGTACTCGTCGCGCGTGTAGCCGTCGACCTCGTAGGCGCGCTCGAAGTACGGGATGCGCATGAGCTTGTCCATGACCTCCTTGGGCGGGTCGACGGCGATGCGGCCCTCTTCGAACTTGATGTCCTCGGGGGTCGGGAAGTTGATGAGCTCGTCGATGAGGCTCGGCGGGCAGGTGACGACGACGTCGGCGCCGGCCTTCTCCTCGAGGTGCCAGACCTTCGTCTTGCCGTCGACGACCGGGCCGAGGCGCAGCGAGCAGGAGAGCATCTTGCTCTGGTAGCCGCCCTCCTTGACCAGGCGATAGGCCTTCTTGAAGATCGCCAGCTCGGCCAGGCGGACGTCGCCCTCGGTGATCTCGATGCCCTTCTCGGCGCCGGCCTCGCGCAGGCCGCCGAGGTCGCCGTAGCGAGCCTCCATGTGGGTGATCACCGAGCGCCAGCCCGAGAGGTCGACGCCGTCGGCCTTGGCCTTCTCGAGGCCACGACGCACCGACCGCGCGCAGTCCATGAGCTGCGGCAGGACGAAGGTGAGCGTGTTGTTGGTCGGGATGCCCTTGGCGGTGAGAGCCTCGATGATGTCGTAGCCCTCTCTGGTGCCGGGCACCTTGATCATCACGTTGGGGTTGATGGCGCGGATCTCGAGCGCCTGGGCGAGCATCGCGTCCTTGTCGAACGCGCTCCGCGGGTCGACCTGGCCGGAGAGGAAGCCCTCCTTGTGCCCGGAGGCCTCGTACAGGGGCAGGAACATGTCGGAGCCCTGCTTGACGACCTGCTTGTACAGCTCCCAGAAGAGGCCCTCGGTGTCGAGCCCGTCGTTCGCGGCGAGGATCTTCGCCGCCTCGGCCTGCCAGCGCGGCGGATCGTCCTTGATCGCCTGCAGCGAGAGCGGCGGGTTGGTCGTGACGCCGCGGAAGAGCTGGCCCATCGGGTCGTCCGCGTTGTACATGCGCGTGAACTGGGCCTTGAGGACCTCGTGGTCGCCGGGGTCGGCCTTGGCGAGCATCTTCTTGTACCAGTTGTCGAGGATGACCGGCGAGGAGTCCCACCAGATCTCCATGCCGGGGCTGACGGCGACCAGGTCTTCGAGCATGTTGCGTTCGTGCATGTTTCCCCCTTAGGGATCGTTGCGATGGATGCGGACAGGCGCGCGGAGGGGCTCGCTCACGTCGTCGGCGCCCTCCTGAGGCCTTGGGGCCACATCTTCGACCGGGACCCGCTCATACCACGATGCAGCGGACGCCCATCGACGTCAGCTCGTCGCGCACGGCTTCGTCGACACCGTCGTCCACGATGACGGTGTCGACGCGGTCGAACCCGCAGATGCCGACGTCGGCGACGACGCCGATCTTGCTGCGGTCGGCGAGCACGACGACCTCGCCGCGGGTCTGGTCGAGCATGGCGCGCTCGATGGCGGCCACGCCGACGGTCGGGGTGGTCAGACCCTCCTCGAGGTCGAGTCCGTCGACCCCGAGAAACATGCGGCTGGCGTGGAAGCGGCCGATCTGCTCGACCGCCCCGGCGCCGCCGACGGCGTTCGAGCGCGGCCTGTAGAGCCCGCCGACGAGGATCACCTCGAGGCCCAGACCCTGGGCCTCGGCGAGGGCGCCGACGTTGTGGGTGACGACGCGCGCCTCGAGGGCGGGGTCGACGTGGCGCAGGACCTGGGCGGCCGTCGTGCCGGCGCTGAGGAACACGCTCTCGCCGGGCTCGATGAGGGCCGCCGCACGCTGGGCGATGCGACGCTTCTGCTCGGCGTTGGCGGCGACGTTGTCGCGGTAGAGGGGCTCCTCACCGATCCGCCGCCGGAGCACGGCGCCCCCGTGCGTGCGCACGAGCACGCCCTCACCCTCGAGGCGTTCGAGGTCGCGGCGGATCGTCATCTCGGAGACGCCGAGGTCCTCGCTGAGGGAGGAGACGCGCACGGCGCGGCGCTCCTTCAGGAGCTCCGAGATGCGGGTGCGCCGCTGCGCCGGGATCATCTCGTGGAGCTCGGGCACGTCTTGTGACGGCACGACCGCGGGGCCTCCGTTCACGTCGTCAAACCGCACAAAGTCGCACACATTGTACCGACGGGGCGGGCTGTGTCAACTGCAGCCTCGCACAGAACCGCACAGCCTCGTCGGCCGCTTCACCAGTCGGAGAACCCCTCGTTGTACCAGGTCTTCGAAGCGCCCTTCTTGGCGCGCTTGTTCCACGCCTTGGTCTTGGGCTCGGCGTCGACCCGCGCCAGCAGCTTGTCGGCCTGCGCCTTGATGCGCTCACACATCTCGGGTGTCAGCGCGGGGACCTGCGCACAGTGCTCCTTCACCTTGGGCAGGTTGAGCTGCGTCGCGGTGTACCAGAATCCCCAGTCGCCGGCGAAGCGCTGGGCGATGTAGTCCATGTTGATCTTGTGCTCGTCGTCGCTGCCCAGCTCGGAGGTCACGAAGAGGTACTCGATGTCCTTGAGGTCCTTGTCGTTGATCTCGACGATCTGCAGCTTCTGCAGCAGGATGTCGGAGAGCGGCACGGACCACGGGTCCTTCTCGAGCCGGCCCGTGTAGTCCACCTCGTGGCAGTAGTCGAGCTTGTCGAAGAAGACGTCGATCATCGGCACGGCGCCGGCGTAGTAGATGTGCCGCGTCTTGCCGGACATGACCATGGTCTCCTGGTCGCACTCGTAGCCCATGTCCTTCATGAAGTCGCGCATCTTGCCGCGACCCTTGCCGTACGCCGCGTAGTCGATGTCGGTGAAGTAGCGCTCGCCGAGGCGCTCGAGCCGTGCGTACAGATCGATCTGGTCCGGGAAGTAGTAGTGGAGCGCGAGGGGGCCCATGACCCGCATCACGATGCCGCGCTTCTCGCCCTCCTCGACGAGTCGCTTGCCCTCGCTCAGAAAGACCTCGGGGCCGGGGTACTCGGCGATCGGGATGTCCTTCGGCAGGATGAACGGCGTCTGCGCCATGGTCCGTCACGGCCTCCTCGAGCGACTCGCGGCCGCGTGCCCGCCGCGTTGAAGCCGCCTCTCGCTGCGCCCGGCCCCCGCGGGGGCCGGGCCGTGTCTCGACTCGCGGAGGGCCGGGCGGGCGCCGGCGGCCGCAGAGCGGCCGCCGGCGCCTCCGCCGGCGCGTGCGCGAGCACTCGGGCGCTTACTCGACCGGGATCTCCTTGGCCACGGACTCGAGCGCCATACCCTGCTTCTTGCGGACCGCCCAGGCGACGACCCAGATGACGATCGCCAGCACGTACAGGACGCCCATGAAGATGGCCGACTCGGTGTTGTTGACCCCGTACATGTCGTCGACGACGAACCGGTAGATGACCCACGCCATGAACCCGGAGTAGATCGCGGCGACGAAGGACAGCCACGGGATGCCCGCGATCTCTCCCTTGGGCAGCGACGAGCTGTCCCAGATCGCCCTGGCGCGCCACTTCATGACCATGAAGGCGAGCGCCGACCCCAGGAACATGATGACGATGCCGAGCGTCGCGTCGTAGGTGAAGAGCTTGACGATGGTGACGCCGTAGTCCTCGTCGACGGGCGTGTAGGCGTAGAGCGCGGCCATGATGATCGACGGGATGGTCATGAGGACCAGGGCGATCACCGGCACGCCGCTGGAGGTCACCTTCGCGACGCGCTCAGGCAGGATCCGGTCGAAGGCCGCCGCGAAGATCATGCGCGTCGACGACAGGAAGAGCGTGCCGAACCAGCCGAAGAGGAGCAGCGAGATGGCGGCGATGAGGATGACCTGGAAGGCCGCGTTGGGCACGATCCAGGAGATCATCGCCGTGGGCGACACGTAGTCCCCACCGATCGGCGAGATGCCCCACCAGAAGCCCGCCATGGTGCCCATGAAGGCCTGGTAGCCCACCTTCCACGTCATGAGCCCGAGGAAGGACAGGGCGATGAAGGTCGGCACGAAGAGGCCGCCGAGCATCTGGTAGATGTTCTTGCGGAAGTCCTTGGCGCCGCGCACCTCGCCGTAGAGGGTGGCGCCCCAGTTCGGCCACGCCATCCAGAAGAGCGCGAACGGGATGAGGAACCACGTGTACTTGCCGATGCCGCCCTGGAACGTCGAGGTCGGCATGCCGGTGCCCTCGCCGATCGCCTCGATGGCCTCGAACGCGCCGGCGTGGGTCTCGCCCTCGACCGCGACCATGTTGCCGTCGACGTCGTAGACGAACAGGCCGGCGTCGTCCTGCTCGTACTTGGTCAGGTCGAGCAGGCCCGCGTCGCCGCCGTAGTACTTCTCGGAGGCCTCGTTGAACTTCTCCTTGAAGCTGTCACCGGAGGTGACCAGGAGCAGGATGCCGCAGATGACGACGCCGGCGAGGCCGATCCACATGGCCCACTTCTGGAACTTGGCGTAGGTCTTCATGCCCACCGCGACCAGGGTGGAGGCGATGGCGATGACCACGAGGGAGGCGACGAAGATGCCCGTGCGGCTCCCCAGCCAGTCGGCCGCGCCGTGCAGGCCGAGGATGCGGAAGATGGGCTTGATCGTGGTCTGGACGCCCATGTCGGCGTAGATCGGGGTCCAGAGCCAGAGGATGAACCACCAGCCCACAGCGGCGATCACGAAGCCGACCGCGCTGTGGAAGATGCGCGTCATCCACACGTAGTCGCCGCCGGCGCGCGGCATCGCCGAGATGAGGGCGGCGTAGACGATGATCTCGAGAACGATGAAGATCGCGGTGATGACGATGGACCAGAACAGGCTGCCTTCGGGGAAGAACGTCGCGTAGGCGAACGACCAGATGGCGAGGAACAGGTTCACGGAGAAGAACGAGTAGCGGAACCCGTCCCCGCCGGACCACCCCTTGACCAGGCCGCTGGCCTTGCGCACGAAGAGCGTCTGCTCCGGTGCGGGGTTTGTTGCCATAGGTTGACCCTCCTGTCGAATGGTTACGGCCGGCACCATGGTGCCGTCCCCCTGGTGTCGCGCGTCGGCGCGCTCACCCCATGGTCAGTCGGTAGTTCTTGATCTTGCTCTTGCCGTCCAGCTCGACCACGACGCCGGACAGCGTGCCCTCCACGTACGAGCTGCCGGGGTTGATCGCCAGCGTGCGCCCGATGCGTTCGGCGGCACGGCTCTCGTGGATGTGGCCGTGCAGCGACAGGACAGGTTGCACCTCCTTGATGATGTCTGTGACGGCCGTGGAGCCGACGTGGGCCGTGTCCTGCCCCTTGATCGTCAGCGTGTCCCAGTCGATCTTGGGCGCCACGTCGAGGTTCGTGTCGTAGGGCGGGCAGTGCAGTCCGAGGACGAGGCGCTCCGGCGACACCGTCGCTTGGGCGACGATCCCCTGGAGCCGCTTCTTCAGCTCGGGCTCGTCCTCCTCACGTGGGGTGTCCCACGGCGTGAGGTTCGTCCAGCCGCTCGAGGCGAGCTGGTACCCGTCCGGCAGGTCGAGGACGTTGCCCTCGCCCACCTGGATGTGTTCGGCCTGCGCGAGGATACCGTCGATGTCGTGACGGTCGTCGTTCCCCGGGCACACGATGCACTGCAGGCCGGAGCCCGCCAGCTTGGCGTCGGCCCACTCCACCCAGTCGGCGACGGTGCTGCGCATCTGCGAGTGGAAGAGCTCGTCGAACTTGTCCTGGTCCCTGGTGTACTCGTCACGCTCGTCCGCGGTCATGGTCACGGCGTAGTAGCCGTGGTCGCGGATGGTGCGCGTCTCCTTGGCCAGCGCCTCCTGGCCCTCGAAGTCGTGGCGGACGTCCTGCATGTGGTAGCAGTACTTGCCCGCCCCCTGATCGATGATCGGGACGACCGCCTTGCCGGTCATGTCGCCGCCGAGGATCAGGATGTTGGCGCCGTAGTGCGGTCCGGAGTTGATGAACTTCCGCCAGCAGACCTCCGACCCGTGGACGTCGGTCGCGAAGAAGACCCGTGCGGTCACGTCAAACCTCCTTCCGGCGTGATCTCGTGCTGCTTCATCCCTTCCTCGCTCCTTTCGCTGCGTTCACAGGCGATCGCGGCGCCCCGCTCAGCACTCGGCCAGCCACTTCAGGTAGTCGGGGTCGGCCACGCCGCGCTCGGCGCGTCCGACGCGGTCCATGGCCCATTCCATGTAGTCGAAATCGATCTGGGACACCGTGTGCTGGATCATCGCCCACACATCCCACCAGACGGCCGAGACGATCTTGTAGAGCATCATGCGGCCGAAGAGCCGCTCGTCCATGTGGCCCAGATAGGTCTCGATGACGAGGCGCTCCTCCTCACGCGAGTACGGGTGCTCCATGACGTGGTCACCGAGGTCGAAGTAGGGGTCGGTCATGCCCCCGTACTCCCAGTCGATGATCCACATCTTGCCGTTCGCGTCGACGATGAAGTTCTCCGAGAGCAGGTCGTTCTGGCAGGCGACGTCGGGGACGGGGTTGCGCGCCGTCGCCTCCTCGATCTCGGGCATCCGCTCCAGCAGCGCCGCGAGCCGCTCGGGCATGGGGGCGTTGATGTCGCTCGCCACCTTGGTGTAGCGACGGAGCATGTCGAAGATCTCGATCTTGTTGGTGAAGACCGCGTTGTCGTGGTACACGCGGACCGCCTCGACAGCCTGCGTGATGCGCTCCGGGTGCCCGGCCATCGTATCGGGGTGCATGACCTCGCCGTCGATGAAGTCGATGACCATGGCCTTCTCGGGCTCGATGACGTGGGCGACCTGGGGGGCCGTGCCGATCCTGGCCGCCTCGACCATGCACTCGCGCTCGACGTCGCGGTCGATGAACATGTCGGTGCCCGCGCCCGGGACGCGGAGCACGTACTTGCCGCCGCCCGGGTTGTCCCAGCCGCCGTTCACCCAGACGATGTAGTTGTGGTTGGTGATGCCGCCGCCGAGCTCCTCCCAGCGGATGTCCTTGCCCTTCCAGTCATCGATGCGGGCGATGAGCTCGTCCGGCGACAGATGGTGTGCCGCTGTTGCCATGTACCCTGCCTTTCCTGCTGACGGGGGCGGCCGCCGCGTCCGGCGGCCGCCGCTCGGGGCTCAATGGGCGCGCTGCCGTCGCAGCGTGTCGTCGCGCGTGCGTTTGCCGTTTCAGTCTGCCTGTCGTGCGATCACTCCGGCGGCACCTCGAGGAAGGCGTAGTTGACGTCGATGCCCCGGCTCTTGTTGTAGGCCCTGCCGATCCAGTAGCCGACGAGGCAGACCATGAAGATGCTGCCGACCATGATGTAGCCCCAGTACGGAGACTCGCCGCGCAGGCCGTAGTTCGGGTTCCAGAGGAACGCGACGAGCGCCGCGCCGCCGAAGACGAACCCGATGACGCCGAAGATCGTGACCAGCGGGAAGCCGCCCAGCGTGTACTTGGCGCCCGGCGAAGCATCGTAGAGCGCCTTGGCCCTGTAGGGCATCAGCGCCGCCGCGAGGCAGCTGACCACGAACACGTACCCGCAGGCGAAGGTGACGCCGAGCGTCAGCCTGTACCAGTCGACCCAGTAGTTGTAGCCGTAGATCGCGAAGCACCCGAAGGCGAAGTAGATCCAGTGCGCGATCGCCGGCGAACGGAAGCGCGGGCTGATCTTGGAGAGGAACGCGGGCAGCGTGCGGTCGAGCGACATGCCGACCATGATGCGGGTCATGCCGATGTAGCAGTTGCAGGTGATCTGCAACGAGGCGAGCATGAAGCTCACCGCGGTCAGGACGACGATGATGGGGTTCGCCGTGATCACGATGGCGAACATGCCGGGGAAGGGCAGGACGCTGCCGATGCCCTCTCCCGAGGAGCTGACCAGGTAGTAGTACGAGTGGGAGACTGCGTTGAAGAACTCGGTGCCCACGGCCCGCTCCTCGGCCCACGCGATGAGGGCCAGGACGACGCCCACCGAGATCATGGAGCCGACGATGATGAACATCTGGTTCTTGAAGACGCGGGCGCCCTTGATCTCGCCGCCCTGCTGCACGCTGTAGGTCGCCCACTGCAGGCTCGTCCAGACGATCGGGATGGCGAGTAGCGTGGCCCCCAGCGCGAACTTGGGCATCAGGTCCACCCCGGCGTCGGCCACGTCCTTCTGGATGAAGCTGTAGTAGTCCTCGCGGCCGTCGACGAACAGGGAGAACTTGTTCATCGCCTCGGCGAACTCGGCCGGGGTGGTGCGCAGGAACTGCACGAGCAAGATCACGACCAGGATGCCGGTGGCCGCGAACATGAAGTACTGCAGGCGCACGTAGTTCTTGAAGCCCGTCACGAGCAGCAGCGCCATGAGGAACGCGCCGATGATGCTGATGACGACCTTGCCCTGCGCTCCCTGCGCCCACACGGCGGCGTCGATGAGGCTGGTGCTCTCGTAGTAGTAGCCGAGCCCCATGAACAGCGGCGCCACGCCCAGGGTGGCGAGGAGCCAGCCGGCCAGGGCGACCCACTGCACGATCCAGATCACGAAGCCGCTCATCACGATCGGGAAGCCGATGGCCCCGCCGAGCACGCGGCTCTGGAAGACGTAGTCCCCGCCGGAGCGCGGCATCGCGGTCGCCATCCAGACGTAGGCGAGGGCGATGGGCAGCTCGAGCAGGATGGCGTAGAGGCATGCCTGCCACACGGAGACGCCCGGGAACGCCGCCGGCGCCCACACGAACGTCCACGGGAAGATCACGCCCATGGTCAGGAAGTTGTACATGTACGCCGACCAGGGCGACATCACCCTGGAGAGCCCCGAGGCCTTACGGCTGAAGACCTCCGGCTTGGCTGCGACTGTTGCCATGCGTTACCCCCAGTTCCGGTTGACTCTCTCGACTCCCGGATCCCCGGCGACCGCGGCCCCCCGCGTCGTCACCCCGAGGTCATCTGGTAGCCGACCACCTTACCCGGCTCGAGCGTGAAGATGCAGCCGCGCAGGATGCCCTCTCCGTACTCGCTGCCGGGGTTGATCACCGTCGTGCGTCCGACCTTGACGAGACCGCGGGACTCGTGGATGTGCCCCGTGAGCTGCACGAGCGGCTGGTACTTCTCGACGACCTTGCGCACCGCCGTGCTGCCCGCCGGAGCGCTCTGCGGCACGCCGGCGATGACGACCGGCATCGGCGGGTCGGTCGACCAGTCCAGCTTGGGGCAGTCGTCGAGCGTGGAATCGTACGGAGGGACGTGCATGTTGAAGATGGCGCTGGTGAAATCGTCGATGCCCTCCACCGACTTCTCGAGCAACTGCTCCAGGGTCTCCTCGTCGGTCTCCCTCGGCGTCTTCCACGGCGTCGGGTTGCTGTAGCCGCAGTTCGCCATGGGGTACTGGTCCTCGAGGAGGACGACCTTCTCCTCGCAGTTCACGACGTGCTCGCTCTGCGCCGCGTCGAGCAGATCGAGCAGGTCCTGCGGGTCGTCGTTGCCGCCCGTCACATAGCACTTCACCCCCGTTCCGTCCAGGCGCTCGTCGGCGAAGGCGATCCACCGCTCGAGCCGGGCGTGCGCCTCGCGCCGGAAAGCCTCGTCGATGTTCTTCTGGTCGCTCTGCATCTCGCGCAGCTCGTCCTCGGTCACGGTCACGTGGTAGAAGCCGAGCGTCTCGATGCGCTCCTTGAGCTCGCCGAGAGCCTGATCGCCCTCGACATGGGTGAGATCCTCCTGGAGCGTGACGCGGTGGCGCCCGCCGCCCTCGTCGACGATCGGGATGAGGAACTTGCCCATGATGTCGCCGCCCATGACCACGTGGTCGACCTTGTAGAACTTGGCGGCGTTGATGAACTTGCGGTACGTGCGTTCGGAGCCGTGGATGTCGGTCGCGTAGAACAAGCGGACGCGCTTGCCGTCACCGCCGTCCTTCTTCTTCCAGAATGCCATGTACCTGCCGCCTCTCCGGTGGACCCTTCAGTCGATCTCGTTGTACCAGCGTTTCTTGTCGCCCACCCTGGCGCGCAGCTTCCACTTGGTGCCCTTGGGGTAGTCGTCCATCGCGCTCAACAGCTCGGCCACGCGTTGCGACACCACCCTCTTGTCCTCCTCGTCCAGGTCGAGATGGGGGAGGTACTCCCGCACTTTGTCGAGGTTCATGGTCGTCGTGCGCCAGAGGCCCCACTCCCCGGCGCACAGCTTGGACACGCGCGCCGAGTTGATGTGCTCCTCGTCGTCGGCGCCGATCTCGTGCTCGCGCAGGAGCATGATCGTGTCGATGATGTCCTTCTCGTTGATCTTCACGATCTGCATCTTCTCGAGCAGCAGCTCGGCCAGCGGGATGGTGGGCGAGTCGACCTCGAGCCTCCCCTTCCAGGGGATCTCGTGGCAGAAGTAGAGGCGGTCCATGAACACGTCGACGTGGATCTGCTTGCCGGGGTGGTTGAAGATGAGGCGGCCGCCCTCGGCGTGGAAGGCGTTGATCTCCAGATCCTCGTCGTAGCCGAGGGACACGAACAGCGCGCGGATCGCGCGGTCCTGCTTGCCGTAGCCGGCGAAGTCGATGTCGGTGTAGACGCGGTTGAACTTCGCCTGCATGAAGGCGAACTCCGGGCAGTGGTGGTGGAAGGCCAGGGCGCCGATGACGCGCAGGGTGACGCCCTGGGCGTCGCCGGCCTCGACCACGCGCAACGCCTCGTCCTCGAAGACCTTGGCGAGGTCGGGGTCGGGGGTGCCGACGCCGACCTCGTCGCCGACCTGGCCGGCTGGGTGAGTGGCCTCGTCGCTCATGTGCTTCTCCCGATCCGTGTCGCGGCCGCCCAAGAACGGCCGGCGCACCTTCCGGGGCGCCCGTGCGGGCGCCCGCCTACACCGTGGCGAGCCACGTGGGGTACTCCGGGTCGGCGGCGTTGCCGCGCAGACGGTCGAGGCGCGCGGTGCCGTACGCGCGGTAGTCGAAGTCGAGCCGTGACACCCGCTCCTGGATGAACGCCCAGATGCTCCACCACAGGTCGGCGACGATCTTGTGCAGGAGCATGCGGTGGAAACGGTGCTCCTGCATCTCGCCGCAGTATCTGGTGATGATGAGGCGCTCCTCGTCGCGCGAGAGCGGGTGCTCGACGCAGAAGTCACCGAGGTCGAAGTACGGGTCGTTCACGCCGCCGTACTCCCAGTCGATGAGCCACATCCGGCCGTCGCCGTCGAGGATGAAGTTCTCGGAGAGCAGGTCGTTGTGGCAGGCGACGGGGCGCGGCGCGGCGCGCCCCATCGCTGCCTCGATCTCGGCGCCGACGGCCATGAGGCGCGGCCAGTCGGGCGGAAACCACGCCTTCACCTCGGCGGCCATCTGCAAGTACCGGCGGATCATCGGGAAGACGCTCGTGTCGTTGGAGAAGGTGGCCCTGTCGTGGTAGGTCCTGATGACGTCGACCACCTTCTCGAGCCGGTCAGGGTGGCCGGCGAGCGTCTCGGGGTGCATCGTCTCACCCTGGATGAACGGCACGACCGTGCACTTCTCGGGCTCGAGCACGTGCAGCAGCGGCGGCGAGACGCCGGCCGCGGCCGTCGACTCGTGATTGCCGAGCTCGCGGCCGCGGTCGATGAACGTGTCGGTGCCGGCGCCGGGTATGCGCAGCACGTACTTGCCGCCCCGGCCCTCGTCGACGGTGATCAGGTAGTTGTGGTTGGTGATGCCGCCGCCGATCTCCTGCCAGTCGACGGCCTTGCCGCGCCAGTCGTCGATGCGGGCGATCGCCGCCTCGGGAGTGAGTCCCGTCACGAGACCGGCACCTCGAGACCCATGTCGGCCAGCTCGCTGCGGACCTCGTCCATCGCCGTCTGGTAGTCGGCGCTGGCGATCCGCTTGGTCTTCATGTCGTAGACCTCCTGGAACGTGAGGCCCTTGTCCGGGTCCTTGAGCTTGTCGCCGAACAGCGGGAAGAGCTTCTGCGCGAGCGGCTCGGCCTGGGCGCGCGTGAGCTTCGCGGCGGCGAGGCCGATCTCGGCGTGGAACTTGTGGTCGTCGGGCACGAGCGAGTCCGCCTGGACGGCCATGGCCGGATGCCCCGAGAAGACGTTTCCACCCGATGTCACAACGGCGAGCATATAGCACGCCATTTCGTAGTGGTACTGCTTCGTGCCCGAGCCGCCGCCGAGGTAGGGAAGGTTGACCATCGGGTAGCCCATGTTGCGGCCGACGGCGGCGTTGGACATGGCGATCGCCCAGATGAGGGGCCTGGTCGAGCTCAGGTGCAGCTTGCTGTGCAGCGGGGCGTTGTAGTGGTAGCTGCCGCGGAAGATCAGCGTGCCCATGATCATGTAGGCGGTCGCCTGCACGGCGATGCCCTCGGCGCCGCCGGCGTAGCCGCCGAAGAGCGGCGTCGAGGTCGAGCCGATGTTGGCGCTGATGCTGTTGTAGAAGGCGACCTTCTGCAGGGCCTCGTAGCCGACGACCATCTCGCTGAGGAAGTCGATGAGGAAGCCGTCGCTCGGACGCAGACCGAAATCGGGGTAGCTCGCGGCGAACATCGAGGCCGGCTGTGAGGCGGCCGAGATGCCGTTGATGATCGGCAGGCCGGCGCGCCCCGAGCGGCGGATGCCCTCGCGCGCCAGGCGCACCGTCTTGCAGGCCACGAGGATCTCCTGCGGCGAACGTACGCGCGCGTCCTTGCCACGCAGGTGCAGGATCGAGGGCACGCTCACCGAGTCGACGATGTCGAAGGACGCCATCTTCTCGACGGTGTCCACGTAGACCTGCTCGTCGGTCGTGTAGATGCCGCCGCCGACGTGCACCCACGGGCGGTCGTCCGTGGTGTCGGGGCGGCGACCGTACATCGTCTTGCGCTCACGGCCCTCGCCGAACGTGGCCGCCTTCGGGCACTGCGCGCAGGCGGTGACGATCTCGTCCCGGGTGAACTGCATGACGCGGTTGGTCTCGGGGCAGTACGCGCCGGCCTCGGCGATCAGGTCGACGGCCGCCTCGAAGACCGCGTCGGTGAGCGCGTCGTCGGTGTTGATGATGGTCGCTTTGTCCCACTTGACCTTGTGGCGCGCGATCACCTCGCTGAGCTTGGGGACGTAACGCTTCATGTAGTAGTCGGTCTCGGAGGTGAGCGGGCCGCTCTCGGCGCGCTCGAAGACCTCGATAAGGTCGATCATCTCGTGCTCCTCGTGATCGTGGGGATCGCGGACCGCCGCCTCAGGCGACCAGCGTCGCGGACAGGGTCACGGCCTCGTAGGCGCTCGCCGCCCAGCCGTCGGCGCCGATCGTGTCGGCCCACTCCTTCGTTGTCGCGCCGCCGCCGATCAGCACCTTGTACCGGTCGCGCGTGCCCTGGTCCGTGAGCGCCTCGATGAGGTCCTTCTGCCCGACCAGGGTCGTCGTCAGCAAGGCCGACATGGCGATGATGTCGGCGTCGACCTCCTTCGCCTTGTCGACGAACTGGAACAGGTCGACGTCGATGCCGAGGTCCCAGACCTCGAAGCCCGAGGTCTCGTAGAGGAGCTTCAGGATGTTCTTGCCGATGGAGTGCAGGTCGCCTTTGACGGTGCCGAGCACGACCTTGCCCTTCTTGGGGCCCTCCGCCCCGCTCTCCTTGATCTTCGGCTCGAGGATGACCATCGCCGACTGGAAGGCCAGCGCCGCCTGCATGAGCTCGGGCAGGAAGATGTCCTCGCACTCGAACTGCTCGCCGATGACGTTGAGGCCCGGCAGGAGCCCCTGGTCGATGACCGCCTTGGCTTCGACGCCGCCGGCGAGGGCCTCGTCGACCGCGGCCAGCACAGCGTCCTCGTCCTGGTCGATCACGGCCTGCTTGAGCTTCGCGAAGATCTCTGTGTCCGCCATCAGGTCCCCCTTTGGGTCCGTCTGTTTACCGTCGTCATGGTCCGGCCCGGCCGGACCTCGGCTGCGTCGCGGTGTCGACCCGCGCGCCCGCTCGCCTACACGCCCGCCGCCTCCGGCACCACGACGTCGCCGGCCACGAGCCCGGGGAAGCGGTCGCGGATGCGGCGGTCGAGCTCCTCGCCCCAGACGACGGGGTTCGGCCGTGAGAGGATGCGCCGCGCCTCGGCCGCGGCCCGCCCGTGGATGTCGGGGCGCCCCGCCTGCTCCCACTGGGCGCGCATGTCGCGGGCCGCGAGCCGCGGCAGCACGGCCGTCGTCTTCATGCGCGCCGAGGTGTGCTTGCGGCTCATGTAGCTGCCGCCCGGTCCGGCCCCGATGATCTCGTCGACGGCGAGGTTCTCCTCGCTGAACTCGAGCCCACGCCACACCCGCTTGTCCATGAGGGCGATCTCGTTGTCGATCACGCACTTGGCGAAGTCGAAGGCCATGAGCGAGCTCAGGAGGCCGCCCATGTTGAGCAGCGTGGCCCCGGCCGAGACGGCGAGCACCGTGTTCATGCCGGTCTCGAAGCCCGACTGGGCGTCGTTGGCGTGCGCGTTGGTGAGGCCGACGTAGCCGCCCGAGGGCACGTTGTAGAACCGCGCGAGCTGCGCCTGCGCGGCGATCAGTGTGCCCGTCTCGATCGCCCCCGGGGCGTAGGCGCCGGTGCGCATGTCGGCGACCGTGGGCAGGCTCGCGTAGATCACCGGCGTGCCCTCGCGGACCATCTGCTGGAAGGCGGTGACAGCGAGAAACTCCGCGTTGCCGACGACGAGGCAGCCGAGCAGCGTCATGGGCGCGGTGAGGCCGGCGTTCGGCACGACGGTGGTGTAGACGGGCAGGCCCTTCTCGGTGAGCCACATGACCGCCTCGGTGGACTCGACGTCCATCGTGAGCGGGCTCACCATCGGGCAGTAGTGGTGGTTGATGAGCGGCCGCTCCCGGTAGGCCTCGGGGCCGCCGGCGATGAGCTCGCCGAGCTCGACGACCTGGTACAGGTCGTCCATGGTCGGCGTGTTGCTGCGCACCGGTTTGAGGCAGTTCTTGAGCGCCGGGTAGAAGCGGCTCAGGCTGAGCTGACCGGCAGGCGCGTCGTCGGCCAGCGTCGAGATGCTGAACACGTCGAAGCCGGGCAGCTCGTTGACCAGGTAGGCGATCGCGGCGATGTCGCCCGAGGTGGCGCGGCGCTCGACCGCGGTGGCCGGGTCGACGATGTTGGGCGCCGAGGAGCCGGTCACGACGATGGGGCCGTCGTCGGGGATCGTGCGGTCGAAGCGCGGGTCGCGGCCGCGGAAGGTGAAGCTCGCCGGCGCCTTGGCGCGCTCGCGCTCCACCACGTCGGCGGGCAGGCGCACGAGCCCGGTCTGACCGTCGACCCGGCAGCCGTGCCCGCGGAGGACCTCGCGCGCCGCCTCGTTGTGGACGAGGATGCCGGCGCGCTCGAGCACCTCGAGCGAGGCCTCGTGCGTGCGCGTCACTTGGGCGTCGGTGAGCAGCTCCACGAACTTCATCTCGTCACGCTCCCTCTCCCCCGCGACCTCGAGGGGCACGGGTGGCGGCTGCGGCAATGGCGGCGACCTCGTCGAGGTGGTCCTCGATGTACTCCACGAAGGCCACGTTGTGCTCGAGGAAGAACAGGTACTCGTCGTCGTTCGGCCGTCGCTCCTTGTAGTAGGCAACGATGTCCCAGTTCACGACGTAGAGAGCGGCGATCGCCACCATGCGCGGCAGCGCCGCCAGCTCGCCGGCCCCCATCGGTCCGGGGGTGCCGAGGCGCGCCGCCTCGTCCTGATAGGCGTCGATGAAGAGCCGCATCTTGTCGAGTCGCATCTCGCCGTCGTCGCGGCCCTCCCAGGAGCTGCAGAAGTACACGAGACCGACGGCGACGTCGAAGAGGCGGTAGTCGAGCTTGGCCCAGTCGAAGTCGAAGAGGCCCACCGCCTTCTCGTCGCGCCACTTGAGGTTGCCGGGGTGGTAATCGCAGAAGACCGGGCAGCGCGGTAGCCCCTCGAGCTCGGGTGCGAGGGCAAGACCGCGCTCGATCGCCTCCAGGATGCGGGGCAGCCTGGCGACGAAGAACGCGTCGTACTTCGTGCCGGTCGACCGTGCGGCCAGCCCGCGGAACGTGTCGGGGAGCGTCGCGAGGAACTCCATGATGGGCGGCTGCTCGCGCACGAGCTCGCCGGGGTCGAAATCGTGCGCCGCGTAGTGGAACCGGGCGAGGACGCGGGCGCCCTCTTCGAACTCGGCGTCGCTCAGGCGGTTCTTGACCCAGCTGTACGTGTCCTCGCCGCCGAGCATCTCGTACACGGCGAAGTAGCGCGTGACCCGCTCCCCGTCGCGCAGCTCCTCGCGGGTCACGACGGTGTCGCCGTGCCGCGTCTCCAGCACCTCCGCCGCGAGATCGAAGCCCTTGCCCCTGATGTGGCGCACGAGCGCGTGCTCGTAGCGGATCTCGCGCTCGACGGTCCCGTACTTGTACTTGCGCACGAAATGGCGCCGCTCGCCGGCGTCGGCGCGCGTGCAGACGGCGAAGCTCAGGTTCTCGAACCCGCCGAGGATCTGCTCGACGCGGTCGATCTCGCCGAGGTCGTAGTCGCTCGCCACCACCTCGGCAAGCTGGGAGCTGAGGAACTCGATCTCCAGCGCCCGCCGGAGGGCGCCGGCGTCCGCCGCCAGACGCTCGGCGACTTCGAAGAGCCGGTTGGCCTCGCTCACGTCCAAGGTATCCTCCCCCCGCGGCGCGGCCTGCCCTGCGGGCGCCGACCGCTCACACCACGATGCAGCGGACGCCCATCGACGTCAGCTCGTCGCGCACGGCTTCGTCGACACCGTCGTCGAGCATGACGGCGTCGACCTGGTCGAACCCGCAGATGACGACATCGGCCACCACCCCGATCTTACTGCGATCGGCGAGCACGACGACCTCACCCCGGGTCTGGGCGATCATCGCGCGCTCCATGGCGGCCATGCCGACGGTCGGGGTGGTCAGACCCTCCTCGAGGTCGAGTCCGTCGACCCCCAGCAACATGCGGCTGGCGTGGAAGCGGCCGATCTCGGCGACGCCCAGGGGGCCGTCGACGGCGTTCGCGCGCGGCCGATAGCGGCCGCCCACGCAGATGAGCTCGAGCCGCAGCCCCTGAGCCTCGGCGAGGGCGCCGACGTTGTGGGTGATGACGCGCGCCTCGAGGGTGGGGTCGACGTGGCGGAGCACCTGCGCCGCCGTCGTGCCCGAGCTCAGGAACACGCTCTCACCGGGCTGGATCAGCGCGGCGGCACTCTCCGCGATGCGGCGCTTCTGCTCGGCGTTGGCCGACACACGGTCGAGGTAGAAGGGTTCTTCGACCATGTGCCGCCTGAGCGCGGCCCCACCGTGCGTGCGCATGAGCACACCCTCGCCCTCGAGGCGCTCGAGATCGCGGCGGATCGTCATCTCGGAGACGCCGAGGTCCTGGCTGAGGGAGGAGACGCGGACGGCCCGCCGCTCCTGCAGCAGCTCCGAGATGCGGGCGCGCCGCTGCGCCGGGATCATCTCGTGGAGCTCGGGCACGTCCTGCGGGGGCACGACCGGCTGGCCTCCATCCGGAATCGGCAAAGCGCACAAAGTCGCACACATCATAGGCCCGGGCGCCGGTGTGTCAAGCGTGGTCCCGCACAGAATCTCACGTCACACGGCCGCCGGGCACGGCGCCGATCCCTCGCGGCGCGAGGCCGTCGGCGCAGTCTCAAGGGGTCACTTGCCGGAGTGTCACACCCCGCGGCTCGGGCGCCGGCCGCAGGCGCGCGGCGAACGCGAGGTCAGTCGCGGAACGCCCAGTCGAAGGTCGTCGGCCAGAAGGAGGGGCCCCAGCCCCGGGAGATGGCGAGGGCGGAGGCCTTGATCTGCGCCTCGCCGTTGTAGATGCTCGCCGACCGGTACGGGTTCCACGAGCCCCGCCAGGTGGTGAGCGAATACTGATACAGGCCGTGGTACCCGCCGGGGCCGACGATCGTCGCCGAGCCGCCCGACTCGGCCATCATCAGCCGGTACATGCCGTCGGCGCTCACCCCGTTGGCCACCGCCGCGCGCTGGATGATCGGCCACCACTCGCCGTCGCCGGCGTCGGCGCTCTCGGCGACGGACGGCCGCGGCGTCGCCGGCTCGGTCTGGGCAGCGAGCTCCCTGACGCTCTCCTCGGCGCCGGCCAGGAGCTCGCGGCGGTCAGCGAAGAACGAGCGCAGCCGCTCGAGATCGGCAGCGCGCTCGGCGACCAGACGCTCGGCCGTGGCCTCGTCGGCGGTCAGGGCCAGCGAGCGTTCCTCGAGCGCACGCTCACCCTGACGCAGCGCGCGCAGATAGTCGGCCTCGCCGGCGCCCAGCCGCTGCAGCAGCTCGAGCTGGCTCACGAGGTCGCCGAAACTGGCCACGCCGAACAACACGTCGACCGTGGTCGGCGTCGACTGCTTGTAGATCGAGCGGGCGTGCTCGGCGAGCAGCTCCCGCGCCAGGTCGACCTGGCGGCGCGCCTCGCGCACGGCGCGGCGATTGCCCGCGACCGAGGCGCGCACGGCCTCGAGCGCCCGCGTGGCCTGGGCGTAGCGGGCGACGGCGGCGTCGATGCGCGCGTCGAGCCCGTCGACCTCGGCGGCCAGCGCCCGCGCCTTCTGGCGCTCGCTCTCGAGGGTGACGGAGTGCGCCGCGGGGACGGCGAAGGCGCCGACTACGGCGATCAGGGCAACGAGAACGCCGCGCAGCATGCAGCTGCGCGCAGGTGTCGAGTTCGGCTCGCTCACACCCCCTCCTCGAGGAGGGCGGCATGCACCCCCCTCGCACAGGCTGATGAACATATCAGACGCCCCGGCAAGAGACAACTGTCGAGGTGTCTGCGGCGCATCGCCCGACGGACGCGGGGACGCGATCGCCGCTCGACGGGCGCGGGAGCGCGATCGCCGGGCCGCCGCCCGACGCCTGGGCTTGACCGAAGAATTCAACGCCTGTAGAGTTCAACAAGCGTTGAGTTTATCGGCGCCCGGACCTGGGGCCGGGCGCCCACGACCGGGAGGTGCGCATGTGGGCGATCGTCGTCAAGGAGTTCCGGCAGCTGCGGCGTGACCGGCGGACGGTCGCCATGCTCTTCCTCCTGCCGTTCCTCTTCCTCGTCGTCTTCGGCTACGCGGCGAGCTTCGACGTGAAGGAGATCCCCACCGTGATCGTGGGGGAGGCGGCGGTGCTGGTCGAACCGCGGCTGCCCGAGCAGTTCGAGGTCGTCGCCGTACGGCCGGGCGACGACCGTGCGGCCGCGGAGGAGGCGCTTCGCCGCGGCGAGGCGGTCGTCGCCTTCGTGACCCCGGCGGCGGCCGGCGAGGCGGCCACCGTGCTGATCGACGGGTCGGAGCTCTTCGCCGCCCAGGCGGCGCTGCGCCGCGTCTCGGCGGCCCAGGCGATGGCCGGGGGCCTGCAGGAGACGGACGGGGCCGGGTCGTCGCCGGACGCCGCCGGGTCGGCGGACGACGCGGCGGCGCCGCCGGCCGCGGCGCAGGAGGCCGTCGCCGTCATCGGCGCGGCCGAGACCGAGGTCCTCTTCAACCCCGACCTGCGCACGGCGGTGATCATGGTGCCGGGGCTGTGTGGCATCATCCTGGTCTTCATCGGCACCATCGCGACCGCCCTCGGCGTGGTGCGGGAGCGCCAGACGGGCACCATGGAGCAGCTCGCCGTCATGCCCTTCCGCCCGCGCGACGTCTTCATCGGCAAGATCGCCCCCTACCTCGCCATCGCCGCCATCGACATGGCGGTCATCGTCGCCGTCGGCATGCTCCTCTTCGACGTCCCCTTCCGCGGCTCGGTCGCGACCTTCACCCTCGGCTCGTTGCTGTTCCTCTTCGTCACCCTCGGCCTCGGAGTCCTGATCTCGACCGTCTCGCAGACGCAGGGGCAGGCGATCCAGCTGGCCATCATGACGATGGTCCCGCAGTTCCTGCTGAGCGGGCTCTTCTTCCCCCTCTACGCGATGCCGTGGGGCGTGCGCTGGATCGGTTACCTGCTGCCCCTCACGTGGTTCGTCAAGATCGCTCGCGGGGTGATGGTGCGCGGCGCCCCGATCGACGCCCTCTGGCTGCCCTTCCTCGTGCTCGCCGTCATGGCAGCCGGCGTGTTCACGTTGTCGACCCTGCGCTTCAGGCGCGATCTCGCGCCGGCCGGCCCGGCGGGGCGGGCGGATGCCGGCGGGGGCGCCTCGGTCGGGAACGGCGGGCCGGCCGGCGCGGCCGACGGCCCCTCGGCAGGTGCGACGCGAGAGGAGGCGCCGGCATGAGCTGGGGGGTCTCGGACCTGAGCGTGCGCTACGGCTCGCGCACCGCCCTCGACGCCGTCAGCGTCGACATCCTGCCGGGGTCGGTGACGGTCGTCGTCGGCGGCGACGGCGCCGGCAAGACCACGCTGCTGCGCGCGCTGGTCGGGATCGTGCCTCACTCCGGGAGCGTGCGCCGCCCCCCGCGCCAGGACATCGGCTACATCTCGGGCGCGGTGGGCGTCTACGCCGACCTCACCGTCGACGAGAACATCGCCTTCGCCGGGGGCGCCTACGGGCTGACCGGCGACGAGCGCGAGCGCCGCGCCGCCCGGCTGCTCGAGCAGACCGGCATCGCCGCGGCGCGCGGGAGACTGGCCGGACGGCTCTCGGGAGGGATGCGGCAGAAGCTCGCCTTCGCCCTGGCGATGCTCCACCAGCCGAAGCTGCTCGTCCTCGACGAGCCGACGACGGGCGTCGACCCCGTGAGCCGCAGCGAGCTCTGGCGGCTCATCGCCGGCGCGGCCGCGGACGGCGCCGCGGTGCTGGTCACGACGACGTATCTGGACGAAGCCGAGCGCGCCGCCCGGGTGCTGGTGCTCGACGGCGGCCGCGCCGTCGCCGCGGGGCCGCCGGAGGCGGTCGCCGCGGCGTTGCCGCGGCCCCTGGCGACCGCCGCCCGAGACGCCGCGAAGGGTCCGCGGGAGCATGCCGCAACGACGGGACGGCCTGCCGCCGCGGTCGCGGACGCATCCGCGGGCGCGGCCGGCGGCGCGCCTCTCGCGGAGATGCGCGCCGTGGTGCGCCGCTTCGGCGACCTCGTCGCCGTCGACGGCGCCCACCTCGACGTCGGCGCCGGCGAGGTGGTCGGGCTGCTCGGCGCGAACGGGGCCGGCAAGACGACCCTGATCCGCATGCTCCTCGGCCTGCTGCGCCCGTCGGCCGGCGAAGCGCTGCTCTTCGGGGCGCCGCCCTCGCGCGCCGCGCGACGGCGCCTCGGCTACGTGCCCCAGGGACTCGGCCTGTGGGAGGACCTCACCGTCGCCGAGAACCTGACCTTCGCCGCGGCGGCGTTCGGCACTTCGCCGCCGCCGCTCGACGCCGAGCTGGCCGAGGCCGAGGACAGGCTCGTCCGCGACCTCCCCCTCGGCCTCCGGCGACGACTCGCCTTCGCCTCCGCGCTGGCGCACGCGCCCGAACTGCTCGTCCTCGACGAGCCGACCTCGGGCGTCGACCCTCGGGCGCGCGCCCGCCTCTGGGACACCGTACACGAGGCGGCGGCGCAGGGCGCCGGCGTCCTCGTGACGACGCACTACCTCGAAGAGGCGTCGCAGTGCGACCGGCTGGTCATCATGGCCGCCGGCCGGGTCGTCGCCGAGGGCCCGGAGGCAGCGATCGTCGGCGACCGCCGGGCCGTCGAAGTGGAGCTCGGGAGCGACGCATCCGACACGGCGGGTGAGGCGTCCGCGGCGGCGGCCGCAGGACCGGAAGCCGGCGACGAGACCCGTCCGCACCGCGGGCGAGACGAGCGACTGGGCGACCGCCTTCGGCGTCCTCGCGGACGCCGGTCTCCCGGTCGCCCTGCACGGACGGACCCTGCGCGTCGCCGGCGGCGACGTGGCGCGCGTGCGTACCGCCCTCGAGGCGCGTCACGTCGCCGCCGGCCTGCGCCTCGTCCCCGCCACACTCGAAGAGACGTTCGTGGAGCTCGCGCTCGCCGCCGACAGACCGCGAAAGGATCCCCATTGAACGCGCTCTCCCCGCCTGCACCCGACCCGGCCGGCGCGGCCTCCGCCCCTGGGGCGCCACCCGCCCTCGACACCGGTCACCCGCGCAAGTGGTGGATCCTCGCGGCGGTCAGCTTCGGCATGTTCATGGCGCTGCTCGACGTCACCATCGTCAACATCGCCATCCCGGCGATCCTCGACGACTTCGACACGACCGTGTCCCGCGTCTCGTGGGTCCTCAACGCCTACAGCCTCGCCCTCGCCGTCCTCTTCCTCTCCATGGGCCGCATCTCCGACAAGCACGGCCAGAAGCTCGTCTTCGCCGGCGGCCTCGTGATCTTCACGCTCGCCTCGCTGGCCTGCGGTCTCGCCCCGAACATCGAGTGGCTGATCGCGTTCCGCATCGGGCAGGGCGTCGGCGGCGCGGCGATGGCGCCCATCTCGCTCGCCATCCTCCTGGCCGCCTTCCCGCGGCACCGGCACGGCATGGCGGTCGGCGTCTGGGGCGCCACGGGCACGATCGCCGCCGCAGTCGGCCCGACCCTGGGCGGCCTCATCATCGAGTACCTCTCCTGGAACTGGATCTTCTTCGTCAACGTGCCGGTGGGCGTGGCGGCCCTCGTGATGGCCGTCGTCCTGATCCCGGAGCGCCGCCCGAACCGGCAGGCGCAAGGCATCGATCTGCGCGGCATCCTCGTCTCGGCCGTCGGCCTCTTCTGCCTCGTGCTCGCCCTCATCCAGGGCAACGACTGGGGCTGGACTTCGGGGCGGATCCTCGGGCTCTTCGCCGTCGCCTTCGCGAGCTTCCCCCTCTTCATGTGGTGGGAGCTGCGCACGCCCTCGCCGATGTTCGACTTCCGTCTGCTGCGGATCCGCTCGTTCACCGCCGCGAACACCGCGATGATGTTCGTCGGCGCGGCCATGGGCGGCACGATGTTCCTGCTCGTCATCTTCCTCGTCAACGTGCTCGGCTACAGCGAGCTGAGGGCGGCGATCGCGATCACGCCGATGCCGTTGACCGCGCTGATCGTCGCGCCCAACGTGGGCCGGCTGGTGGACAGGATCGGACCGCGCGTCCCGGCGCTGATCGGAGCGCTGTTCTTCTTCGCCGGCCTCGTGCTGCTGGCCCAGCTGGGCGGCGACTCGAACCTGTGGGACGTCACGTGGCGGGTGGTGCTGATCGGCGCCGGCATCGGCTTCTCGATGCCGGCGCTGTCGGCCGCCGCCATGGGCTCCCTGCCCCCGCAGGTCGCGGGGGTCGGCTCGGGTGCCCTCAACACGCTGCGCCAGGTCGGCTTCTCCGTCGGCCTGGCGGTGGTCGTCGCGCTGTTCTCGGGCACGATCGCCGACAACGTCGTCGACGCGTCCCGGGAGGCGGCGCAGGTCGTGCGCGACGACCCGACCCTGCCGGCGGAGGCGAAGCAGGCGATCACCGCCGGCCTGGCGGCGACGGCCGCCGCCGCCAAGGTCGGCGAGGGCAACCCGCGGCTGACCTCGCAGGACCCGCTCGTGGGCGCACCCGCGGCGCCGCCGGGATCGCCGGAGGCGGAGCAGCAGGCGGCCCTCAAGACCGAGATCGCGGCGATCTTCCGCGACAACGTCGCCGCCTCGTTCACCTGGCCGTTCTACGCTATGGCGCTGGCGGCCCTGCTGGCCGCCATCCCGGCGCTCTTCGTCGGCCGGCGCCTCGGCGAGCACGAGGGACACCACGAGATGAACCGCGCCGAACGGGCGGCGGCGGGACTGGCCGCCGAAGCCGCCGCGCCGGTCACCGGGGAACGATGAGCGGCGCCGCAGACAGGCCCGCGCGCGCGACCGGCCGGCGACCGGGCGACAGCGGCACGCGCGAGGCGATCCTCGGCGCCGCGCGGGCCGCGTTCGCGGAGGCCGGCTACGACCGCGCGACGCTGCGCGGCATCGCCGCCGCCGCCGGGGTCGACCCGGCCCTCGTCCTGCACTACTTCGGCTCGAAGGAGGGCCTCTTCGAGGCCGCCCTCGAGCTCCCGGTGAGCCCGCGGCAGATCTTCGAGCGCGGCGTCGCCGCCGGCCCGGAGCAGCTCGGGGCGATCATCGTCCGCACCTTCCTCGAGGCGTGGGAGCCGCCCGAGAACCGGGTGCGCCTCATGGCCATGCTGCGCTCGGCGATGACCAACGACAAGGCCATGGCGATGACCCGCGACCTGCTCGTGCGCGAGGTCTTCGCGCCGATCACGGAGAGGCTAGGCGTGCCCGACGCACCGCTGCGCGCGACGCTCGTGGGCTCGCAGTTCATCGGCCTCGCGGTGATGCGCTTCATCGGCCGCCTCGAGCCGCTGGCCTCAGCGAGCGTCGACGAGCTCGTCGCCTCCGTCGGGCCTACCGTCCAGAGATACCTGACGGGTGACATCGGGACCGATGGGCGGGCCATCTGACGAGCGCGTACGCGCTCGCGGCACGGGCGTGGGCGCCGGGGCCGCGGCAACGTCACGCCGGGCGACGCGCGACCACGGGCGGCACGGCACCCGCCCTCAGAGAAAGCGCGCCCGCAGCGCCGTCGCCGCCGCCAGCAGCTCGTCGGCGTCGGGCTGCTCGTAGCCCGCGAACTGGGCCTCGAGACGGGCCGCGCGAACGGGGTCGTCGAGGTCGGCGAGCTCGTGGAAGAGGCCCAGGCGGGCGCCGATCGCGAAGCGCGCCTGCTGCGCCCGCGGCAGTGCGAGGTAGCTGTCGAGCATCCCCAGGAGCCGCTCGTGGTCGGCGGGCAGCGACCCCTCGAGACCGGGCAGCAGGTTGAGGGCGTGGTCGGCGCGCAGCTCGAGCCGGGCGTCGCCGATCTGCTCGAGAAGGTCGCGCAGCTCCCGCGCGACCTCGACGTCGTCGGGCAGGGAGAACTCGCCAGCCGCCTGGCGATCGGCGAGCGGCGTGCCGGGCACGACCGCGGCGGTGCGCAGGCGGACGACGAGCGGGCGCTCGGCGGGCGCGGCGGCGGCGACCGCGCGGATCACGCGGGCGGAGCCCGCGACGTGCGCGGTCGCCTGCTCGCGCCCCCCGAGCCCGGGCATCAGGTAGAAGCAGAGCTCGAGGCCGGCTTGCACGGCGTTCGTGCCGGCCGCGATCAGGTCCCCCGACGTGCAGCCCTTGTCGATCGCCATGAGCACCTCGTCGGCGCCCGACTCGAGGCCGAGGTGCACACGGGTCAGGCCGGCCTCACGCAACACACCGAGCTGTGCCGTGCTCCTGCGGGCGAGCGTCGCTGCGCGCCCGTAGGTCGTCACCCGTTCGACGGTCGGGAAACGCTCTCGGACCCGCGCCACCACCGCGGCGAGCTTGTCGGGCTTCACCGCCAGCGGGTCGGCGTCCTGGAGGAAGACGTGGCGCTCGCCGCCGTGCAGGAAGAGCATGACCTGGAAGGCCTCCTGCGGCAGGCGGCCGCCGTGCAGCGCGCCACGGCCTTCGGCGCGCAGGACGGCGGCCGCCGCGGCCATCGCGTCGACGTCGGCGAGCACCTCCTCGAGCGGCCGCTGCGAGGACTTCGTGCCTTTGTACACGGGACAGAAGGTGCAGCGGTTCCAGGTGCAGTTGCGGATCACGCGCACGAGCAGGCTGTAGGCCTCGCTCGGCGGGCGGATCGGCCCCTGCTCGAACGACGGGACGGAGGGCGCGGGAGTCATGCGCTCATGATACCCACGCCTCGTCTGACGTCGGCCGGTCAGACACCCGCCTCGGCGTCACCGCGACGCCCGGCCTCGCCGAGACGGCTAGAGCGCCGGTTCACCAACCACTTCTCGAACTCGACGATGAAGAGGGTCGCGACGCCTGCAGCGAAGATGTAGCTCCAGTGCTCGAGCGTCAGCGGCGCACTCTGGAAGGCGACGTGCATGAAGGGTGCGTACGTGTACATGAGCTGCAGGGCGATGGTGATGGCGACGCCGCCCAGGACCCAGCGGTTCGAGAGCGGGTGGATGCGGAAGACGGAGCGCGTCAGCGAGCGGCAGTTGAACAGGTAGAAGATCTCGACGATCACGAACACGTTCACCGCGATGGTCCGGCGACGTCCAGGCTCGTGCCCTGGACGGCCGAGGCCCACTCGAAGAGGCCGAAGGCCGCGCCCAGCAGGAGAGTCCCGACCAGCAGGATCCGCCGGATCAGCGCCGGCGACAGGATCGGCGCCCCGGGCCGTCGCGGCGGGCGCCCCATGATGCCGTGCTCCTTGGGCTCGAAGGCGAGCATGAGACCGAGGAGCACGGCGGTCGTCATGTTGATCCACAAGATCTGGACCGGCAGGATCGGCAGCGCCGTGCCGAGGAACACGGCGGCCAGGATGACCAGCCCTTCGCCGAGGTTGGTCGGCAAGGTCCAGGTGATGAACTTGGTGAGGTTGTCGAAGACGCCGCGACCCTCCTCGACCGCGGCCTCGATCGAGGCGAAGTTGTCGTCGGTCAGGACCATGTCGGCGGCGTCCTTGGCCACGTCCGTGCCGCCGACCCCCATGGCGACCCCGATGTCGGCCTGCTTGAGAGCGGGCGCGTCGTTCACGCCATCGCCGGTCATGGCGACGACGTGACCCCGGGCCTGCAGGGCCTCGACCAGGCGCAGCTTCTGCTCGGGGGTGACGCGCGCGAAGACGTCGGTGGCCGTGGCGGCCTCGATGAACGCCTTGTCGCGGAGGGCGGCCATCTCCGACCCGGTCAGGGCCGCCCGCGGACCTTCGCCGTCACGCAGCGCGTCGTCGAGAAGTCCCATCTGCCGCGCGATGGCCGCGGCCGTGGCGGCGTGATCGCCGGTGATCATCTTGACCCTGACGCCGGCGCGCCGGCAGGCGGCGACGGCGGCGACGGCCTCGGGCCGCGGCGGGTCGATCATGGCCTGCAGGCCGAGGAGGGTCATGCCCTCGACCTCGTCGTGGCTGATGTCGTCGTCGCCCTCACGACCCTGGCCGCGCGCGAAGGCGAGCACGCGCAGACCCTCCGCCGCGAGCTCCTCGACCTGCCGGCGCACGAGGCCGGCGTCGAGGGGCGCCTCCTCCCCGTCGTCCGTGAGCGTCGTGGAACAGCGGTCGAGCATCACCTCGGCGGCGCCCTTGGCGTAGATCAGGCGCCGCCCCTCACGCGGCGTCGTGCAGTGTGGCCATGTACTGGTGCTCGGACTCGAAGGGTATGGCGTCGAGACGCGGGAGGTCGGCAGGCGGCACTGCCGGCCTGCAGACCGGCTTTCAGCGCCGCAGTGATGAGCGCTCCCTCCGTCGGGTCGCCCTGCACGAGCCAGCGGCCCTCCTCCTCGAAGATCCGGCTGTCGTTGCAGAGCAGGCCGGCCCGCAACACCTCGAGCGCGACGCCGCCCAGCTCACCGCTCGCGCCCTGCGGCTCAGCGCCGGCCGGCCCCGCGATGCCTTCGTCGCCGGGCGCGCCTGCCTCGTCTCCGCCGCTCCCGGCTTCGCCGGCCTCGTCCCCGCCGCCGTCCGCGAAGACCCCGACCGCGCCGTGGGGCGCGTAGCCCGAGCCCTCGAAGGCGTACTGCCGGCCGCCGGCGAGCATGCGCTGCACGGTCATCTGGTTCTCGGTCAGCGTGCCGGTCTTGTCGGAGCAGATGACCGTGGTACTGCCGAGCGTCTCGACGGCCGGGAGGTGCCGGATGATGGCTCGGCGGCGTGCCATCCGGTTGACGCCGATGGCCAGGGTGATCGTCACGGCGGCCGGGAGCCCCTCGGGTATGGCGCCGACGGCGAGGGCGACCGCCGCCTTGAACATCTCGGCCGCGGTCTCGCCGCGCAACATGCCGACGACGAAGGTGACGGCGCCGAGCGCGAGGATGACGATGAGCAGGATGCGGCTGAACGCCGCGATCTTCTTCGTCAGCGGCGTCTGCAGGTCCTCGGCCTCGGCGATCAGGCGCGAGATGCGGCCCACCTCGGTGGCGTCGCCGGTGGCGACCACGAGGCCGGCGCCGGTGCCGTAGGTGACCAGCGACGAGGCGTAGGCGATGTCGGTACGATCCGCGAGCGTGGTGTCGCGCTCGCGCACGACCGTGTCCTTCTCGACCGCCACCGACTCGCCGGTCAGCGCCGACTCGTCGATGCGAAGGTCGCGCGAACGCAGCAGCCGGAGGTCGGCCGGGACCTTGTCCCCCGCCTGCAGCAGCACCAGGTCGCCGGGGACGATGTCGGTCGCGGGCACGTCGACGGTCTCCCCCTCCCGCACGACGCGCGCGCCCGTGGTCATGGACTGGCTCAGGGCCTCGATGGCCGAGACCGCCTTGGCCTCCTGCACGTAGCCGATCGCGGCGTTCACGAGCACGACACCGAAGATGACGACCGCGTCGATGTAGTCGCCGAGCAGCAGGGTGACGACCCCCGCCGCGTTCAGGATGTAGACCAACGGGTTGTGGAACTGCAGCAGGAAGCGCAGCAGCGCGCCCTTGCCTTTGGGCGGCGTGAGCGTGTTCGGCCCGAACTGCTCGAGCCGATGCTTCACGGTGAACTGCCCGAGACCGTCCGTCGCGTCGGTCTCGAGCAGGTCGACGACCTCGTCGCAAGGCAAGGCGTGCCAGTGCTGGTCGTTCAGAAGCTGCACCCGGTGACCTCCTCCGCTCCTTGACGCGCACGCCGGCATGGCTCCGGCGGCCCCGTGAGCGCTACCTACCCGGCCGGACGAGGGCGGTAAGCATCGAGGGGGAGCGGTCGGCGCCGGGAGGACGGGCGCCGGTCTGCCGGCACGACACGGCGCTTCGCGCATGACCCGGCGCATAAGGATGCGCCCCGTCGCGGCGTACGCGCACCGGCGCTCCGTGCTATCATGCAGCCCACTTTGGCGGCCGGCACCAGCGAGAGGCCGCCACGACAGCGCAGGGGGGCTGCGTGAGTCGTATGCAGTGGAGCAGCGGCACGGCCGTCGCACCCGTCGCCGGAGAGGCGGCGCCGGCAGCGGCGCGCGCCGGCGCGACGGTCGGCGCCGAAGCGGCCGCCCTCTCCGCTCCCCCGCCCCCGACCCGCGCCGCCGCCACCCTCACCGACATCGGTCGTCCGGTCCCGCCTTCGAGGACCGCCCGGCCGCGCTCGTCATCCCCAGGGACATCGCGCGCAGCTGAGCCAGTCGGAGCGCGCACACGAATCGGACGGAGGAACACACCATGCGTGGACGGACGTTGAAGCTCTCGATGGCGGTCTTGACGGCCGCGCTGGCGGTCTCGCTCGCGGTCTCGCTGGCGGTCATGACTGCGGCGTGCGGCGAGGAGGAGGCCGCCGAGGGCGGCGAGCCGATCAAGATCGGCGCCATCGTCTCCCTCACCGGCACCTACGCCGGCCTCGGTGAACCCGAGAAGAACGTCATCGAGATGGAAGTGGCGCGGATCAACGAGGACGGCGGTGTCAACGGCCGGCCGATCGAGGTCATCATCGAGGACGACGCCACCGACGAGGCCAAGGCGGTCGCCGCGGCGAGCAAGCTGATCGAGCAGGACGGCGTCATCGCCATCATCGGCGCCACCGGCACCGGCCAGACGATGGCCGCGCGGGGCGACGTCCAGCGCGCCGGCATCCCGCAGGTCTCGATGGCCGGCGGCACCGTGATCACGAACCCGGTCGACCCGCTCGTCTTCGCGACCCCGTGGTCCAACCTCATCGTCGTGCCCTTCACGCTCGAGCACATCAAGGCTCAGGGGATCACGAAGATCGGCCTGATCAGCGACAGCGGCGGCTTCGGCGCGGACGGCCAGGCGGTCATCGCCGCGGTCGCGCCGGAGGTGGGCGTCGAGGTGGTCTCCGACCAGACGTTCAACCCCGGCGACACCGACATGACCACCCAGCTCACGAAGATCAAGAACTCCGACGCCGAGGCGGTCGTCTTCTGGACCGCCGGCGCGGAGGCGGCGATCATCGTCAAGAACGCCGTCGACCTGGGCATCGACCTGCCGCTGTTCGGCAGCCACGGCATCGCCCGCCGCGAGTTCATCGACGGCGCCGGCGAGGCGGCCGAGGGCGTCAGGTTCGCCGCCGGCAAAGTCCTCATCCCCGAGGCGTACGGCGAGGGGACCGAGGCCTTCACCGTGGCCACCGACTTCATCGACCGCTACACGGCCGCCTACGGCGACGCCCCCAGCACGTTCGCCGGCCACGCCTACGACGCCCTCTACCTGATCGTCGAGGCGGCGCGGCGCATCGACGGGGACCTCACCGCCGAGGGGCTCCGCGACGAGATCGAGGCGACCTCCGGCTGGGTCGGCATCGGCGGCACCTTCAGCTTCACGCCCGAGGACCACAACGGGATGACCGTCGACGACCTCACGATGTACGAGATCGCCGGCGGTGAGTGGACGCTGGTCGAGTAGCCGGCGTGCGACCGGACGCCGGCCGGGCGACCGGTGCGTGGCACGAGTCGGGCGGCGCGAGCGAAGCGCCGCCCGACCGTGCTCCGGGCCGCGCGGCCGATGCGCCGCACGGCCGGGGTCGCGGCCCCGGACCCGCAGCCGGGTCCGGGGCCGCGACCCCGGCGCAGCACGACCGCAGCGCAGGGCGATGACGACGAGAGCGTGGGATTGACCTCGTGGACGAACTGCTGCAGTTCCTGATCGCGGGCCTCAAGAACGGCTCGATCTACGCGCTCGTCGCCCTGGGTTTCACGATCATCTTCGCGGCCACGGGGGCGATCAACTTCGCCCAGGGCGAGTTCTTCATGCTCGGCGGCATGCTGGGCGTGTTCTTCGCCGGGCTCGGCCTGCCGCTGCCCCTGGCGGCGGTGGCGGCGGTCGCCGCCACCGCCGCCATCGGCGCCGTCTTCGAGCTTCTCGCCGTCCGCCCGATCAAGGGCGGCGACCCGCTGCGCATCATCATGGTCACCATCGGTGGGGCCGTCCTGCTGCGCCAGATGGCGCTGCACCTCTTCGGCCCCGACGAACTCCCTCTGGAGCCGTTCACCGACGGAGCCTCGCTCAAGTTCCTGGGCGCCGCCGTCGAGCGCCAGACGGTGTGGATCTGGCTGCTCACCGGGCTGGCCGTCGTCGCCCTCGCCCTGCTCTACCGCCGGACCGCGTTCGGGCGCGCCATGCGCGCCACCTCGATCCAGCGCGACGCGGCACGCCTCGTGGGGGTCAACGCCCAGGCGATGGTGACCGCCTCGTTCGCCCTCGCCGCCGCCCTCGGCGCGGTGGCCGGCCTCGCGGTCGCACCGCTGACCCAGGCCGCCTTCCACGTCGGTGCCGGCATGGGCGTCAAGGGCTTTGCGGCGGCGATCCTCGGCGGCCTCGGCAATCCGGTGGCGGCCGTCGGCGGCGGCCTGCTGCTCGGGCTTCTCGAGAGCCTCACGGCGGGGTACATCGATCCGATCTACAAGGACGCCGTGGCCCTCGTCGTCCTGCTCGTCGTCCTCTTCGTGCGCCCCCAGGGCCTGTTCGGCGGTTCGGGACGGATGAAGATGTGATGGGCGCCCGTACGCTCAGGGCCCTCGCCCCACTCGCGGCGATCGCCGTCGTCGCCCTGCTGCCGCTCGTCGTGACCGACCGCTTCCTGCTCAAGGTCTTCACCTTCGCCGGCATCAACGCCCTCGTCGTCGTCGGCCTCGCGCTCCTCTTCGGTCACGCCGGGCAGGTCTCGCTGGGGCACGCCGCGTTCGTGGGCCTCGGCGCCTACGCCAGCGCCTACTGCACCGTCCGCCTCGGTTGGCCCTGGCCGGCGGGGTTCGCGGTCGCCGGCGGCCTCGCCGCCCTGGGCGGCCTCGTGCTCGCCATGCCGAGTCTGCGCCTCAAAGGCCATTACCTCGCCATGGCGACCCTCGGCTTCGGCGAGCTCATGACGCTCACGTTCAAGGAGGCCGAGCCGGTCACCGGCGGCGTCGACGGCTTCGGGGGCATCCCGTTCCCCTCCCTCGGCCCCCTCGAGGTGGGCGACGCCGCCGCCCTGTACTGGCTCGTCTGGGCGGTCGTCGGCGCCGCCGTGCTGGCCGCCTACAACGTCACCTCGTTGCGCCCGGGGCGTGCCATGCGGGCGCTGCACGGCAGCGAGCCGGGCGCCCAGGCGAGCGGCGTCGACGTGGTCGGCGTCAAGGTGCGCACGTTCATCGTCAGCGCCCTGCTCGCCGGCCTCGCCGGCGCCCTCTACGCCGGCGTCGTCGGCTTCATCTCGCCGAGCGTCTTCACGCTGACGGCGTCGATCACCTTCCTCGCCATGGCCGTGCTCGGCGGCACCGGCTCGCTGGCCGGGCCTCTGGTGGCCGCCGTCCTGCTCACGCTCGTCCAGTACATCGACGCCCTGATCCCCGGCATCCCGCAGGAGGCGTCGCAGACGATCCAGTCGTACCGCGAGGACATCTACGGCCTCGCCATCGTGCTGGTGGTGATCTTCGCCCCCAGGGGGATCGCCGGCCTGTGGAGCCGGCGGGGCGGGCGCGGGGAGGCCGCGTGAGCCTTCTGCAGGTGCGCAAGGTGACCAAGCGCTTCGGCGGTCTCACCGCCGTCGACGACGTCTCGTTCGACGTCTTCGAGGGCACGATCAAGGCCCTCATCGGGCCCAACGGCGCCGGCAAGTCGACGCTCTTCAACGCCCTCACCGGTTTCGACCGGCCGGACTCGGGCTCGGTGGTCTTCGCCGGCGCCGAGCTCGTCGGCCGGCGTCCGCGCGACACGGTGCGCGCCGGCGTCGCGCGCACCTTCCAGAACACGCAGCTCTTCGACGAGCTGACCGCGGGCGAGAACGTCATGGTCGGCGTGCAGGCCCGCCAGCCCCGCGGCTTCGCGGCCGCCATGCTGAGGCTCCCTTCGGCGCTCGCCGAGGACCGCGACGCCCGCGCCGAGGCCGGCCGCCTGCTGCGCCTGATCGGCATCGAGGAGTGGGTCGACGTGCCGGCCGCCGACCTCCCCGCCGGCATCCGCCGCCTGGTCGAGATCGCCCGCGCCCTCGCCACCGGGCCTCGCCTTCTGCTCCTCGACGAGCCGGCTGCGGGCCTCAACGCGGCCGAGAGCCGCGAGCTCGTGCAGACGCTCTACAGGGTGAGGGACGCCGGCATCACCGTGGTCATCGTCGAGCACCACATGGGGCTGGTGATGGAGGTCTCCGACGAGATCGTCGTGCTCGACCGCGGGCGCAAGATCGCCGAGGGCCCGCCGCGGATGATCCAGATGGACCCCGCCGTGATCGCCGCCTACCTCGGCGAGGCAGAGGACGACGATGGCTGACGCCGGCGCGCTCCTCGAGCTCGACGGCCTGCACGCCGGCTACGGCCGCACCGCCGTGCTCCACGGCATCGACCTCACGGTCGCCGAGGGCGAGCTCGTGGCCGTGATCGGCGCCAACGGCGCCGGCAAGTCGACCCTGCTCAAGGCGATCGTGGGTCTCGTCGACGTGCGCGCCGGAACGGTCGCCTACCGCGGCGCCCGGGTCGGCAGCCCACGCCCGGAGCGCCTCGTACGCGACGGCCTCGCCCTCGTGCCCGAGGGCCGCCTGCTCTTCGGCCCCATGACCGTGCGCGAGAACCTCGTGCTCGGCGCCTACAGCGCCGGCCGCAAGCGCAAGGCGGCGACCGCCGAGGCCCTCGCCCGCGTGCACGCCCTCTTCCCCGTGCTCGAGGAGCGCGCCGCGCAGCCCGCCGAGACGCTCTCCGGCGGCGAGCAGCAGATGCTGGCCGTCGGCCGCGCGCTCATGTCGCAGCCGCGCCTCCTGCTTCTCGACGAGCCGTCCCTGGGCCTGGCGCCGAAGGTGATCGCCGAGATCTTCGCCGCCCTCGACGCGCTGCGCGCCGAGGGCCTCACCATCCTCCTCGTCGAGCAGGACGCCCGGCTGGCGCTCAAGCACGCCGATCGCGGGTACGTCATGCGGACGGGCCGCGTCGTGCTGAAGGGCCCGTCCGCCGACCTCCTCGCCGACGAGTCGGTGCAGACCATCTACCTCGGTACGTGGCAGGCTGAAGGAGACGACCGATGATCTGGAACCCAGAGTACGAGTGCATGGACCGCGCCGCGCTGCACCAGCTCCAGCTGCGGCGCCTCCAGATGACGACGGCGTGGGCCTACGAGCGCGTGCCGCACTACCGCGCCGCCATGGAGGAGCGCGGCGTCCGGCCGCGCGACATCCGCGCTCTCGACGACGTGCGCCGCCTGCCGTTCACCGACGAGAGCGCGCTGCGCGACTCCTTCCCCTTCGGCATGTTCGCCCTGCCGCTCGACGAGGTCGTGCGCGTGCACTCCTCCTCGGGGGCGACGGGCACGCCGGTCGTCGTCGGTTACTCGCGCGGCGACATCAACACCTGGACCGAGCTCACCGCGAGGGTCGCCGCGGCGGCCGGCGTGCAGCGCGGCGACCTCGTCCAGATGGCCTTCCCCTACGGCATGTCGACCGGCGGTTGGGGACTCCACTACGGCATCGAACGTATCGGGGCGACGATCATCCCCGCCGGCGCCGGGCAGAGCGAGCGGCACCTCGTCATGATGCGCGACTTCGGCACCACCGTGCTCGTCTCGACGCCGTCCTACGCCCTCTATCTCGCGGAGGAGGCCGACGAGCTCGGCGTCGACCTCGCCGCCCTCAAGCTCCGCCTCGGCCTCTTCGGCGGCGAACCGTGCTCCGCGGCGATGCGGGCCGAGATCGAGGAGCGGCTGCGCATCCGCGCCACCGACAACTACGGCCTCTCCGAGGTCATGGGCCCGGGCGTCGCCGGCGAGTGCGACTGCGCCTGCGGCCTGCACGTCAACGAGGACCACCTGCTGCTCGAGGTCGTCGACCCGGCGAGCGGCGAGCCGCTCGAGCACGGCGAGGAGGGCGAGCTCGTCATCACCACGCTCACCAAGGAGGCCTTCCCGCTCCTCCGCTACCGCACCCACGACCTGACGGCGCTCGACACCGCGCGCTGCGAGTGCGGCCGCACGCTGACCCGGATGGCGAGGGTGCGGCGGCGCACGGACGACATGTTCATCGTGCGCGGCGTCAACGTCTTCCCCAGCCAGATCGAGGACGTGCTCGTGAAGATCGAGGGCGTGCGCCCGCACTACCTCGTCGTCGTCGAGCGCAAGAAGAACCTCGACGACCTCGAGATCCGCCTCGAGGTCGACGAGCGCGTCTTCACCGACCGTCATGGGCGACATGGTCGCCTTCCAGCGCGCGGTCGCCGACCAGCTGCAGTCGGCGCTGGGGCTGCGCACGCGGGTCAAGCTGGTCGAGCCCGGCACGATCGAGCGCACCGCCGGGGCGGGTGCGCGCGTCCTGGACCTGCGCGAGCAGGGGTAGGCGGCGCGGCCGGCGAGACCGCGCCGCCTCAACCGGCCGCCAGGCAGACCACCCCGGCCAGCACCACGAGCGCGGCGCCGAGCTGCGCGCGCGAGAGACGCTCGTGGAGCACCACCCACGCGAGCACGGCGACCACCACCGGGGCCAGGCTGGCGAGCACCGACACGACGCTGAGATACCCGACCGTGGTGGCGGCCGTGTAGAGAAGATTGGCGACCATACCGAGGATCCCCACGGCGGCCAGCGCCGGGACGGCGCGCAGCGTCACCTGCAGGCGCGGGCGGCGCACGACGAGGTAGACGAGGATGGCGGCCGTGGCGCCGAGGCGCAGGGCGAAGACCGACCAGTACACGTCCTCACTGGCCCCGGCGGCGAGCGCCACCATCACCAGCCCGAAACACATCGCCGAGCCGACGGCGAGCAGCACGCTGCCGAGACTCGTGGGGCCGTCACCCCGCGCCTCGACGCGCGAGCTGAACAGGATGCCGGCGATGGCCAGGGCCATGCCCGCGTACTGCAGCGCGCTCACCTCGTCCCCGGAGGCGAGACCCACGAACACCGGCACGAGGACACCGGCGCTGGCGATCGGCGCGACGACGCTCATCGTGCCCGAACAGAGCGCGTGGTAGTAGAGGACCGCGGCCGCGGCCAGAGCGAGACCGCCCAGGAGCGCCATCAGCACCGGGCCGCGGTCGCTGGCCGGCGACCAGCGCACCACGAGGAGGACGCCGGCGACGAGCAGGGCGGCCGGCTGGCTGACGACGAGGACCGACCACACCGAGCGGCGCCGTGCCTGGACCCCGGCGATGACGTCCGAGGAGCCGTAGCACAGACTCGAGGCCAGCGCGAGGAGTGCGGCCAGCATGCCCTTGGGGTCTCCGCGCGGGTGGCCGCCGGGGCGGCCGCCGCTAGGCGCTCTCGGGGCGCGGGCCCGCGCCGTCGCCGGCGCCGGCGGGGCCGCCGATCAGGGCGCCGGGACCCTCGAAGGCGCGCGCTACGGTCGCCGCCCGCGGCGCCGGCGTGACCAGGCTGACGAGCGGCGTGATGACGAGCGAGACGAGCATGGTCAGCACGGCGATCACGGGCACGTAGCCCGAGGTCGCGGGGTCGGCCGCGTAACGGTAGCCGAGACCGAGCATGATCGTGAGGGCCACGGCGATGTTGACCCACACCGCGGCGGCGCTGACGCGGCGCCAGAAGAGACCCCAGACGAACGGCCCGAGGAAGCAGCCGGCCACCGTGCCCCACGACAGCGCCATGAGGTTCAGGATGAGCTGCCACTGCTGCTGGGCGATGACGACCGAGAGCACGACGAAGAGCACGATGAGCCCCCGCATCAGCAGCACCGACGAGCGCCGCCCGAGATCGCGCTTCAACTCGCCCTTGACGAGGTCGATGACGATCGCCGAGGCCGAGATCATGACGAGTCCCGCGAGCGTCGACATCGAGGCCGAGAGCACGAGCAGCAGGATGACCGCGACGAGCGTCTCCGGCAGCGCCTCGGTGAGCACCACGGGGATGATCTCGTCGAAGCGCTTCTCGGCGGCGAGCTCGGGCACCCCCGGGAACAGGCGGCTCAGCGCGCCGGTGTAGTAGGCGCCGAACGTCATGAGCGCCGCGAACAGGGTCGAGATCACCATCGCCGGGCGCACGACCTTCTCGTCGCGGATGGCGTAGAACTTGTGCACCATCTGCGGCAGCCCCCACACCCCGAGGCTGGTGAGCAGCACGAGCGAGAGCAGGACGACGGCCGGCGACTGGAGGAAGGCCTCCCAGGAGAACGGCGACAGGTTCCAGGGCGGCCACACCTCGACGGTCGACGGCGCCGCCGCCTCGAGCTTGTCGTAGGCGGCGCCGAAGCCGCCCACCTCGGGGGCGCGCACGACGTAGCCCACCATCAGGATCACACCGACCACCATGACCAGTCCCTGGATCAGGTCGTTGCGGGCGACGGCGATGTAACCGCCGAGCACGAGGTAGATCGCGGTCAGCGCCGCCATGACCCAGAGGGCCACCGTGAAGTCGACGCCGAGGACCTCCTCGAAGAGGTAGCCGAGGCCGGAGTAGACCGAGGCGGAGTACGGCACGAGGAAGACGAAGATGACGATCGCCGCCACCGGCTTGAGCCAGCGCGAGTCGAAGCGGACGGCCAGGAACTCGGGCATGGTCATCGCCCCGAGGCGCTCGGTCATGAGCCGGGTGCGCTTGGCCAGGACGAGCCAGGCCAGCAGCGTGCCGAGCAGGGCGTTGCCGACGACGATCCAGAGCGACGAGAGGCCGAAGCCGTAGCCGACCTTGCCCGCATAGCCGACGAAGAGGACGGCGCTGAAGTACGTCGTGCCGTAGGCGAAGGCCGAGAGCCACGGGCCGACGTCACGGCCGCCGAGGAAGAACTCGCCGACGCTGCGCGTGCGACGCCGGCTCTGGACGCCGACGCCGACCAGCACGAGGACGAAGACCGCGATGACGAGGTAGGTGATCAAGCAGACTCCCGTCGACAGGCCTCGACCCCGCACCCGACCGGGCGCGAGCGAGGCCGTGCCGCGCGCATGCTACAGGAGTGCGCAGGGGCGCGCAAAACGCCCCGGGCGCGCACGGAGCCCACGGATGCGCCGACGGGAGCCCACGGATGCGTGACGGGAGCCACCGCTCGAGCGCGGTCGCGCCGCAGCTGGCTGTCGTCCGAGGCGGGGCGCGGGGCGCTCGCGCGCCCCGCGCCCCGCCTCGTCACTCGTACTGGATCGCCTGGAGGATGTCGAGGCGCGCCGCACGCCGCGCCGGCAGGATCGCCGCCAGCACGCCCGCGATCACGGCCACGACGAGAAAGACGAGCAGCAGACCCCAGGGCACGGCGAACTTGATGCCCATCCCGCCGAAGCGCGTCGTCACCACGTAGGCGAAGGCGACGCCGACGATGATGCCGAGCACGCCGCCGATCACCGAGGTGATCACGCTCTCGTAGCGCACGCTGCGCCGGATCTGCCGCCGCGAGGCGCCGATGGCGCGCAGCAGACCGATCTCACGCGTGCGCTCGTAGACCGACAGCACGAGTGTGTTGATGATGCCGAAGAGCGAGATGATCACGCTCATCGCCAGCAATCCGTAGAGCAGGTTGAGGAGCTGGTTGAGCTGGCCGACGATGCTGTCCTTGTACTCGGCGACGGTCATGATGTCGGCCGTCGGCACGTCGGCCAGGGCAGCCTCGATGGCCGCCCCGGCGGTCTCGGACGGCCCGCCGGTCGAGACGACGACCATGAAGGGCTGCCGCCGGGGGAAGAGGTCGTCGTACGCCGCCGTGCTCACCGTCACGCCGTTGATCATCATAGGGTCGCGATAGACGCCGAGCACCTCGAGCTCGGTCGTCGTCCCCTCGGCTGTGAGGACCTCGAAGCGCTCGCCCACGCGCAAGGCGAGCGCGTCGGCCGTCTGCTGCTCGACGATGGCGCCGCTGTCCCCGAGCTGCACGAGCAGCTCGTCCTCGCCGTCGACCCAGTCGAAGGTCCACACGCGCTCGAAGACGTACGGGTCGATGGCGTACAGAGGCGGCCGGGTGGTCTCGTTGTCGTCGACCTGCACCTGCTGGACGTCGAGGCCCGCGGCCGCCACCACCTCGGGGACGCTCTCGACGCGCCGCACGGTGTCGGCGGGCAGCGGCAGGTAGTTGGCGCCGCTGATGATGTAGTCGGCGCGCACTACTTCATCGAAGCTGTCGATGAACGAGCTCTTCAGGCCCTGCGCGAACACGGCGACGAAGACGACGACGCCGAGGCCGATCATCAAGGCCGAGGCGGTCGCGGCCGTGCGCGCGGGGTTGCGCATGCTGTTGTCCCGCGCCAGCCGGCCGCTGGTCTTCGCCAGACGCTTGAGCGGCCAGCCGATGAAGCCCGCCACCGGCGCGACGAAGTACTTCGAGAGCATGGCGACGGCGACGAAGATCAGCACCGCGCCTGCGGCCACGGCCAGCAGGCGCTGGGTCGTCGTCCCGACCCCGTACATGCCGTTCACGACGCCGGCGATGCCGAGGGCCGCGACGGCGGCGGCGATGTACGGGGTGAAGCGGGCGAAACGCGAGGGCGGCAGCGTCGCCCCTTCCTGCAGGGCGGCCACCGGCGGCACCCGCGTCGCGCGCAGCGCCGGCACCAGCGCGGAGAGCAGCGTGATGCTGATACCGACCGCCAGCCCGACGACGACGGTGCGCGCTTCCATGACCAGGCCGCTGAGCGGGATGTCCACATCCAGCGCCTTCATGAGCGCGTTGACCCCGGCGGCGAAGCCGAGGCCGACGACCAGCCCCGCGAGCGAGGCCAGCACGCCCATCACGAGGGCCTCCCCGGTGATGCTGAGGAGCACCTGGCGCCGCGAGGCCCCAAGCGCGCGCAGCATGGCGAACTCGCGGCGCCGCTGCGTCACGGTCATGGTGAAGGCGTTGAAGATGATGAACGCGCCGACGAGCACGGCGACGCCGCCCAGCGAGAGCAGGACGGGATTCAGGAAGGACCCGATCGCGTCGCTGATCTCGGCGCTCTGGTCGGCCGCCGCCTGCTCTCCCGTCTTGACGTCCGCCGTCTCGGGCAGCGCGGCGCGGATGCGGCCGGCCAGCTCGTCGGCGTCGACGCCCTCGGCGGCCTGCACGTCGATCTCGGAGACCCGACCGGCCATGTCGAACCACGCTTGCCCGTCCTCGATCGTCATGTTGAGCAGGATGGAACCACCGAGCGACGACTCACTGGCGAACTTGAAGATGCCCGACACCGTCGTCTCGTAGGAGCCGGTCTCGGTGACGACCGTCACGGGGGTGCCGATGGTCAGCCCTTCGTCTTCGGCGACACCCTTGCTGATGCCGAGCTCGCCGCTCTGGGCCGGAGGCTCGCCCTCCACGTACGAGGTCGCGCTGAGCTCACTCGGCACGTACGAGAAGAAGAGCGTCGGCGAACCGCCGGTCTCGACGACCTTGCCGTCGAGGGCGATCGCCCCTTGGCCGGCGATGTAGCCGAACGCCTCGCCGACGCCGTCGACCGCGCGCACGTCGTCCACCATCGACTCGGGCAGCCCCGAGAGCGCCTGGCTGAACTGGCTGGTGAACCCGGTCTTGCGCGTGATCGTCACGTCGGTGGCCGCGTACGCTTCGTCGAAGATCTGCTGGAAAGCCCTGTCGATCTGGTCGGTGAAGACGTAGGTGCCGCTGATCATGGCCACGCCGAGCAGGATCGCGAGCGCGGTCAGGAACGAGCGGAGCTTGTGGGCGATGAGGCTGCGCCAGGCGATGCGGATCATCGCGCGTCCTCCAGGGACTTGATCACCTCGTAGATCTCGTCGCGACCCATGCGCGCGCAGTCGTGGACGATCCGGCCGTCCTTGAGGAAGAGGAGGCGATCGGCGATCGAGGCGGCGTGGGCATCATGGGTGACCATGACGATCGTCTGGCCCATGTCCTCGACCGAGCGGCGCAGAAGGCCGAGCACTTCGTCGCCGGTGCGCGAGTCGAGGTTGCCCGTGGGCTCGTCGGCGAAGAGCACGGCGGGCCGGCCGACGAGCGCCCGGGCCACGGCCACCCGCTGCTGCTGGCCGCCGGAGAGCTCGGCCGGCTTGTGCGTCAGGCGGTCGCCCAGGCCGACGGTGTCGATGAGCTGCCGCACCCATTCCTCGTCGGCCTTCCGCCCGGCGATCGTCAGCGGCAACTCTATGTTCTCCTGCGCCGTGAGCGTCGGCAGCAGGTTGAAGGTCTGGAAGATGAAGCCGATCTTGTCGCGACGCAGCTGGGTGAGGTCGCGCTCCTTGAGGTCGGTGATCTCGGTGCCGTCGAGGACGACGCTGCCGCCCGTCGGCTCGTCGAGGCCGGCGAGGATGTGCATCAGGGTCGACTTGCCCGAACCTGACGGGCCCATGATCGCCGTCAGCCGCCCGCGGGCGAGGTCGATGTCGACGCCGCGCAGCGCCTCGACGGCGGCGTCGCCCGCCCCGTAGGTGCGACGCACGCCGCGGGCGACGATGACCGCCTCGTCGGCGCCGAGGGCGGCCGCCCCGTCGCAGCCCTGGGACGTGAATTCCTGCGTGACCGTGCTCTCAGACAATGTGTCCACTTTCGTCCTCCGTGTGTCTCAGGCTGTCCCTGAGTGTTCCCCTGTGCTCTGTTGTCGTACATGTGGGTGGGCGGCCGACCCTGGGAGGTCGGCCGCCCGGGCCGTACGCGTGACCGTGGTTCTCAGGACGACGCGCGCCGGCTCCTCCCCAGAGCCGCCGGGCGCGTCGTCCGTGCGCGCCTCATCGGACGGAGTCTGCCCGCCCGCAGCGGCGTCGACAACCTCTTCCGCGTTGGCCTCTCCCCCGCCGGCCTCGGCCACGTCGGACGCCGCCTCGGGGACTGCAGTCGGCGCTTCCTCGGGGAGCGCGACCGGCGACGCATCCGGGGCAGCGTCGGGCGCCGCGGCTGGAACCTGGGTCGGTGACGCCACAGGTGCCGCAGGGGTCGGCTCGGCGAACGGCGGCTGCCCGGCGAACGGCGGCTGCCCGGCGAACGGCGGCTGCTGCTGAATGGGTGCCGGGACTGCGACTCCGGACGCAGGCCACTGTGTCTGCGGCGGCGCCTGCCACGGCTGAGCCTGGGTAGCGGCCGTGCCCGCGTCGACCTGCGGGACGGCGACTCCTGCAGGCTGGGTCGCCTGCGTCGACCAGCCACCCGGCTGCGCCGTCGGAGGCGCCTGCCAGCCTCCCGGCTGCGCCGTCGGAGGCGCCTGCCAGGCCGGACCCGTGGGCTGGTACGGCGGCACTCCGCCGCCCGGGGGCAGCGGCGTGCCCGGCGGGACCGGGGCGCCCGGCGGCAGGGCCGCGGCGGCGAGCGCCTTGCGGCGCCGCCGCCAGTCGCCGATGGCGATCAGGGCGGCGCCGGTCCCGAAGAGCATCATGACGAGGATCAGCAGTCCACCGAGCACCGGCACCGCCGACACGATCGAGGTCGCCACGACGCCGATCGTCGTGGCGACGAAGAGCTGGTTACGGTCGCTGACGCGACCGGCGACGAAGCGCTCGGCGATGAACGTGCCGACGCAGACGACGGCGAAGAAGTAGGCCAGCAGCAGCGTCGGGATCCCCGGGATCAGCACGAGGAGGCCGACCACGCTGATGACCAGTGCGACGATGACCAGCGGGGCGAGGACAAAGAAGGTGAGAGCGCCCCAGCCGAGCGATGCGGCCGGCCGGGCCGAGAGCTGGCGCCCGACGGCCCTGATCTGGTTCGGCAGGAGGGCCGCCGCGACGAGGCCGAGAACGAGGAACACGAGGGTCGTGAACACCCAGCCTCCGAAGGAGAAGAACCGGCGGAAGGGCTCCGCGGCACCCGTGCCCACGGCCCAGCCGATCGCCGAGCCGAAGTCGCCGCCGTCGATCTCACGCACGTTGCCGGAGACCTCAGCGCCCGGTGCCCGCGTGACCTCGCCGCCGAAGGCGATGACCCCGTCCTCGCCGGGAGAGAGGGCCGTGCCGACGTGCGCCGTGCCCTCAAGCACGACGCGCCCGCCGAAGGCGACGACCTCCTCGGTCACGGCGCCCGAGACGCGCACGTCGCCGCCGAACGCCACGACCGGGCCCTCGACCGTGCCCTGCACGTCGACGTCGCCGCCGAAGACGACGACGTCGTCATAGGTCTCGCCGGCGGGGATCACCACGTCCTCCCCGAACCGCACGATGGGCTCACTCGTCTGCGCCGCGGTCGCGGCAACGAGAGATGCGTCCGCAACGGTCGAGCCGGCGAAGGATGTGCCCGCCACGGTCAGGCCAGCCGGGGACGTGTCCGCCGACGCTGCCGCGGGCGACCAGGCGATGAAGGCCGTCGCCAGGGCCAGCAGGACGAGGATCGGAAGGAACTGCCTCCTGAGAGTCACGCGGTCCATGGGGATACCTCCACTCACTGCGGACGGGTCGGGGCGTCGGGAGTCGGCGCGTCGCTGGTCGGTGCGTCGGGAGTCGGCGCGTCGGTGGTCGGTGTCGTCGGGACGTCGGTGCGTCGGACGTCGCTGCGTCAGGAGAAGGCGAGTCGGGGGTGGTCGCCGCCGGCTCGATGGGCGAGCCGGGCTCAGCCGGCGGCGGCGCGGCCGCGGGTGGGCTCGCCGGCGGCGGAGTGGTCTGCTGAGGGTTGGGCGCGGGAGAGGCTCCCGGCGGTGCCTGTGCGTACTGCGGCGGCTGTGCGTACTGCGGCTGCGCTGCCGGTGCGTACTGCGGCGGCTGTGCGTCCTGCGGCGGCTGCCGGTACTTCAACCCCGGCGCGGGCTGCGCCTGCGGGTACTGCGGCGCCTGCGTCTGCGGGTACTGCGGGCCTGCGGGCCCTGCGGGCACTGCGGGTACTGCGGCGCCTGCGCCTGCGGGTACTGCGGCGCCTGCACCCACTCCGGCACCTGCGGGCCCTGCGGCGGACCTGCGGCGTACTGCGGCGCCTGCGGGTACTGCGGCGCCTGCACCCACTCCGGCACCTGCGGGCCCTGCGCCTGTTGCGTCCATGCGGGCGGTCCTGTCTGCGCGGGCGTGGGTGCCACGCGCCCGTCGCCGAACAGGGCCGAGGCCAGCTTGCCGCACAGCCAGGCCCAACCGTGGACCACGTGGAAGAGGGCGATCACGAGCAGCACGCCGACGGGCACGAGGGCGAAGGCGACCCCGGGCGAGTCGATGCGCTGGCCGCCGATCCACAGGGCGTCGAGGCGCTGGAAGAGCGGAGCGCCGATGAAGGCGACGGCCAGACCGGCCTGCGTCGTCACGATCGTGAACGAGACGATCCCGAGCGGGAGCCGCGCGAGCAGGAAGACGAGGTCCTTCCACGTGGACGCCGAGGCGAAGTGCGCCTTGAGCTTGTTCCAGACACCGTCGGCCGTCTCCCACGCCCGCGGCGCCGGGGCCACGGGCACACGGAGCAGCTCGCGGGCGAGGATGCGCTCGAAGCCGGCGAAGAGGTACCAGGCCCCAGCCACGAGCAGCACCATGGGGATGCCGACCCAGACGATGACCAGGCTGAGACCGACGCTCAGGCCGACGACGAGGAAGATGAAGTAGAAGAGACCCAGCGGGAAGGCGAGCCACAGGTACACGTAGTCGAGCCACGTCTGCGGCCGGGCCACCACACCGAAGAAGTACTTGAGGGCCGACATCGTGTGCTCACCTCCTCGTGCCGTTGCTGATCGTTCACGAGCAGGTTAGAGGACGGTGAGCGCGGGCGCGTCTTCCCGGGCGGGTGAATCGCCTGTGTCCGCGGTGGGATTCGCCCCGCCCCGAGCCTACCCCCGGGGTGGTAGACGGCGCCGCCTGCCGTCGCGCCGCCCGCCACGGGGGCGGGCGGTGGGCGGGGCCGCGGCGGGCGACCGCCCACCGCGGCCCCGCCCACCGGGTCAGACGCCGGGCGCCACCGTCCCGGGCTCGATGAGGCCGCTCTCGTAGGCGAGGATCACGGCCTGGGCACGGTCCCTCAGCGCCAGCTTGGCGAACACGTGCTTGACGTGCGTCTTGACGGTGCCCTCGGAGAGAAACAGCTGCTGGGCGATCTCGTGGTTCGACAGGCCGCGGGCGACGAGCAGCAGGACCTCGCGCTCGCGCTCGGTGAGCTCGTCGAGGCCCTCCGGAGCCGAGAGCTCCCGCCGCGTGCGCAGCTGCTCGCGCTCGCGGAAGTGCTCGATGAGACGGCGCGTGACTCCGGGGTCGATGAGGGCGTCGCCGGCGGCGACGACGCGCACGGCGTCGACCAGCTCCTCGGCCGGCGTGCGCTTGAGGAGGAAGCCGCTGGCGCCGGCGCGCAGGCCCTCGTACACGTACTCGTCGAGGTCGAAGGTCGTGAGGATCAGGACTCGCGAGCTCGCGTCACGACCGAGGGCGACGATCTCGCGCGTCGCCTCGATGCCGTTCATCACCGGCATCTGCACGTCCATGAGGACGACGTCGGGGTCGAGTCGGCGCACGAAGGCCACGGCCTCGGTGCCGTCGCCGGCCTCGGCGACGACCTCGAGGTCGTCCTCGGACTCGAGGATGAGGCGCAGGCCCGAGCGCACGAGCTGCTCGTCGTCGGCGAGCACGATGCGGATCGTCACGTCGTCACCTCTCCTTCAGCGGCAGGCGGGCCTGCACAAGATAGCCACCCTCGGGGCGGGGGCCGGCGTGCAATTCGCCCCCGAAGATCATCACGCGTTCGTGCATGCCGGCGAGGCCGCGGCCGCCGCCCTCCGATGGCGCCGCGGCCGCGCCGCGCCCATCGTCGGCGACGGTCACGAAGAGCATACCTTCGCGGCAGCCGCACCTCGACCCAGGCCGCGCCCGGCCGGCGTGCTTGAGCACGTTGGTGAGCGCCTCCTGCACGATGCGGTAGGTCGTGAGGTCGATGCTCGCCGGCAAGTCGCCCGGGCCGGGCTCGAGCGCCAGCTCGACGGGGAGCCCGGCCTCGCGTACCTGCTGCACGAGCGCGGGGATGCGCTCGACCCCGGGCGCCGACTCCATCGAGACGTCCTCTTCGGCGCGCAGGATCCCGAGCATGCGCTCGATGTCGGCCAGCGCCTGGCGGCCGGCGGTCTCGATCGAGACCAGGGCCTCGCCGGCCAGCGCGGGCTTCTTCTCGAGCACGCGGCGCGCCGCGCCGGCGTGGAGCACGACCACGTTGAGGGCGTGGCCGACGCTGTCGTGCAGCTCGCGCGCGAGCCGCGCGCGCTCGTCGGCGACGGCCTCGCGGGCGCGCGCGTCACGGTCGGCGGCGAAGAGCTCCGCCCGGCGCTCCGCTCGCGCCGCCGTCATGCGGTAGGCACGCACCGCCCAGGCGACCGCCCAGGCGACCGAGAAGACCGCCCAGATGGCGATGAACTGCCCGAACGGCATCTGCCCCCAGTAGAGCGCGAACGCGAGCACGAGGCCGGCGGCGAGCACGAACCCGCCGATGATCGCCCGTCGCACGCTGTCGAAGGCGGCGGTCGTGACGGCGGCGATGATCACCGCCCAGAGCGTGGCGTTCATCGGCTGGTAGTCGCCCAGGGCCAGCGCGATGACCGCGACGATCACGGTCCCCAGCACGGCCAGAGGCGACAGCCAGAGGGCGGCGAGCGGGAGCGTCGCCGCGAGGGTGAGGATCAGCGAGAAGGTGTCGTCGGCGCGGTACTCGGCGGGCGCCGGGTCGCGCCCGAAGTAGGTGACGAGGGCGGCGACCGTGACGAGCAACGCCGCGCCGCCGCTGAGCACGGCAGGGTCGATCAGCCTGCGCAGGCGGGAGCGGCCGCTGTCGGGAGGTTCGTCCACGGCACGCAGTATAGCGGTCGCCCGCGCGGGGCAGGCCGGGTCGCGAGCGGGTCTTGAGCGTTCAGGCCGCTGCGGCCCGACGGCACCGTTGTGCAGCCACGGCCAGCTGTGCGGCGAGCACCGCCCCGCCCAGCATCCGCCGGAACGGGTTGACGCCCCGCAGGAGCTCGTCGGCGGCCCACACGCTGAGGGCGACCGCGGAGACTCTCTTCAGGGCGACCCGGGCCGTGGGCGTCGGCGCGATCGCGGCGGCCGCGGCAGCGCCGACCCAGAGGACGGCGGTCACATTGGGCGCCTGACCGACGACGACGCGCCCGGTCACCCGGCTGCGAAACAGCCAGTCGGTGAGCGAGCCGTCGCCCGTCTCGAGCAGGTGCGGTGACACGTTGTGCACCCCCCGAGCGCGAGCCCGTCCGGAAGTAGCGAAGAGTGGTGGAGGCGGCGGGAATCGAACCCGCGTCCACGGGTGCCTCGGCGGAGTCTCTACAAGCTTAGCCGGCGCATTTGATCTCGCTCGCGGCCCCCGCGTCGGCCGGGTGCCGGTCGCCAGCCTCGATCAGTCTCGGGCCCGCCCGGTCGAAGCCTGCCCGGCGTGCCCCAGTCCGCTTGGTGACGCCACGACCCCGGCCGCGGACGCTCCGGGCGTGACGGGCGCCTAAACTAGTTAGGCAGCCAGCGCGAGATTACTCTCGGCAGATGGTGTGTCCCGGCTGTTTAACGAGGCCTCCGGGAACCTCGGCTTGCTGCTCCGACCGCGGTCTGCCCATGTCGAAACCGATCGCCCCCACATGAAGCTCACGCAGGCATGAGTATACCACCGCCCGGCCAGTTCGGACCGGTCGGCGAGGCGGCCTGCGTGGTGTGTGGTCAGTCCTCGACGGTCTGCACTTCGCGCCGCTCGCGACGACGGAAGTACATGTTGCGGCAGAGCGGCGCCTCATCGCAGGCGTAGCAGCTCTGGACGGCGACGGAGCACTGCGGCAGCGGCTGGCGCACCGCCTTGACCGTGCCGAAGCCGCCCTTGCCGCGCTCGATGCTCTCGAAGAGCTCGAGCTCGATCTCGTGCGGGAAGACCTTCTCGATGCACCCGAAGAAGGTGCGGCCGTCCTCCTTGAAGGCGTAGAGGAAACGGCAATTCATGCTGAGACAGGCCGCCGGGTAGACGACCTTCTCACAGAGTGCGGAGCACTCGTGACACTCGAGCAGTTCTTCAGCCAACGCTATCAGCCTCCTGAAAACAGCGAAACGGCCGGCGCTTCGTCAGCCGGCCCGACGGCAGGGTAGCACACAACGACGCGGAACGGAAGGGGTGATGCGCGAATCTTTACGTTCTATGCAGCGCGTCGCCCCTCCCCCGCCGCCTGTGTCACGTTGACACGCGCCTGCCCGCGCGGCGACAATCGACGCATATCTGCACCGGGGCAGTCCGATTCCATTGCCAGTGGGTGGCAGCGGGCGTTGCGGACCGACCCGGGCGTGCAGGCCCCCGCCTCCAGGAGGTGCCACAGCGGCATGGACGTGCTCGATCTCTCCCGGCTCCAGTTCGCGTTCACGGTCGGTTACCACTTCATCTTCGTGCCGTTCAGCATGGGACTCGCGCTCATGGTCGTCCTCGCCGAACGTCGCTACTACAAGAGCGGCGTGCCGGCGCACATGGCGGCCTCCAACTTCTGGATCAGGTTGTTCACGGCGACGTTCGCCATCGGCGTGGCGACCGGGATCACGATGGAGTTCGCCTTCGGCACGAACTGGGCCGACTACTCGCGCTTCGTCGGCGACATCTTCGGGTCGCCGCTCGCCGCCGAGGGCCTCTTCGCCTTCTTCCTCGAGTCGACCTTCCTCGGCATCCTGCTCTTCGGTCGCAAGCGCGTCTCCAGGGGCTTCTACTACGCCTCGGCGTGGCTCGTCCTCATCGGGGCGCACCTGTCGGCCGTCTGGATCCTCATCGCCAACTCGTGGCAGCACACGCCGCGCGGGCTTCAAGATCGAGGACGGGCGCGCGGTGCTGACCAGCTTCTGGGAGGCCGTCTTCAACCCCTCCACCCTGCCGCGGCTCACGCACACCGTGGTCGCCACGTGGGTGATGGGCGGGTTCGCCATCGCCGCCATCGCCGCCTGGTATCTCCTGAAGGGCCGCCACCTGCGCCTCGCGCGCTCGTGGATGACGACCGGGCTCGTCCTAGGGCTGGTGACGGCGATCGCCATGCCGTTCGTCGGGCACTGGCACGCCACGCAGGTCGCCGCCGAGCAGCCCATCAAGATGGCCGCCTTCGAGTCGGTCTGGGAGACGGAGTCGAACTCCACCCTCTGGCTCTTCGGCTGGGTGCGCAACGGCGGTGAGGAGGTCGTCGGTCTCGGCATCCCCAGCGGCCTCAGCCTCATGCTCGGCCTCGACCCCGCCCACGAGGTCACCGGCCTGTCGAGCGTCCCCGCCGAAGACAGACCGCCGGTCCAGCTCACCTTTCAGGCCTACCACCTCATGATCGCCACCGGCTTCCTCATGATCGGCCTGCTCGCCTTGGCCCTCCTCATGCACGCCCTCGGCCGACTCGAGCGCAGTCGGTGGATGCTGTGGATACTGGTCTTCGCTGTCTTCCTGCCGCAGATCGCCATCCAGATGGGCTGGGCCGCGACCGAGGTCGGCCGCCAGCCCTGGATCGTCCAGGGGCTGCTGCGCACCGTCGACGGCGTCTCGCCCGCGGTATCGGCCGCCGAGGTGGGCACGACGATCGCCTTGTTCGCCCTCGTCTACCTGCTCCTCTTCATCGGCTGGGTGAGGGTCGTCTTCGGCATCATCCGCAAGGGGCCGGAGGACGTCGCCACGATGCTCGGCGGCGCTGCGGCACCGGAGACCGTGCCGGTCGCCGCCGACGAAGGACCGCGACCCGCCGGGGCCGGAGCCCCGGCCAGGTGAGGGGGGTGCCGAGATGACGCTCGCAGACGTCTGGTTCGTGCTCGTCGCCGTGCTCCTCACGGGCTACGCCGTGCTCGACGGCTTCGACCTCGGCGCCGGCGTGCTCTACCCGTTCCTCGGGCGCACCGAGCAGCAGAAGACCACGATCCGCAACGCGATCGGGCCCGTGTGGGACGGCAACGAGGTCTTCCTCGTCGCCGGCGGCGGCGCCCTCTTCGCCGCCTTCCCGCCCGTCTACGCGATGACCTTCAGCGGCTTCTACCTGGCCATCATGCTCTTCCTCTTCGGCCTGATCCTCCGTGCCGTCTCCATGGAGTTCCACCACCGTGACGAGAAGTGGGCCCGACTCTGGGACGCCGGCTTCTTCGTCGGCAGCCTGCTGCCGGCGCTGCTCGCCGGCGTCGCCCTGGGCAACGTGATCCGCGGCGTGCCGCTCGACGCCAACGGCGACTACACCGGCAGCTTCGTCGAGCTGCTCAACCCCTACAGCCTGCTGATCGGCGTCACCGGCCTCGTCCTGTTCGCCACTCACGGCGCCGCCTGGTTGGCGCACAAGACGGAGGGCGATCTGCACCGCCGCGCGACGCAGGTCAGGGTGGCCGGCTTCCTCCTGTTCGTCATGCTCGCCGTGGCCAGCACGGCGGTGACGTTCATCGCCGTCCCACGAGCCAGCGACAACGTCGTCGGCAGCCCCGTCGGCTGGGCCTTCATCGTGGTGCTCGCCGGCGCTCTGCTGTACACGCTGTGGCAGATCGGGGCTCGTGCCGACTTCAAGGCGTTCCTGGGCTCGGCGGCCACCATCGTGGCGCTCGCCGGCATCGCCGCCGTCGGCAACTACCCCGACATGGTGCCGGCGCGCGACAGCGCCGCCGAGACCAGCCTCACGGTCGCGAACTCGTCGTCGGGCGACCTCACGCTGTCGGTGATGCTGGTCGTCGCCGTCATCGGCGTGCCCCTGGTGACGGCCTACACGATCGTCGTGTACCGCACCTTCAGGGGCAAGGTGGGGGCGGGCGAAGGGTACTGAGAGGCCGCTGAGGCGCCCGCGCGCCCTTGAGCACCCGAGCCCCGGAGACGGCGCCGGCGCCCCGGCGTCGGCGCCGCTCGGGCGCGCCGCGACGCCGTTCAGAGCGTCCAGTAGCGCTGCTGCGCCTCGACGGCGCGGGCGACGGACGCGGTCGCGCGCTCGGTCACGCCGCGGGCCTCGGGCGCGCGGCCGTCGAGCAGCGCGCGCAGCTCGGCCTCGATCGCCCGCGCGCTCGCGCGACGGTCGTAGCCGCCCTCGAGCACGAGCGCGAGACGCCCCTCGCAGTGCGTCTCGGCGAGCCGGGCGACGCGCAGCGCCAGCTGCGCGAAACCGTCCTCGCTCAGCATCATGCTCGCCAGGGGATCGTCGGCGTGCGGGTCCTGCCCGGCGGAGACGAGGACGGCCTGGGGCGCATACTGCGCGACGATCGGCTCGATCACGGCCTCGAAGGCACGCGCGTAGTCGCCGTCGAGCGACCCGGAGGGCAGCGGTACGTTCACCGTGAAGCCCTCGCCTTCGCCTTCGCCGCACTCGGTCATCCACCCGCTGCCCGGGTAGAGCGGCCACTGGTGCACGGAGCAGAAGAGCACGCGCGGCTCGTCGATGAAGGCGGCCTGGGTGCCGTTGCCGTGATGCACGTCCCAGTCGACGATCGCCACACGCTCGTACCCCGCGGCGAGCAGGCGCCGCGCGGCGATGGCGACGTTGTTGAACAGGCAGAAGCCCATCGCCCGGTCCGGGGTCGCGTGGTGACCGGGCGGCCGCACGAGGGCGAAGCAGGCGCGCCCCCGCGCCCACTGCTCGGTGGCCACGACCGTCCCGCCGGCCGCGAGCAGGGCGATCTCGTAGCTGCGCGGCGAGACGTAGGTGTCGCCGTCGATCCAGCCTCCGCCGGACTCGGCGGTGCGGCGGATCAGGTCGACGTGCGCGCGCCGGTGCACGAGCAGCAGGTCGTCGACCGTCGCCGGCCGCGGCTCCACGACGTCGAGCCGCGGCCAGAGGTCGGTCGTCTCGAGGTGCTCGACCACGGTCGCGATGCGGTCGGCGCCCTCGGGGTGCTCGCCGGTGTCGTGCTCGGCGTAGGCCGGATCCCAGACGACGGCGACGTCCATCAGGCCTCCTTCAGCCGCTCGGCAGTGCGCCGGCTTCGTTCAGGTAGGGCTGCACGACGCGCTCCCAGAGCTCGATGGCCGCGGTCACGTCGAGGTCCTCGTCGAGGCCGTGCTGGATCGCCAGCCCGTCGACGATGGCGATCATCAGCATGGCCACGGGCAGCAGGCGGCGCCGGTCCGCCTCGTCGCCGGCGCCGAGGCAACGCAGCACGGTCTCGCGGTAACCCTCGTACAGCGAGCCGACACGCGGTCGGAGGGCCGAGTCTCGGAGGGCGTGGGGCAGCACCTCGAAGAACTGCTGTTGCGCCTCTCGGTCGGCGACGATGCGGCGCTCGCCGTCGACGAGCGCGTGGATGCGCTCCTCGCCCACGGGCAGGCGCTGCGTCTCGCGGATCAGGGCCAGGTTGGCGTCGTGCATGAGGTAGTCGACGAGCGCGGCGACGAGACCGGCCTTGTTGCCGAAGTGATAGGCGATGCTGGCCTTCGGCTCGCCGGCCTCCTCGGCGATCGCCTGCAGGCGCAGCCCGTCGAAGCCGTCCTTCTCGAGCACGCGACGCGCGGCGGCGAGGATGCGCTGCGCCGTGGGCGCCAGGGTCGTCATGGGGTTCTCGAGACCGATCTGGCCCTTCTCGGCCCACCCGGCCCGGGCGCGCCCCGTGACCCGCCGGCCCTCACCGCCCTCATCGGGCACCGTGTACCTCCCCCACCGCTCGCCGGCGCCGCACGGGCGCCGCGCCGCAAGTCTTCTCCACGACCGACCGTCCGGTCAAGCACGGCGCCGGGAACGGCGTGCTTCATTGACCGGGCGACGGCGCCGGTGTAAATTCAGGGGCGCTTTTTGACCGGACGGTCAGTCAAGCGACCCCGGCCATCCGTGACTCGCGCCTCCGCCGGCGCTCGCACCGCAGGCCTTCGACGATGGAGCTCGCCATGGACGTCCACGGACCGCTGCCGCCGCTCGGGAAGTACCGCGGCCGGCACTTCCTCACCGACCTCGACTACACGCGCGCCGAACTCGAGGACCTGCTCGTGCTCTCGCGTGCGCGCTCAAGGAGCTCTGGCGACGCCGGCCCCTCACCCCCTTCCTCCCCGGCAAGCACCTGGCGATGATCTTCGAGGCCGCGTCCACGCGCACCCGGGTGAGCTTCGAGAACGGCTTCGCCGAGCTCGGCGGAAACGCCCTCTACCTGCGGCCCGGCGAGATCCACCTGCCGGGTCGCGAGAGCATCGCCGACACCGCGCGCACCCTCGCCCAGTACAACGCCGCCATCGAGATCCGCGCGAAGAAGAACGAGACCGTGAACGAGCTCGCCGCCTGGTCGAGCGTCCCCGTCATCAACGGCATGGACGCCGACCGGCACCCGTGCCAGAGCATGAGCGACGCGCTGACCATCTTCGAGAGCGCGGGCCGCCTCGCCGGCGTCACCTTCGCCTACGTCGGCGACGCCGCCCACCCCTGCAACTCGCTGGCCACGACGCTCACCAAGCTCGGCCTGCACGTGCGCATCGGCAACGCCGCCGGCTACGAGATCCGCGACGAGGTCAAGGAGAACGCGGCCCGCTTCGCCGCCGAGAGCGGGGGCTCGTTCGTGCTCACCAACGACCCGCTCGAGGCGATCGACGGCGCCGACTTCATCTACACGGACTGCTGGTGGTGGACGGGCCAGGAGGACGAGTACCAGGACCGCGTCGCCGCCTTCAAGCCCTTCCAGGTGAACCCCGAGTTCTGGTCGCACGCCAAGCCGACGGCCAAGTTCATGCACTGCCTGCCGGCGATGCGCGGCGAGGAGGTCGTCGACGAGATCGCCGACGGCGAGATGTCGCTCATCTTCCCCCAGGCGCAGAACCGGATGCACTTCCAGAAGGGGCTCATGCTGGCGCTCATCGGCATCGACGAGCTGCCCGCCGACCCCGACCTGCAGGAGATCGGGCGGGCGCTGCTCGGCTGAGCGCGGCCGCCCGTGGGGCGGCGGGGGCGGGAGCCTCCGCTCCCGCCCCCGCCGCCCCACCCGTCGAGAACGAGACCGGAGACACGTCAAGCGATGTCCGAGAGCGCCAAGACCGTCGTCGTCGCCCTGGGCGGCAACGCCATCCTGCAACCCGGTCAGGTCGGCACCTTCGAGGAGCAGCTCGTCAACGTCGACACCGCGATGCGGCGCATCGCCGGCATGGTCGCCGCGGGCTGGGAGGTCGTGCTCACCCACGGCAACGGCCCCCAGGTCGGCAACCTCCTGATCCAGCAGGAGCTCGCCTCGGGGCAGGTCGCGCCGATGCCGATGGACGTCTGCGGGGCGATGAGCCAGGGCCAGATCGGCTACATGCTCGAGCAGACCCTGCAGAACCACCTCGCCAAGCGACGCCTGAAGACGCCCGTCGTCTCCGTGCTGACCCAGGTCGCGGTCGACGCCAGGGACCCGGCCTTCGCCAACCCGTCGAAGCCGGTCGGCCCCTTCTACGACGAGACGCGGGCGAAGACGCTGATGCTCGAGCAGGGCCACGCCATGCGCGAGGACGCGGGGCGCGGCTGGCGCCGGGTCGTGCCCTCGCCCGAACCGATCGAGATCATCCCGCGCGCGGCGATCGTCGACCTCGTGCGCGACGGGGTGCTCATCATCTGCTCGGGCGGCGGCGGCATCCCCGTGGTGCGCGGCCGCGGCGGCGTGCTCTCGGGCGTCGACGCGGTGATCGACAAGGACCTCGCGGCGATGCGCCTCGCCCTCGACGTCGAGGCCGACGTCCTCATGATCCTCACCGACGTGCCCCGGGCCTACATCGACTACAACACGCCGCGCCAGAAGGCTCTCGCGACGGTGACGGAGAGCGAGATGCGCGCCTACGCCGCCGAGGGCCACTTCAAGGCCGGCAGCATGGGGCCCAAGGTCGAGGCCTGCCTGCGCTTCGTGGCCGCCGGCGGGCGCAGCATCATCGCCAGCCTCAAGGACGTCGTGCCGGCCCTCGAAGGCAAGGCCGGCACGCACATCGTGCCCGACTGAGACGGGATGCGGCCGGCGGCGCCCACCCTGGCGGGCGGCGCCGGCCGCATCCCGTCACTCTCGCCGGCGCGCGGCGACGCCGGCTGCGTCCGGCCGGCCGCGTTCGATTCAGCGGCGCCGGCGCGCGCGCAGTCCTTCCGGCGCCGCCGGGTCGGCGTGCGCCGGCGGCGCCCCGCCCGGCACGAGCTCCTTGCCCCACGGCTCGCAGTCGTCCTCGACGAGGTAGCCTCGCGCCCCGAAGAAGGCCCGCGAGACGTCGTTGTCGACGAGGATCTGCAGCTTGGCCTTGAGGGCGCCCTTCGCACGCAGGCGTGCCTCGAGCTCGTCCATCAGGGTCGTGGCGACGCCGCGGCGCTGCCATGCCGGCTCGACGGCGAGGTGGTAGACGTAGCCGCGCCGGCCGTCCCAGCCGCCCATCACGGTGCCGATCAGCATGCCGCGCGCGTCGCGGGCGACGATCTGGAGGTCGGGACAGCGCGCGAGGAGCAGCGCCATCTGGCTCTGGCCGTCCGACGGCCGCAGCCACATGCCGGTGCGCTCCCACAGCGCCCGTGCGTCGTCGACGTCGTCCAGCGTGAACGGCTCGAGGAGGAACGGCCGACTCTTCCGCGGGCGGACTCTCCGTGGGCCGACTCTCCGGCGGCGGGCTCCCCATCGGCGGACTCCGGTGACGTGGTCGGGCGGCCGGGGCGGCCGCGGGCCGGCGACGCCGGCCCACGGCCGATTCTACCGCCGCCCCCTGCCGGCTGCGCGCCCGGTGCGCGGTCGGCGGCCGACGCACGGCCGACAGGCTGCGCGCCAGCCTGCTTCGGTAGAATCCGCGCAGCCGACGAAGGGAGCCACATGGACGCCTACGATGCCCTGCTCGCCCGACGGAGCATCCGCCGCTTCACCGACGACGACGTCTCCGAGGAGCACGAGCGCCTGCTCGTCGAGGCCGCCTTCGCCGCCCCCAGCTCGATGAACGCGCGCCCCTGGCACTTCGTCGTCGTGCGCGACGCGGCGCAGCGCCGCGACTCGCCGGCCTGCACCGCTGGTCAGGGCTGCTGCGCCGCGCGCCCCTCGTCGTCGCCGTACTCGGCCGCGCCGACGCGCGTCGCCTGGGTCGAGGACTGCGCCGCCGCGACCGAGAACCTCCTGACCGCGGCGACAGCGCTCGGACTGGGCGCGTGCTGGGTCGGGCATCTACGAGAACGGGCCCGCCCCGCACCCGGACGAGGTCGCCTGCCTCGAGGTCCTCGGCGCGACGCCGGAGCGCTGGCGGGCGCTCTGCCTCATCGGTGTGGGGCACCCGGCCGAGCAGAAGCCAGCCGCGCACGCAGTTCCAGCCGACGAAGGTCTCGTACGAGCTCGTCGGCCGCCGTCATCGTCCGTCCGCCGGCTGAGCCGGGCCCGGGGCTGGCGGGGGCCGCGCGTCACCTCACTCGCGCCGCATCCCTGGTCCGTCACACACGCCGGGTCCCACCAGTTCGGGAAGCGGTCGTGCACTGAACCACGCCGAGGACCCGCGCGTCTCATCGACCGAGCAAGCGACGCCGCCTCCGGCGGCCGGACGAGGAGGGCCAGATGAGACGCACACGGAAGGGCTGGTTCATCGGCATCGCCGCCGCCGCGGCGCTGCTCGTCGCCGCGGCGGCGGTCGCCGCCCTCACCGGCCCCGGGTGGCTGGACGAGATCGCCGGCCCGACGGCTGCCACGACCGCCGAAGAGGGAGTCGCGACCGGGGTCCCCGAGCGCGCCTCGCTCTACGGCGCCGAGGTCCAGAAGGGGGCCGACGAGGCGCTCGACCTGCCGAGCGACGGCGACACCGCCGCCGGCGTCGGGACCGAGCCGGGCACGCTGATCCTCGCCGCCGACGGGCGACGCCTCGTGCGCACCGCCGACCTCGGCCTCGTGGTCGAAGGCCACGACGTCACGGCCGCTGCCGACCGGGTCGCGGTGATCACGACCGCCCTCGGCGGCTACGTCCTCTACAGCTACACCGGCTCACCGCCGGCGACGTCGCGATCGCCTACCCTGAGGGCGACGACGTGCTGCGCGAGGAGCGAGACCGTCGTCGCCACCCGCACCGACATCGAGACGGCCAGCGTGACCGTCCGCGTGCCGTCGCGTTCGTTCGAAGCGGCGCTGCGCCGCTTCGGCAAGCTCGGCGACGTCGAGTACCAGAGCACCTCGGCCGAGGATGTCAGCGACCAGATGGTCGATCTCGAGGCGCGCCTGCGTCACGCGCGCGCCGTCGAGCGCCGCCTGCTGCGCTTCCTGGAGCAGACCGACACCATCCGCGAGATGCTCGCCGTGCAGGACCGGCTCGATCAGGTCCAGCTCGAGATCGAACAGCTCACCGCCCAGATGGAGGCCCTGCGCGAGGTCGTCGCCTTCAGCACGATCTCCGTGTCGCTGCGCGCCGAGGGCGACCCGACGCCGGTGATCGGCGCCGGCGGCGGCGTCTGGGACAACTTCGTCGACGCGTGGCGCGTGCTCGGGCGCAGCGCCGGCGTCCTCCTCATGGCGCTGGCTGCAGCCCTGCCCTTCGTCATCGTCTTCGGCGGCGCCGCGGGCGCGGTCTGGTACGGCGCCCGCCGTCTGGGCCGCCGGCGCTCGCGCGACGCGAGCGCGGCAGGGCCGGCCTGAGCGCTTCGCGGCGGCGGCTCACGACGCGGCAGACGGGAGCGGCGGCGGCTCACGAGTGAGCCGCCGCCGTCTTGCGGGTAACCCCACTCCGGGCCCGCAGCCGAGCGACCGACTCTCGGCCGGCACGCCCATCTCCGCGCACACCGACCGAGGAGGCACGGTGAAGGCGATACGCATCCACGAGTACGGCGGGCCCGAGGTCCTGGTCTACGAGGAGGTCGCCAAGCCGGAGGCCGGCGAAGGCCGCGTCCTGGTCCGCGTCGAGGCCGCGTCCGTGAACCCGGTCGACGTCGCCGTGCGCCAGGACCGCTTCCCGACGCCCAAGCAGCCGCCCAAGATCCTCGGCTCCGACGGCGCCGGGGTCGTCGAGGCCGTGGGACCGGGCGTCACCGCGGTCTCACCGGGCGACGAGGTCTTCTTCAGCGGCCTCGGGGTCGGCAGCGAGGGGAGCTACGCCGAGTACGCGGTCATCGCCGAGGCGCAGGCGGTGGCCAAGCCGCCGGAGCTCTCGTTCGTCGAGGCGGCGGCGATCGGCATGGCCTTCCCCGCCGCCTACTACGGGCTGATCACGCGCGGCGCGGTGAAGGAGGGCGAGACGGTGCTCGTGCAGGGCGGCGCCGGCGGCGTGGGCTCGGCGGCGATCCAGCTCGCCAAGGCGCGCGGCGCCCGGGTGCTGACGACCGTCGCCGGCGAGGCCGCGCGGCGACTGGTGCGGGAGCTCGGCGCCGACGAGGTCGTCGACTTCGCCGAGCAGGACGTCGCCGCCGAGGTCGACCGCCTCACCGACGGTCGCGGACCGGACCTCATCCTCGAGCTCGTGATCAGCGAGAACCTGGCCGCCGACGTCGCCATGGTCGCCAAGGGCGGGCGCATCGTCTGCACCGGTCAGGGTCCGCGCCCCGAGGTGACGCTTCCCATCGGCCCCGCGATCGCCAAGGACGCGACCCTGCTGTTCATGAACCTCAACAACGCCGGACGCGCCGGCATCGCCGCCATCGCCGCGGAGATCGCCAAGCTGGCGGCGGAGGGAGTCGTGCGGCCCGCCGTCGGCGAGACGCTGCCGCTGTCCGAGGCCCGCCGGGCGCACGAGCTGCTCGAGGGCGACCACGTCGGCAAGATCGTCCTGCTGCCGGGCGGGTGACGCGGACCACCGGCGGCGCCCGGCCCCTCGGCCGCGGCGCGCGGGGCGGGTGACGCGGACCGGTCGCGGCAGGCGCCCGCCGGCCGCGGGTCGCGGGAGCCGAGCATCGCGGGACGGGGTCAGTACCCCTTGCCGTTGCCGCGGATCGCCTCTTCGCGCTCCTTGCGCAGCTCGAGCCGCGGGATCAGGGACTCGATCACGGTGACCAGCGTACGCTGGCGCTCGCGCTCGCCGGTCTGCTCGAGCAGCTGCTGCTTGAGCGCCACCCCGAAGTCGACCGCGGCCGCGATGCGGAACGAGAGCGGGTCGGAGCCGCCGGGGAACTGGGGCGCGTCCACGTCCATGAGGGCGAGCATGCGGCGGAAGAGGGCGCCGAGCTCGTGCTGCAGCCCGGGATCGGCCTCCTCGGGCTCGTCGCGCAGCCACTCGATGCGACCCCGCAGGTAGTCGCCCTCCGGGTCGTCCGGTTCGTCCACGGCGACGAGCCTGAAGCGGCGGCGTCCCTCGACGAGGACGTTGGAGCGCCCGTCGTCGAGCCGCTCGACGACCTGGGCGAGGACCACGCTGCAGCCGACCTCGCGGAGTCCCTCATCCTCGGCGAGGACGATGCCGAACTCGGCGCCGTCGGCCTCGCGCTCGGCCACGAGCCGCTTGTACCGCTCCTCGAAGATGTGCAGGGGCACGACCTCGCCGGGCACGACGACGAGGCCCAGCGGGAAGAGGCCGATCGGGTCCTCAGGCGACACGCACGCTCCTCATGGTGCCGTTAGTCTACCCTCCGGCCCACGTACATCACGTAGTCGTGGCGGCGGCCGGCGACGACGTCGTGGGCGCCGGCCGCCGTCACGCCCCCGAACACGGTCCGCAGCCGCGCCTCGAACTCGGGGTACCGTTGCGTCGACCAGAACGACGACCGCGCCGCCGCGGCGCAGAGCGTCGTGCGCGAGGCTGACGCCGGCCTCGTCGTAGAGGCCGGCGTTGGCCTCGCGCACCAGCCACCCGGGCCCGTTGTCGGTGTCGAGGCAGACGAGGTCGAAGGCGCCGGGGCGGTCGCGCAGCACGTCGGCGACGTCGGCGACGACGATCGCGACGCGGGCGCCGACGAGGGGCGCGTCCGTTCCGTCGGCGGCCGGCGCCGGCTCTCCCCGGGTGGCCGGCGCCGCGCGGAGGGCCGCCACACGAGCGGCGCGCTCGCCGCCGTGCTCCTGGAACCAACGCACCACGGTGGGCTCGTACTCGACCACGGTCACGAGACCGACGAGCGGGCTCGCCAGAGCCTCGTCGAGGGCGTACCCCAGCCCGAGGCCACCGATCAGCACGTCGAGTCTTGGGACCTGCGCCCGGGATGGGGCTCGCCACGGCCTCGAGCCCGGCCGTGATCATGGCGCGGCTCGAGGCTTCGTTCTCGGTCGAGATGAGGAAGGCGCCGTTGACGATCACCTCGAGGTGCCCGGCGCGGCGGCGCAGCACCAGCTCGCCGCTGCGCCCCGCGACCCGCTCGAGGACCTCGCTCACCCCTTGGCGCGCAGGTAGCCGGCGATCAGCCGGTCGCAGTGCCGGGCGACGTCCTCGGGCAGGGGCGGCACGTCGTTGGCCGCGATCAGCGCCTGGGCGCGCTCCCAGGCGTCCTTGACCAGCGGACGGCCGGCGTAGCGCTCGAACGGCTCGCGCTGCCAGAGCGCCGGCTGCCAGAGCTCGCCGGCGCGGTAGCGCTGTCGCGTGCTGCGCCGCGCCAGGTAGTGCCCGCCGATCCCCACCTCGATGATGTCGTCGATCAGCGCCGTGGTCGCGTCGACGGGGTCCTCGCGAGCGAAGCGCTCGATGGCGTTGACGGTGTCGGCGTCGAGCACCGTCTTGGCGAGACTCGCCGTCTGGGCGCTGTCGAGGAGCCCGAAGGCGAGGAGGGCGTCGGCGCCGGCGAGGACGCACCCCAGCCCCGTCATCATGCCCTCGACCCCCGCCTGCAGGTCGCAGGCCTTGGCGTCGCACGAGACGCCGCTGCCTTGCGAGAGCAGCCCGTAGTGGCGGCTCATCTCGATGCAGATCACGTTGATGAGGGCGTCCTCGGGCGCCCCCGACAGGTAGAGGCCGGTGCGCATCTCGGCGACGGCCGAACCGACGGCCGACACCATCGCGCACCCCGGGACGGCGAGCTGGAAGAGCACGACCGTCGAGAGCAGCTCGGCCATGTTGAGGATGCAGGTGCCGAGCACGCTCATCGGCCCCGTCGTCCCCATCTGCGGCATCGGCAGGACGAAGACCGGGGCTCCGGCCCTGGCCATGGTCACGTGCGCCTCGGTCATCTCGCGGTCGTGCTGGAGGGGCGCGATCGTGCAGTTGGTGACCGAGTAGATGGGGCGCTCGCGCAAGGGAGCGCCGGCGATCGCCTCGAGCATCTCGACGAAGACCGGGGCCTGGTCGGGCACGCGCACCTCGTCCTGGAGGTGCTTGCGACAGTTGGCGAGGCTGATGCGCGCCATCTCCAGATTGCCGGCGCGCGAGTCGACGTCGTGCGGCGTGATCGTCGCCCAGACGAAGTCGATCTCGGGGACGGCGTCGTAGAGGCGCATCATGGTGGCGAGGTCCTGGCGCGTGCCCTCGTGACGCTCGCCGGTCAGGTCGTCGAGCATGTAGGTCGCGGCGCCGTCGCTCGTGTAGACGACCTCGCCGGCGCCGACCGTGCAGTCGAACGCCGGGTCGCGGCCGGCGAGCGCGACCTTCTTGGGCACGCTCTGCAGGCAGCGCTCGACCAGCGCCCACGGCAGGCGCGCGGTCAGACGCTCCGCGTCGACGATCGCGCCCGCGTCGACCAGCAGTCTGCGTCATCGTCGGTGTGTTGTAGGCGACGCCCACGTCCTCGAGCAGACGGATCGTCTGCTCGTGGACGAACTCGCGCTCGGCGGCGCTCAGATACTCCAGTCTCGCCCTCGCCACGTGCTCACTCCCCGCTCGGTCGCCTCGTCGGCGCGCGGCGACCCTGCGCCGTCGTCACCGAGCTCCTTGACCATTGCCACCGGTGTACAACTCCGCCCATATTGCGGGCACTGCGGGCAGTCGCCGAGCAGCAGCGCCGCTCGCTCGGGATCGGTGACCTCCGCGTAGCCCTGGTCGAGATAGAACCCCGGGATGCGCGCCGTGAGATACAGCCGTGGGATGCCGCGTCGCAGGGCCTCTGCCTCCAGTGCGTCGGACCAGCCGCCCCGCGATCCCCTGCCGGCGCCAGCGCTCGGCCACCGACATCCAGTTGACGGTGTCCATGCCGCGCGACCGCTCGAGCGTGATGCCGCCGACCGGCTCCCCGCTCGCGTCGTCGACGGCGGACCACGCGGCGAGCGCCGTCGTCGCCCTCGCGCTCGGATTCGTCGAGGCCCGCGGCGACGGCCGAGGCGCTTCACCGTCGCGACGTCGTCGGTCGGCCGGATCACGATCATCGATGCACATCCAGCGGCCCCACGTCGCGCCAGCGAACGCGCGTGTCGGGCGCCCCCACCGACCGCGCGTAGCGCTCGATGACCTCGTCGACCCCGTCGGCGACGTCGTCGTCGAACGGCGTCACCTCGTGCGTGCGCAGAAGCTCGAGCGCCGCCTCGCGGGCGGCACGCACGAGACCGTCGCCGGCGTGCCGCTCGAAGGGCCCGCGCTGCCACAGGCGCGGCCGCCAGAGCTCGCCGGCGCGCATCGCCTGCCGCGTGCTGCGGCGCGCGAGGAAGTGGCCGCCGATGCCGACCTCGCGGAGGTCGGCGGCCAGGGCGCGCGCCTCGTCGACCGGGTCGTCGCGCAGCAGGCGCTCGAGAGCGCCGACGGTGTCGCAGTCGAGCATGGTCTTGGCCAGACTGACCGTCTCGGCGCCGTCGAGGAGGCCGAAGGCGAGCAGGCTGTCGGCCCCGGCGAGAGCACAGGCCATGCCGGTGAGCATGCCCTCGGCCCCGGCCTGGTGGTTGCTCGCCTTGGCGTCGCAGGTGACGGCGCTGCCGGTGACCGGCAGCCCGTAGCGGCGGCTCATCTCGATGCAGATCACGTTGATGAGCGCGACCTCCGGGCTGCCGCACAGGTAGTCGCCGGTGCGCATGTTCGCCGCCGCGGCGCCCACCCCGGAGATGAGCGGGCAGCCCGGCTGCACGAGCTGGAAGAGGACGACGGCGGAGAGCAGCTCGGCCATGTTGACGATCGCCGTGCCGAGGGGCGTGATCGGCGACGTCGTGCCGGTCAGCGGCATCGGCAGGATGAGCACGGGGACGCCGGCCTTCGCCAGCTCCATCGTCGCCTCGGTCATGTCGCGCTCGTGCTGCAGCGGCGCGACCGTGCAGTCGATGGTCGAGAAGATGGGCCGGTCCCACATCGAGGCGCCGGCTATCGCCTCGAGGATCTCGAGCAGCGGGCGCGCGTGGGCGACCTCGCGCACCTCGTCCTGCACGTGCTTGGTCAGCCAGCGGAGCGAGAGCGCCTCGATCTCGAGCCCCGCCGTCGAGGGGTGCAGGTCGCGGGCCGAGATCGAGGGCCAGGCGTAGTCGACCTCGGGCAGGGCGTCGAAGAGGCTCATCACCGTGCGCAGCGCGGCCGCGCTGCCCTCGCTGCGCTCGCCGCTGAGCTCGTCGTACATGTACGTGCCGGTGCCGTCGGTGCAGAAGGTGAGCGAGCCGTCGCCGAGGACGACGTCGTAGCGCGGGTCGCGCGCCGCGAGGCGCACCTCGCGGGGCGCCGTCGCGAGACAGCGCTCGACCAGCTCCCAGGGCAGCTTCGCCGTGAGGCGGGCGCGGTCCACGGGCGCGCCCGCCTCCTCGAGCAGGTCGATCGCCGCCGGCGTGTTGAAGCCGATGCCGACCTCCTCGAGCACGCGCACGGTCTGCTCGTGGACGTACTCCCGGTCCTCCGGGCTCAGGTACGCGATCCTCGGTCGGGCCACGCTGCCTCCACCGTCTCGTCTCGTGGAGACGCCGCGGCCGCGAACGGCCCGGCGTCGCCCCTCATCTAGTCTCTCACGTGCGGCGGCGGCTTGTGGAGCCGGCCGCCTCGGCCCCCTCGGCCCGGGCGGACGTCAATCGCCTGGGACCCGCCGCTCCCACCCCGCGACGATCGCGTCGAGCTCCCGCTCGGCGGCCTCGTCGAGCGGCAGGGGTTCGTGCTCGGCGAGGAGCGTCTCGGCCCGGGAGACGGCCTGCTCCAGCAGGCTCCTGCCCGGGCCCGTCGCCTCCTCGAACGTCCCGCGCTGGAAGACCGACGGCCGCCAGACCTCGTCGCGCGCATGGGCGCGCGTGCTGCGGCGGCCGAGGAAGTGCCCGCCGATGCCGACCTCGAGGATGTCGTCCATGAGCGCCGTCGTCTCGTCGATCGGGCTCTCGCGCAGGTAGCGGCGCAGGGCGCCCACCTGGTCGTTGTCGAGCACCATCTTGGCGAGGCTGGTGGTCTGCACGCCGTCGAAGCCGCCGGCGGCGACGAGCGAGTCGGCGCCGGCGAGCGCCGCGCAGAGGCCGGTCATACCGCCCTCGGAGCCGGCCTGGAAGTTGACCGCCTTGGCGTCGGCCGAGATGCCGGTGGCCTGCGTGAGCAGGCCGTAGAAGCGGCTCATCTCGAGGCAGATCAGGTTGATGAGCCCGATCTCGGGGCCGGCGGCGACGTAGCCCCCGGTGCGCATCTCGGCGACCGCCGAGCCCACGCCGGAGATCAGCGGACAGCCCGGCTGCGCGAGCTGGAAGAGGACGACGGCCGAGAGCAGCTCGGCGAGATGGACGATGCACGTGCCGAGCAGGGTCATCGGACCCGTCGTACCCGCCTGCGGCATCGGGAGGATGAAGATCGGCACGCCGCGCTTCGTGCAGCTTGAGGCTGGCCTCCGTCATCTCGCGGTCGTGCTGCAGCGGGGCGATGGTGCAGTTGGTCACCGAGAAGACGGGGCGCTCGGCGAGCGACGCGCCGCTCGCCGCCTCGTACATCGCGAGGATCGGCTCGACCAGCTCGGGCTCGCGGATCTCGTCCTGGATGTGCTTGCTCGTGTTGCGCAGGCAGATGGCCTGCATGACGAGCGGCATGACATGGGCCTCGACGTCCGACGTCTGCGGCGAGGGCCAGTGGGTGTCCAGCTCGGGCAGCGCGTCGACCAGGCGCGTGAAGCGCGCGAGGTCGGCCTGCGTGCCCTCGCGCCGCACGCCCGTGAGGTCGTCGAGGACGTAGGTGGTCATGCCGTCGCTGGTGGCGACGAGCGCGTCGCGCCCGAGGACGCGGTCGTGGCGCGACTCGCGGCCGGCGAGCAGGATCTCGCGCGGCACCGTGGCCAGACACGGCTCGATGAGCTCCCAGCGCAGGTGCGCCGTCAGGCGCTCACGGTCGACCTCGGCGCCGGCCTCCTCGAGCAGGTCGATGGCCTGCGGCGTGTTGTAGGCGACGCCCACCCGCTCGAGCACCTCGAGGGTCTTCTCGTGGATGAACTCCTGCTCCGCCCCGCTCAGGTACTGAAGCCGCGCCTGCGCCAAAGTGCCTCCACACGCCGTCCGCCGTCTCGGCCGCCACCGTCGCCGCGAAGCGGCGGCCGCGGGCCGCCGCCAACGCTAGCACAGGTCGCCGCCCCGGTGATGGGGTTCGCAGCCCGCGTGCGAGGTTTGCACAGATATCGCAGCGAAGGGCCGCGAGATCTGCGCGATCAGCACGCGGGATGCGGGCGACCTCGCCCGACAGGCGCCGGCCGGACGCCCCGGCAGGACGCTCCGCGACCCGGGGACGAGTCACCGTCGACGCCTACGGCCTGAAGGTCATCCTCCCATACCGGTCGAGGAGCTCGGCGAGCCGCCGTCCGTCGAGCGCGTGCGCGGTCACCCCGTCGCGACCGACCATCGTCTCGGCCTGCAGCATCGCGTTGAGGATCGCCTCGGCCGTCGCCTCGGCGGCGCCCTGCAGCAGAGCGTCGAAGTGCGGCAGCGAGACCCACTCGGCGCGCAGCCGCAGCGGCCCTCCCGCTGCGTAGTCCTGCCGGGGGATGCCGCGGTTGGCGGTGCTGAAGGCGACGAAGATGTCGCCCGAGAAGTGGTCGCCGTAGGCGCCGAGGTAGGCGAGACCCATGCCGGCCCGCTGGGCGACGCGCCGCAGCTGCGTGGGCAGAAGGGGCGCGTCGGTCGCGAGCACGACGATGATCGATCCGGCGGCCACCGGCTCCCTCCTCCTCCGGCGGACCGGCACGGGCACCGCCGCGTCGTCGAGGATCTGCCCCACCGGGACGCCGTTGACGGAGAACACCGCGCGCGACGAGTGGTTCGCCTGCACGAGTGCGGCGACGGTGAAGCGCTCGCCGCCGAGCTCGACGACCCGCGACGCCGTGCCCGTGCCGCCCTTGAAGTCGTGGCAGACCATGCCGGTGCCGCCGCCGGCGTTGCCCTCGGGCACGGGGCCGGCGGCGGCCCTCGCCAGCGCCTCGTGCACGTGCTCGGCGCGCACGTGCTGCCCGCCGACGTCGTTGAGGCACCCGTCCCACGTCTCCCCCACGTGCGGCATGCTCCAGTAGAGCTTGCCGGGGCCGCGAGCCTCGACCTCGCGGCGCGACGAGGGCGTCGCGCACGACACCGACGCTGTGCGTGTTCGTGAGCGCGATCGGCGACATGAGGAGCCCGCTCTCGCGGATCCACTCGAGCCCGGTGAACTCGCCGTTGCCGTTGAGCGTGTGGCAGCCGGCGAAGAGCGGCTCCTCGCTGATCTCGCCCTCGTGCGGGACGATCACGGTCACCCCGGTGCGCACGGGCCCCTTGCCGACGACGAGGGGCCCGTCGCCCTCGACGAGCGTGGTGACGCCGACGCGCACGCCGGCGACGTCGGTGATCGCGTTCAGCGGGCCCGGCGTCCCCAGGCCGACCTCGATGCCGACCTCACGTGCGCGCATCTCAGTCTCCCGACTCTTCCGTCGCGGTGCGCGGCCGGCGCCTCATCACGCCCGGCCCGCCGTCACGTCGCCCCGCCGTCCCGCTCGGCCCGCGCCGACTCGCGCTCCGCGCCGTCCCGCTCGCCCGACGTCGCGCTCAGCCCGCCCCCAGCTCGCGCTCCGCGTCGGCGATGATGGCCGCCATCTCCTCGGCGGCACCGGCCGGCAGCGGGGTCGGCTCGTGGGTCTCGAGGATCCTCATCGCCTCGGCGCGGGCGCGGTCGTAGAGCGTCGTCGCACCGTCGGCGGCCCACTCCTCGCGGACGCGGCGGTCGATGAGCCTGGACTGCGACTGGCTGCGCATGTGGCGGTAGGTGTCCTCGTGGGAGAGGAAGTCGTGGAAGGCGCCGACGTCGTTGATCACGTCGACCGAGAGGGTCTCGTCGGAGACCTCAACGCCGTTCACGGTGTGCTTGATCAGGCGCGCGAACTCGGCGTCCATGACGAGCTGCGCGTAATCGATGGTCATGCCCGACTCGAGCATCCCGGCTCCGTAGATGAGGTTGGCACCTGCCAACGCCGGTAGGAGACCGGTGAGCGTCTTCTCATGGCCGGACTGGGCATCGACCACTTTGGAGTCGCCCTACTGCCCCGCGACCCAGCTGGGCAGGAGGTAGTAGCGCGAGAGGCAGGCGACGCCGGCGTTGATCAGCGCGCACTCCGGGCTCCCGACGGAGGCCGAGGCGAAGCGCAGGTCCATGGCCGTCGTGGAGGAGCCGTAGACGACGGGCGCGCCCCTCTGCGTCGAGTTGCGCCAGCGTGAGCCCGGCGAGGACCTCGGCGTTGTGGGTGACCAACGTCCCCGCGAGGTTGACCGGCGACGAGCCGCCGGCCATGGCCATCGAGAGGACGTTCACGGGCAGGCCCGAGCGCGCCCCGGTCATGACGATCTCGCAGATGTCGCGGATCAGCTTGAGCGGGCTCACCGGACAGGTGACGAACGACAGGATCGGGCTTCTCGCGCAGCTTGTCGACGCCGCCGACGAGCGCCGCCGCCATGTCGCGCATGCGCCCGGCCAGGTAGCCGGTCATCGGCCCGATGAAGGCGTGCTTCGAGCAGTTCGTGAAGATCGCCTCGGCGTTGTGCAGCGGCTGGACCTCCTGCGGCACGTCGTGCGCGCCCAGCGGCCGCTCGATGACGTCGATCTCGGGCAGCGCGTCGATGAGGCGCGAGCACTCGGCGACGTCCTGCTTCACCGTCTCGCGCAGCTCGCCCGTGTGGAGGTCGACGATCTCGATGCCCTCGCCGAAGTTGGTGAAGCCGACGCGGCCGTCCTCGAGGACGATGTCGTGCTTGGGGTCGCGGCCGTAGCACGACGAGCCGCGAGGGCGCCGTGCGGATCGCGTCCTCGACGACGTGGGCGGGGACCTTGACCACGCCGTCGGCCTCGACCTTGGCGCCGGCGCCGGCGAAGAGCTCCTGCGCCTCCTCGTCCTCGACCCACACGCCCGTGCGCTCGAGCACGTCGAGCGTCGCCGTGGTGGATCTCGAGGAGCTCGTCCGGCGTGAACACCTCGAGGCGCAGACCACCGCTCCTGCGATGACCTGCCTGCGGGTTCCGTCTCATCTCATCACCTCCACACGGCCCCCGAGGGGGGCTCGGAATCGACCGTACGGCGCCGCGCGCTGCATGCGCGCAGCCGCCCCATCACCATGATGAGACGCCATCGTGCCACAACAGCGGCCGCGACGCACGAAGGCGTGGCGAGCGGCCGCGCCATAGGCAGGACAGGCGCGTGCGACGCACCACAAGCGCGTGCCGAATGTGGACTCCAGGGGGACGCACGCGCGACGAGCGCGGAGGGAGCTGCGCCGCCCTACTGCCGGCATCGCGCCGCGGCCAGCACGACGAGAAGGGCCCGGTGGATCCTCAGATCCACCGGGCCCTTCGAAAGATCCGGCCGCGTCCTACTCTCCCGCGGGGCTGCCCCCGAAGTACCATCGGCGCTGGAGGGCTTAACTTCTCTGTTCGGAATGGGAAGAGGTGTGACCCCTCCGCTATGGCGGCCGAAAACCTGGCGCGGTCACACGCGCGCCTGAACCTGCGCCGGTAGCCGGCGCGGACCTGAAAACTGCAGAGCAGATCGGGTGTTCAAGTCAAGACCTCGGGCAATTAGTACAGGTCTGCTGAACACATTGCTGTGCGTGCACATCCTGCCTATCGACCAGGTGGTCTACCTGGGCCCTTACTCTCTCTAGGAGATGGGAGAACTCATCTTGAGGTGGGCTTCCCGCTTAGATGCTTTCAGCGGTTATCCCTTCCAGACGTAGCTAGCCAGCAGTGCCGTTGGCACGACAACTGATACACCAGAGGTCTGTCCATCCCGGTCCTCTCGTACTAGGGACAGCTCCTCGCAATTCTCCAACGCCCACAGCAGATAGGGACCGAACTGTCTCACGACGTTCTGAACCCAGCTCACGTACCGCTTTAATGGGCGAACAGCCCAACCCTTGGGACCTACTTCAGCCCCAGGATGCGATGAGCCGACATCGAGGTGCCAAACCCTCCCGTCGATGTGGACTCTTGGGGAGGATAAGCCTGTTATCCCCGGAGTACCTTTTATCCGTTGAGCGACCGCGATTCCACTCTCCACGGCCGGATCACTAAGCCCGACTTTCGTCCCTGCTCGACCCGTCGGTCTCGCAGTCAAGCTCCCTTGTGCCTTTACACTCTACGCACGGTTTCCAATCGTGCTGAGGGAACCTTTGGGCGCCTCCGTTACATTTTGGGAGGCGACCGCCCCAGTCAAACTGCCCACCTGACACTGTCTGCCCGCCGGATCACGGCCGGGCGTTAGAAACCCAGAACACGAAGGGTGGTATCCCAAGGTTGGCTCCACCGAGACTGGCGTCCCGGCTTCATAGCCTCCCACCTATCCTGGACAACGTGCACCAAGTTCCAATATCAAGCTACAGTAAAGGTTCACGGGGTCTTTCCGTCTTGCTGCGGGTAATCGGCATCTTCACCGATACTACAATTTCACCGAGTCCCTCGTTGAGACAGCGCCCAAGTCGTTACGCCATTCGTGCAGGTCGGAACTTACCCGACAAGGAATTTCGCTACCTTAGGACCGTTATAGTTACGGCCGCCGTTTACCGGGGCTTCAATTCAGTGCTTCGCCTTTCTTTCGATCAGCTAACATCTCCTCTTAACCTTCCGGCACCGGGCAGGCGTCAGCCCCTATACATCGTCTTTCGACTTAGCAGAGACCTGTGTTTTTGGTAAACAGTC
>CAWBRS010000009.1:0-4330 GCA_963791345.1 uncultured Thermoleophilia bacterium | reverse complement strand
CCATGACCTGCGACGCCTGCGGCGAGCCCATGCTCCCCAACGTGAGCACGCTCGACGCGGACGGCTGCCTCTGGATCTGCATCAACCCGCGCTGCCCGGAGCTGCACGCCGAGGAGCTCGACGCCGCGGACCTGGAGGAGGCCGGCGTGCCGCGGGCCCTCGCCGGCCGTCTCGCGCGCCTCATCCTGCACTACGTCGCCGAGGAGGAGGAGCCGCCGCGGACGCGCGAGGACGCGCAGGCCGATCTCGCGACCCTGCGCGCGCAGCTGCTCGAGATGGGACGCCTCGCCGAGACCACCGCCGCCATCGCCGGCGCACCTCGACGACGCGCTCGCCGTCTCGTACCATGAGCGACGACTTCGACGAGGCCCAGGCGGCGAAGCAGTCCCTCGCCGTCGTCGCCGCCCTCTGCGCCGCCGTCGGCCGCTCCGTCGCCGAGGCCCTCGGCCACCTCCACGACATCGACCCCGACCTGCCCGGCTTCCTGCCGTTCGGCGGCAGGGCTGACCGGCACCCGCTCATCCACCTGCCGCCACGGTACCCACCCACGCGTCCTCAGCCCGCTCGGCGCCGAAAGGTTGACATTTGCAGGGGGTTCTTGACTCACGGCGCCTGCCGGGGCCATACTGTGGCCAACCACCCCACGGGTATATCCCGTGGCCCCCCCGGGGTTGCGACCCCGGGGGTTCGTTCTTTCTGGGGGTCCATCGTCAACCGCACGGTCTTCCTTGTCGACGGCTTCAACGTGTACCACTCGCTGCGCGAGAGCGAGCGCGTCGTCGGCCGTCCACTCGACCAGCTCGACGTCGTCGGCTTGTGCCGCTCCTTCCTGCACACGATCCCGGGTCAGGCTCAAGCCGTCGGCGTCCTGTACTTCTCGGCGCTCGCGCACCATCGCGAGGCCGGGCACCCCGGCGCGATCGCGCACCAAGTCGCGTACTTCTCTGCCCTCGAGGCCAGCGGAGCGAGCGTGCACCTCGGCCAGTTCAAGGCGCGCACCCTCAGGTGTCCGCTCTGCGGGCGCAAGTTCGTCCGCTGGGAGGAGAAGGAGACGGATGTCGCCATCGGTACTCGTCTGCTCGAGCTGCTCGCTCGCGACCGCTGCGATACGGCGGTGCTGGTGACCGGCGACACCGACCTCGTCCCGGCGATGCGTGCCGCGAGGCGCCTGCACCCCGACCGAAGGCTGGGCGTCATCCAGCCATATCGGCGCGTGAATCGCGAGCTGAGTCAGAGCGCGGACTTCGCGCTCACCATCCGCGCTGCCAAGTACGCACGACATCAACTGGCGCAGGGCCTGCACCACCGCGGCTGACCGGGTGTCCTGTTGAGCTGACCCGCTGATCGTCTCCCTGCGTCGGCTTCGTCACTCTGGCCGGCGCAGCCCCTGCGAGCCCAGACTGGCGTCATGGCCGCCAAGCTCGCATCGTCGCTCGCTGCCCGCCCGGTCTCGCCTCCGGGTCGGCCTTGCGCTGCGAGTGGCATATCGACTACTATCTGTCGTCAAATGACGACGAAGAGTAGTCAGAAGGGCGTAGAGGCGCTGTTCGCCTCCGGGTCGATCGCGCGGCTTCTCGCCGTGTTCACAGCCGAGCCGGGGCGAGGCTACTACCAGCGCGAGCTCCAGCGGGCCACGGGCGCCCATCTGCGCCAGCTGCAGCGCGACCTGGTGCGGCTCGAGCAGTCCGGCTTCGTCGAGCGTCGGAGTGACGGCAACCGCGTCTACTACCAGGCGGTGGTGGGGCACCCGGCGTTCCCCGAGCTCCGGGGCCTCATGGCCAAGACCCTCGGGCTCGGTGCGGTCTTGAGGGCGGCGATCGAGGCCCTCGGGGAGAGGGTCGAGCTAGCCTTTGTGTACGGCTCCGTGGCGCGGGGCGACGAAACTGGCGGCAGTGATGTCGACCTGTTCGTCGTCGGCCCGGTCGGCCGCAAGCAGCTGTCCGCCGCCTTGTCTTCGGCTGCCGGTTCACTCGGTCGCGAGCTGAACCCGGTGATGCTTTCCCGGGGCGAGTTCGCGACGCGTCTTCAGGCCGGCGACCACTTCGTGACCTCGGTGCTCGACGAGCCTCGACTGTGGCTGATCGGCGACGATGACGCGCTTGCAGCGCTGGGTTGAGTCCGGCGCCCTGCGGCCGCACCGCACGTCGCGGCGGGAGATCGCCGACCTGCTTGCCGTCGTCGATCGCGACCTGCGAGACGCCGGCGTCGGAGCGGTCTCGCTCGACCGCCGGTTCGCGATCGCCTACTCCGCTGTCCTGGGTCTCGCCACCGTCGTCCTGGCCGCCTCGGGCTATCGAGCGGTCGCGCAGCGCGGGCATCACGCCGTCACCCTGCAGGCGCTGCCCGAGCTCATGGGCGAGGACGTCCGCGAGCTGGCCATCTACTTCGACTCCTGCCGCGTGCTGCGCAACGCGTCCGACTACGACCGGGCTGGTGGCGTGAGCACGTCGGACGTTGAGGAGCTGGCGCAGGAGGCTCTGGCATTCCAGGGACGTGTACTCGAGTGGCTCGCGAGTGCGCATCCGCGGCTGGTGCCGGAGAAGTGACCAGCCGATCGTCTCCCCAGTCCGGCTTCGTCACTCTGGCCGGCGCACCCCCTGCGAGCCCAGACTGGCGTCATGGCCCCCAAGCTCGCATCGTCGACGCCCGCGATCCTGTGCAGAACTAACGGGGCGAGAATGGTTTACGAACGGTACTCGATTACCGATAGTGGTAAACTGACGGCTAGCATGCGCAGGGAGGGTGGATGATCGGATCGCGTCTTCGGTCGGCGCGCCTCGCGGCCGGCATGAGCCAGGAGCAGCTCGGGGCGGCCATCGGCGTGAGCAAGATGGCCGTGAGCAAGTATGAGAGCGGCGCTGTCGTGCCCGCCAGCGCACGCCTGGTCGCCCTCGCTGCAGCGCTGGGCGTTCCGGTCTCCTGGATCCTCGAGCCGGCGCCGCCGAGCGTCGTGCGGCCGTTGGCCGCTCGGGCTCATCCGTTGCGCGGCGAGTTGTCGAACAGAGCATCCTCGGCTCTGCTCGGCCAGGCCGCCGCGTGGCTCGAGCGCTATCGCGCGGCAGAGAGCGCCGCCGGCAGCGTGCCGCACAGCGACCCGCCCTTGGCCTCGTTCCCCGTCGTGAGCCTCGATGAGGTGGAGGCCGCCGCCGCGCGCGTCCGTGAGCTGTGGGGGCTGGGCAGCGGCCCGATCCACAGTGTCACCGAGGCGCTCGAAGACCACGGCGTACCGGTGATGCTCGTCGACGCTCCCTCGGCGGTCGACGCGCTCGCCGTCGTTGCCGACGACGGGCGCGGCGCCGTCATCGCGAGCCGACAGCCCGGCGATCGACAGCGCTTCAGCCTGGCTCACGAGCTGGCCCATCTGCTCCTTGCTTCCGACGAGGGTCTCGACGAGGAGGACGCCGCGCACCGATTCGCGGCTTCGTTCCTGGTGCCGGCCGACGCCGCGCGCCGCGAGCTCGGCATCCGTCGCCGCGCCCTCTCCGTCGACGAACTTCGCGGTCTCAAGCGCAAGTACGGGCTCAGCATGCAGGCGTGGGTGAGGCGTGCCCGAGAGCTGGGCATCGTGTCGAGGCGCGCCGCGCAGGCGCTGCTCTCCGACATGCGCTCGTGGGGCTGGGAGGCGGCCGAACCCGACGAGGGCGTCGGGCCCGAGGTCGCCGGCCGCCTCGAGCGGCTCGTCCTGCGCGCGCTGGCGGAGGGCAGCGTGACCGAGAGCCGAGCGGCGGAGCTTCTGGCCGCGCCGGTCGGATCGCTCCGCGAGCATCTGCGCAGCGCCTGAGCCGACGGCGTGGGCGGGTTCGTCTTCGACACGTGTGTGGTCGTCGATCTGCACGACGCCGGGCTGCTCCACGTCGCCGCTCACAATCTCACGCCCGCCTATGTCGGCGAGCTGGCGAGGTCGGAGCCGAGAGAGCTGGCTCCGTATCGGGATGAGCTCGAGCGCTACGGGGTGCGGGTCGGCAGCTTGCCCGGACCCGCGCTCGCGAGGAGCGCAGGCATTCGCCGCGAGCGTCCCGGGCTGAGCGCCTTCGATGTGGAGGCCGCCCTCGTCGCGGAGCGCCGCGCGGCGGTGCTGCTGACGAACGAGCGTCAGCTTCGATCCCTGGCCGAGGCGCTGCGCGTCAAGGCGCACGGCAGCCTGTGGGTGCTCAGGAGGCTGGCGGATCGCGCGGTGATCGACCCCCCGCGGGCTTTGGAGGCGCTGGACGCCCTGCGTCGCGCGAACGTCCGGCTGCCTGTCGCGGAGTGCGAGAGGCTCCGCGCAGACCTTCGGCACCGGCTGGGCCCCTGAGGCTGTGGCGGGTGAGGCCGGTGTGCCGCGCCCTCG
>CAWBRS010000008.1:0-23251 GCA_963791345.1 uncultured Thermoleophilia bacterium | reverse complement strand
GCGGCCTCCGGAGGGACTCCTCGCGGCCCTCGACGCGGGGCGCCTGAGAGCCCCGTGGTCGTCGTCGCAGCGGGCCGATCGTTTCCGCGTCGCTGGGGGATCGCCACAGTGGACTGAGGGCACCGGGGTACGGGCGCACCGGGGTCAAGAAGGGGGGAAGGCCTCCCGTGTTGGTGGTTCCCCGGCATCCAGGGGCCGGTACCGGGGCACGGGAGGCCTTGTGACCGTCTGCGGCGGGGGGACGCCGCTCGCGGTTCTGGGGGCTTCACCGGGAGCGGACGGGCCGCTCCCCAGAGTTCATCGCTGCGTGATGCGCGGCGACACCTCGTTGCCGAAGAAGTCGAGCTCGCCGTTCGGACCGCGAGGGGCGTAGCGGCTGAGCATGTGCGGGTTCACGCCGGAAGGGGTGCGCACGGCTTCGCCGGCGCCGTCCAGCACGCGAGTGAGCAGGAGCAGCACACGGTTCGTCATGGCGACCCTCCCTCAAAATAGTAGAGCTTGTAACTTGCGTCACGAACTATATACCGGCCCAGTGCCAGCGTCAAACGCCGGCGCCGTGACCTTCGTCAAGGTCGGCACCGCGGCGGGCCGGGTATCGTTTCGCTTGAGCCGAGGCCCGAGGGGCTCGGGTAGCCCGCACGGAGAGGAGTCCCCCATGCCGGACCAGCCCGTCGTCGCCGACCTTTCGGCGTTGCGCGAGGTCGCCGAAGGCGGCATCGTGAGCAAGCCGATCGTCGAGAACGAGCACCACAAGATCGTGCTGTTCACCTTCGCCGCGGGGCAGGAACTGTCGGAGCACACGGCCAGCGTTCCCGCCGTCATCCACGTCCTCGAGGGCAGCGGGCGGGTCGTGCTGGATGGGGCGGCTCACGAGGCCGGGCCCGGCAGCCTGTACTACATGCCGGCCGAGCTGCGCCACGCCGTCCAGGCGGAGACCGCCCTGACGATGCTGCTCACGATGTTCCGCACCTGACGCGCCGCAGGCCGTGTCGGCGCGGCCGGTCCGACCGGCGCGGCCGGACCGACCGGCGCGGCTGGACCGACCGGCGCGGCCGGTGCGGGCTCTCACCTTCCGCGGCCGCCGTGCACTCGAACCTCCGGCGACCCGGGCGCGTCTCCATCGGTGTCTGAGCGCCGGACCGTCGCCGCCGTCACGCGCACCAGCGGACGCGGTCTCGCGAGAGAGTGCACATCCGGACCCGCCGGACGGGGTGAGATGCGACGTGTGGTGGTGCTGATCCTGCTGGCGGGCGCCGTGCTGGCGGCGGGGCTCGCTCTCGTGTTCACGCTCGGTGAGGATTCGCCGGCCGCCCCGGCCCTTCCCGAGCAAGGCCGGGCCGATCCTCTGGTCTCCGAGGCCGGGGCGCTCAGCGACCCGCTCGCCGCCTTCGGCTTCGCGCTGCTGACGAAGGAGGCGGCGGCGACGGGCGAGAACGTCGTCATCTCGCCGGCCTCCATCCACGCCGTCCTCTCCATGCTCCTCACGGGTGCCGAGGGGGAGACGGCCGCCGAGATCGAGCAGGCGCTCGCACTCGAAGGCCTGACGGGCACCGCCCTGGGGCAGGCCTGGGCCGACCTGATCACCGGTGCCCAGGCCGGCGAGGGCTCCAAGGTCAGCATCGCCAACTCGATGTGGCTGCGCGACGGCGTCCCCTTCGTGCCCGACTTCCTCGACGCGAACCGTGACTACTTCGCCGCCGAGATGCGCGAACTCCCGGGCGATCCCGACGCGGCGGCGGCGCAGGTCAACAGCTGGGTCGAGAAGCGCACCGCGGGCCGCATCACCGATCTCGTGAGCCCCGGCGACTTCTCCGCCGCCACCATCCTCACCCTGGTGAACACCGTCTACCTCAAAGTGAAGTGGGAGCACTTCGACCCTGCGCTCACGCGGCCGGAGCCCTTCATCCTCGAGGGAGGCGAGGCGGTCGAGGTGCCGATGATGCAGTCACGGCTGGAGGCCGGCTACGGTTCGACGGACGTCTACGACGCCGTCGCCCTGGGCACCGACGGGCCGGTGACGGTGTGGATCGTGGTGCCGAAGGGCGCCCACACGCCGGAGCAGGCGGCGGAGGCGCTCGGCGACGGCGGCTACCGGACCCTTCTCGACACGGCGACGCCCGTGGAGGGCAGCCTCGCCGTGCCGCGCCTGAGTCTCGAGTACGAGTCCGAGCGCCTGAAGGAGCACCTGGAGGCGCTCGGCATCGTGAAGGCCTTCTCGCCCGACGAGGCCGACTTCACCGGCATCGCCGACGCCGGGGGGAGGGTGTACGTGGAAGCCATCCTGCACAAGGCGAACCTCGACCTTGACGAAGAGGGCGTCGAGGCGGCGGCGGCGACCGGCGCGGTCGTCGGCGTCACGAGCGCGCCGGTGGAGACGTTCACGGTGCGTGCCGACCGACCCTTCCTCGTGATCCTGGCCGAGGAGGGCTCGGGCGCGCCGCTGTTCACAGCCCTCGTGCGCGACCCGCGCTGAGGTCCGATCGCACTGCGGCTCACCTCGGACTGCGGCTCCCTCGAGACTGAGGCTCACGTCTCGGCGCCGCCTGCGCCGCAGCTCAGCGCGCGTAGGGCAGCCTCAGATCGGTGACGAAGGCGGCCGGCTCGAGGCCTTCGGCGGCGCCGGCCACGTACACCTCCCAGAGCGGTCCGGCGGCGCGGTAGCCGATCGCGCCCAGCGCCTCGTGCAGGGCGGCGACGGCGTCGTCCATCTGGTCGCGCGGCCCAATGTGCCTCGTCGCCAGCGTGTGGTGTGCGGGCACCAGCTCGCCGCGGGCCTCGCCGATGCGGTCGGGGATCGAGCTGTCGGCGGCCGGCGCGACGGCGAGACAGACGTCGTAGTCAAGTGTCTCGCCGTCGCGTGTCTCTTCGTAGAAGCGGCCGATGATGGGCCCCTCGGCGACGAGGCCCGCCGCGGCGAGGATCGTCCGCAGTCGGCGCATTCGGGCGCCGATCTCGCTCATGGCGCCGCGCCCGCCGAGCACGGCCAGCGTCTGCTCGGGCACCCGCACGACCTCGACCTCGTAGTGCATCGCTCCCTCCCGTCCGTCTGCGGCGAACGTACCCGCGTTCGCGGGCTGACTACCCGCGCGGCCGTCAGGCCACGGTGACGCGGGTGCCTCGTCGGCGCACGAGGCCGTCCTTCTCCAGCAGGGCGACGATCTCCGCGGCCTTCTCCGGCGACAGCTGCAGGGTGGCGGCGAGCGCGTCGACGTCGGCGGCACCGCCGTCCACCAGGAGACGTAGGGCGCGTGCGCGGTACCAGCGGCGCGAGCCCTCGAACGGCGCCTGCCGGCGGACGGCGCGGACGCCGGTCGCACGCCCGGTGAGCACGGCGGCGCCGTAGTCCATCACCGCGTTGTGCCAGTCACGCGAGCGGCCGTGCGGCAGCATTCGGTCGGCCACCGCTTGCAGGGCGGCGGGGGAGAGGTCGTGCGGCAGCCGGAGCTCGTGCGTGAGGACGCGGCGCACGTTGGCGTCGACGGCGGCGAGGTCCGCGTTGTGGGCGAAGACGAGGACGGCGCGGGCGGTGTATGGGCCGACCCCCGGCAGACGGCGCAGCTCGGGGAGTGTGACCGGCAGAGAGGCTCGGGGGGGCGTCGCAGGGCGCGGCCTCCGGGCGCCAGCCTGGGGGGCTTCCGCGACGCCCGGTGGGGTCGCCGCGACGACGCTCTGCGCCGCCCGCCGCAGACGCTCGGCGCGGTTGTTGTAGCCGAGGCCGGACCACTCGGCGAGTACGTCGCCGAGCGTCGCCGCGGCGAGTGCCTCGAGCGTGGGGAGGCGTGCCATCCAGCGGTCGAAGCGGGGCACGACGCGGCTCACCTGAGTCTGCTGCAGCATGACCTCGCTGACGAGCACGGCGTAGGGGTCGGCCGTGCGCCGCCAGGGCAGGTCGCGGGCGTGGTCGGCGTACCATGCGAACACGCGCCGGTGCAGCGCGGCCACGGTCGCCGGGTGGAGGCGTGGAGCGGCGGGTTTGCCCGCCGCGGCGTCGGCGCCCGTCGGCTCGTCCGCGCCCGCGGGGCCCTCCGCACCCGTGGCGGCGCCAACCGCGTCGTCCGCACCCGGCCGCCGCGAGCGCTCGGGCACGAGGGCTAGCCCTCGTTCTCGTCGACGAGCCGTGACCACTCCTCGTACTCTTGCTCGAGTGTGGATTCGACCGCGGCCCGCTCGTCGAGCAGACGGTCGAGCAGGCCGCGGTCGGCGTACGTCTCCGGTTCGGCCAGCTCGGCGTCGATCTCGCCCAGGCGGCGCTCGGCGCGCAGCACCGCCGCCTCGGCGGCGCGCAGGGCGGCGCGATGGCGTCGCGCCTCCTCCGGGCTGCGCTGGCGGGCGACGGCGCCGCCGGCCGGGGCGGCCGCGGTGCGGCCGCCCCGGCCGGCGGCGCCCTTCTCGTCGTCGAGTCCGGCGTCGTCACTCCCGAGCCGCGCCGCCCGCGCCTCCCAGTAGCGCCCTGGCGAGAGGTGCGGCACCAGGGCGTCGTCGTGGATCTCGAGCACCCGGGTGCCGACGCGGTCGATGAGGTGACGATCGTGGGTCACGAGCAGCAGCGTGCCGGTGTACTCGACGAGGGCCGCGGCCAGGGCGTCGACGGACTCCATGTCGAGATGGTTCGTGGGCTCGTCGAGCAGGAGGAAGTTGGCGTCGCCGACGAGCAGCCGCAGCAGGCGGAGACGGCTGCGCTCGCCGCCGGAGAGCGCGGCCACCGGCTTGTCGACCTCGTCGGCGGTGAACATGAAGCGCCCGAGCAGGCTGCGCGCGCGCTGCTCGTCGTGGCCGGTGAGCGGCAGCACGGTCTCGAGCACCGTGGCCTCCTCGTCGAGCTCGCGGCCCTGCTGCGAGAAGTAGGCCGGGCGGACGTTGTGGCCCAGGTGGGCGGCGCCGTCGGGCAGGCTGCGCAGGCCGGCGATGGTCTCGACCAGCGTGGTCTTGCCGGAGCCGTTGGGGCCGACGAGGGCGAGGCGCTCGCCGCGCTCGACGACGACGTCGATGTCGCGGACCAGGGTGACCGGGCCGCCGGGCTCCTCGACCGAGCCGACGCGGAGGGCCGGCGCCTTGACCTCGAGCACGAGACGGGCCGACGGGCGCGGCTGCGGCAGGCCGAGCCTGAAGCGCGCCTGCTTCTTGGGCGGCGCCTTCAGGTCTCTGCGGATGCGCTCCATCTGGGTGAGCTTGGCCTTCGCCTGCTTGGCCTTGTTCTTCTTGGCGTGGAAACGCTCGTAGTAGCGCTGCAGCTGGGCGATCTTCTCGAGGTCCTCGTCGTAGCGGCGCCGCAGCAGGTCCATGCGCGCCTCGTACTCGTGCATGTAGGTGGCGAAATCGGTGGCCATGGCGTCGACCTGCTCGTGCTCGAGGGAGAGCACGCGGCGGCCGACGCGCTCGAGGAGGCGGCGGTCGTGGGTCACGAGGAGGAAGGCGCGCGGCGACTCGACGAGGAATCGCTCGAGCCACTCCACGGAGTCGATGTCGAGATGGTTCGTGGGCTCGTCGAGCAGCAGCAGGTCGGCGTCGGCGAGCAGGGCCCGTGCCAGCGTGACGCGGGTGAGCTCGCCGCCCGACAGCGAGAGCAGCCGGCGCTCGAGCATGTCCTCGGGCAGGCCGAGGCCCTCGAGGACCCCGCTGAGTCGGCTGCGGTAGTCGTACCCGCCGGCGGCCTCGAAGCGCCGCTGCAGCTGCTGATAGTCGCGCATCGCGTCGCGCAGCTCGGCGTGGTGTTCGCCGAGGCCGGCGAGCCGCTCCTCGGCGGCGCGCAGGGCCGACTCGAGCGCGACGGTCTCGCCGAAGGCTTCGACGAGGTAGTCGATGACGGGCCGGTCGCGCTCGAGCTCCGGCGTCTGCTCGTGCAGCCAGAGGCGCCGCCCGCGGGCGCGGGCGACGAGGCCGGCGTCGGGCTCTTCGGTGCCGGCGATCAGGCGCAACAGGGTCGTCTTGCCGCTGCCGTTGCGGCCGACGAGGACGGCGTGGTCGCGCGCGTCCAGGGCGAAGCTGACGCCGGTGAACAGACGGCGCCCGGCGAAGCCCTTCTCTACGTTCTGGAGGCTGACGATGCTCATGGCAGCAGGGTCGTGGGACGGGGACTCGGGAGCGGGAGGATACCACCGTCCCGGGAGCGTCACCAGCCGGCGGCCGCGGCCACGGCCCGCCGATGGTAGGCTGCCGCGGAAGGCGTCAGGAGGCGGACATGGCGGTCGCGGGAGTGGTGTTCGACATGGACGGCGTGCTGCTCGACTCGGAGCCCCTGTGGCACGAGGTGCGGCGCGGCCTGGTCGCCGAGCACGGCGGCGCGTGGACGGAGGACGACCAGCGCGCCGTCATGGGCGACAACTCGCGGCAGTGGGCGGCCTACATCCGGCGGCGCTTCGCCGTCCCCCTGACGGACGAGGCGATCATCGCCGAGGTGGCGGGCCGGCTGCGGGCGTCGTACGCCGCCGGCGCGCCGCCCGTGCTGCCGGGGGCGCCCGAGGCCGTGGCGGCGCTGGCACGACGCTGGCCGCTGGCGGTCGCGTCCTCGTCGCCGCCCGAGGTCATCGCCGCGGCCCTCCGCGCGGCGGGACTCGAGGGCCACTTCGGGGTGCGGGTGTCGTCGGACGACGTGGCCGTCGGCAAGCCGGCCCCCGATGTCTACCTCGAGGCCTGTCGGCGGCTCGGGGTGGCGCCGGCCGCGGCGGTCGCGGTCGAGGACTCCGCGAACGGGCTCCGCGCCGCGGCCGCCGCCGGCCTCGTCGTGGTCGCCGTGCCGAGCCCGGCGTTCGCGCCCGACGCCGAAGCGCTGGCCTGCGCCGACGTGGTGCTGGAGCGCCTGGACGAGCTCACGCCCGGTCTCGTCGAAGGGCTCGCGTGACCCCGAGCGCCGAGACCACCGTGCACGACCTGCTCGGGGGCTGTCCCGAGCTGCGCGCGTACGTCGAGGCGCTGCTCTCGCACGGCGAGCCCGGCGCCGGCTCGGCCGGCGCCGCCAAGAGGTATCGCATCACGACCCTCGCCGACGTGGCCCGCGGCGCGAACCTGACGCACCACGAGCTGCTGCGCGCCCTGCAGGTCGAGGCGCAGCGGGTCGGCGCCGCGGACGGGTGGACGGGCGCCGAGGCAGGCGCGTCTGCTCTCGAGGGGGCCGATGACCTCGAGGCGCTCGTCGAGCAGCTCGAGCAGGGTCGCGATCTGCTCGAACTGGCCGCCCTCGTCCGCCGGGTCGGGGGCGGCGCGGGCCTGCATCGTCCCGGTGCGGGCCCGCATCTTCCCGGCGCGCCGCGCCGGACCGCCGCGCCGCGGGTCGGTACGCCTGCCGGGCCGGGGGGCTCGGCGGGACCGCGTCTCATGGCGGCCGCCGCCGCGAGCGATGCCGGGAGCGCCAGCGGATCCGGGCCCGGCCACCCGCTGGACACCCTGCGACGCGAGATCGCGGCCGCGGAGCAGGTGCTGCGCATGCTGCGCTCCGCAGTCGAGGCGATGGAGCGCGAGCCGGCGGAGTGGGCCCGGGTGCGGCCTCTCGTCGTCCGGCTGCTCGAGCTGCTCGGGAGCCTCGAGCGCCACTACCGGCGCGCCGTCGAGCTTGTGTGCCCGCACCTGCGCCGGCACGGTCGCGACGAAGTCGGCCGGCTGCTCTTCGAGGCGCAGAGCGACGTCGTGCGGCTGCTCGCCGAGGCGCGCCGCGACATCGAAGGCGTTGAAGCCGAGTCGGCGACCGACGCCTGCCGGCGTCTCCTCGCGGCGGCCACAGAGTCACTCCGGCAGGAGGAGTACCTGCTGCTTCCCCTGGCGGAGACCACCCTCGGGGAGGAGGAGTGGCTCGAGGTGCGCGGTGCGGAGGCGACCGTCGGCTGGGCGCTGATCGACGCGCCACCACCGTGGCCGGCGCGCCCCTGAGGGGCGTCTGCCGGCCGCGGTGGCGGCGCGTCGCGGCCGTGCTCCGGCGCGTCAGAGCACGGCCGCGCGGGAGAGGCGGTGGGCGAGCTCCGCGTAGTAGTCGCGGACGCCCTCCTCTTCCTCCTCTTCGATCGAGTCGAAGGCCTGCCGCAGCTCCGCGACGTCGGCGACCGTGAGATAGCGCTGGGCGAGCGGGTAGACGACGGTCTCCTCCTTCTCGATGTGGGCGTCGACGAGGGCGACGTAGGTGCGCAGGTTGTGCACCAGCGGGTCGATCGCCGCCGGCTCGCCTTGCCGCAGGAGCGGCAGCCAGTCGGCCGTTGAGTCGAGGATCACGCGCATCTCCTCGTGCTCCTTGAGCAGCTCGTCGAGGGGCCAGGTCTCCCAGCTCATGCCGCGGCGGTGGAGCATGCAGAAGAGGAGATCCTCCTCTTTGGGGTCGTGGCAGACGTCGGCGAAGTAGCGGAAGAAGTCGATGAGCCGCTCGATCTCGGCGACGTCGGCCGCCCGCGTCCTCGCGACCCGGTCGAGGTCACGTGAGGCGGCGTCGAGGACGACCCGGACCATGGAGTGCTCCCGTCGAAGGACCTCGATCGGCTCCACGACTCACCCCTTTCGAGCACGCTGCAGATCCCCCTCGCGGGGTCACCTGGATTCTACCCGGTGCCGAAACGGAGTACCAGTGTTCGTCCCAGACTCCACTTTGGAGTGTTGAGACCGGCGCATCGGCGCTGGGGGACGGCGGGCGGCCGGCTAGAAGCCGGCCGCCCGCCCCGCCTTCGTGCGCACCGCGACGAAAGCCTCACCAGGCCCGCCGACGGCCTCACCGGGCCCGCCGACGGCCTCGGCGGGCCCGCGCCCGCCGGTGTCCTCGACCTCGCGCCGCCAGGCGAGCCGCTTGCCGACCCGGGCGCGGAGACGCCAGCGGAGCGACTTGGCCTCGTCGGTCATCATCGACTGGGCAAGCTCGAGCGTGCGGCGCACGCGCGTAAAGTCGTTGATGGTGAGGTCGTACTGGTCGAGGCGCTCCAGCGCGGTGTCGACGTTCGACATGACGTCGATGTAGAGACCCCAGTCGTCGGCGCACGTCTCGGCGACGTGACGCAGGTCGAGCACCCCGGGGCGGTCCTCGAAGTCGACGTAGACGTCCTTGCACAGGGTGACGACGTCGTGGATGTCCTTCTCGCTCAAGTAGAAGATCTGCAGCTTGCAGAGGAAGAGGTCGGCGGGGGGGATGGCGTAGGTGTTGAGCGTGAGGCGCTCGCGCATCTCGATGACGTGGTCCATGCGCATGGCGTCGAGGAAGACGTCGATGTGGTCTGCGGGCGGGATGCTCGTGACGACCGGCAGGTAGCGGGCGCCGCGCTTGGCGAAGTGGGCCCGCGACTCGAGCTGGTCCGCGGGCTTGAAGAACTGGCGTTGGCCGTTGCCGGTGGCCTGGGCGACGTAGAGGTTCTCGAGGTAGCCGAGGTCGGCGAAGAGGTCGTGGAGCTCGCCCGCCTGGCGGCGCAGGCCGACGAGGTCGATGTCGGAGTAGTCGCGCTCGGCGAAGTCGAGGTCGATGGCGTAGTGACGCACGGCGAGGCCGCCGGTGAGGCGGACGACGACGTCGCGGTCGTTGCCGGCGTCGATGATGCGCCGCGCCTCGTCCATCATGCGCTCGTGGCGCGTCTTGGCGCCGGCGAGCGCGGACGCGGCGAGGTGGCGGTGGCGCGGCTCGGCCGGCGGCACGGTCGCGGCGCCGGCGTGCGGCGCGGCCGTTGTGCCGGCCGGCGGCTCGGCCGCCGCCCCGGACGGCGGAGTCGGGTGTGTCAGCGTCTCGGGCATCGGCTCGATTCTACCGGCCCCGAGCGCAGCGTCGCCGTCGGCCGCGTCCGCCCCGGCGGGGAGTGGGGGGCCGATGACGAGGCCGTCGTCAGGCGGTGACGGACCGCACTTCGACGCGCTCGAGGTCCATCTCGCCGAGGCCCATGTCGTAGGCGGCGGACACGTAGGGGATGTCGCCGCCCTCGAGGCCGAAGAGCGTGGCGGCGTAGCTGTCGGCGGCGACGATGTCGGGGCTCGCGATGACGGTGTCACGACGCTCGACGTCGCCGAGATCGCCGCCGGTCGGACCGTTGGCGGTGAGGATGCGCACCGCGTCGACGACCGTGAGCGTCGGCCGGCAGACGCTCACGAGATCGGCGGTGCGCTGGCCGATGTTGGTGTGGAGCTGCCCGGGGTCGAGGATCACGCCGAGCAGGTTCTTGCCGCCGAGGGTGAGGCGCGAGAGGCCGTGGTCCTTGGCGATGGGGACGTTGATGAGCACGTCGCAGGTGAGCACGTCGCGGTAGATGTCCCACTCCGTGAGATCGCGGCCCTCGGGGATCTCGAAGCGCTGGAAGCGGGCCGGGGACATGAAGACCATCTCGCCGCCGGCCTGCTCGGTGGCGGCGGCGATGCCGCTCACGCGATAGGCCTCGTCGGCGGGGCTGCCGAAAGGCGAGTCCATGACGCGGACGCTCGCGGCGCCGGCCTCGCGGCAGAGGGCGACCAGGGTGCCGACGACGTCGGGGTTGGTGGTCGCCGCGTACTCGGGCGGGTGGGCGCCGCTGCAGATGTTGGGCTTGATGACGACGTCGTCGCCGCGGCGCACGAAGGCGGACATGCCGCCGAGGGCGGCGAGCGCCGCCGTCGTCGTACGAGCGGGGTCGTCGCCGCGGGCCACGGCGAGGCCGGCGGGCGCGGGCGGTGGCTGGTCGGCGGGGGCCTGGCCGCCGGTCGCGGCGGGGCTCGGCGAGGCCGTGCGCCGCTCGGGCAGGGGCGGCGTCTCGGCGGCGGGTTCGCCGCCGCAGCCCGCCGCCCAGAGGGCGGCGCCGACGGCAGCGGCGCCGCTGGCGGAGAGGAATCGGCGGCGCGTCCAGTGTGGCATCACTCACCTAGGGTAACAGGCTCCTGTGGCGTATACATCCACGACGGGCCGAGCACGGCCCGTCCGAGTCTCGGCGACGAGCGCGCAGGAAGCGCGGGAGGAACACGATGGACATCGGCAAGCTTTTCGGACATGCGTGGGGCCTGTTCACCAAGGACATAGGACCGCTCATCGTGACGACGATCGTGGCCGTACTGGCCGCCGGGGTGCCGGCCGTGATCCTGCTCGGAGGGATCGTCGCCGGCGGAGTGAGCGGCGAGTGGACCTTCAACGAGGACGGCACGATCACGGGCGCCGGCGACGTCAACTGGCCCCTGGTCGTCATCGGCTCGATCGTCGTGGCTCTGATCGTCTTCTTCATCACGGTGCCGTTCTACGCGAGCATGGTCAGCATCATGGTGCGACGCGTGCGTGAGGGCCGGGTCGCCGAGTACGGCGACATGTTCGCCGGCTTCCGCCAGTACGGTCAGGTCGTCTCCGTGTGGGTGCTCATCGGCCTCATCCTGGGGCTGCTCTCCATCACCTTCATCGGCATCCCGGTCGCCATCTACCTCGGCGTGCTGTGGCTGTACGCCGTGGTCGCCGTCGTCGATCGCCGCATGGGCTTCGGGGACGCGACCGGCCTGAGCAAGGAGCTGGTCAAGAAGTCGGGCTGGTGGATCACGTTCCTCGCGCTGTTCGTCGCCTCGATCGCGTTCGGCGTCGCGAGCGGTCTGCTCAACATGGTCCCGGTCGTCGGGTCCATCGTGGCCGGCCTCTTGCTCCCGCTGGAGCTGGCGTACGTCGTCGCCATGTACTTCCAGGCGACGGGCGAGGTGCACCTTGTCGAGAACGCCCTCGCCGGGCTGCCGCCGGCCGCGGCGGGCGCCGGGCCGTACGGCGCCCCGCCGGCCGGTGGGGCGTACGCGCCGCCGGCGCCCCCGGCTCCGCCGGCCGGTACGGCGTACACGTCCCCGTCGCCCCCTGCCTCGCCGGCGGGTACGGCGTACGTGCCTCCCGCGGCCGCGCCTTCGCCTGCCGGCCCGGCGTATGCCGCGCCCGCGGCCGCGGCTCCCGCCGCCCCCGAGCAGCCCGCCGAGGGCGCGCCGGGCGCGGGTCAGCAGGCATGGCCGGCCGCGGCCGACCCGCTCGCGGGCCCCCCGCCGGTGGCGCCGCCGCTCGCTCCTGCCGCCGGCGCTCCACCGGCGCCGCCCGCGCCCCCGGCGCCACCCGCGCCCGTGGCGTCCGGCGAGGGCGCCTCAGCGGTCGCTGGTGAGCCGCACGAGCACACCCCGTCGACCCAGCCCGGGGTCGACGCCGGGTCGGGCAAGCTCGTCCATCACTGTGCGCAGTGCGGCACGTTGATCGAGGGCTCGACCGAGTACTGCCAGGTCTGTGCGCTCGAGGTGAGCGGCGGCGAGGCAGCGGCGCCGGGTGCTCCACCCGAAGCGCCGCCACCCGGCGACGAGACGCCGTCGGCCTGACGGAGCACACGACCGCGACGGCCGCGGCGGTGCGGTAGGCGCACCGCCGCGGCCGTCGCTCGTCTCGCGAACGACGGGCTCACCGCCGTCACGCGCGAGCGACGCCGCACCCGCGCCTTCGGGGCCTCGTCTCGACCTCCGCCCGGCGCGCGCCGTGGCGGCCGTCCATCCGCGGATATGAGAACATGCTGGCGGTCGACTGAAGGGAGAGAGCGATGGCAGCGCCGGCGACGATCCACTGGGACGCGGTCGAGCCGCGCCACGTGCAGGTCGGGCCGATGGGCGGCTCCTGGGCCGACCTCGGCCGCGCCGCGGGCAGCGTGGCGCTCGGGGTCAAGCGCATCCGCATCGACGCCGGTATGCGCTCCACGCCCGTGCACGTACACGACGCCGAGGAGGAGGTCTTCTTCGTCCTCGGCGGCGAGGGCGAGAGCTGGCAGGACGGCCGCACCGCGCCGGTGCGCGCCGGTCACTGCCTGGTGCACGCGGCGGGAGGCGCGGCGCACACCCTGATCGCCGGCGAGGCCGGCCTCGACGTGCTCGCCTTCGGCACCCGCGCCCTGCCCGCCTTCGACCGCCTGCCGCGAGCCGGCGTCGCCTGGCTCGGGAGGAGCTGGGTCGCGACCGACCCCGAGCCGCACCCGTGGGGTCGCGAGGCGGCCGCCGGCGAGCTCGACGGCGAGCCCGCCGAAGGGGCCCTGCCCGGGATGGTCGCGCTCGAGGACGTGCCCGAAGACGAGCTGGGCCGCGCCGACATGCAGTTCCGTCGCCGCGCGCTCACGCGCGGGCGCGCGGTGCTCGCCGGCCTGCAGCACGTGCGCGTGCCCGCCGGCATGATGGGCTGGCCGCCGCACGTGCACTCGGCCGACGAGGAGCTCTTCGTCGTGCTCGAGGGCGAGGGCTCGTTGCTCCTCTACGACGCGCCGCGGCCCGAGGAGCCCGCCGAGCACCGCGTGTCGGCGGGGCACGTCGTGGCGCGCCCCGCCGGGAGCTGCGTCGCCCACGCCTTCCGCGCCGGCGCCGATGGTCTCGTGTACCTGGCGTACGGTGAGCGGCAGGGCCACGACCTGGTCTACTACCCGCGCTCGCGCAAGATCGGTTTCGCGGGGCTCGGGGTCCTGACTCGCATCGAGCCGTGTGGGTACTGGGACGGCGAGGGAGATGACTGAGGCGTGAACCTCACGGCGATCGCGGCGCGCGCGACGGCCTCGGTGAGTGAGACGCTCCCCGTGGCGGGAGGCCGGCGATGACGGTGGCGAGCTACGCCGGCAAGACCCCCGTCGTCGGCGACGGCACCTACGTGCACCCCTCGGCCGACGTGTTCGGTGACGTCTCCATCGGCCGCGGCTGCTGGGTCGGGCCCGGGGCGCGCCTGCGCGGGGACTACGGCACGATCGTCGTGGGCGACTGCTGCGCACTCGAGGACAACTGCGTCCTGCACGCGCGGCCCGGGGAGACCTGCCGGCTGGGCGACTGGGTGACGGTCGGGCACGCGGCCGTCGTACACAACGTGGCTCTCGTCGGCGACTACGCGGTGGTCGGCATGGGCGCCGTCGTCAGCGACTGGGCAGAGGTGGGGGAGTGGGCCGTGGTCGGAGAGGGCGCGGTGGTGCCGCAGCGCGCGGTGGTGCCGGCGGGGCGCATCGCCGTCGGTGTGCCGGCGCGCCTGCTCGAGCGCCCGGTCGACGACGAGCACCGGGCGGCCTGGCGTGCCTTCAAGCAGCGGTATGTCGACCTCGCCCGCGAGTACCCCGGGGCGCTCGGCAGCTGAGCGCCCCGTCTCCCCGCCCCGTGCCGATTAGGCTCCGTGCCGGCCGGGGTATTCACAGGAACGTGTGCGGCCGCAGGGGCCGCCGGTCAACCGGACCCGTGAGGAGAGCTGCCGTGAAGGAGAAGCTCGGCGCCACCAACGCCCTCTACCCGCTCGTCACCGCCATCGTCGGCAGCACCGTCGAGGGCAAGCCCAACTTCGCCACCATCGCCCACGTGGGCATCGCCTCGCTCAAGTCGATCACCGTCGGCATGGGCAAGGATCACTACACGAACCGCGGCATCCGGGAGCACGGCACGTTCAGCGTCAACCTGCCGAGTCAGACCCAGGTCGAGGTCACCGACTACCTGGGCATGGCGAGCGGCGCCAAGGTCGACAAGACGAAGATCTTCACCGTGAGCTACGGGGAGCTCGAGACGGCGCCGCTGATCGACGAGTGCCCCGTCTCGATGGAGCTGCGCGTCATCGAGCACGTCGAACTGCCCACCCACGACCTCTTCGTGGGCGAGGTCGTCGCCACCTACGCCGACACGGGCGTGCTCACCAACGGCGTCGTCGACCTCGCCAAGCTGCACCCCCTGCTCTTCGACATGGCGAGCCGCAGGTACTGGGCGCTGGGCGATCCCGTCGCCAAGTGTTGGAGCGTGGGGAAGGACTACGGCCCGCTGAGCTGAGACGCCGGGCCCAAGCCCGGCTCCGGCAGCGGCGGGGCGGATCAGCCCAACAGCATGTAGAGGCCGGCACAGACGACCAGCGCCCCGCACACGCGTCTCACCCAGCGTGTGACCGCTGAGCGGCTGCCCCACGACACCACGGCCTGCGCTCGCTGCGCCGCAGTGCCGGCGACGACGATCACGCCGCAGTGGCCCAGGGCGAATGCCCCCAGGAGCCCGGCCGCCAGGAGGTAGTCCGTCTGCGCCTCGCCGAAGACGATCATGAGCAGCGGGGCGAGAAAGGCGAACGAGCACGGGCCGAGCCCCACGCCGAAGACGAGGCCGAGGCTCACGGCGGCCACCATGCCGCGGCGGGACGTCGTGGACGGGAAGGACCTCCAGTGGAGCGGCACGAGGTCCATCAGGTAGAGACCGAACACGAAGAAGACCACCGCGACGGCCAGGTTGCCGAACGCTCCGAGATCGCCGGCGAGCCTGCCGAGCGAGACGGTGACGACGCCGATGACGGCGATCGACGCCAGAACGCCGAGCGAGAAGACCAGCGAGAGACGGAAGGCTCGCGCCGTGGACTTGTCCTCGTCGGCCGAGATGAACCCGACGATGAGCGGGACGCTCGCCAGGTGGCACGGGCTGAACACGATGCTCACGACCCCCCAGGCGAACGCGGCGGCGACGGCCCAGCCGGCGGACTGCTCGAGCCCGTCGCTCAGGCCCGTGAGGATCTGCTCCAGCACGGCTCTCCGCTACGGTGCGGCGATCTTCTCGAGTCCGTGGTCGACGAGCAGGGCCTCGATCTCGGCCTGAGAGTAGAAGCCAGTATGGCGGTGGAACTCCACGCCGTCCTCGTCGAGGAAGACCTGCGTGGGGATGTACTGGATGCCGTACTCGCGCGCCGGCGCATCGTCCTCCCAGACGTCGTAGAAGACGATCTCCAGCTGGTCGCCGAAGGTGCGCTGCACGGCGTCCATCACGGGGCGCATCTCCTTGCAGGGCACACAACTGTCCGAGCCGAGCTCGACGAAGGTCACCTTGGGCTGGGTCGAAGGGGCGTCGGTCGGGACGCCCTCGACCGAAGCGTCCGCGTCGGGACCCGACCCCTCTGCGCCCGACTCACCACAGCCGGCGACGGCGAGGGCCGTGATCACGACGAGGAGGAGCGCGAGCAGGGTGCTCTTCATCCCGGGGATCCGCCGTCTCAGCCGCGCGCCGCGAGCGCCGTCGCGATCAGCGAGCCGACCTCGGCCTGTGACGGCACCTTGCCGCTGAGCACGACCTTGCCGTCGATGACGAGGGCGGGCGTCGACATGACGCCGTAGGACATGATCGTGGGGAAGTCCTCCACCTTGACGAGCTCGGCGTCGTCGACGCCGAGGTCGCGCACGGCGGCCTCAGTCACCGCCATGAGCTTCTGGCAGTTGGCGCAGCCTGAGCCGAGGATCTCGAGCTTCACGGGGCACTCCCTCTCGTCGGGTGAGCGGTCACGTCAGCTGGCCTCGGCGGTCATCGAGCCGTCGCGGTCGAGCGCGGCCCGCGCATCGACCGCGTAGCCGCTCGGCCTGCCGCTCGTGGCCGCGGGCTCGTTGCGCCGGCGCTCGACGTAGGCGAGGAAGCCCTCGAGGTCGGCGTCGAACCTCTCCCAGTCGATGCTGTAGTACGTCCGCGTGCCCTCGCTGCGCATGCGCAGCAGCCCGGCGTCGCGCAGCAGCGCGAGGTGATGCGAGACGAGCGGCTGGCTCTGGTCGAGCGGGCCGGTCATCTCGCAGACGCAGCGTTCGCCGCCGAGCAGGAACTCGATGATCTGCGCGCGCGTCGAGTTGCAGAACGCCTTGAAGAACGGCACGAACTCGATGATGCTGCCCGCCTGTGTAGGGTCGCGCGTCGTCTTCATGTCAGCTCCTCGCCTGGCGCGGTCGCAGGCGACCTCGTCGGCGCCCGCCGCGACCGCCGCCGGCACCGGCTCGTCGGTCATGCCCCAGTACTTGCGGCCCGAGCCAGAGCGCCACGCTCACCAGGCCGATGAGCACGGGCACCTCGACGAGCGGGCCGATGACCGCCGGCGAACGCCTGGCCGGAGTTGAGGCCGAAGACGGCGACGCTCACGGCGATGGCGAGCTCGAAGTTGTTGCTCGCCGCCGTGAAGGAGAGCGTCGCCGTCTTCGAGTAGTCGGCGCCGATCCTGCGTCCCATGAAGAAGCTCACGAAGAACATGATCACGAAGTAGCAGGGACAGCGGGATGGCGATGCGGAGCACGTCGAGCGGCATCTCGACGATCAGGTCGCCCTTGAGGCTGAACATGACGAAGATCGTGAACAGCAGAGCGATCAGCGTGAGCGGGCTGATGCGCGGGATGAACTTCTGCTCGTACCAGTCCCGGCCCTTGGTCTTGAGCCCGATGAAGCGCGTCAGCATGCCGGCGATGAACGGGATGCCGAGGTAGATGAAGACGCTCTTGCGCGATCTGCCGATGCGTGACGTCGACGACCGCTGCCCTCGAGGCCGAAGAGCGGCGGCAGCTTGGTGACGAAGACCCAGGCGTAGACGCTGTAGAAGAGCACCTGGAAGACGCTGTTGAAGGCGACGAGGCCGGCGGCGTACTCGGTGTCGCCCCTCGCGAGCTGGTTCCAGACGATGACCATGGCGATGCAGCGCGCGAGCCCGATCATGATGAGGCCGACCATGTACTCCGGGTAGTTGTGCAGGAAGATGATCGCGAGGAAGAACATGACGAACGGCCCGATCAGCCAGTTCTGCACGAGCGAGAGGCCGAGGATCGCGGTAGTCGCGAAAGACGTCGCCGAGCTCCTCGTAGCGCACCTTGGCGAGGGGCGGATACATCATCACGATCAGGCCGATGGCGATGGGGATGTTGGTGGTGCCCACCGTCCAGCTGGTCGATGAACTCGGGGACGGCGACGAAGGCCCAGCCGACGACGACGCCGACGAACATGGCGAGGAAGATCCACAGCGTGAGGTAGCGGTCGAGGAAGGAAAGTCGTCTGGTCACGCTCTCGGCCATGGCCACGTCTCCTTGGTGGCGGCTCGCAGCGCTTGCGCGCAGACCGACTGTACATTGACATCCGTTTATGGTCAAGGTAGGTTGATATCAACGTTCGATTGATAGGAGCACGCGTCGACGTGAGGACGCTGCAGATCGACACGCCGTTCGCCGTCTTCAGCGACGTGCACGGCAACCTGCCGGGCCTCGAGGCGATCCTCGCCGACATCGAGGCGCGCGGCATCCCGACCATCGTCTCGCTCGGCGACCTGGTCGGCTACGGCCCTTCGCCCGAACGAGGTCGCCCTGCTCGTCCGCGACCGCGGCATCCCCTCGCTCATGGGCAACTACGACCAGGGCATCGGCTTCGAGACCGGCGACTGCGGCTGCGTGTACAAGACCGACGAGCAGCGCGCCGAGGGCGCCGTCTCGCTCGCCTGGACGCAGCGGGCGGTCACGCGCCGAGGTCAAGGCCTACCTTCGCACGCTGGACGACCGCTTCGTGCTTCGAGACGCCCGCCGGCGACCTGCTCGCCGTCCACGGCAGCCCACGGCGCATCAACGAGTACCTCTTCGAGGACCGGCCGGCGTCGGCGATGGAGCGGATGGCGCGCGCCATACCCCTACCGCGCCATCCTCTTCGGGCACACCCACGTGCCGTACGTGCGTGAGGTCCGGTCGGGAACGGCCGCACGACTTCGTCAACGTGGGCAGTGGCGGGCGCCCCAAGGACGGCGACTGGCGTGTCTGCTATGCCGATCGTCGACCCGCCGACGCTCGACGGCCGGCCCTTCGTCGAGTTCGTCCGCGTCGCCTACGACTACACGAGCGCTGCGTGCGGGACCTGGCGGCCACGCCGCTGATCACGACGTTTCACGCCGCCGCCGGAGGAGTGCAGGAGGGGCAGGTCTCGATGAGTGAACGGCCGCTCGAGCCGTCCGGGCGTCAACGGCAGCGGTCCGCGGGCCGGCGGCGCCGGTGCCACGCGTGCGATGCCGGCTCGGCGCCGCGCCGACCGCCGTCGAGGCGCGGAGCTCTCGGCGCGGGCTCGGCGTCGAGGACCTGGCCGGGGCGCCGGCGGCGCGCCCTCACGGCCGTCCGCTCGCGGCACGGCTCGTCGCCCGCCTGCCGCTCTGGGCGCGCGTGGGCGGCGGCGTCGCCCTCTGGGCGGTCGTCTACCACTACTGGCTGCCGGTCGCCACCTGGCTGCGCGCAGGACGTGCTGCGGCCTCGGCGACGGGCGCTTCGCGCTCCGCGCTCGAGTTCTTCATCTACGACACCGTCAAGGTGCTGCTGCTGCTCACGATCGTCGTCTTCGGCGTCGGCATCGTGCGCTCGTTCTTCAGCCCGGAACGCACGCGGGCCCTGCTGCGCGGCCGCCGTGAGGCGACGGGCAACGTCATGGCCGCGAGCCTGGGCATCGTCACGCCCTTCTGCAGCTGTTCCGCCGTGCCGCTGTTCATCGGCTTCGTCGAGGCCGGCATCCCGCTGGGCGTGACGCTCTCGTTCCTCATCGCGGCGCCGATGGTCAACGAGATCGCGCTGGTGCTGCTCTACGGCCTCTTCGGCTGGAAGGTCGCCACCCTCTACCTCGTCACCGGGCTCGCTCATCGCCATGGTGGCCGGTTGGGTGATCGGGCGCCTCAAGATGGAGCGCTACATCCAGGACTGGGTGCTCGAGGTGCGCATGGGCGAGTCTGCCGTCGGCGCGAGCGGCTCGACTGGCCGGCGCGCGTCGGCTACGCGTGGCAGGCGGTCAAGGACATCGTCGGCAAGGTGTGGCTGTACGTCGTCGCTCGGCATCGCCGTGGGCGCCGTCATCCACGGCTACGTGCCCGAGGACTTCATGGCCGGCATCATGGGCGAGGGCGCCTGGTGGAGCGTGCCGCTCGCGGTGCTCATCGGCATCCCCATGTACTCCAACGCCGCCGGCATCATCCCGATCGTCGAGGCGCTTGCTCGAGAAGGGCGCGGCCCTGGGCACCGTGCTGGCCTTCATGATGGCCGTCATCGCCCTCTCGCTGCCCGAGACGATCATCCTCAAGAGAGTCCTGAAGTGGCCGCTCATCGCCGCCTTCCTCGGCGTGGTCGGCGCCGGCATCATCTTCGTCGGCTATCTCTTCAACGCTGGGTGCTCTAGGGAGTCTCGCGAATGGACGTCCTCACGACGTTCGCCAACAGCAGTTTGAGCGCGCGGTGGACCTCCTCGACGAACTGCATCGACTACACGGTGATCTCACCCGAGCCGGCGTACGCCCGTGTCGGCTTGCCCGGCGTTGGTGCTGTCGGAAGAGGCAAGACGCACGTTTCTCGGCGGACTCGGCGCGGACGTCATCTACCCCGGCTGGGTGCGACCACCGGCGGCCCGTGACGACCGTGCCCGGCGACGCACCTCCCGGAGTTCGCGGAGGACCTCGTTCGGCCGCGTCGCCATCATCCTGCTCGCGCCGTGTGTCGCCGACCTGAGCGTCTGCGACTCACGCGCTCATCTCGGGCGACGTCGCCGAGGCTCTGCCGTACCTCAACGCGGAGATGCCGCCAGCGATCATACGTCGCCGGCGATCCCGTCCTCACCTACATGGACGGGCCGCGCATGGTGTCGCTGTTCCGCGACCGGATCACGGTCGCCAAGGCTGACGACATCGTCGACGCTTGGGCGAGCCCTCGAGCATGTGCGCGTGCTCGTGAACGACGTCTGGGCGCGCCGCGTAGAAATCGACCCCTCCGCCGAACTGCGCCGCGCGCCGTCGGCGCTCGAGATCTACAAGCGTCTGCCGGGCACCAACTGCAAGGACTGCGGCGAGCCTACCTGCACGGCGTTTGCCTGGGCCGTCTGGCGTGGCGACGCCGACCTGCGCGAGTGTACGCCGGTGTTCGACGGCGAGCGCGGCGACCTCGCGGACGCCCTGCTCGCCGTCTGCGCGGGCCTGGGCATCGCGGGGGACGGAGTGATGACGTCGCCGACTGGTGCGTGACCTGCTGTTCTACGTCGTCAGCTTGACCGCGGTCTTCGTCCTCTCCGGCCTCCTCTCGATGGCCGGGCTGGGCGCCGCGTTCCTCTTCGTGCCGCTCTTCTACTACATGGGCGTGCCCCTGCCCGAGGCGACGGCGACCGCCTTGTTGCTCAACGTCGTCAGCATGTCGTTCGCCACGCTCAACTACTGGCGCGGGCGCCTCATCAACTTCCGAATCGGTGTGCCGGTGATGATCACCGCCGTGGTCTCGGCCCCGTTCGGTGCGCGTCTGACGGCGGAGGTCGACAAGGAACTCCTGCTCAGCTTCTTCGCCGCCTTCCTCGTGTTCGCGGGCACCTACCACGTTGGTCTACCGTCCGCGCCGGCGCGAGCGGGAGCGGGGCCGCGGCACCGAGCTCACGGTCGGCGTCGGCGTCGGCGGCGTCGCCGGCTTCCTCGGCGGCCTGCTTGGCGTCGGCGGCCTAACCACGGTGCCCGTGCTCAACTGGTTCGGGCTCGACGCCAAGGTCGCCGCCGCGACGACCGCCTTTGCCGTGGTGTTCGCCTCGCTGTCGGGGTTTCTCGCCCACGCCACCGTCGGCAGCCTCGACCCGACGTTTGTCGTCGTCTGCGCGGTCGCTGCCGCCGGCGGCTCATCGCCGGCTCCCACCTCGTCCGCACCAGACTCTCGAGCGCCGCCGTAAAGACGACCACCGGGGCGCTGCTCTGGGTGATCGCCGTGAAGATGATCTACGACCTCGTCAAGTAGCTCCCACCAAGGAGGACCATCATGACCACGTCGCACGTCCCGCCCGAATGGGCCTTCGAGTTCCACGGCCATCGCTGCCCTTTCATGCCGATCGGTTATCGGATGGGCAAATTCGCCCTGGAGAGCCTTGGTGTGGAACGCGAACAGGATCACGTTTTTCGTCTTCCCCGAAATCGGCGAAGGACACCCGCAGACCTGCATGATCGATGGCCTGCAGGCCGCGACCGGCGCCACCTATGGAAAGGTCGTGATGGCCAAGACCTTCTACGGCAAATTGGCGGCGATTTTCTACCACCCGCAGAAGGGCGCCGTGCGCTACGCCCTCAATCCGGACTTCCTCGACGGCATCGGGCCGTCGAATTCTTCGCTTACCGCAAGCGTGGTGTCGAGCCCTCGCAGATCCCGGCCGAGGTCACCCAGGAGGTCGTCGACTGGACCTACGAGCAGAGCGATGACGACATGTTCATCCGTGCACAGGACCTGCCGGACTTCACATACACGCCGGTCAAGGGCTCGTTCAACAAGACCCTGTGCAGCTCGTGCGGCGAGTACGTCTTCGACCGCTACGTGCGCATGAAGGACGGCGCGCCGGTGTGCATACCGTGCTCGGGAGTACGAACCCGCTCCGCAGCGGAAAGAGTAGGAGAAGCGCGATGCACAGACCCCTGTCGCGATGGCGGGCAAGGGCGACGCCGGCGCGAAGCCAGACCTGAGGAACCTCGCCGAGGAAATGGCGCAGGCCGTCGGGCTCGAGAGCGCCCCAGTCGCCGTGTTCCTGTTGGCGCCCGACGCCGATATGGGGCCGTTCTCCGGTTGGGAGCCGGTCCAGCGCCATCGCTATTGCCAGGCGCTCATAAAGGCGCGCGGCGGGGAGCGTGTGATCCTCGAGGCCGACGAGGTGGCCTGTCCGGCAGCGGCCCGGGCATTCGGCTTCAAGCCGCTGCCCGACGGCCTGCAGACCGGCAAGGGTCTCGTCGGCTTCGGCATCGTCGCCGAGGCGACCAGCGGCGCGCGCATGTTCGAGGGCATGTCGTGCCTCGAGCGGGGCACCGTGGCGCGCCTCGCCCTGTGCCCCCTGGCCGCGGCGCCGCGGCTGCCCGACGTCGTGGTCGTCGAGGGCCCGCCCGAGCAGCTCATGTGGCTGCTGCTGGCCGAGGTGAACCTGCGCGGCGGCGAACGCCTGTCCGGGAGTACCGCCGTGCTGCAGGCCACCTGCGTCGACGCCACGATCATCCCCTACGTCGAGCAGCGCCTGAACTTCACCATGGGCTGCTACGGCTGCCGCGAGGCCACCGACATCGAGCCCGCCGAGACCGTCGTCGGCTTCCCCGGCGCACGTCTGGCGCAGCTCGTCGACAGTATGGCCTTCCTCAGTGAGAAGGCGGTGCCGCGGTCGCGCGCCAAGCGCGCCCATCAGGCCCTGGTCGAGGGGCGTGAGAACCTGACCGGAGAGGCATCTCCCTTCGAGCGAAAGGACCCCTCATGATCGGCGTCATGCCCTGCTCCGGGGCCTGCAACGTGGGTCAAATGTCGGCCAAGGCGGTGGTCGAGGCGATTCAGTGGCGGCCGGGCGAGACCGGCTTCGTCTGCGCCCTCGGGCTGCCCCTGCAGATCCCCGGTATCGTCAAGAAGGCGCACGAGAACTACACGGAACACATCGCCGTCAACGGCTGCAACGTCAACTGCGCCACCAAGGCGTTGCACAGCGTCGGCGTCGAACCCCACGCGAGCATCCTGGTCACTGACGCCAGCTGTATTGAGAAGAACGGCGACCTGACCGACGAAAGCGGTCTGCCGGCGCTCGTCGAGAGTGTGCTGCACACGGTCGATTCGATCCCTGCCGCTTCGCGGTG
>CAWBRS010000007.1:0-9065 GCA_963791345.1 uncultured Thermoleophilia bacterium | reverse complement strand
TGGTGCGTCACTCGGAGAAGTACGAGGTCCTCTCGGTGATCGACAGCACGAAGGCGGGAGCCGATGCCGGCGCGTATCTCGACGACGTCCCGAACAGGATCCCGATCTGCGCCGACCTCGCGCACGCCATCGCGCTCGCCGGCCGCGTCCCCGACTACTTCATCCTCGGTGTGGCGCCCCTCAGCGGCCTGCTCTCTCCGCACCAGCGTGGCGTCGTGCTCGACGCGATGCGCCGCGGCATGTACATCGTCAACGGCCTGCACGAGTTCCTGAACGACGACCCGGAGTTCTCGGCGGCCGCGACGAGGTACGGCGTTCGGATCCTCGACATCCGTCGCCCGCGTGCGACGAAGGACCTGCGCATGTTCTCCGGCGCTATCGACGAGGTGACCTGCCCGCGCGTCGCGGTGCTCGGCACCGACGGCGCGATCGGCAAGCGAACGACCGCGGTCGTCCTCACGCGGGCGCTCAACGCGAGCGGGATCAAGGCGGTCATGGTCGGGACCGGCCAGACCGGGCTCATGCAGGGCGCGCGCCACGGGCTCGCGCTCGACGCCATCCCGTGTCAGTTCTGCTCGGGCGAGGTGGAGGCCACGGTCGTGGAAGCGTTCGAGGCCGAGCATCCGGACGTCATCGTCATCGAGGGGCAGGGTGCACTCAGTCACCCCGCGTACCTGTCGTCGACCTTCATCCTTCGAGGCGCCCGGCCCGACGCGGTCATCCTTCAGCACGCGCCCGCACGCCGGATGCTGGGCGACTTCCCGGACGTGCCGACGCCGACGCCGGCGGCTGAGATAGCGCTGCTGCGGGCCTTCGCCGGCACGCCGGTCATCGGCCTGACCATCAACCACGAGGATATGACCGACGCCGAGGTGAGCGCCGCGATCATCCTCTACGAGCTCGAACTCGGCATCCCGGCCACGGATGCGCTCACGCGACCGACCGATCGGCTGGTCGACATGGTGCTGGCAGCGTTCCCGGCGCTCGAGGCGAGGTTGACGACCGGCGCCGCCTGACCGCGTCCCGGCGCGCCGTACTTCACCGTGCGGCGTCACGCCGGGCGGCTCATCCTACTGCGCATTGTCCGCGTACCGCAGCTGCGCGATCGTGGCGGCGATGCCCGCGAGGAACGTGAGCAGCACCACGACGACGCTCCCCGGGGCGATCGACGTGACGACCCGTTCTCCGACCGAGCCGACGAAGCTCGCGACGACCGACCAGGGGAACCACGGTCCCCAGCCCGTCTTTCCGAAGACCTCGGCGAGCACGAGCATCGCGAGCGCGAACCCGAGCGGCGCCATGTAGCCGCGCGCGAGCGTGGCGATCCAGGCGACGACCGGCGACAGCGTGTACACCACCACGGCGACGACGACGACGTCGCGGACGGCGCCGGCGCCGGCGGCCACCGAGAAGCCGGGCAGGGCCATGGCGAACCCGATGAGGAACGTCTCGAGGGTGACCGCCGCGACGAGCACCGCCCACCAGGCTCCGACCACGACGAGCTTGGCGAGCACGAACCAGTGACGCCCCACGGGGAGTGCCAGCAGGTTCTTCGCGGTGCCGTCGACGTACTCGCGCGCAAAGACGAACGCGACGATGAAGGCCAGCAGCAGCAGCCCGCCCATCCCGACGATCAAGGTGAGCATCGAGAAGTACGAGGGCCACGTCGCGCTGATCCCCGAGAGGTCCGCCTTCGTGCCGAGCAGGCCGAGCTGCCGCGCCCGCCCCGGCTCGCGCACGATCCACATGAACAAGGCGATCGCGAGCGGGCCCAATGAGAGCGCGGCGAGCGAGAGCCAGGTCACCTTGGTGCGGCGCAGCTTGAGGAACTCCGTCGCGAGCACCCGCGGGAACGTCACTGGAGGCCTCCGGTCTGCCGCAGGAAGTGGGCCTCCAGGTCCTCGTGGACGGCGGTCAGCTCGGTGAGGTCGAGACCGGCGCCGACGAGCGTACGGGCGATCTCCGCCACGCGCTCCTCGGCGTCGAAGACGCGCAGCTCGCCGTCGGCGCGCTCGATGTGCGCGAAGCCGGCCGCGCCGAGCAGCGCGGCCGCGCGGTCGGGCTGCGAGGCCCGCACGGCCACGTAGAGTCGCTCCTTCTCACGCAACTGCTCACGGTCGAGCTCCTCGATCAGCCGGCCTTCGTGCACGATGCCGATGCGGTCGGCGACATGGGCGACCTCGGCGAGGATATGGCTGGACATGAAGACCGTCACGCCGTGCGTGTCGGCGAGCGATCGCAGCAACTCGCGGACCTGGACGATGCCCGCCGGGTCGAGCGCGTTGGCCGGTTCATCCAGGACGAGCAGCTCAGGTCGGTGCAGCAGAGCCCGGGCCAGCGAGAGCCGCTGCTTGTTGCCGAGCGACAGCTCGCCGGCGCGCCGCTCCGCGGAGCTGCCCAGACGCATGAGCTCGATGGCCTCGGCGACCGCCGCGCGTGGCGCTCCTGTGAGGCGGCGCTGGATCTCGAGGTTCTCGCGCACGGTGAGGTTCGGGTAGGCGCTGGCGCTCTCGACCAGGTACCCGACGCGCGCGAACACGCTCGCTCGCGCCGGGCTGCACGCGCCTGCCCAGGACCTCGACCTCACCGGCGCTGGGGCGGATGAGGCCGAGGAGCATGCGGATCGTCGTGGTCTTGCCGGCGCCGTTCCTGCCGAGAAAGCCGTAGATCTCGCCGCGCTGCACGGTGAGATCGAGGGCGTCGGCGGCGAGCAGGTCGCCGTAGCGCTTGCTGAGAGCGTGCGTGGCGATGGCGACGTTGCTGTTCACGCCGCCGGCTCCGTGTACCCCAAGGCGCGGAGGGCGAGCTCGACGGCGTAGGCGAGTGCGGCCGGCATCTCCGCGAGCGGGACGCCGGCGAGCTCGGCGCTCTGCAGCCCGCACAGTACGAACCACGCGGCGCCATGGATGTCGGGTACGGCGAACACCCCCTCGTCCACGCCTTGCTCGACGATGCGTGCCACGATCGTGACCAGCCGCGGGGTGAGGTGTTCGGCGAGGCGGTCGTGGATCACCCGGTTCCCGGGCCGGTGCAGGATCTCGATGAGTTCGGAGGCCTGGGCGATGACGGCGGAGTCGCCGAAGGCGTCGCGGAGCGCGAAGAGCTTGTCGACCGCCCGGCTGTCGGGTGCGGCGACCGCTCGCTCGATGCCCTCTACCATCGCGTCGCCCAGTCGCTCCGCCACGGCCAGCACGGCATCGTCCTTGGAGTCGAAGTAGAGGTAGAAGGTGCCCTGCGCGACGCCGGCCGCCTTGACGATGTCGCTGACGGTCGCGCGACCAACGCCTGTCTCTGCGAACACGGTCGCGGCGGCGGCGACGAGTTCGGCACGGCGGGCTTCGCGGTCGAGCGCGCGGGGCATTGCAGCTCCAGGGTCGACGGTACCTGGTTCAGATTGATGACTGACAATCAGTCATTATAGTCGAGGGAAGCCTTTCGTCCAGTCTCCGGTGATCTGAGTCTGTGGCGGCTTGATGGGAGGTGACGAACGTCTCGTCGGCACGATGTCGGAAGGGCGGTGGCGAGGTCCGGCTACTGCCGGCGGACCGACAAGGTGACGGAGCCGGATCGAACCCGCGCCCTGCGCGCCGGCGCCGAGGACCAGGCGCTTCATGGCCGCCTCCTTGGCCGGGGTCGCGCCTGAGCGCCCTCGCAGCCTCGGGCTGCACCAGCCGGTGCGGTCAAGGGTGTAGCCTTGAGGCTCCCCGCAGCCGCAAGGGCTCTGGAGTGGGGACGGCAGTGACCGCGAGGTGACCGATCGGCCGGGGCACGTTGCCCCGACGAGGCGCCGGCGCGAGCGCCGGCGATGGGGCTGGAGGAGTGAGCGAGGATGGCGGATCGGCGGGGCACGGCGCAAGAGGCTCTCGGCGGCACCCACGCTGCCGTCTACTGGCAGGGCGGCGACCCGCGCTGGCGGCCGGGCGACATCGTGCCTCTGACGAGCGCCGAGCGCGCCGACGTGTGCATCGTCGGCGGCGGGTTCACCGGCCTCTGGACGGCGCTCTCGATCAAGCGGCTCGCGCCCGAGGTCGACGTCGTGCTCATCGAGCGCCAGTACTGCGGGGCCGGCGCCAGCGGTCGCAACGGCGGCTGGGTGAACGGCTGGGACGACGCCCTCCCCAAGCTCGTCACCCACTTCGGCCGGGACGCCGCCCTGGCGCTCCTCGACGCCTGCCGGCGCAGCCTCGACGACATCCGCGACACGGTGCGCGACGGCGACATCGACTGCGATCTCACGTTCGCGGGCGGTCTGACCGTGGCGCTCTCCCCGGCCCAGGTCGACGGCGTCCTCGAGGCTGCCCATCTGGCCCGCGACCTGGGCCGCGACGACCTCTTCCGCGTCCTCGACAAGGATGAGGCAGTCGACGCTGTCGGGCTCGCCCGGGGCAGAGGCCGGGGTGGTGATCCTGCACGCCGGCAGCGTCCAGCCGGCGCTGCTGGTCCAGGGTCTGCGCCGGCTGACGGTCGCGGCCGGCGTGCGCGTCTACGAGGCCACGCCGATGGTCGGCCTGCAGCGCACGCTGCCCGCCGTCGTCACGACCCCCTCCGGGAGCGTGACCGCGGACAAGGTCGTCCTCGCCTCCGGCGTCCGGCTCGGGCTGGTCGCCGAGCTGCGCCGCACCACCTTCATCATCCCCACGCACGTCGTCGCGACGGCGAGCTCGCCGGACGCGCTGGACCGCCTGGGCTGGGAGCACGGGCGCCCCTTCGCCGACGGGCGCACGGCCGTGCACTACGCTCAGCGCACGGCGGACGACCGCCTCGTCTTCGGCCGCGGCGGCGGGCGGCTCGGGTACGGCGGTCGCGTCATCCCGGCGCACTACCACGACGCCCGGGAGATCGCCGAGATCGTCGCCGACATGCACGACCTGCTGCCGGCGGCGCGCGATCTGGCGGTGGAGTGGCGCTGGGGCGGGCCCATGGAGCGCACCCAGCACGGCATCCCCTGGGTCGGCACCCTGGGCAAGTACCGCAACGTCCACTACGGCATGGGCTACGCCGGCAACGGCGTCACCTCCTCCAACCTGATCGGCCGGACGCTGGCGTCGCTCTCCCTGGGACTCGACGACGACTACGCGCGGTCGCCGCTGGTCTCCGAGCCGCCGACCTACCTGCCGCCGGAGCCGATCCGCTCGGTCGGCGCCCGTGCCGTGCGCAGCGCCATCGAGCGCTGCGAGGAGATGGAGGACCAGGGTCGCACACCCGACCCGGTGTCCCGGGCGCTGCGGCGCTGCCTCGACATCTCCACGCCGAAGGGCGTCACGCTCTGGCGCCGGGACGAGATGGACTGATCCGCAGCGGCACCTGCGACGTCGAGCTCGTCACGCCCGATCCGACCGGCGATCCGCCTCGTCCGTCAGGCCACGTTCATCGCCCGCAGCCGCCAGATCGCGAGGACGATCGCGATGACCGAGGCGATCGCCAGGGTGGCGACCGCCGCGGACAGCGCGGTCGCGTCCTGAGGCGCGAAGCGTGGATCGTCGGCGACGGCCGCGAAGATGGAGGCGACGAAGTGCCGGATGCTGACGTACCGCAGGCCGGGCACGAAGCGTCCGAGGATCGACTCCCACACGAAGAGGTAGATGAGCGCGACCACGAGCGCGCGGGAGATCAGCAGACTGACGAGCATGAAGATCGACGAGTAGGCGATCGTGGCGACGAGTGAGGCGAAGATCATCGCCCAGAGCAGTCGCAGGTTCTCGCCGGAGTCACCGCGCATCACGACCAGGTAGGTCATGGTCAGGCTGACGACCACGATCGGCCCCGAGACCATCACGCTGCCGACCAGCTTCTCGATCACGATCCGGGCCCGGCTGACCGGCTTGAGGGTGAGGAAGGGGAGCGTGCGGTCCTCCACCTCGTTGCCGAACGCACTCGTCGCCAGCACGAGAACGGTGAGCGGCAGGAGTGTCGGGATCATCAACTCGATGAAGATCCCGTTCGCCAGGAAGAGGTCGGGTTCTGCCCAATCCGGCTGGATGAGGTAGATGACGCCGAAGACGAACGGGATCAGCGCGAGGCCGATCACGACCCGTATGGCCTTGCCGTCCAGGAACTGCTTGATCGTGAGCGCGATGATGGGGAGGCGTTGCAGGGTGATGTTCACAGGTATCGCCGCCCGCCCGCTATCTCTCCACCAGGTACGCGAACACCGACTGCAGTGACTCGTCTCCGGCCTGGACCTCGAGCAGGCGGACGTTCGCCTGCCTCGCCAAGCCGGGTAAGGCTCTGTAGAAGCCACGGGCGTCGCTCGTCTCCGCCAGGATCCGGCTCCCGCTCTCGACCTTGACCGAACGCGTGGCGGGGTGTCCGATCAGCGTGACCGCGAGTCGGCGCGGGTGATCCGACCGGATCCGGACCGTATGGTCGTGCCCGTCGATCTTGTCGCGGATGACGCGGTAGTCACCTGCGGCAGCGAGTCTGCCGTTCACGATGACGATGATGTTGTCGGCGAAGCGTTCGACTTCGGCCAGGACATGAGAGGAGATGAGGATCGTCTTCGTGCGCCCGAGTGAGCGGATCAGGTCGATCATCTGGGCGCGCTGGGCGGGGTCCATGCCGCTCAACGGCTCGTCCATGAGCACGACGTCCGGGTCGTGTACCAGCGCGCCCGCCACCTTGATGCGCTGTCGCATGCCCTTCGAGTATCCACCGACCCTTCGGTCGGCCACGGCGGTCATCTCGACGGTGGCGAGCGCCTGGTCGGTCGCCTGGTCGGCGTTCTTCAGCTTCTGCAGGGTCGCGTTCAAGCGGACGAACTCGCGACCTGTCAGGAACGGATAGACGGTCTCCGATTCATGCACGAGGCCGAAGCGACGGTACAGATCGATGGTGCCTCGAATCGAGTGGCCATGGATCTGGATCGTTCCGCTCGAGGGGCGGAGCAGACCGGCCATCATCTTCAGAATGGTCGACTTGCCCGCGCCGTTGGGCCCGAGCAGGGCGGTGACGCCCGGCGCGATCCCGAAGGAGACGTCGGAGACGGCGACGATATCGCGGTACCACTTGGAGACCCGTTCGACGAGGATCGTCGGCTCGGTCCCCGTGGCGACGCCGGGGAGGAACAGCGGGGCCGGCGCCGCGCCGGCGGGTGGAGATGCGGACCTGCCTCTCATCTCAATCCTCCGGTACGTAACGCCAGATCATCACGGCACAGGCGATGGTGATCGTCACAGCCATGGCCGCCGCATACGCCCACCACTGGAACGGGATGTCTTCGATGCCGGTCTGCGGCGGGAAGAGCGAATACGCGAGGCCGTTGGAGATCGTCGCCGGGCTGAGGAAGGTGATCCAGTCGGCGATCCGGTTCTCTCGCAGCGCGTAGGCGATGGTGTTGACGAGGCCCTCCGTCACCAGGTAGCCCACGATGATCACGGGAACGGCGATCACCTTCCGTCCCGTGAACGAGGAGATCGCCAGGCCGACCGCGCCGAGGTAGAGCGCGATGAGCCCGCCGGCGAGCGCGATCCTCGCGAGGTCGCCGGCGTTGTCCGCGAGCGCGACCAGCGGTGCATCCGCGAGCAGACTGCGGAAGAGCCAGAGGATCGCCGCCGGGACGAAGGACAACGTCAGCGTGAGTATCGCCGTCGCCGCGAGTTTGGCCACAACGTAGTCCAGCCGCGTGATCGCCCTGGAGAAGTAGAGCGTCAGCACGTTCTCGCGACGGTCGGGACAGAGCTCTCCGGCGCGATGGTCGCGACGAACACCCCTTCGATCACGAAGATGAAACCGAAGAAGTCGCCGTAGCCCATCAGCACTTCATCGGTCACGCGCGCCAGGAACGACTCGACTCCGATCACGACGAGCACGGTCCAGGCTGCGACCGTGTAGAGTGATCGGGACGATCTTCGCGGTCCAGCGCTTCCTGATCCCAAGCGATCTGCTGATCGAGTAGCGGGTCAGCGCGCGAGAAGCGTGCGGTCGACCGAGGCGCTCCCCCTCGTAGTGCCTGTAGCCGCGGTCGTAGACCTCTCCAGTACGGGCCGGTCGGTCCGTCGCCTGGTCAGGAGTCACCATCGGCGTCTCCCGCCTCGACGGGTCGCTCGACCTCGCCGATGTAGATGTCCTCGAGTGACTGCACGCGCTTGCGAAGCGAGCGCAGGCCGACGCCGAGATCGGCGGCCGCATCGCGCACCGCGTCGTAGACGTGGTCGCCGTCGTGGCGGATCACCAGCTCGTCGATGCGCGGTCGACTCGGCCCCGGCGCCCCGACCGCGTAAACCCGTCGCCGGCGAGCCGACGGATGAAAGCGTCGACATCGCCGTCGACCCGGACGAGCAGATCGCCGCGCTCGGTCCCGAGGCCTTCGATCGGCTGCGCGAGCATGAGCTTGCCGTCGCTGAGGATCACGACGTAGTCGCAGACGCGTTCGACGTCTTCAGGAGTGCGATGAGACGATCAGCGAGATGCCGAGCACCGGTGGACCCGCTTGATCGGATCTCGAGCATGTCGTCCCGACCCTGCGGGTCCATGCCGACGGTCGGTTCGTCGAGGCAGAGGAGCCCGGGGTCGTGCACGATCGCCTGCGCGAGCTTGACGCGCTGCTTCATGCCAGTGGACAGACCCTTCGATCGAGGCGGTAGCGCTCTTCGTCCAGGCCGACCTGATAGAGCACGTCGGCGGCCCGAAGGCGAGCGGCGCGGGCGGGCAGGCCGCTCATCTCGGCCATGTGACCCACGAAGTCGGCGGCCGTGCGTGCCAGTCGGCGGCAGATGGACTCCGGCATGTAGCCGACGTGCTCGCGGACCTTGATGCCCTGCGAGCGGTTGTCGAGACCGAGCACACTCGCCGTGCCTTCGGTGGGATCCGTCAGTCCGAGCAGATGGAGCAGGGTCGTCTTGCCGGCTCCGTTGGCGCCGAGCAGACCGACCGCCGCTGGCGGGAGCGTGCAGATCGAGTCGGTCGAGGGCGACGACATCCCCGAACTGCTTGCGCACGCCGCGGATCTCGGCGGCCGGCTGCCCCACGACACCATGTGCGCCACCAGTTCTTGACAACTCGGGTCGATCTCCTGACCGTGCGCGGCTTCAGCCAAGTGCCGCCTCCCATGATAGTGCGAGAGCCGG
>CAWBRS010000006.1:0-31081 GCA_963791345.1 uncultured Thermoleophilia bacterium | reverse complement strand
AAGGGCCTCGCCGTGTTCGACATCAAGGGCAACGACTACCGACTGGTGGCACAGATCGCGCTCAACACCGGCGTGGTCATCGTGCAGAAGGTGGGCACGCACGCCGAGTACGACACCTGGACGCTGTGAGGGAGGCGGCCATGCCGAGGGTGATCCATACAGATGCCGAACACGCCGAGGCCCTGGAGGCCCTCGATCGTCTGGTGCTGCTCGACCCCGAGCGCGGCACGCCCGAGGCCGACGAGCTGGAGCTGCTCGCGCTCCTCGTCGAGACCTACGAGAAGGAGCGCTTCCCCATCGCCCCGCCCGACCCCATCGACGCGATCCGCTTCCGTATGGACCAGGCCGGCCTCACCCAGCGCGACCTGGTCCCCTACATCGGCAGCAAGAGCAAGGTCTCGGAGGTGCTGTCGGGCAAGCGGCCGCTCACGCTGACCATGATCCGCGCCCTGCACGAGGGTCTCGGGATCCCCGCCGAGACGCTTCTTCGCCGGTCGACGGAGACCGACGAGGACGGCGGCTCCGACGACTTCGACTGGAGCCGCCTGCCGGTGAAGGAGATGGCGAGACGCGGCTGGCTCAAGGCGACCCCCGAGCAGCTGAAGCGCGACCCCGCCGGCGTCGCCCGGCGCTGGTTCGCCGGCCTCGGGCGGCCGCAGCCCCCGGCGCTCTTGCGCACGTCTCACCACACGCGGTCGGCGCGCGAGATGGACCGCTACGCGCTCACCGCCTGGACGGCGCGCGTGCTGCAGCTCGCCGCCGAGCAGCGCGCCGGCGCGCCGCCCAAGCCGATCACCGTCGACGCCGAGTTCATGGCCGAGGTCGCCCACCTGAGCGTGCTCGACAACGGCCCCGCCGCCGCGCGCGACTACCTCCTCAAGCACGGCATCGCGCTCGTCGTCGAGCCGCACTTCCCGCGCACCTACCTCGACGGCGCCGCGATCTTCGGCGACGGCCCCGTCGTCGGCCTGACCCTGCGCTACGACCGCCTCGACAACTTCTGGTTCACGCTCATGCACGAGCTCGCGCACCTCGCGCTGCACGCCGACGCGGGCGCCGGCGCGTACTACGACGACCTCGAGGCGTCGAGCGAGCCGGACTCGCGGGAGAGCGAGGCGGATGCGCTGGCGGCCGAGGCGCTCATCCAGAGAACGCACGTGGCGCGCGTGGGCGAACGAAGGACCGCACTCGACGGCCGACGTCGTGGCGTTCGCGCGGTCACTGCGTGTGCATCCGGCGGTCGTGGCCGGGCGAGTGCGGCACGAGTCGGGCGACTTCAGGACGTTCAGCCGGATGCTCGGCAGACGTCGCGTCCGACAGGCGCTCCGAGTCGGTTAGGAAACACTGACCCGAGTCCTCGTCGCGTGGTGGCACACATAGTGCTGTTATGTATAATGCTGCTATGCATAGCGGGATTCGAGCTCAGTAGCGCCGGGCGGCGCGACGTCATGGAGATCAACAAGGACCTGATCGCCGCCTCCTCGACCCCGATCGTCCTCGCGATCCTGGCCGAGGGCGACAGCTACGGCTACGCGATCCTCAAGCGCGTGCGGGAGCTCTCCGGAGGGCGCATGGAGTGGACGGACGGCATGCTCTACCCCGTCCTGCACCGGCTCGAGCGGCTCGGCCACGTCGAGGCGCGCTGGGAGGTCGCGGGGAGCGGCCGCCGCCGCAAGTACTACCGGATCACGCCCGAGGGCCGGGCCCAGCTCGACGAGCAGCGCGCGCAGTGGCAGGCGGTGGACGCGACGCTGCGGGGCATCTGGCGGGCGCTCGCCCTCCCGCCGCCGGCCGCCGCGTCACGCCGCGCGTCCCGCCGCGCGCCGCTTCCCCAAGGAGCCTGACCGATGCCGACCTCAGATCACCCGGCGGCGCTCGAGGAGCAGATCGACCGCTGGCGGAGCTACCTGCGCCGCCGGCAGGCGATCCACCCCGTCGACATCGCGGAGCTGGAGGACCACCTGCGCGAGCAGATCGCGGCGCTGACCGACGCGGGGCTCGCCCCCGACGAGGCGTTCCTCGTGGCGGTGAAGCGCATGGGCGACCTCGACGCCCTCTCGCGCGAGTTCGCGCGCGAGCACTCGGAGCGCCTGTGGAAGCAGCTCGTCGGCCCCCTCCGCCCCCGGGGAGCCGAAGGCCGCGGCGCGCACCGACACCTTCGTCGCCTTCGGTCTCGCGGTGGCCGCCGCCGCTGGCCGTCAAGCTGCCGGCGCTCTTCGGGCTCGACCTGGACGAGGACGCCGGCTTCTACGCCCGCAACCTGAGCCTCTTCGTGCTGCCCCTGCTGACCGGCTACTTCGTCTGGAAGCGGCGGCTCGACACGAGGACGCTGCGCATGGCTGGCCGCCGCGTTCGTCGCGGCGGCCGTCTTCGCCAACGTCTATCCGTTCGCCGACGGGCGGCCACACCGAGGTGCTCACCGCCCTGCACCTGCCGATCGCGCTCTGGCTGGTCGTGGGCGTCGCGTACGCGGCCGGCCGGTGGCGCCAGGTGGCCGGCCGCATGGACTTCATCCGCTTCTCGGGCGAGCTCTTCATCTACTTCGTGCTGATCGCCCTCGGCGGCGGCGTCCTCATGGGGTTCATGGCCATGATCTTCCAGGCCATCGGCGTCGACCTCGAGCCCTTCTTCGAGTCGTGGCTGCTGCCCTGCGGGGCGGCCGGCGCGCTCGTGGTCGCCGCCTGGCTGGTGGAGGCCAAGCAGAGCGTGATCGAGAACATGGCGCCGGTGCTGACGCGCCTCTTCACGCCGCTCTTCGCCGCCGTGCTGGTCACGTTCCTGGGGACCCTGCTGTGGACCGGACGCGGCGTCGACGTCGAGCGCGACGTGCTCATCGTCTTCGACCTGCTCCTGGTGGTGGTCCTGGCCCTGCTGCTCTACTCGCTCTCGGCCCGCGACCCCTCGTCGCCCCCCGGCGTCTTCGACGTGCTGCAGGTCGTGCTGGTGATCAGTGCGCTGGTGGCCGACGCGGTCGCGCTGTGGGCGATCGCCGCGCGCATCTCCGAGTTCGGCTTCAGCCCCAACCGGGTGGCCGCCCTGAGCGTGAACGTGATCCTGCTGGTCAACCTGGCGTGGTCCGCCGTGCTCTACCTCCGCTTCCTGCGCGGGCGCGGGTCGTTCGCGAGTCTCGAGCGGTGGCAGACGGACTACCTGTGGGTCTACGCCGTGTGGGCGGCGATCGTCGTGATCGCCTTCCCGCCGCTGTTCGGCTACGTCTGAGCGGCGGGCGGCGCCCTCGCGACGGTCGCCGTCGTCGGGGCTGCCGTCCCGCCGCTCAGTCTCCGCACACCTCGCGCCACACGGCCTCGTCGAAGGGGGCGTGACGGCGCGGGCAGCCCTCGCGGTGGCAGACCTGGCAGCTCGCGAAGTCGCTCTCGGTGGGGAAGACGATGCCCGACTCGGACATGGTCGGGACCATGAGCATCGAGTCGGTCAGCCGTACGCCGATCAGCGCCTCCACGTCGCCGAAGATGGAGAACAGCTCCTGCTGCTGCTCGATCGGCCACACGTCGGCGTCGCCCGAGCCCGGGTGCATGGTCGCCGTGTGCGTCAGGCGGTAGCGGTCGGCGAGGTGCGCCGTGAGGTGGTCCCTGGCGGCGTCGAGGAGCCTGCTCCCTGATCGTCCAGAGCCAGACGGCCTGCACGAGGTCGCTCTCGGCGCCGAGACGGCGTCGGCCTCGGCGCCGCAGGTCGCCACGTACGGGAAGACCCGCTCGACCTCGTCGAGGTTCCGCCGGAGGACGCGGCTCGTGAACCTGACGCCGTTCAGCGCGACGGAGTCGTCCGCCCTTGTCCTCGATGTAGGAGACCTCGTAGATCGCCTTCGGCCGGCCGACCTCCACGACCCGGTCGAGCAGCTCCGTGAACGCCCGGGCCATCTCGCGTCCCGGCTGGATGCGCTGCTCGCGCATGAGCGCGTCGGCGTCGAGCGAGAACGGGATGTCGTGCAGTTCGATCATTCGGTGACTCCTCGTCAGTGCAGGAACAGGCGCAGCCCCGTGTGGACCATCGTCATGCCGTACTCCCCGGCAGCCTTCGTCACCACGTCGTCACGCGCGGAGCCTCCGGTCTGAGCGACGTAGCGCACGTTCGTCCTGGCGGCCCGGTCCAGGTTGTCGGGGAAGGGGATGAAGGCGTCGGACGAGAGGCAGATGCCGTCGAAGCGCCGTATCCACGCGGCGCGCTCCTCGCGGGTGATCGGGTCGGGGTCGTCGTCGAGGCCCGCGCGCAGCTTGCCCTTCTCGACCTCGGAGAGCTCGTCCCAGAGGAGGAAGTAGTCGACGAGGTTGGCCTTCTCGGGCTTCGGCAGCCCGGCCTTGATCGCGAGCGCCATGGTCTTGGGGTGCTGCTGCAGCAGCCACTTGTCGGCCTTGCCGCAGGCGAGCCGCGTGCAGTGCACGCGTGACTGCTGCCCGGCGCCCATGCCGATGACCTGGCCGTCGTGGGCGATGCAGACCGAGTTGGACTGCGTGTACTTCAGGGCGATCGTCGCGACGACGAGGGTCTCGAGGACGTCGCCCGGGATCGGGTCGCCGGCCTCGGCGCCTGCCGCGCCCCCGGCCTTCGTGAAGAGGCCCTTGGTGATCTGCGCCGTGTTGCGCCTCTGGGTCATCCTGAAGCCGAAGACCTCGCGGCTCTCGGTGTCGGCGGGCTCGTACGCCGGGTCGATCCGCAGGACCATGTAGGCGCCGTCGCGCTTGGTCTTGAGCAACTCGAGGGCTTCGGGCTCGTAGCCCGGGGCGATGATGAGGTCGGAGACCTCGTCGAAGAGCAGGCGGGCGAGCGACATGTCGACCACGTCGCTCACGGCGGCGACGTCGCCGAAGGAGCACATGCGGTCGCCGCCGCGGGCGCGGGCGTAGGCGGTGGCGACCGGCGAGTAGTCGGCGTCGCCGAGGAACTGCGAGGCGCGGTACGTGTCGGAGAGCGGGCCGGCGACGGCGGCGCCGGCCGGGCTCACGTGCTTGAACGAGGCAGCGCCCGGCTTGCCGGTCGCCGCCTTCAGCTCGCGCACGAGCTGCCAGGCGCCGAGCGCGTCGAGGAAGTTGATGTAGCCCGGCCGCCCGCTCAGCACCGCGAAGCCGGCCTCGTCGGGGACGGTGACGCCGGCCGGCGTCTGGTGCGGGTTGCAGCCGTACTTGAGCGCGATGTCCATAGGGAGTCCTTCCGTCGTGACGCCGGCGGGGAGGGATCTGTGTCCGGCCTCAGTCTATCGTGACGGCGCGGCCCCCTCCTCCGCCGCGCGAGAGCGACCTGGCCGTCGCCGCAAGACCCGCCAGCGTGGCGCGGCGTGCGGTGCTAGGCTCGCGGCGGCGAGGCGGCGGCCGGCGCCACCGGTGTCGAGATGCCGCCGCCGTGCGGACTCCGAGGACACGCGCTGCTCGAGAGCGAGGCGACAGAGCGACAGACCGACCACCTCGCGCTGCCCCTTGCGGTGGCGCTGGTCGTCATGGTCATCTGGGGCGGCACGGCGGTGTTCACGAAGGTCGCCACCGGCCAGATGGACCCGCTGCTCGTCGGCATCCTGCGGACCGTGCTCGGCGCCTGCCTGGCGCTGCCCCTCGCTCTGGTCACGCGGCAGAGGCTGCCGAAGGGGGCGCACGACCGTCGCCTGCTGGCCTTCTCCGGGTTCGCGGCGTTCATCGCCTTCCCGCTCGTGTTCGTCTACGGCCAGGACATGACCACGGCCGTGCACGGGGCGCTCATCTTCGCGACGCTGCCCGTGCTCACGAGTCTCTTCGGGACGATCGTGGAGCGTCGCCGCGTCTCGACGGCCTGGGTCGCGGGCTGCGTGATCGCCGTGGCCGGCACGGCGGTCGTCATCCTCTGGCGGACGTCCGGCGCGGCGGACGAATCGAGCGTGGTCGGCGACCTGCTGGTGCTCGCCGCGTCGGTGGTGTGCGCGATGGGCTACGTCGTCGGCGCCCGGCTCTCGCAGCGCGGGTATCCCGCGGTGCCGACCACCCTGTGGGGCATCTCGTTCTCGGCCGTCGTGCTGCTGCCGCTGCTGGCGTGGTCGCTGTGGAGCGGCGGCGTGCCCGAAGCGGACGCCGCCGCCTGGGGCTCGATCCTCGCCCTCGCCACGCTCGTCTCGGTGCTCGGCTACATCGGCTGGTACTGGGCGCTCGCCAAGGGCGGCATCAGCCGCATCGCCTCGACGCAGTTCACCGAGCCGCTCTTCGGCGTCGCCCTGGCCGCGATCGTGCTCGGCGAGCGCCCGGCGCCCGTGACCCTGGTCGGCGCCGCCGGCGTGCTGCTCGGCGCCTGGCTCGTGCTGCGCGCCGGGCGGCCGGCGCCCGGCGCGCAAGCGCGCGGGACGGCCGCAGGCCGGGATGGCGGGGGCGAGGCCAGCTCGCCCGCCCCCGCCCCTCCGCCTCCCTGACGACGCCGTCGACGCCGTCGTATGCCCGCGGTCACGCCGGTGATGCGTTCACGATCACCGGCAGCCTGCCGTGCCACGCCGCCCACGCCTCGGGGTCGGTCGCCAGCTCGCACATGAAGTGCGCGACGTTGGCCATGTTCGTCTGGCCGGGGCGGAACACGCTGTCCACCAGTCCTTCGTGCAGCGCGTACTCGGTGACGTCGCCCTCCTTCAGCGAGTCGGGACGGACGACCACCCACTGGGCGTGCGGGTCGGCGGCCTCGATGACGTCGTGGAGGAAGTCCGCGGCGCGCTGGTTGTCACGCGCCGGAGGGATGAGGCCGCGCAGCGCCCAGAGATACGCCCTCTCGAATCGCCCGCGACGCGTGTCCAGGCCCGGGGGCGGTTCACCGACACGCTGCTCATGACGATGAGCTTCACGGGCGCCGCCGACCCCTCCGACCGCGCGGCCTGTGCCGAACGCAGCTCGCGGGTCGCCCGGTACACCCTCTCGAGCGACCGGGTGACGAGGTCGCGCGGCGGCCCGAACACCCCCTGTGCGCTGATGTTGTGGCCGAGGCACGAGATCACCACATCACAGCCGTCCACCAGCTCGCCGACCTTCTCGTCGCTCAATGAGAGAAGGTCGGCCTCCGCCACCGTCAGCCGCGGGTCATCGGCAACGCCCGCCGGGAGCCGCTCCGCCGACCGGACCACGGCGCGCACGCCGACGCCGCGGCCCAGAAGCTGCTGCAGGACGCGGCCGCCCGTCCGCCCGGTGCCGCCCAGGAGCAGCACCGTCTGCTCGGCGTGAGTCGCGGAATACGTTCATCACTTCTCCTTCGGATACTGGAACACGTCATCGAGCGGGACCTCGAACACCCGCGCGATCTGAAAGGCCATCTCGAGCGACGGCGAGTAACGACCCTGCTCGATGGCGATCACCGTCTGCCGCGTGACCCCCACCCGGTCGGCGAGCTCGGCCTGCGTCATCTCTCCGGCAGCGAAGCGAAGCCCGCGGATGCGGTTGGTGACTCTGGTCGGCTTGCCCATCGTCAGAATCCCCTGCGGTAGGCGACGAGCTTGACCACCGACCCGACGAGCGTCCCGACCGCGAACGACAGGTAGAGGGTGCTCGCGATCCAGAAGTACTCGTACTCCAGCATCGTGAGCGCGAGCACGCCGACCATGCCGCCGGACGAGACGTAGAAGCCGACCAGGTCGCCGTGACGGCTGATCTGCTTGTCGCGCTCGTCCTTGCGATCGATCTCGTCGGAGGCGGACTTGCCGCGCAGCTCGGCCGAGATGCCGGTGCCGATCCCCGCCAGGATGGACCCGACGACCGTCAGGACGACCGACGCCCCGATGGCGATGAGCAGCGGCCACTGGTAGGAGATGTCGGCCGCGGACACGTCACCGAGCCGGCCCAGCATTGTCACGACGTACGCCACGGGGACGACCACTGCGACCACCAGGCCGACCCACGTCAGCTTCTCTTCGAACGGCACGGCTGCCTCCTCACTCGACTGACGAGATGTCAGAAATGTTTGACATGTCGTACTGTAAAGGGAAGCAGACACGGTGTCAACTCTTCTTTACATCATGAGGCAGCGCTGCGGGGAGACGGCCCTCGCGGACGGGCGCCTCAGACGGAGGGGAGGCCGAGCGCCGCAGGCAGCTCGGCCGGCGACTCGATGCGCGGGGCGTCGAGAGGGCGCCGTGTTCCTTCGGCGGTCCGGCTCGGCCCCGCCTACAGGTTCTCCTCGATCCACGGAGCGAGGTACTTGCTCGCGCCCTGGTACGCGTGACCGCCGTCGAACAACTGCATGGTGGAGTGCTTCGGACTGGAGTCGAGATACCACTGCTTCACGATCGGCGACAGCTCCTTGTCCCCCCAGATGAAGAGGAAGTGGGCGTCCTTGTTGCGGCTGAAGTAGAGGGCCGGGTCGAAGATCGACATCTGGGCCGCGTAGCCCTCCAGCGACACGCCGCCGGCCTTCAGGTCCGCCTGCTCATCCGCCGCCCAGGTCGTGACGTCCTCGTTGTTGAGGCCGACCAGCACGAAGGCCTTGATGCGGTCGTCGACCCCGGAGAGGAAGCTGCCGAGCCGTGCCCCATTGCTCCACGCGACGAAGCCGATGCGCGACGCGTCGATGTCGGGCATGGTCTCGAGCAGGTCCAGAGCACGACGCGCGTCCTTCACGTAGTTCACGTACGCGAGTCCATCGGGGATCCCCTCGTACTGCCAGAAGGGTCCGCCCGACTCGTCGAGCAGAAGGCCGGCGTAGCCCTTCTTCGCCAGCTTCCCGGCGTCCTTGAGCCATATCGTGCTGGTCGTGTTGGACCCAGGAGCGTACACGACGACCGGAAATGGCCCTTGGCTCGCCGGCGTCACGAGAAGGGCTCCGACGTACTCGCCGTCGTGCTTGAACGAGATCTGCTGCACCGTCGCCCCGTACTTGGGGTACGTGGCGCCCGATATGAGATCGAACGGTTCGGACCGATCGTACTCGAACAGCGCCGCCAACTTCGAGAACGACGGCAGCTTGTCGCCGGGCTTGACCACCGGGATCGTCGGCGGCGACATCGTCGGGCTCCAACTCGGCGAAGGCGATGCCGCCGCCTGACTGGACGCAGCAGAGGGTGACGTTGATGCGGTCGTGTCCGAGCCGCCGCAGGCGGCGAGGGCGAGAAGCGCGGCGAGCGGCACGACAGCCCAGGAGGTGCGACGAGATGCCTTCGGCCAGTGCATGGCCTGCCCCTTCCAGTTGGCCCATTGGCTCCCGGAAGGCAGCCCTCAACGCACGAGGAGCGGCCCACGCGCCGGTCTCGCCGGTGGCCCCCGTCGGATGAGGGTGGCCCTCAGGTGCCGCCGGCGGACCTGCGCCTCCCGCGTGCAGACCTGCTCGTCTCGGGAGCCTCGTATGGAGACCGTCTACGCCCGAATGGCGGGCAGTTCAAGCGTTTGGGGTGGCTGTTCGATCCGCGGCGGGGTCACACCGGAGGCCAGCAGCCCCGGCCCGTGCCATCCAGACGCACGATGTTCGTGCTCCTTCACGGCGGAGGTCAGGGGTCCGACTCCCCGCGGTCAACGACTACTGCCGCGCTCGCGAGTCCCTACCCCCGCCGCCCCCGCTCCTCCGCCTCCGTGACGACGGCGTCGATCTGCGTCGGTCACGTCGGCGGGCAGCGCCTCCGGGTGGTGCTCGGCGAGGATCTGCTTCGCGGCCTCCTTGGCGGCGTCGTACGCGCCCTGCGCCCCCGACGCCTCCCAGTCCTCGCGCACGCGACGGTCGAGGAAGCGCGGCTGGCTCTGCTCGCGCATGTGGCGCAGCGTCGAGTCGAGCGAGAGGAAGTCGCCGAAGGAGCCGACGGCGTGGATGTCGTCGAGCCCCATGGTCTCGTCGTTGACGGGCACGCCCTGCACCGCGTGCTTGATCATGCGCGCCAGGTCGTTGTCGAGCACGTACTGCGCGTAGTCGAAGGTGACGCCCGATTCGGTCATCCCCGCCCCGTAGATCAGGTTGGCCCCTGCCAACGCTGCCGTGAGGGCGGTCATCGTCTTCTCGTGACCGGCCTGGACGTCGCCGAGCTTCGAATCCGCCTACAACCCGGCCACGAAGCTCGGCAGCAGGTAGCGCTGGGCGAGCTGGGCCACGCCGGCGCTGAGCAGGCCGAGCTCGGGCGAGCCGACGGAGGCGGCCGCGAAGCGCAGGTCCATGGCCGTCGTCGACGAGCCGTAGATCGTCGGCGCGCCGCGCGCCGTGAGCTGCGCCAGCGTGAGGCTCGCCAGCACCTCGCAGTTGTGGACCACGAGCGTGCCGGCGAGCGTCACGGGCGACGAGCCGCCCGACATCGCCATCGAGGTGACGTTGTTGGGGATGCCGTGCCGCGCCGACGCCATGATGACCTCGGCGGCGTCCTTCGTGATCTTGAGCGGGCTGACGGGGCACTCGCAGAAGTAGACCAGCGGCCGCTCGCGCAGCGCGTCCTCGCCGCCGGCGACGGCGGCGCCCATGCGCACGATGGCGTCGACGTCGTAGGTCGACATGGCCCCCGTGCCGACGCACTTGGTCGTGTTCTTGAGGCCGACCGACGCGTCGCGGATCGCCAGCGTGTGCTCGGGCCCGTCGCGCCCTTCGACCGCGTGCTCGTAGGTGTCGATCTCGCTGAGGTAGTCGGTCATGCGCGCCAGGTCGGCGACGTCCTGCACGGTCGACGTGCGGTACTCGTCGGTGCGCGGGTCGAGCACCATGATGCCGGCGCTGAAGTTGGTGAAGCCGACGCGGCCGCCCTCGAGCACGACGTCGTTCTCGGGCACCCGCCCGCAGAGGCGCACGCTGCTCGGCGCCGAGCGGATCGCGTCGTCGACGATGTGCGGCGGGATCTTGACGATCTTGGTCTCGCGGTCGACGCGGCAGCCGCCGTCGGCCATGACGTCGAGCGCCTCGTCGCTCTCGACGAAGACGCCGGTGCGCTCGAGCACCTCGAGCGTGCCGCGATGCAGGTCGTCGAGGTCGGCGTCGCTGAAGACCTGGAGGCGCAGACCGGCGCTGCGCCGCACCCCGGCCTGGGGATTTCGTTTCACTGGGCTCGCTCCTTCGGCTCGTGACGTCCTGCGGAGCAGGCTACCATCGCCGGCGGCGGGGAAGCATCCGCAGGCCAATGGAGGTCTCCGCGCGAGGAGGCGGGCCAAGCCCGGCCGGCGCTGCGGCGTTGACAGCAGCCGACGCTCGGCGAGAATGGCCGGGAGCCGGCGGGGCGCCGGCGGTCACCTCCTGAGAGGGCGTATGACGGGGGCGGGGACAGTGGCGACCGACGCGAGCGCGAGCGTGTCGGTTCCCTACGTGGAACGTGCGGCTGCCCAAGCGGCGGGCGCGACCCTGCCCCGGCTGTTCGCGGACTGGGTCGCCGAGTACGGGCCCGAGCCGGCCCTGAGCAGTCGCGTCGACGGCCGCTTCACCCCCATCACCTACAACGAGCTCGACCGGCGCGCGAGCCTGCTGGCGCTGGCGCTCGCGCGCCGCGTGGGCGTCCGGCGCGGCGAGCTCGTCGCTCTCATCTGCGACAACCGCCCGGAATGGCTGGTGTGCAGTCTGGCCATCCACTTCCTCGGGGCCGTCGACGTGCCCCGCGCCACGGAGACCCCGGAGGAGATCCTCGAGGCGATCCTGCGGCACGCCGAGCCGGCGGTCGTGATCCTGGAGGACCCGGCTCAGCTGCCGCTCGTCCGCGGAGCGGTGCCGGGGCTGCGGGCCGTGGTGCTCATCGACGCCCCGGACGATGGGCGCGAGTCACTCGGCGCCGACGGCTCTTCGCTTGCGGGAGCCAGTGGCGCGACGCCTGTCGCGACGGACCTTGCGCCGCCGGTCGTCTGCACACTGGCCGAGCTCATGGCGCTCGGCGAGGCCGCGTGGCCCGAGGCGGCCGCCGTGGTCCGGCGGCGTCGCGAGGAGGTGTCGCCCGACGACCTCGCGACGGTCATCTACACCTCGGGGACGACCGGGACTCCCAAAGGCGTGGCGCTCACCCATGCCAACTACGAGCTCAACCTCCGCGAGCTCCCCAAGACTGGTCGAGATCGAGCGCGTGCCGGTGCTCACCCTCCTCGAGCCTTGGCACGCCTACGAGCGGCAGATGCAGCTCATGTACCTCAGCAAGGGCTGCTGTCTGCACTACAGCAGCGTGACGACGCTGCGCGGCGACCTGACGACGGTGCGCCCCGTCGTCATGGGCACCGTGCCGGAGCTGTGGGTCACGCTGTACAAGGGCGTCTTCCGCAGGATCGAGGCGCAGAGGCCGGCCCGGCGGCGGCTGGTGCGCTGGCTGGTCGCGCGCTCGCTGACGTCGGCGCAGGCGCGGCGCGTACTCACAGGGCGCGAGCCCGTCGTGCGGCCGCGCGGCAGGCTCCGGCGGTCGGCGGCCTACACGTGGGCGCTCGCCAGGGCGGCCGCCCTGGCGCCCTTCCACGCGCTCGCCGACCGCCTCGTCTTCCGTCAGGTCCGCGCCGGGCTCGGCGGTCGGCTGCGCTTCCCCGTCGTCGGCGGCGGACCTCTGCCCGACAAGGTCGACGAGTTCTTCGACGCCGCCGGCATGCCCCTACTTGGAGGGCTACGGCATGACGGAGGCGATCGTGGTGCTCGCCATGAGGGACCCGTTCCGCCGCGTCGTGCGGACGGCGGGTCGGATCATCCACGGCGTGGAGCACCGCGTCGTGAGCGAGGACGGCCGCCCGTGCCGCGTCGGCGACGTCGGCCGCCTGCAGGTCCGTGGCCCGAACATCATGCGCGGGTACTACCGGGACCCGGAGCGCACCGCGGAGGTGCTGAGCGAAGACGGCTGGCTCGACACCCACGATCTCGCTCTCGCGCACGCCGACGGCGCCCTGCGCGTCCTGGGCCGCATCGACGACACGCTCGTCCTCACGACCGGCGAGAACGTGAACGCGCCGTACCTGGAGAACGAGCTCTGCTCCAGCGAGTGGATCGACAGGGCGGTGGTGGTGGGCGAGGGTCGTCCCTACGTCGCCGCCTTCGTGGCGCCGAGCCGCACCCACCTCGAAGGCCTCGCCCGCAGTCTGGGCTTGCCGGCCGACGACCCGGCGGCGCTCATCGCCGACGAACGCGTGGTCAGGCACTACCGCGCCCTGGCGCACGACATCAGCAGCGACGCGCGGCGCTTCGCGCCGTACGAACGCGTGCACCGCGTGCGCCTGTGGCTCGAGGAGTTCCGCATCGGCCACGAGCTCTCGCAGACCCTCAAGCTGCGGCGGCGCGAGTTCCTCCGTCTGTACTCCGGCGAGGTCGACGAGCTCTACGTGCCGTGAGTGTCCGGTGGCCGGGAGGGCGCCAGCGCCGCCGAGGCAGTCGGTCGCGGGGCGGCGAGCAAGGCCGGGCGGAAGGGGAAGAGAAAGGAATGGCTGGCGAGGAAGGACTCGAACCTTCAATCCCCTGATCCAGAGTCAGGTGCCTTGCCAGTTAGGCCACTCGCCAGCGCTGCCCGCAGGCGACCTGAGTGTACCGCGCGACCGCACCCTCCTCAAGCGTGGCGCGGGCCTCGCCACGTCCGCGCCCGACGCCGCGACGCCGTGCCCGACGCCGCGACGCTGCGCCGAGCGGCGGGTCGCTCGGGCCGGCGCCGCGGACCCTACGGGGTCAGGCCTTGTCCTGCCGCCCCTGCGCCTGCAGCTTGGCCCAGGTGTCGCGCAGCGCGAGCGTGCGGTTGAAGACCAGCGCGCCGGGAGCCGAGTCGGGGTCGGGGCAGAAGTAGCCGAGGCGCTCGAACTGCACCGTCTCGCCGACCGGCAGGTCGGCGAGCGAGGGCTCGACGACGCAGCCGCGCCGCACGGTCTCGGACCTCGGGATTGAGGTCGTCGAAGGGGTCGCGGTCGCCGCCCATGGGGTGCGGGCTGAGGAAGAGGTGCTCGTACAGCCGCACCTCGGCCGGCACGGCGTGGGCGGCCGAGACCCAGTGGAGGGTCGCCTTGGGGCGGCGGCCGTCGGGAGCGTCGCCGCCGCGGGTGGCCGGGTCGTGCGTGCAGCGCAGCTCGACGACCCGGCCCTCCGCGTCCTTCACCACGTCGCGTGCAGGTCACGAAGTACGCCGAGCGCAGCCGCACCTCGCGGCCGGGCGCCAGGCGGAAGAACTTGCGCGGCGGGTCCTCCATGAAGTCGTCGCGCTCGATCCAGAGCTCGCGGCCGAACGGCACCTTGCGGCTGCCGGCGCTCGGGTCCTCGGGGTTGTTGGGCACCTCCATCTCCTCGACCTGCCCCTCGGGGTAGTCGTCGATGACGACCTTGAGGGGGTCGAGCACGGCCGAGGCGGCGCGCCGCCTGCCTGTTGAGCACGTCGCGCACGGCGTGCTCGAGCATCTCGACCTCGGCGACGTTGTCAGCTTTGGCAACGCCGACCAGCGTGGCGAACTCGCGGATCGCCCTCGGCGGGGAAGCCGCGCCGGCGCAGGCCAGAGAGGGTGGGCATGCGGGGGTCGTCCCAGCCGCGCACGTGGTCCTCGTTGACGAGGCGCAGGAGGAAGCGCTTCGAGAGGACGGTGTGGGTGAGGTTGAGCCGGGCGAACTCGTACTGATGTGGGCGCGATGGCACCGGCAGGTTGTCGATGAGCCAGTCGTAGAGCGGCCGGTGGTCCTTGAACTCGAGTGTGCAGAGCGAGTGCGTGATGCCCTCGACGGCGTCTGACTGCCCGTGGGCGAAGTCGTAGGTCGGGTAGATGCACCAGGCGTCACCCGTCCGCGGATGCTCCGTGTGGAGGATCCGGTACAGGATCGGGTCGCGCAGGTGGACGTTGCCGGCGGCCATGTCGATGCGCGCGCGCAGCACGCACGCGCCGTCGGGGAACTCGCCGGCGCGCATGCGCGCGAAGAGGTCGAGGCTCTCGTCGGCCGGCCGGTCGCGCCACGGGCTCGGCCGGCCGGGCTCGGTGAGCGTGCCGCGGTACTCGCGGATCTGGTCGGCCGTCAGGTCGTCGACGTAGGCGTGGCCGGCCTGGACGAGGTACACGGCCCACTCGTAGAGCTGCTCGAAGTAGTCGGAGGCGAAGTACAGGTGCTCGCCCCAGTCGAAGCCCAGCCAGCGGAGGTCGGCCTCGATGGCGTCGATGTACCGCTGCTCTTCCTTCATCGGGTTGGTGTCGTCGAAGCGCAGGTTGCACTGGCCGCCGAACTCGTCGGCGATGCCGAAGTTGAGGCAGATCGCCTTCGCGTGGCCGATGTGCAGGTAGCCGTTGGGCTCGGGGGGGAAGCGGGTGACGACGGTCTCGTGCCGGCCCTCGCGCAGGTCGGCGGCGACGATCTCACGGATGAAGTCGCCGCGCTCGGGCGGGGCGGGGGTCGGGCCGGTCATCGGAGGGTGGCGGGCGTCAGGACGGTCACGTATGTGGTGGATGTGTGGGGGTGCTCACGCGGGCGAGGATAGCACAGGCCGTCGGCGGAGGCCGTGGCGGGCCGGCTCTGCGCGGCTCGGCAGGGGGGCGCCTGTGTCGCTGTCGCGCCCGGCCCCGCTCGCACGCAGGCGAGGCTAGCGCCGCGCCCGCCCCGCTCCCGCGCGCGTTCTTCGGCGTGCAGGAGCAGAGCGTCGATGTCGTGCTCGATGCTGCAGAGGAACGAGCGGACGGCGAACTCGGTCTCGACGCGGGCGAGCCCGCCGTTGAACCCCTCGTGCGCGTGACGCGGGATCGGGATCGCCTCGCTCTTCCACTGTTCGGGGAGCCCGACGTCGCACGCCGCCTGCGCGGGCGACCAGCCGACCGGCCGCAGCCGGTAGAAGCGGAAGAAGGCGTCGGCCGCGGTCTCGTGGCAGGGGGTCACGTCGACGGCTTCGGCCTCGACGTGGACGTCGCGGTAGCGCAGGTCGTCGATGATCTCGAGCCGCGCCAGTCTGGCGGCGACCTGGGTCGCCGACGCGGGCCCACTACCGTCCATCTTCCAGTGGCCCCGGCTCGGGCGCCACGGCATGGCGGTCACGTCGTCTCCCCGTCCATCCGCTCGAGCTCCTTGAGCCCGAGCCTGGTCGGGAACCAGGCGGAGTCGGGGAGCGCGGCGGGGTCGGTGACGACCGTCGCGTAGCCGGTACGCGGCGCCACCCGCAGCCCGGAGTCGCCGTGCCAGAGGTAGCGGCTGCCGTCGGGCCCGACGCAGCGCGCCTCGAAACCCTTGCGGACGACGTCCCTCACGTTGAAGGCGACCAGGTGGTCCAAGCTCCCGTCTCCCTTTCGCTTCGCGCGGCGCTCGCGGCCGCAGGGTCTCTACTCCCCTTCATCGGCCGGGCCGGGTGCGCCGTAGCTAGGACGTGTGTCTACCCCGGCGGGCGTCATCGGCGTCGACATCGACGGCGATCCGAGTGGCGGCCTGCCTCGGCGCCTGCGGAACTCGGCGCGTGGGGTTGCGTCCACGGTCGCGCCGCGCACCCGCGGCGCGGGTATCGCGCGGGGGGCGCATCATGCAGAATGGCCGGACCATGAGTCGCAGATCCGACAAGCCGAAGATGACCGGGCGGGATCCCCGCCTGACCTCCAGCCCTGCGCCGGCCGCGCGGCTGACCCGCAGCGCGAGCCTCTTCCTGCTCCTGCTCGTGGTCCTCGTCGTGGCAGTGATGATGCTCAGCTCGCTCATCGGGTTCGTGCTCGAGCCCGACCCGGACGTGAAGGCGGGCCCGATGTACGTGACGCTCGCGTTCACCACGGGGGCGGCCCTCCTCATGGCCGCTCTCGCGCTGAACGCGACGTACCGTCCGTTCCTCTCGCGGCGGCGGGTGAACGACTTGAGTCTCGTCATGTGGTCGATGCTCGTCATCGGTCTCGTGACGGGCTTGTTGACGTTGGGCAACGACGTGGGCGCGTACGTGGCCCGGCTGGTCATCGCCGCGATCGCATTCGCGTTCATCGCCTTGCAGTACAGCCGTCTGCAGAAGGCGCGCGCGGCCGCGCCTGCCGAGCGCACCGAGGCGTCCGCCGGGCAGCAGGAGCACGCCCGCCGCCGAGGCTCGGCCTCCTGCTCGGAGCCGACAGCGGCGCGGAGGGCGCAAGCACTGAGCGGAGGAGAGCGCTCCGCGCGCTCTGAGTGCCGGGTCGTCACTGGGCGCGCGGCACTCGCGGAAGGCGGCCGGTGACGGCACCCTGCCGCGGGGCGGCACACGGCGACCGTCTGTCGTGACGGCGTTACACTACCGGGCGACATGCACCGTCGCCCTCCGCCCTGTCGATGACCCCGTGTTCGCCCCGCCGGCCGGTCGCGAGTGCTGCGCTGCTGCCCGTCGTGGCTTTCCCCGCCCTGTCCCTGATCGCGACCTTCGTCTTGGCCGCGTGCGGCGCCGGCGGGCCGGAGGCCCCGACCCCGTGGCCGGCGCGCAACGAGGGCGCGGCGATCGATCTTCCGGGGGGTGACGTCGGCCCCGGCGGGCGGGAGGAAGATGCCGCCGGCGCCACCGCCGTGGCGGTCGCGACGCGGGCTCGACCCCCCGCGCGACGCTCGCAGGTCCTGCATCCGCCGGCGACGGCGGCACGGAGTGAGTCAGTCGAAGCCCTGGAGCGACAGGAGGCCATGCCGTGAAGTCCATGCTCGCGCTCGTCAAGAACCGCCGCGGACCCGGTCTGGCGCTGGAGAGCGTCCCCGTCCCCGGCGCCGGCCCCGGGGAGGTCGTGATCCGGGTGCTCAAGACCGCGATCTGCGGCACGGACGTGCACATCTACGAGTGGGACGAGTGGGCGCAGCACACCCTGTCGGTGCCGCTCGTCGTCGGCCACGAGTTCGTGGGCAGGATCGTCGAGCTGGGCGACGGGGTGCGCGGTCTCGAGCTCGGGGAGCTGGTGACCGGCGAGGGCCATATCGTCTGCGGCCACTGCCGCAACTGCCGCGCCGGTCGCCGTCACCTCTGCGCGCACAGCGTGAGCATCGGCGCGACCGCACCCGGCGCCTTCGCCGAGTACCTGGCGCTCCCGGCGGTCAACGTCTGGCCGGCGGACGAGCGGATCCCGCTCGACACCCTGGCCGTCTTCGACCCGCTGGGCAACGCGGTGCACACGGCGCTGTCGTTCGACCTGGTCGGCGAGGACGTGCTCATCACCGGCGCCGGCCCGGTCGGCTGCCTGGCGGCGGCCGTCGTGCGCCACGCCGGCGCCCGGCACGTCGTGATCACCGACGTGAACCCGACGCGGCTGCGCATCGCCGAGAAGATGGGCGTGTCGCTGGCCGTCGACGTGCGCACGTCTGGCCCGGCGGAGGCCATGGCTGCCCTGGGCATGACAGAGGGCTTCGACGTCGGCCTTGAGATGTCGGGCAACAAGGAGGCCCTGCGCAGCATGATCGCGACCATGGCCCACGGCGGCCGCATCGGTCTGCTCGGGTTCCTCGAGGGCGAGACCCCCGTCGAGCTGGAGACCGTGATCTTCGGCGGGCTCACGCTCAAGGGCATCTACGGGCGCGAGATGTTCGAGACCTGGTACAAGATGACGGCGATGGTCCAGAGCGGGCTCGACGTCACGCCCGTCATCACGCACCACTTCCCCGTCGCCGAGTACGAGGAGGCCTTCGCGATCGCGCGCTCCGGCCACTCCGGCAAGGTCATCCTCGAGTGGCCGGCCGCGCTCGAGGGCGAAGGCCCCGATCCCCGCCACCCTGGAGGAGAGTCGTGATCACCCCTGACTTCAAAGAGCGTCTCCTGGGCGAGCTGCAGGCCACGCGCGACCAGGGTCTCTTCAAGGTCGAGCACCCGATCGCCGGCGAGCAGGGCGCGTGGGTCGAGCTCGCCGACGGCCGTCGCGTGCTCAACATGTGCGCCAACAACTACCTCAACCTGTCGTCGCACCCGGACGTGGTGGCAGCCGCCGGCCGGGCCCTCGAGGAGTGGGGCTACGGCATGTCCTCGGTGCGCTTCATCTGCGGTACGCAGACCGTGCACACCCGCCTCGAGGAGACGATCGCGGGCTTCCTCGGCAAGGAGGCCGCGATCCTCTACTCCTCCTGCTTCGACGCCAACGGCGGCCTCTTCGAGACGCTCCTCGGCCCGGAGGACGCGGTCATCAGCGACGCCCTGAACCACGCCAGCGTCATCGACGGGATCCGCCTGTGCAAGGCGCAGCGCTACCGCTACCGCAACTGCGACATGGCGGATCTCGAGGAGAAGCTCGAGGAGGCGCGGGGCGCACGAACGGTCCTGATCGCCACGGACGGCGTGTTCTCGATGGACGGTGTGATCGCACCCCTCGCCGACATCTGCGAGCTCGCCGAGCGCTACGGCGCCCTGGTCATGGTCGACGACTCGCACGCCCTCGGCGTGCTGGGCGAGCACGGCCGCGGCACGCCCGAGCACTGCGGTGTGAGCGAGCGCATCGACATCCTCACCGGCACGCTGGGCAAGGCGCTGGGCGGCGCGAGCGGCGGCTTCACGAGCGGTTCCAGCGAGGTGGTCGAGCTGCTCCGGCAACGCTCGCGCCCCTACCTCTTCTCGAACAGCCTGGCGCCGATCATCGCTGCCGCTTCGATCACGGCCCTCGAGATCGTGGAGAGATCGCCGGACCTGCGGGCGCGGCTGCGGCGCAACGCGCAGCACTTCCGCGCCGCAGTCGAGGCGGCGGGGTTCGAGACGCGCGGGGCCGGCCACCCGATCATCCCCGTCATGGTCGGAGAGGCGCGCGAGGCCCAGCGGATCGCGGCGGGGCTGTTCGAGCGCGGCGTCTACGCCGTCGGCTTCTTCTACCCGGTGGTGCCCAAGGGCGAGGCGCGCATCCGGGTGCAGGTGTCGGCGCTCCACGAGATCGCCGACCTCGACTTCGCCGTGGAGCAGCTCGTCGCCGCTCGCGACAGTACAGCGGCGAGCTGACGCCCACCGGCGAGTCGACCGCGGCCTCGCCCGGCCGCCCGCGAAGACGCTGGTGGCCGCCTGACCCCTAGTCCTGCGCCGCGCCGAGGCCGCGCCTGAGGCCGCGCTGCTTCAGCCGCATGCGCTCCCACGCGCCGCGGGTCGCCGGCGGCGCCACGATCTCGTCTTCGGGCTTGCGCCTCAAGCGCGCAGCCTCTTCGGGGCAGCCCGTCACGCAGAGGCCGCAGCCGATGCACGACTCGCGCCGCACGACGCGTACGCCGTCGTCGTTCACGGCGATGGCGTCGACCTGGCAGCGCTCCTCGCAGACGCCGCAGGCCGTGCACACGAGCGGGTCGATCTCGGCGAAGTAGTTGGCCTGCGCGACCGAGCCCTCGATGCCCCACTCCGTGATCCCGCGCAGCAGCCCGCAGCAGCAGCCGCAGCAGTTGCAGACGTAGCCGATGCCCGAGGCCACGTTGCTCACCGTGTGGACGAGACCGACGCGCTCCGCTTCGTCGAGGACCGCGAGGGCCTCCTCGTGCGAGATCGCGCTCGCTTCGTCGCCGCTCTCGGCGTAGGAGAACCAGAGGCACGACTCGAGGGGGAAGTCGCAGCGCCTCGCGCCGAGCTCGTCCTGCTGCAGACGGCAGACGCAGGTCTCGACACGGAACGAGCTCGCCTTGCCGAGGATCGCGCGCACGTCGTCGTAGGGGAGCACCCACTCCATCTCGGTCGCCCCTCGCGCGGGGACGACGCGGTGGATGGCCGGCTGGGCGCTCATGATCCCTGCGGCGCCGCCGCCGCAGAAGTACTCCTCGACGAGGCGCGCGAACTCGGCGTCGCGCTGCTCGAGCATGTGCGCCTCGTAGAAGCCGACGACGAACGGCGCCAGGCGGTAGCCCAAGGCGCCGTCGACTCCGACCCGTCCAGATCACGCCTCGCTCCGCGAGGCTCTCGAGCGTCGCCGTGACCTGCGCGGGCTCGAGAGCGGCCCGCCGGGCGACGTCGCCGGCCACGGCGGGCCGTCCCGTCAGCGCCGCCGCCACCTCGGCCTCGTCGGGAGTGAAGACGTGACGCAGGATGCGCAGCTCGACGTTCGACTCGGTGCGCGGGAAGCCGTTGGCCAGGCCGTCGAGCGCGGCCGCGAGGCGCTCATAGACGTCACCGCTCATCGCTGCCCCCTTCGCTTGTCTCGCAGTCCAGGTCCCTGTCGTCTGGCCTGGAGCGGATGGAGTCGAATGGCGCCCGTCGGGACGCCCGCGCGAGGTCGGACCGGGATCATCGCTCAGTCGCGCGGCCGTCGCGTGCGCCAGTGAAACAGCGCACCGAGGACCATGCCCAGCAACAGGCCGAGGATGGCGGAGATGAGCACCAGCCAGACAAGCGAGACTGACGAGGTGCCGAACACCCAGCTGACCTCGATGCGATCCGTGTTGGCCAGGACGAGCGCGATCAGGAAGACGACGAGCGTGACCGCGGCGAAGACATAGATGTACAGGCGAGTCCGATGGGCCTTGCGGGCGAAGCGCGCGCCGCGTGTCTCACCGGCCCCCTCGGCCCCGGGCACGGGGACTGCTTGACGCTCAGCCCCCTCTGCCGACTCGGTCTGGTCCGACGGTCGCTCACTGGGATCCATCGTGCCCTCCCGTCTCACCCTCGAGTGCAAGCTGGTCGAAGACTGCTGGGCGTCTACCCTCGCGTCTGGCCACCGAAACGCCGGGGCGACCGGCCGTACAGGCCGGTCGCCCCGGGGCGTCAGACGCGAGCGCCGAGGCGCTCCCGGCGCGTCAGACCGGGATCATCGCCTTGCGCTTCATCTCCTCGAACTCCTCGGCCGTGATGGCCCCGGAGTCGCGGAGCTTGGTGAGCTTCTCGATCTCGTCGGCGGCGGAGTAGCCGGCGACGCGGCGCTGCGCCTCCTGCGCCTTCTCGATCATCTCCTTGTCCTGCTCGGTCATCTTGGGCCGCGCGATCATGTAGATGAGGGCCCCGAGGAACGGCACAACGAAGAGCAGCAGGAGCCATCCGGCCTTGGCCCAGCCGGAGAGGTCGTTGCGGCGGAAGATGTCGGCGAACAGCGAGATGAAGATCCAGATGGCCATCATCCAGAAGAAGAAGACGAGCATGGTCCACATCATCGACCCGAGGGTCCATTCGGCAGCGATAAGCACGGCGTCCTCCAAGTGGTGTCGACAGATCCCGGCCGGGCTGACCGGCCGGTCACAGCCACACTATCACGAAGTCGGTCGCGATGGTGCGGCCGCGCTCGCCGGCCCAGCCGCACACGCGGGTCCAGCCGCACACGGCGGTGCGGCCGCGCACCCGGCCCAGCCGCACGCCGGCCTGGTCGCGCACGTCGGTCCGGGCGTGGCGCGCGGTCAGGGCGCCTGCCGCCGGGCGAGCACGAAGTGGACGAACCGCGACTGCAGCTGCTCGCTCGCCAGCAGCCTCTCCACCGGCGGCAGCGACAAGACGGCTGCGAGGACGGCGTTGGCGAACGCCGGCCCGCGCCCGGCCGCGCCGTCCACGAGCAGCTCCGCCAGTCGGCCCCTCTCCAGCATCCGCCGCGTGACGGCCTCCACGGAGTTCAGGGGGACGTGAGGCGGCCGCGGACGGCGCTCCATCCGCAAGGAGCCCTCCTGGCACGCGTCGACACAGACCCCGCAGCCGAGGCACCGGTCGAGGTCGATCTGACTGAGCAGGCGCTTCGAGGGCTCGTTCCCGTCGTCCCGCCGCATGCTCCGCGGCACCAGGGAGATCGCCTGCACGGGGCAGGCGCGGACGCAGCGCCCGCATCCCGTGCACCGCTCCTGCTCGCGCGCGGGCTGGAACCCGCTCGGCTGCACGACCGGCAGTCCCACCTGGGCCGAGTGGAGCTCGTGGCAGCAGCAGGCGCAGCAGTTGCAGATGTAGCTGATCTCTTGCTTCACGTTGTCGGCGATGTGGACGAGGCCGTTCTCGCGCGAGGCCGTGAGGAGCTCGAGGCCCTCCTCGCGGCTGATCGGCCTGGCCAGGTCGTGACGGATGAGATAGGCGGCCGCCGTCCCCAGGCTCATGCAGGTCTCCAGGGGGTTGTCGCAGCGGGTGCCGAGGTGCTCGGCCGCGTGGCGACAGAAGCAGTTGGTGACGCTCAGGAGCGCGGCCGACTCGACGTACGCGGCGGCGCGCTCCCAGTCGAGGACCTCGGGTACGAGGTCCGCCGCCGGCGCCGCCTCGTGCACGAGGGTGCGGCCGACGACCGTGGCGCCCCGCGAGACCTCCTCGACGAACGCGGTGTCCGCGATCATGTAGGCCTCGTAGGCTCGGGCCAGCCGTGCCTTCGGCAGCCCGTCGTCGAGGCGCATCATGGAGAACTCGAAGAACCCCACGACGGGGGGCGCGAGCATGTACGTGGTCGCGCCGGTCCGCCGGTCTCGCAGATCGAGCACCAGCCCCTTGTCGGCCATCGCCTCGAGCCGGGCGCGGAGCGCCTTCGGGCTCATGCCGGTGCGGCGGGCCAGCGGCTCGAGCCGGGTGGGGACGACCGGAAGGCGTGCCGCCAGCGCCGCGTCCTCGGGCGAGAAGAGGATCTCGAGGATGTCCCGCCAGGCGCGCCGGGCCGCCGGGTCGGCGGGCTCGACCATGGCGACCGGGCCGCGCCCCAGGCGGTCGGCGAGGGCGCGGTACTCGCCGCGTGCAAACGATGCGTGGCCCACGACGCCTCCCTCCCCCACATCCTCGGGGGTCGGCCCTGCCGCTTACTGGTCCGGGCGCCCCAGTTCCTCGAGCTCGGCTCTCAGGACGGCCTCGAAGGCGGCATCGTCGTGCGGGGCCGGCTCGCCGCCCTCCTGCGCCGCCGTGACGGGCCGTCCCTCGTCGTCGACCGCCACCACACGATCGCCCTCCGCCCCGCGCTCCGCCAAGTCGGTCACGGCCGTCTGGCTCCGGCGCATGACGCTGAAGACGACGAGGGTGACGACCGCGATCACGAGGACGATCACCGCGATGAGGACGATGATGCCGAAGAGCCCCATCTCAGCCTCCTGCTCCCTGCCGCCCGGACGTCGTCACGGTAGCACTCGTGACGCGGCGGCGCACGTGATGGCCTGCGCGGAGCGGCTCTCATCGCGCGCCCCGTCCCGGCGCCGCACGAGCGGCCCGCCGGCGGCGCCGGTCGTGCCGCCTGCGGTCCCGGCGCCGCCTAATCCGTCGCGAAGTGCGCCGCCACGCCGACCGTCCACACCGAGGCGGCGAGGCAGACCATGCCGAACTCGATGAGGATCCCGAGCCCCATCGCCTTGAGCGACTGGAGGCTCGAGTCGAGGGCGGCCCGAAGGTCGCGGCGGCGGGCGAACTCGCTCACCAGCAGCCCTGCGGCGAAGCCGACGAAGAGCCCGAAGAACGGGATGACGAACAGGCCGACGACGCCCGCCGCCATCGCCACGGCGATCGAGCGACCGGGGACCTGCTGCTGCTTCAGCTTGCGCCCGGTGAGCACGGCGCTCGCCGACCAGCCGGCCGCCGCGAGCAGGGCGCCGATCGCGGCGGCCGTCCACGACGCCGTCGACCCGAGGATCCAGCCCCAGCCGACGAGCGTGCCGATGGCCAGCACGCTGCCGGGCAGCACCGGGTACACGGTGCCGACCACGGCGACGGCGAGGAGGATGCCGGCGACTACAGTGACGAGGATGTCGGTGTCCACGTGGACATCGTGCCACCGTCCGGCTCGCGGTCACACCCGCCGGCGCGCTGCGGCCGCTCCGGTGCGCCTCTCGCCTCGCTCCGTGCGCCTGGGCGTACCGAGCAGGCACACCGGTGCGCGTGCAAACAGCGGGGGGGGGGTGACGGAACCGCGCTCGGGATGTATACAAGCGCGGGGATGATGCACCCTCGGGCAAGGTGCGCGGCAGCTCGCGCCGGGCCCGACGGCGGCCGGAAGGAGCGCGCGTGAGCATCGTCGAGGTCCAGAGCCTCCGCAAGCAGTACGACCCGCCCAAGGGCGTGCTCGCCGTCGACGACGTGAGCTTCGCCATCGAGCGCGGCGAGATCTTCAGCCTGCTTGGTCCGAACGGGGCCGGCAAGAGCACGACGATCTCGATGCTGTCGTGCCTGCTCCGGCCCACCGCCGGCGACGCGCTGGTCGAAGGCCACTCCGTCGTCGGCGAGCCGCAGGCGGTCAAGTCGGTCATCGGCGTCGTCCCCCAGGACATCGCCGTCTACCCCGACATGACGGCGCGCGAGAACCTCGTCTTCTGGGGCCGGATGTACGGGCTCGGGGGCGACGAGCTGAAGAGCCGCGTCGACGAGGTACTCGAGCTCATCAGCCTCGTCGACCGCCAGAAGGACCGCATCGACAAGTTCTCCGGCGGCATGAAGCGCCGCGTCAACATCGGCGTCGCGCTGCTGCACAAGCCGAGGATCCTCTACCTCGACGAGCCCACGGTGGGCATCGACCCGCAGAGCCGGCGCTCGATCCTCGACGGCATCCTGGCCCTGCGCGACCAGGGGATGACAGTGCTCTACACGACGCACTACATGGCCGAGGCGCAGGAACTCAGCGACCGCGTCGGCATCATCGACCACGGCAGGATGATCGCGCTCGGGACGCACGCCGAGCTCGTGAGGATCGTCGGCGAGGAGGCGCGTGTCGACATCGCCGTGGACAAGGCGCTCGAAGGGATGGTCGAGCGCTGGTCGGCGTTGCGCGGCGTGAGCCGGGCCACCATCGAGGAGGACCACGCCGAGCTGCTCGTGGGTGACGCCAACGAGGTGCTGCCGCGGCTGTTCGAGGAGGCGGCTCTCGGGGGCTCGCGCATCACCTCGGTGAACGTGAGCGAGCCCAACCTCGAGCTCGTCTTCCTCCACCTCACCGGGCGCGCCCTTCGCGAGTGAGCAAGATCCTCGCCATCGCCTGGAAGGACCTGCGCAGCACGATGCGCAACGTGCCGGCGCTGGTCATGATGCTGCTCGCGCCGCTGGCGCTGGCCGGGCTCCTCGGCTTCGCCTTCGGGGGCGGCGACTCGTTCCAGATCGCCCCGACCGAGGTCGTCGTGACGAGCGCCGACGAGTGGCCGCCGGGCAGTCTGCCGATGCACGACCCGCCGCCCCTGGCGGGTGAGACCTTCGTCGCGATCCTGACGAGCGAGGGGCTCGAAGACGTGCTCGAGGTGACCGAGGTCGCCGGTGCGGCCGCGGCGCGGCGGCGGGTCGACGACGGCGACGCGGCCGTCGCCGTGATCGTGCCCGCCGACTTCACGGCCGCGCTCTACGGGACCGAGGGCACGACGACCGCGGTCGAGCTGTACGTGAACCCCTCGCAGGAGTTCGGGACCGCGATCACCGAGTCGGTCGTCACGCAGGCGCTGCTCGACTTCAACGGGGCGCGGGCGGCCGCGGCGGTCGCGGCGGCGATGGCCGGCGGCTCCGACGCCGCCGACGCCGCCGTGCAGGCCGCGGCCGCCCGCTTCGTGCAGGGCGGCGGCGTCTCCTCGGCGCTCGTGCTGACCGACCGCGCGCCGCTCTCCCCGGCGGGGGAGCAGAGCGAGCAGGGCAGCACCATCGGTCTGGTCCTCGCCGGCATGATGATCTTCTTCATGTTCTTCGGCGCCTCCAACGTGGCGCGCACGATCCTGACCGAGGACCACGACGGCACCCTGCCGCGCATGCTCACGACGCCGACCGCCGCGGGCACGATCCTCGGCGGTAAGTTCACCTCCGTGTTCCTCACCGTCACCGTGCAGACGATCGTGCTGCTCGCCGCCGGGCGCCTCATCTTCGGCATCGACTGGGGGAGCCTCGAGGTCGTCGCCGTGCTGACCCTGGTCGGCGCCGCGGTGGCCAGCGGCCTCGGCCTGCTCGTCATCTCGGTGGTGCGCACGCCGGGGCAGGCGGGCGCGATCGGCGCCGGCGTGTACCTCGTCCTCGGGCTGCTGGGCGGCAACTTCACCGGCACGGCCACGACCACCGGCACCTACGCTGTCGTGCAGGGGTTCACCCCGAACGGCCCGCTGCTGCGGGCCTGGGACGAGGCGATGCGCGGCGGCAGCCTCGCCGACGTCGCCGACGACCTCCTCGTCCCCATCGCCTTCGCGGTCGTCTTCTTCGCCGTCGCCGTGTGGCGCTTCAGGCGGCGGTACGCGTGAGCATCCGGCGCGGCAGGGAAGGACGAACGGCGTGAACCGGGTGTGGACACTGGCGCGTAAGGATCTGCTCGAGACGCGACGCGACCGGCTCTCGGCCCTCTTCATCATCGTCATGCCGCTGGCCTTCACGGCCTTCTTCGGCGTCATGTTCGGCGGTGGCAGCGACCGCCTGCCCCTGGCTCTCCTCGACGCCGACGGCGGCCCGCAGGCGCGGCGACTCTGCGGCGGCGCTGGAGAGCTCCGACGCGGTCCGCGTCGTGCGCAAGAGCGCCGCCGAGTTCGAGCCCTGGATGACCGACGGGCGGGCCGCCGCCGGCCTGCTGATCCCGGAGGGCTTCTCGGCGGCCGTCGCGGCCGGAGAGCCCGCCGAGCTCGTCGTCGTGAGCGACCCGGCGTCGTCGGGCGCGCAGGCCGTCGCCGCCGAGATCAGGGCCGCCGCCGGCCGCCTCGTCGCCGCCGACCGCGCCGCCCGCGTCGGCGCGGAGGCGGCCGGCTCGACGGAGGTCCCGGAGATGGCGCGGGCCATCGCCACGCAGGCCATGGAGCAGCCGGCGGTCTCGCTCGACGTCGTGCCCGCCGGCGCCGCGGCCGGCCAGATCCCCACGGGCTTCGTCCTCAGCTCCCCCGGGATGATGGTCAACTTCATCATGTTCAGCCTGATGACCGCCGGCATCGCGCTGATCATGGAGCGGCGCAACGGCACGCTGCAGCGCCTGATGACCACGCGGGTGCGCCGCTCGGAGCTGGTCGCCGGCAAGATGGCGGGCATGTTCGCCCTCACCTTCTTCCAGCAGGTCCTGCTGATCGGCGTCGGCCAGCTCTTCTTCGGCGTCGACTACCTCAACGACCCGGCAGCCTTGCTCCTCATGATGATCGCCCTCTCGCTGGTCGCCTCGAGTCTCGGTCTGCTGCTCGCTTGCGTGCTCACCAGCGAGCAGGCGCTCATCGCCACCGTGGTCATCGTCTCCATGAGCGTCTCGGCCTTGTCGGGGGCGTGGTTCCCCCTCGAGATCACGGGTGAGGCCTTCCAAGCCGTCGGTCACCTGCTGCCCACGGCGTGGATCCTGGACGGTCTGCGCGGCATCGTCGTGCAGGGCTACGGCGTCGCCGACGTGCTGCCCGCGTTCGGCGTCGCCATCGCCTGGTCGGCCGGGCTGTTCGGCCTCGCGGTCGCGCGCTTCCGGCTCACCTGACGACCACTCCGGCCGTGCGTTGTCCGATCGCCCCCCGGAGTGTCAGACTGCCGCGTGCCCGGCGAAGGACCGTGCGACCAAGGAGGAGCGCGGTGTGGCAGTGACCGCCGACGTGAACGCGAGCGAGCCAGACCCGGTCATCGTCGTCGACGCCCTGCGCAAGACGTACGGCGCGACGACGGCGGTCGACGGCGTGACCTTCGCCGTGCAGGCAGGCGAGGTGTTCGGTCTGCTCGGTTCGAACGGCGCCGGCAAGACGACGACCGTCGAGTGCCTCGAGGGGCTGCGCAGGCCCGATGCCGGTGAGGTGCGCGTGCTCGGGGTCGACCCTCTCGCCCACCCCGAGCGCCTGCGTGGCAGGGTGGGCTGCCAGCTCCAGGAGTCACACCTGCCCGACCGCATGCGCGTGTGGGAGGCGCTCGACCTCTTCGCCGCCGCTTCGCCGCGGCCCGTCGACTGGACCGAGGTGCTCGAGGCGTGGGGCCTGGCGGCGAAGCGCGACGCGGCCTTCGCCAGCCTTTCGGGCGGCCAGCGCCAGCGTCTGCTCGTGGCGCTGGCCCTCGTGACCGACCCCGAGGTCGTCTTTCTCGACGAGATGACGACCGGCCTCGACCCCGCGGCGCGACACGTCACCTGGGGCCTGATCGAGGCGATCCGCGAACGCGGCACGACGGTCGTCCTCGTCACCCATTTCATGGACGAAGCCGAGCGGCTCTGCGACCGGGTCGCGGTCATGGACGCGGGCCGGATCGTCGCGATGGGGGCGCCGAGCGTTCTTGTCGAGGCTTCATCGGGCGCCGTGCGCGTCAAGTTCACGGGCGCGCCCGCGGAAGGGCCGGCGGGCGGAGCGGTCGCCGGTCGCGGCGCAGCGATCGCCGACACGGGGGCGGGCACAGGCGCGGGTGAGGGCGCCATCGAGCAGCCCGGCGGGCCGGGCGAGTACCGCTGGTTGCTGGGCGTCCCTCACGTGCACGCCGTCGAGCGTCGCGGACGCACGGTCGAGGTCAGCGGCGACGGACCGGTGCTCGCCCACGTGGCTGCCGCCCTCCTGGCTCGCGGGCTGGAGTCGCTCGACCTGCGCGTCGAGCGGCCGACGCTCGAAGAGACCTTCCTCAAGCTCACGGGCCACGGGCTGGAGTAGGGATGCGGCTCTGGCGCAAGCTGACCTGGGAGGAGCTCAAGCTCTTCGTCCGCGAGCCGCTGACCGTCGTCTTCGCGATCGGCTTCCCGCTCGTGATGCTCTTCGTGCTCGCCGAAGTGTTCGGGACGGCGCCGTCGCAGACCGACCCCGGAGACCCCGTGGCGTTCCGCGGGGTCTCGCCGCTCAGCTACTACGTGCCCGCCTACATCGCCCTCGCCGCGGCCGCGGTCGGCCTGGTCATGGTGCCGGCGCACCTCGCGGCGTACCGCGAGCGCGGGGTGCTGCGGCGCTTCCGCGCCGCCTCGATCCCCGCCTCGACCGTGTTCGCCGCCCAGATCGCGGTGCAGTACGTGCTGGCCGCGGCCGGCGGGCTGCTCGTCGTCGTGGCCGCCTACCTCGCCTACGACTTCCCGGCGCCGGAGGCCCTCCTCGGCCCGCTCGTCGCCTTCTTCGTGACCGCCACCGCCTTCGCCGCGCTGGGCATCCTGCTGGGCGCCGTGGTGCCCTCGCCACGCGCCGCCCAAGGCTTCGGCGTCATGCTCTTCTTCGTCATGATGATGCTCTCTGGTGCCGGGCCGCCCGTGGATGTCATGAGCCCGACGATGCAGGGTATCGGCAAGGCGATGCCGCTGTGGCACGGCGTCATGGCGATCCAGGACCCCTGGCTCGGCGAAGGCTGGAACTGGGGCGAGCTGGCGATCGTGGCGGCCGTCGCGGTCGCGGCCGGCGCGCTGGCCGTGGCCGCCTTCAGGCGACACACCTAGCGCGCCGGGCGCTCAGCGGACGACGAAGGCCGCCACCACGGTCCGGGTCGGGCGCGGACCGCTCACGGTCACCGTGACGAGCACGCGCCGCGCACCGGGCTCGGCGGGCACAACGCGCGTGCAGCGGGCCACCCCGCGCGCGTCGGTCATCGCTTCGTCGTGCGGCATCCACTCGCCGAAGTGCCAGCCGAAGATGCAGCGCGCGCCGCCCACCGGGGTTCCGTCGCCGTCGACCCAGCGACAGACAACGGTCACGGGCTCGCCGGGGGAGGCCCGCGTCGGGTGGGCCCACGCCTCCGGTGCCGGCGGCAACGGCTGGTCGACCACGTAGACGATGCCGTTCGCGGTCTCGAGAACGGCCGTGACCCGGGCGCCCTCGACCCGGATGGACCCGTTTCGCACGCTCCACGTCAACCGGTGCCCGGCCTCCTGAAGGCCCTCCGGGGCGTACATCGTCAGCGTCTGCAGACAGTCGCTCAGCGCCTCGGGAGGGACCCGGCCGGCCAGGAGGTGGTCGAGGACGAACGCCTCGGCCCGGTCGCGTCGGGCGAGGTTGCGGGCGAGCTCGCGCGGCGCGACCGTGCCGAAGGCCTCTTCGTCGGGCGCGACGAGGGTGTACGGGCCGGCGCTCGACAGGCGGCGCTCGAGGCTCGCCGCCCGAACGATGAGGGCCATCGTCGCGAGCCCGCGCTCGTCGAGCGTCGCGGCGATGGTCGAGCCCGACGACTCAGTCGCGGGCGGCGATCCCGCGGCCGGGGTCGCCGGCTGGGCCGTCGGCGATGCCGCGGCGGTCGACGTAGGTTCCGTCGCCGGCGGCGTCTGAAGACCGGTCGGCGGCTCGTCGGAGTCGCCACAGGACGACGCTCCGGCAAGGGCAGCGGCGATCAGCGTCGCGCACAGGGTGCGGACCATCCACTTCGACACGCGACCTCCCGAGGCGTCGTGGGGCCGGGGCGCGGCGGGTCCCGCCGCCGCGCGCAGCCACGATGATACGCGGCGACAGCGGCCGGCGGGCGCCCCGGGCTCTCGCCGACGCGTGCGGGCGCGGCCTCGGTGCATGACCGGCGGCGCCCGCGGGTACGAGGTGCAGGGCTCGCGTCGCTCGCTGCAGGGCTGTAGTCGCGTGCTGCAGGGCTGCAGTCGCTCGCCACGAACGTTGTCCGACAGGCTCCGTGTCGCGCCCTGCC
>CAWBRS010000005.1:0-5585 GCA_963791345.1 uncultured Thermoleophilia bacterium | reverse complement strand
TCGGCACAGGGAGATGCCCCCGCGGACGCGGCCTTCGCGAGCGTGAGCAGGCCCCCGCAGAGTGCGCGGTCGACGCTCCCGCGCGAGCCTGCGGTCGGCGTTCGGGTCGACCGCAACGAGCGTAGCCTGTCGCGTATACGGCGGCCGGCCCTCAGTCTGGAGTCGCGCGATCGGCTGCGGGTCGCCGCACGGTCGGGCGATGACCGCGCCTCGGTGGCGGGCAGCGTCACCGTGACGACGAGACCGCCGGCGGCGCCGTCGTCGAGCACGAGCCGCCCGCCCGACGCCCGCGCGAGCGCCTCCGCGATCGGCAATCCCAGTCCGGTGCCCGGCTGCGAACCGTCGAGCCGCCAGAAGCGGTCGAGGGCCCGGGCCTTGAGCTCGTCGCTCAGGCCGGGCCCTTCGTCGGCGACGATCAGGCTGTGCTCGCGCCGGCCGCGCACGACGCCGACCGTCACGCGGGCGCCCTGCGGCGACGCCGTCATGGCATTGTCGATGAGGTTGTCGAGGATCTGCTCGACCCCGTTGGGGACGGCGCCGACGACGACCGGGGCGGCCGGCCCCGCGAACTCCAGGCCGACGCCGGCCGCCTCGACGACCGCCGACCACGTGTCGACCCTGTCACGGGCGAGCCCGACCAGATCGACGGGCACCGGGGTCGCGGCCCGCTCCGCCCGCGCGAGCTGCAGGAGCTCGCCGACGAGCGCGCTCAGCCTCTCCGTCTCGTCGATGGCGGCGGCGATGTCGTCGGCGCTCCCCGGCGCGGCCGGGTCGCTCTGCAGGTTCTCGAGGCGCAGACGCAGCGCCGTGAGCGGCGTGCGCAGCTGGTGAGACGCGTCGGCCACGAAGGCTCGATGCTCGGCCAGGAGCTGGTCGAGCCGCCGCGCCATCGTGTTCATGGTCGCTCCCAGCGCGGCGACCTCGGGGGGCGCGTCGGGCACCGGCTCGATGCAGGCCAGGTCGCCGGTGGCGAACCTGGCGGCCGCCACATGAAGCTGGCGCAGCGGGCGGGTGACGGAGCGGGCGATCGCCCAGCCGATGGCGGCCATCGCCGTGAGCACGACCGCGGCCACCCCGAGGAGGCCCAGCCAGAAGCGACGGACGGCCGCCTCCACCTCCGCGGTGTCCAGCGTCAGACGGACGGCGCCGTACACGTCGCCGCCCGAGGCGATCGGCACGGCGACGTACAGCAGGTCGGTGGCGAGGGTGTCCGAGTGCCTGGTCCCCGTGGTGCGCTCGCCGCGCAGCGCGGCCCGCACCTCGGGGCGCGTCGCGAAGTCGCGCCCCGTGACGTCGCCCGTGTCGACCAGCGAGACACCGCCCTCGTCGACCACCACGACCCGGGCGCCGGTGCGCTGGGTGTAGGTGACGGCGATGGACGGATCGAGGGGCGCCCGCCCCTCGAGAGCGTCTTCGTAGAGGCTCGCCAGGGCGTTCGCGTCGCGCTCGACCCCGACCGACAGGCGATCGGTCTCGCGCTGCTGGTAGAACCGAGCCAGGGGGACCTCGAGGACCACCAGCACGATCACCGCGATGGCCAGGTAGCTGAGCAGGAGCCTCCGCGTCACGATGGAGCGGCGCCGTCGACGAGACGGAACCCGACGCCGCGCACCGTCTCGATGACCTCGGGGGCGAGCTTCTTGCGCAGCGAGGCGATGTGCACGTCGAGCGTCTTCGTGGAGCCCCACCAGTTCTCGTCCCAGACGTCCGCCATGATCTGCTCGCGGGTGTGGACGGCCTCGGGGTCGCGGGCGAGGTACACGAGCAGATCGTGCTCCTTCGGGGTCAGCGGCACCGGCCGGCCGGCGAAGCTCACGTTGCGGGTGCGGGTGTCGACGTGCAGCGCCCCGACCTCGATGCGGAGGGCCGCCGGCGGCCGGCGCGCGTCGCCGGCGGTGCGGCGCAACACGGCGCGGATGCGCGCCACGAGCTCGCGGAACCCGAACGGCTTGACCACGTAGTCGTCGGCGCCGAGCTCGAGCAGCGTCACGCGGTCGATCTCCTCGGAGCGCGCGGTGACCACGATGATGGGCACGTCGGAGCGCTCGCGCAGCTCGCGGCAGACGACCCGCCCGTCGAGGTCGGGGAGGCCGAGGTCGAGCAGGACGAGGTCGACGTCGTCGGCGGTCAGCGCCGCGGCGCCGGTACCGACCAGCTCGACGTCGAAGCCCTCGCGCCGCAGACCGGTCCGCAGCGGCTCGGCGATGGTGGTGTCGTCCTCCACGAGCAGCAGGCGCATGGTCGACATGTTCCCCCAACGGTGCACGGCGACGCACGATTCCTTTGCCAAACCCTTACTCCGCGCTGGGCATGCCCTGGTAGCGCCGGCCTGTACGGTGCGCGTCGGCACACCTCCGGACCCGCCTCTCGAGAGAGGAGATCCCCATGGGACACCGCACCGCCCTGATCACCGCGGGCTCGATCGCGCTCGTGGTCTTCGCCGGCACCGTCGCCGCCGGCGCCAATCTCGGCATCCTCAACGCCGCCGACTCCCGACCGTTCGGCACCCTGTCGGCGGCGACCGAGGTGGCGACGAGCGGCCCCGAGGTGGTCCGCGTGTACGTCAGCGAGCCGGCGCCCGCCGAGCCCCAGCAGTACGTCATCAAGAAGGTGGGGACGGTGAGCGTCGCGGCCACGAAGCGCTCTCTGCGACTCGCCGACGTGACCACCAAGCCGGGGTGGCGGTGGACCCTCATGCAGACCGCGGACAGGAAGCTGAGCGTCACGTTCAAGTCGGCCACCACGACCTACACGTTCCTGGCCGCCCTGGGCCGCGACGGCGTGATCGTCGCCCGGGTCGAGAAGCCCGTCACGAGACTGGTGACGACGGTCTCGTCGAGCGGTGGGTCCGGCGGCGTCGCGCCGGCGGCCACGGCGGCGCCGCCGGCCGACTCGGACGGCGACGTGCAGCCGACGAGGGCGACGAGGACGGCGGCGGAGAGGCACGACGAAGGTGGCGAGGATGACTGAGGCTCCGCGGCGCCCTGCCCGCCGCTCCCGCGTGGCCGCGCTCGGCATCGGCGTCGCGACCATGGCGGGGCTCGTCGGCAACATGCAGCTCCGCGACGGCGCCGAGCCGACACCCGACCCTGCGCCGTCGCCGACCGGCCAGACCCACCGCGCGGCGGCGGCCGCCGACAGGGCCGGCGCACGCTCCCGCGCCGCCGCCGCGCCGCGACCGATCGTCCTCACGCCGCGCGCCGTGGTGCGCTCCGTGTCCGTCACCGCGCCGGCATACTCCGGCGGTTCGACCGGATCCACCTCCACCGCTCCGGCGCCTGCCTCGACCCCGGCCGCGACCACCGGCGGCAGTGGCTGAGCCCGGCGCGACGATCGTCGGCAGCACCGCCGAGGTCACCGAGCTGCGGTTCCGCGTCATGGCCAGCGACGCGCAGGTGATCCTGGTCGATGCGGCGCCGGGCGCCGAGGACTACGCCCGGCGGCGTCTCGAGCAGCTCGAGCGACGCTGGAGCAGGTTCCTGCCGGGCAGCGACGTCTCGCGCGCGAACACGTCGCCCGGGCGCCCTGACGCTCGTGTCGTCCGACACCGTCGCGCTGGTCGGCGCGATGAAGGAGGCGTGGCGCGTGACGGACGGGCGCTGCGACGCGGCCATGCTCGCCGCGATCGTCGCCGCGGGCTACGCGGCGAGCATCGACGGCTCCGGCAGGACGAGCCGCATGGCCCGACGCCGGCGACGCGGCTCCACGATCGCCGACGTCGCCGTCGACGCGGCGACGGCCGTCGTGGTCGTCCCCGCCGGCGTCGGCATCGACCCCGGCGGGATCGGCAAGGGCCTCGCCGCCGACCTCGTCGTCACCGAGCTCCTCGAGGCCGGCACGGGAGGCGCTCTCGTCTCCGTCGGCGGCGACCTCGCGGCCGCCGGCACGCCGCCGACGGAGGCCGGATGGCACGTCGCCGTCCGCGACCCGTTCGACGCCGACCGCGCGCTCATGACGTTCGCCTTCGACGGCGGCGGCGTCGCCACGTCGAGCACGCTGTCGCGCACGTGGTTCAAGGACGGCCGCCGTCGTCACCATGCCCTCGACCCGCGCACGCAGACCTGCGCGACGACCGACCTCGCCGCCGCGACCGTGGTCGCCCGCGCCGGGTGGGAGGCCGAGGCTCACGCCACCGCCGCGCTGCTCTGCGGCAGCGAGCGCGCGCTCGGCTACCTCGCCGGGCGCGGACTCGAGGGCGTCGCGACGGCCCTGGACGGAGCGACCCTGGCCACTCCGGCACTCCGCTGCGCCGGCCTCACCGGGACGAGTGCGGCATGACCCCCGAGACCTGGTGGTTCCTCTCCCGCGCCTCGGGCATCGTGGCGTGGCTCATGCTCACCGCGTCGGTGCTCTGGGGCATCGTCCTCGCCACCGACCTCTTCCCGCGGTGGCGCCGCCGCGCCTGGCTGACCGACATGCACCGCTGGCTCGCCGGGCTCACGGCGTTCTTCGTCGCCGGTCATCTGGCCGCGCTGCTCGCCGACCGCCACGTACACTTCGGCGTCCTCGACGTCCTCGTCCCGTACGCGAGCGCATGGCGACCCACGGCCGTCGCCGCGGGCGTGGTGGCCTTCTGGCTCTTCCTCGCCGTCGAGAGCACCTCTCTCGCCGTCAAGCGGCTCCCCGGCTCCTGGTGGCGCGACATCCACATCGTGGGCTACTGGGTCTTCTGGCTGACGACGATCCACGCGGCCCTCGCCGGGACCGACGCGTCGAGCAGGCTCTACGTGGTGGCGTCGCTGGCGGCGGTGGCGCTGGTCGTCTTCGCGGTCTCGTACCGGATCCTCACCCGCCACCTGCCCAAGCGCCCCGGCCTCGGGCGCGCGAGTGCCCCGCGGCGGCCCGAGGCCTGACGGCCTCACCCCCCCCAGGCCTGACGGCCCCAGCCGCGCCCCGCAGTGTCACGCACCTGCCGGAGCCACTGTCGCAGAGGAGCCGAAGCCGCGTCCGGAAGTGGAACACACCTGCCGGAGCCACGGTGGAAAGGATGTACCGGAACCGCACAGCCATTTGCAGGAGAGAGTCCTTGGAGGCGGCGACCGGAGTCGAACCGGTGATGGAGGTCTTGCAGACGTCAGGATGCAGTGATGCGAGGCAGCCGCGTGTGGGCTATCGTGCTGCGAAATCCAAGAGTCCGAGCGCTCGTCGTGGTGCTCGCCTTTCGGCGATGCCGGCTGGTACGGTGGCGTCTCGGCGGCAGCGCGTCGGCGACTCGTACCTCAGCCGGCCCAGCTTCCCTCTGCCGCGCAGTCCACGGAACCTCCAGGTCGCGCCCCGTCGTTCGCCTGGCGCACGGCTCCGCCGTTCCGGTCATGGCGCAACGGCGGGCCGGCACGCTCGGCGGCGCGAACGGCCGCTTCCCGTGCCGGCCTCGCCCCCGCGGCCGGCGTCAGTAGAGCGAGAGGATCGGGCTGAACTCGGACACCGTCTTGACGTGGTCGGCGTCGCTCGTGGATGGCGCGCACCTTGCAGCGACCCAGGCCCGCGACGCTGAAGACGGCGCGGTAGCGGCTGTAGTCGCCGTAGTCGCTCACCTTGAGCGTGAGCGTCTTGATCAGCACCCACTCGTCGCTCAGCAGGGCCAT
>CAWBRS010000004.1:0-16933 GCA_963791345.1 uncultured Thermoleophilia bacterium | reverse complement strand
GCAGTGCAGCGCTACCGTCTTTCGTCTGCGAGGGCCGTCGTCCATCGCGACCGGCGTCAGGAAGCGCGCTCCCGGTCGGCCCGCTCGACGATCGTCCGCATCTGCCGCTCGACGTCCTTGTCGAGCGGCTCGCGCCGTGGCTGTCGAGCGAGCTCGCAGGCCCGTACCCGAGCGCGCTCGTACATGTCGGTCGCCCCCGCGGCCAGCCACTCCTCGCGCACGCGACGGTCCATCAGCCGCGGCTGCGACTGCTCGCGCATGTGGGCGTAGGTGCCCGGCAGGCTGAGGTAGTCGCCGAACGGCCCCACCGCGGCGATGTCGGCGCCGGCGATCGTCTCGGCGTCGACCCTGATGCCGCCGAGGAAGTACCTGATCATGGCGATCCACTCGTCGTCCATGACGAGCATCGCCGGATCGAAGGTGACGCCCGATTCGGTCATCCCCGCCCCGTAGACGTCGCCGGTACCTGCCAGCGCCGCCATCAGAGCGGTGAACGTCTTCTCGTGACCCATCTGGGCGTCGCCGAGTTTGGAGTCGCCCTAGGCGCCGGCGATGCAGCTCGGGAGCGTGTAGCTGCCGCGCATCTGGGCGGCGGCGGCGCCGATCAGGGCCATCTCCGGCGAGCCGACCGAGGCGGCGGCGAAGCGCAGGTCCAAGGCCGTGGTCGAGGATGCCGTAGGCACCGGCGAGCCGCGCTCGGTGAGTTGCGCCAGAGCGATGCCGGCGAGCACCTCGGCGTTGTGGACGACCAGGGCGCCCGCCAGGGTGACGGGCGACGAACCGCCGGCCATCGCCATCGAGAGGATGCATGTCCGACAGGCCCAGACGGGCACACTCGACGATCACCTCGGTGGCGTCACGCGGCAGCTTCAGGGGGCTCACCGGGCAGGTGCCGAAGCCCACGACCGTGTCGTCGCGCAGCGCGTCGAGACTGCCGGCGAGGCAGGCGCCGAGCTCGGCGCAGACGCGCACCTCCCAAGCGCTCGTCGCTTCGCTGCCGACGCTGCTTGCTCGTGCTCAGCAGCGCCGCCTCGCAGCCGTGGACGGCGGCCGTCGCGGCAGGTACGTCGGGCGGCCTGACCGCCGCGCGCGTAGTCGTCGATGTTGGCCAGGGCGTCGACCAGCAGGGCGGCGTCGCCGGCGTCGGCCTTGCGTGGCTCGCGGCGCTCGCCGCTGCGCGGGTCGACGTACATGACGCCCTCGTCGAAGTTGCTGAACGCACCGGCCCGCCCTCGTCGTGCGGGCAGGCGGCGATCGCCGCCTCGACCACCTCGCCGGGGAGACGCACCATGCGCGTCTCCGCGGTCCACGCGCGCGCCACCGTCGGCGAAGATGTCGAGCGCCTCGTCGTCCTCGACGAAGACCCCGGTCTCCTCCAGCACCTCGAGCGTCTCGGCGTGGATCGCGTCGAGATCGGCGGCCGAGACACCTCGAGCCTCAGTCCCTCTCCGCCGCCGGCCGGCTCGCGACCTCCTCTCATGCCCATCACGTGACCTCCCTGCGTCGCTCCCGGCGCAGCGCCCTCCGCCGTCGCCGAGCGGCGTCGCCCGCCCGCCCGTACCGACGCGGACCGCTGCCGATCAGTCCATCTCGTCCCGGCGCCAGAGCGTGACGCCCTTCGGCGTGGAGATGCTGAGGCAGCGCCGCAGCGCCCGGGACACCGGGTCGGGTCTGCGGCCCTGGTCCTCCATCTCCTCGCAACGTTCGATGGCGCTGCGCACGGCACGGGCGCCGACCGAGCGGATGGGCTCCGGCGGCAGGTAGCTCGGCGGCTCGGAGACCAGCGGCGACCGCGCGTAGTCGTCTGCGAGTCCCAAGGAGAGCGACGCCAGCGTGCGGCCGATCAGGTTGGAGGAGGTGACGCCGTTGCCGGCGTAGCCCATGCCGTAGTGGACGTTGCGGTACTTGCCCAGGGTGCCGACCCAGGGGATGCCGTGCTGGGTGCGCTCCATGGGCCCGCCCCACGCCACTCCACCGCCAGGTCGCGCGCCGCCGGTAGCAGGTCGTACATGTCGGCGACGATCTCGGCGATCTCCCGGGCATCGTCGTAGTGCGCCGGGATGACGCGGCCGCCGTACCCCGAGCCGCCCGCCGCCGCGACCGAAGACGAGGCGGTCGTCCGCCGTGCGCTGAGCGTAGTGCACGGCCGTGCGCCCGTCGGCGAAGGGGCGCCCGTGCTCCCAGCCCAGGCGGTCCAGCGCGTCCGGCGAGCTCGCCGTCGCGACGACGTACGTGGGGATGATGAAGGTGGTGCGGCGCAGCTCGGCGACGAGCCCGAGCCGGACGCCGGCGGCGAGGACGACCTTGTCCGCGGTGACGCTCCCGGAGGGGGTCTCGACGGCGGCGGGCAGCGTGCGCTGCAGGCCGACCATCGGAGTGGCCTCGTAGACGCGCACGCCGGCCGCGACCGTCCCAGCCGGCGCAGACCCTGGACCAGCAGCGCCGGCTGGACGCTGCCGGCGTGCAGGGTCGCCACCCCCGGCCTCTGCCCCGGGCGAGCCCGACAGCGCGACGGCCTCATCCTTGTCGAGGACGCGGAAGAGGTCGTCGCGGCCCAGGTCGCGGGCCAGATAGGCAGCCTCGAGGACGCCGTCGACCTGGGCCGGGGAGAGCGCCACGGTGAGACCGCCCGCGAACGTGAGATCGCAGTCGATGTCGCCGTCACGCACCGTGTCGCGGATGTCGTCGAGGCTGCGCCGGCAGGCGTCGAGGAGCGACAGGGCGGCGTCCCGGCCGAAGTGGGAGACGAGCTTGGGGAGGGCGTCGTCCCAGCCGTTCACCCAGCCGCCGTTGCGGCCGCTGGCGCCGGCCCCGCAGTACTGGCGCTCGATGAGCACGACGTCGACCTCGGGCGCGAGACGCTTGATCGAGAGCGCCGTCCAGAGGCCGGTGAACCCCCCGCCGACGATGCACACGTCGGCGCGCTCGGCGCTCGTGAGAGGCACGATGTCGCCCGGCCGCCACGCGGGTCCCCGCCCTGCCAGTAGACGGCGGCGTGCGTGCCGCCGAGAGCCTCCTGCGCCGTGCCCCGCTGATCCGCCATCCTCGCTCACTCCTCCAGCCCCATCGCCGGCGCCCGCGCCGGCGCCTCGTCGGGTCACGCGCCCGGCCGATCGGTCACCTCGCGGTCACTGCCGTCCCAATTCCAGAGCCCTTGCGGCTCCGGGGAGCCTCAGGCTACACCCTTGACCGCGCCGGCTGGTGCAGCCCAGGCTGCGAGCGCGCTCAGGCGCGCCCCCGGCTGAAGTCGAACCACCGACACCGAAGCTTTGGGACACACGCGGCAGGCGTGAGGGGCGGTAATGAGACAGACGCGATCGTGCTGCACCGTCCATGGTTCCGCGCGAGCCGAGTGTTCGCCGATGTCTCTCTGTGACGGGCCGTGAGGAAGCGTCTCGTCGGCAAGGCGTCGGCGCCCGCGCCGAACGGCTCCGGGAAATCGCTGTACCTCGCGCAGTCCGCAGGGCTCCTCACGGGCAGGCGAAGCGCGAGTGCCTGGATCCCGCCGGTCATTCGCTGGAACGCCGCACGGTGAAGTACGGCGCGCCAGGACGCGGTCAGGCGGCGCCGGTCGTCAACCTCGCCTCGAGCGCCGGGAACGCTGCCAGCACCATGTCGACCAGCCGATCGGTCGGTCGCGTGAGCGCATCCGTGGCCGGGATGCCGAGTTCGAGCTCGTAGAGGATGATCGCGGCGCTGACCTCGGCGTCGGTCATATCCTCGTGGTTGATGGTCAGGCCGATGACCGGCGTGCCGGCGAAGGCCCGCAGCAGCGCTATCTCAGTCGCCGGCGTCGGCGTCGGCACGTCCGGGAAGTCGCCCAGCATCCGGCGTGCGGGCGCGTGCTGAAGGATGACCGCGTCGGGCCGGGCGCCTCGGAGGATGAAGGTCGACGACAGGTACGCGGGGTGACTGAGTGCACCCTGCCCCTCGATGATGATGACGTCCGGATGCTCGGCCTCGAACGCTTCCACGACCGTGGCCTCCACCTCGCCCGAGCAGAACTGACACGGGATGGCGTCGAGCGCGAGCCCGTAGCGCGCGCCCTGGATGAGCCCGGTCTGGCCGGTCCCGACCATGACCGCCTTGATCCCGCTCGCGTTGAGCGCCTGCGTGAGGACGACCGCGGTCGTTCGCTTGCCGATCGCGCCGTCGGTGCCGAGCACCGCGACGCGCGGGCAGGTCACCTTGTCGATAGCGCCGGTGAACATGCGCAGGTCCTTCGTCGCACGCGGACGACGGATGTCGAGGATCCGAACGCCGTACCTCGTCGCGGCCGCCGAGAACTCCGGGTCGTCGTTCAGGAACTCGTGCAGGCCGTTGACGATGTACATGCCGCGGCGCATCGCGTCGAGCACGACGCCACGCTGGTGCGGAGAGAGCAGGCCGCTGAGGGGCGCCACGCCGAGGATGAAGTAGTCGGGGACGCGGCCGGCGACCGCGATCGCGTGCGCGAGGTCGGCGCAGATCGGGATCCCGTTCGGGACGTCGTCGAGATACGCGCCGGCATCGGCTCCCGCCTTCGTGCTGTCGATCACCGAGAGGACCTCGTACTTCTCCGAGTGACGCACCAGGCCGTTGGCGGTCTTGCCGTCGGGGGTGCCGAAGAACGCCTCGGCGTAGACGACTGCGGAATTGCCCATCATGAAGAACCTCCCGGCTCTGGTCGTCTGCCGCCGTCGAAGCGCGGCGTGTGTCGAAGGAGCCCGGAGACGTCGAGGCCCTGGTGGAACGTGCCGACATCCTGGCGCTCGAACAGGCGCCCGCGGCCGGTGACCACTGCGGATCCGCCGCTGACCCGCAGCCACGAGCCCTCGTACAGCGCCAGCACGGCGCAGTCGTTCTCCTCGAGGAACTCCGCGATCCGCTCGCCGCGCGTCTCGCCCATGAAGGTCGAGGCCGGATCGGCGTCGACGTAGTGGAGATTGATCTGGAACGGCACCAGCCCGAGCGCCGCGAAGCTCGGCGGGTGACAGATCGGCATGTCGTTGGTGGTGCGGATCGTCGGGCAGGCGACGTTCGTGCCCGCGGAGGCGCCGACGTAGCGGATCGCGCCCTCGCGCACCCGGGCGCCGAGCTCGTCGATCACGCCGAGGCGGTAGAGGGAGTCGAGCAACCGGAACGTGTTGCCGCCACCCATCATCACGACCTCGGCCTCGAGGATCGCCCGGTCCGGGGCGCCCGAGCGGTGGGCGGACACGGCCTCGATGTCGAAGGATCCGAGCGCCGCGATGGCCCTGTCCGCGTAGTCGTCCCAGTCGGCGAGCGCGTACGGGACGAACGTCACGACGCTGCCGGTCGAGACGCCGGAGAAGGCCTCGGCGGCATGGGAGAACATCGTGCCGCCGTAGTTCGTGGAGTTCGAGAGCAGGAGCAGGTCCATGTCCGCCGATCTGGTCGGCCGGCCCGTCTGGCCATCATGGGCAAGCTGTTGCCGAGCCCGCGGGCGGATACGGTGTCCCGCGGCTGGGAGGGCCCGAGTCGGAGAGAAGCGACGCGTGGTACAGCGTCAGTACCACGCCGTCGGCCCCGGGCAAACGCCAGGGCGCGCGATCGTGCCCGCCACGGGAACGAGCGGACCGGGCGGCCTCGAGGGCCGCCCGGCGCGTGGCGCCCGCCTGAGCGCGCTTAGAGCGCGGTCACCTGCGTCGCCTCGGGCTTGCCCTTCTGGCCGGTGGCTTCCGTGAAGGACACGGCCTGACCCTCGGCGAGGTTCTTCACGCCGTCGCCCTGGATCTCGGAGATGTGGACGAACAGGTCGTCGCCGCCCTCACGCTCGATGAAGCCGTAACCCTTGTCTGCGTTGAACCACTTGACTTTGCCTTCTGCCATTTCAGTCTCATCCTCTCGCCCCACCGGGGCACAAACACAAGAAGCGACGTGACCTTCACCGCCAGAGTGCGGTGCGTCACGTCGCAATCCCACGAGCCGGGATGGCTCGCCTCCTAAAACTATAGCACGTTTCGCTCCGGCTGGGGCGTTGATCGTCCTTGGACACTGACTTGACGGTACGACTATGCTCTGGCTGCAGGTCGTCGACCGGCGCTGCCGGGGTCGCGGGCGGCGCGGTCCTTCTTGTCGGCGGCCAGATATGCGTGAGCGTCAGCCCCCGCATCCTTCGAGACCACCGTTCGGCCGACGAGCTCTCGGACGAACGACGGAGGAAGGCATGTTCGAGCACATCAGGACCCCTCTTTCGGCGTTGTTCGTGGTGCTCGTTCTTGCGGGCTGTGGGAGCGCTGAGACCACGACTGCTCCGACACCGGATCCCACGCCCACCGCCGCCACTCCGTTGAGTGGTCCCTATCTCGGTCAGGAACCGCCCGGGACGACAGCCGAAGTCTTCGCCCCGGGGATCGTCTCTCGTCCCGATTCCACTGAGTTCTCAGGCACCTTCTCCCCCGACGGCGAGGAGTACTACTTCTACCGGGTCTCAGATGACACTCGTCGTCGGAGGTCCTGTTCAGCGAAGTCCTGGACGGAGGATGGACCGCCCCCGAACAGCTTCCTGCGACGGCAGGACACGACGCGTACACGCCGCACCTCACCCTCGACGACAAGAGGTTGTACTTCGCCTGGCGCCGCCCCGCCCCCGCAGGAGAGCCCGGCTCTTCCTCTGAGATCGGCATCTACGTTGTCAGAGAGGACGCCGACGGGCTGGTCGAAAGCGGACTTCGCGGGTGAGGGCATGTTTCCGAGCTCGAGCCGGGATGGCCAGATGTACATCACCGACAAGTCGTCGCTGGACGTGGACGGGCGGACGTATCTGGCCACGATCACACTGCGGAGAGGCCGCTTCGCGGACTACGAGCGCCTGCCCATCAAGAGCGGCTGGGGGAGCCAGGCGCATCCAGGCATCGCTCCCGACGGAAGCTACCTTCTGTTCGATGTCCAAGGGGGGAACTACCTCTACGTCAGCTTCCGAAGGCGGATGGAACCTGGGGCGAGGCGATAGATCTGACGCAACATGGCTTCGATCCTCTGGCCGGGGGAGCCTACGTCTCCCCTGATGGGAAGTACCTCTTCTTCGCTCTTTTCGACGACATCTGGTGGGTGGATGCCAGCGTCATCGAAGAGCTGAGGCCGACGGAATAGGTACCGGCAGCTCGATCGATGGACGCCGACCCGCAGCAGCTGACTCGCGTGCGTGTGGCGCGCGTCCCGCCGGCGTCGCATCAGCCAACGGCGGCATCGGCCAACGGCGCCTCTCTGCCGCCGCGGGTGTACGGTACGGGTGCCCGTCGCAGATGCTTGGTATGGCGAGACGTGGCACGGCAAGCTGGAGCTGGCTTGGCGCGACACGCCCGGGAGCGACAAGGTAGGCACGTCTTAGCACGGCTGGCTTGTCAGCATTCCCCCCAAACTGCGGCGGGCTTCTCCTTGGAGCGGTCGTGTCGCTGCTCTCGCTCGCTGTCCCGCCGGTTGGCCCTGCTACGAAAATAGGCGTAGACTGAGGTGGTCTACGAAGGGCCCTCCATGGACTATCTCTGCCCCGCTCCATCCCGCTCGTGAAGTCGCGCATCGCGGGCGCTTTCCTGCTCCCAAGCAACGGCAAGACCAGCGACAGGGTCCCGGCCTACGGGCGCGGGCGCATCTGCGAGGCGTGGGGCTGCGACACCGTCCTCTCGACCTACAACCCTGCGCTCTACTGCTCGGTGCACGATCAGGTCGACAAGCGCCGGGCCCGCCAGTAGCTCACGGTCTGGCCGCATCTGCCCCGCCCCTTCACCCTCCTGGGGCGCGTGCCGGACGCTCCAGGGTCTTGGGCGAGCCAGATGCCAGGGCGTGCCCCGGTGTGCTCGCGCATGACGAGACGTCTCGTCGGCGACGCGGCGGCAAGAAGCGCATCCCGCCGACTGGCGTCAAGAGCCCGTAGGGATGCCGGGGCGGAGCGTACAGGTTTCGTAAGGACCGCCTCCGTGGCGGTCCGGCGAGGGTACGCTCCGATCATGCTGGACGTGCTCCTCATCGCGCTGATCATCGGCTTCTTCGTCGTCGCCGACCTCTTCGTCCGTGGTTGCGGCCGAATCGTCGACCGCGACCGGGACGATCATCCGGAGGACCGGCGATGACCGCCGCCGACATCGTCTTCTTCGTCATCATCGCGGTGTTGCTCGTCTACCTCGCCTGGGCGCTGGTCGCGCCCGAAGACCTGCAGTGACGCGGCCGGAGGGGATCCACGATGACCGCTGCCGCGTGGCTCCAGATCGCCGCCCTCATCGGGCTGCTGCTGCTCGGCACGCGCCTGCTCGGGCCGTACCTCGCCAAGGTGTACGGGGGCGGCCCGGCACCTGGTGACCGGGTGTTCGTGCCGCTCGAGCGGCTGATCTACCGGGTCGGCCGCATCGACCCCGAGCGCGAGCAGCCCTGGACCGTGTACGCGCGCTCCGTCATCGCCTTCAGCCTGGTCTCCGTGCTGGGGCTGTACGCGCTTGCAGCGCCTGCAGGGGTGGCTGCCGCTGAACCCGTCATCGGTCGAGTCGGTGCCGCCCTTCCTGGCCTTCCACACGGCAGCGAGCTTCGTCAGCAACACGGACTTCCAGAACTACGCCGGCGAGTCGACCATGAGCGACCTCCTCCAGATGACCGGGCTCACCGTGCAGAACTTCGTCTCGGCCGCGGTCGGCATGGCGGTCGCCGTCGCCCTGATCCGCGGCTTCACGCGCCAGCGCGCGGGGACGATCGGCAACTTCTGGGTCGACCTGGTGCGGGGCGTGACGCGCGTACTGCTGCCGTTGGCTCTCGTCCTCGCCGTCGTGCTCGCGGGCCTCGGCGTCGTGCAGACGCTGCAGGGTCCGGTGGACGTCACCACCGTGGAGGGCGCGACGCAGACGATCTACCGGGCGCCCGTCGCGAGCCAGGAGTCGATCAAGGAGCTGGGGACGAACGGCGGCGGCATCGCCAACGCGAACTCGGCCCATCCCTTCGAGAACCCGACCGGCCTCACGAACTTCCTCGAGGTCTTCGCCCTGCTGCTCATCCCCTTCGCGCTCACCTACGCCTTCGGACGCCTCGTCGGCGATCAGCGCCAGGGCTGGGCGATCTTCCTCGCGATGTTCGTGCTCTGGGCCGGCTCCGTCGCGACGGCGACGTACTTCGAGGTGCGCGGGCAACCCGCGCGTCGAGGCCGGCGCGCCGCCAACATGGAGGGCAAGGAGGTGCGCTTCGGCGCCGCGACGTCGGCGCTCTTCGCCGCGTCGACCACCGGCACGTCGACCGGCGCGGTGATCTCGTCGCACGACAGCTTCACGCCTGCCGGCGGAGCCGTTCCGCTGGTCAACATGCTGCTCGGCGAGGTCTCGCCCGGGGGCGTGGGGGCCGGCCTGTACGGCATGCTCGTCTTCGTGCTCCTCGCCGTGTTCATCTCCGGCCTCATGGTCGGGCGCACGCCCGAGTACCTCGGCAAGAAGGTCCAGGCGGCCGAGATGAAGCTCGTCGTGCTGTACCTGCTCGCGGTGCCGATGCTCGTGCTCGTTCTGAGCGGCGTGTCGGTGGTGCTGGGACCCGCGAAGGAGTCGATCCTGAACCCCGGGTCTCACGGGCTGACCGAGGTCGTCTACGCCTTCGCCTCGCAGGCCAACAACAACGGGTCTGCCTTCGCCGGGCTGACCGGCGACACCGGCTGGTACAACACGACCGGCGGGCTCGCGATGCTCGCCGGGAGGTTCTTCCTCATCGTCCCGGTGCTCGCCATCGCGGGCTCGCTGGCGCGCAAGCAGAAGGTGCCGTCGAGCGCCGGGACCCTGCCCACCCACAGCCCCCTCTTCGTGGTCATGCTGCTCGCCGTGATCGCGATCGTCGTCGGCCTGACCTACTTCCCCGTGCTGGCGCTCGGGCCGAGTCGTGGAGCAGCTGGCGCTATGAGCCGCGGGATCGCACGACGCATGCTCGACCCGCACGCTGATGCGTCGGGCTGCCCGGGACGCCGTGCTCAAGCTCGACCCGCGCCGGATGGCCCGCAACCCGGTCATGTTCGTGGTCGAGGTGACCAGCGTGCTCGTGACGACGCTCGCGAGTCCTCGCACGCCGACCGTGTTCGCGTGGTCGATCGCCGCCTGGCTCTGGTTCACCGTCCTGTTCGCGAACTTCGCCGAGGCGATGGCCGAGGGCCGGGGCAAGGCCCAGGCCGAGACGCTGCGCCGCACCCGCTCCGAGACGATCGCCCACCGGCGCGGCGAGGGCGGCGGCCTCGAGGAGGTGCCGTCGAGCGGGCTGGCGCTCGGCGACGTGGTCGTGGTCTCGGCCGGTGAGCTCATCCCGGCCGACGGCGAGGTCATCGAGGGCATCGCCAGCGTGGACGAGTCGGCGATCACCGGCGAGTCGGCGCCGGTCATCCGCGAGTCCGGCGGCGACCGCTCCGCGGTCACCGGCGGCACTCGCGTGCTCTCCGACCAGATCGTCGTGCGCGTCACCCAGGAGCCCGGCGCGAGCTTCCTCGACCGCATGATCGCGCTCGTCGAGGGGTCGTCGCGGCAGAAGACCCCCAACGAGATCGCGCTCGACATCCTGCTCGCCGGTCTGACGATCGTCTTCCTCGTCGCCGTGGCCACCCTTCAGCCGTTCGCCGTGTACTCCGGCGCCCGGCAGGACGTGGTCGTGCTCGCGGCTCTGCTCGTGTGCCTGATCCCGACGACCATCGGCGCCCTGCTCTCCGCGATCGGCATCGCCGGCATGGACCGCCTCGTGCAGCACAACGTGCTCGCGAGGTCCGGGCGTGCCGTCGAGGCCGCCGGCGACTGCTCCACCCTGCTGCTCGACAAGACGGGCACGATCACGCTCGGCAACCGCCAGGCGGCGGAGTTCCTGCCGCTGCCGGGCGTCACCGAGCGCGAGCTTGCCGACGCCGCGCAGCTCTCCAGCCTGGCCGACGAGACGCCGGAGGGGCGATCGATCGTGGTCCTCGCCAAGGAGCGCTTCGACCTGCGCGAGCGCGAGCTCTCGGGCGCCACGCTCATCCCGTTCACCGCGCAGACGCGCATGCAGCGGTGTCGACATCGACGGCCGCTCGATCCGCAAGGGCGCGGCCGAGGCCATTCGGCGGCTCATCGCCGACGGGGGCCACGAGCCGCCCCCCGAGCTCGACGAGCTCGTCGACGGCGTCGCCGAGCGACGGCGGCACGCCCCTGGTCGTCGCCGAGAACGGCGTCGCGCTCGGCGTCATCCACCTCAAGGACGTCGTCAAGGACGGCATGCGCGAGCGCTTCGACGAGCTGCGGCGTATGGGCATCCGCACGGTCATGATCACCGGCGACAACCCGCTGACGGCGCGCGCCATCGCCGAGGAGGCGGGCGTCGACGACTTTCTCGCCGAGGCGACGCCCGAGGACAAGATGGCGCTCATCCGCCGCGAGCAGGCCGGCGGCGCCCTGGTCGCCATGACCGGCGACGGCACCAACGACGCGCCGGCCCTCGCCCAGGCCGACGTCGGCGTGGCGATGAACAGCGGCACGCAGGCCGCGCGCGAGGCCGGCAACATGGTCGACCTCGACTCCAACCCCACGAAGCTCATCGAGATCGTCGAGATCGGCAAGCAGCTGCTCATCACGCGCGGCTCGCTCACGACCTTCTCGATCTCCAACGACGTCGCCAAGTACTTCGCCATCATCCCGGCCATGTTCGCCGGCGCGTTCCCGGTGCTCGGATCAGCTCAACGTCATGCACCTGGCCACGCCCGAGTCGGCGATCCTCAGCGCCGTCATCTTCAACGCCCTCGTCATCGTCGCTCTGATCCCGCTGGCGCTTCGCGGCGTCCGCTTCCGCGCCGCCTCGGCGGCGAGCGCCCTGCAGCGCAACCTGCTGATCTACGGACTCGGCGGCATCGTGGCGCCGTTCGTCGGCATCAAGGTCATCGACCTCATCCTCTCCGCCGTCGGGATCGTGTGATGCGGCGCCAGCTGCCCACGGCGATCGCCGTCTTCGCGGCGTTCTCGGTCCTGACGGGGCTCGTGTACCCGCTCGTCGTCACGGGGGTCGCCCAGGTCGCCTTCGGACCCCAGGCCGACGGCTCTCTGATCGTTCGCGACGGCCGGGTGGTGGGGTCGTCGCTCATCGGCCAGTCGTTCCTGGGGCCGCAGTACTTCCACCCGCGTCCGTCCGCGGCCGGGGACGGGTACGACGCGATGGCGAGCGCGGCGTCCAACCTGGGACCGAGCAATCCCGAGCTGCTCGACGCGGTGGCTCGGCGCAAGGACGAGTACCGGCGGACGAACGGTCTCGGCGCCGGCGAGCGGATCCCCGTCGACGCGATCACCGGCTCGGGGTCGGGTCTCGACCCGCACATCTCCCCGGCCAACGCCCGGCTGCAGGCGCGCCGTGTCGCCGAGACTCGCGGCGTGCCGCTGGCGCGAGTGCTACGCTTGATCGACGAGATGACCGAGGGTCGGCCGCTCGGCGTGTTCGGCGACCCGGGCGTGAACGTACTCGAGCTCAATCTGGCGCTCGACGAGCGCCTCTAGCGGAGGGCGGGATGAGCCGCGGTACGCTGCGGATCTACCTCGGCGCCGCTCCCGGCGTCGGCAAGACCTACGCGATGCTGAACGAGGGTCGCCGGCGCCAGGCGCGCGGCGAGGACGTCGTCGTGGGCTTCATCGAGGCGCACGGGCGGCAGCCCACTGCCGACCAGGTCGGCGACCTCGAGGTCGTGCCGCGAGCGCGGATCGCCTACCGGGACACCGCCTTCGAGGAGATGGACCTCGACGCGCTCCTCGCCCGTCGCCCTCAGCTGGCGCTCGTCGACGAGCTCGCGCACACGAACGTGCCGGGCTGTCGCAACGAGAAGCGCTGGCAGGACGTCGAGGAGCTGCTCGAGGCGGGGATCAGCGTGATCTCCAACCTCAACATCCAGCATCTCGAATCGCTCAACGACGTGGTCGAGCAGATCACCGGCGTCGCCCAGCGGGAGACGATCCCGGACGAGGTCGTGCGACGCGCCGACCAGCTGCAGCTCGTCGACCTCGCCGTCGAGACGATCCGAGCGCGGCTCGCGCGCGGCGATATCTACCCCGCCGAGCGCATCGACGCCGCCCTGGGCAACTACTTCCGCGCCGGCAATCTGGCGGCGTTGCGCGAGCTCGCGCTGCTCTGGATCGCCGATCGGGTGGAGGAGGGCCTCGCCGAGTACCGGGCTCGGCACGGCATCTCCGAGACCTGGGAGACGCGCGAGCGCGTGCTGGTCGCTCTCTCCGGCTCGGCCGACGGCGACCGGCTCGTACGTCGCGCGGCGCGCATGGCCCAACGTCTGAACGCCGACCTGATCGCGGTGCACGTGCGCCCGCAGACCGGCCTGGCCACGCAGTCGGCCGGTCTGCTCGAGCAGCAGGGCCGACTGGTGGAGCGCCTCGGCGGCAGCTACCGCGAGGTGGCCGGCGCCGACGTGGGCGAGGCGCTGGTCGAGACGGCTCGCGCACTCAATGCCACGCAGATCGTGATCGGCGCCAAGGAGCGCTCGGGCTGGAGCGAGTTCGTCTACGGTTCGGTCGTCAGCACCGTGATCCGGCTCTCGGGCGTGGGCCTCGACGTGCACGTCATCGGCCGCGAGGCCGACGCCGACACGGACGCCACTCCGAAACCGAAGATGCGCCGGCCACGCGCCCTTCCCCGCCGCCGCGTGGCGCTGGGGTTCGCGCTCGGAGCGATCGCTGCGCCGCTCCTGACGTGGGCGCTCACCGAGGCTCGCGACCAGGTGTCGCCGTCCAGCGCCCTGCTGCTCTTCCTGCTGCTCGTCGTCTGCGTGTCGGCGATCGGCGGCATGTGGCCGGCGCTGGCCGTCGCGGTCGGGGGCTTCCTGCTCGTCAACTGGTACCTGACGCCGCCGGTCCACACGTGGACCATCGGCGACCCCGAGAACGTGCTCGCTCTGCTCGTCTTCCTCGCGGTCGCCGTCGCGATGAGCACGTTCGTCGCCCTCGCCGCGCGAAGAGCGGCCCAGGCGACGCGCGCGCGGGCCAAGGCAGAGACGCTGATGCGGCTCGCCGGCACCTCGAGCACCGTCGCGATCCTCGACGGGCTGCGCCGCGCGTTCGGCCTCGACGGCGCGGCGCTGCTTCACCGCGTCGACGACGAGTGGCGGGTGGAGTCGGCGAGCGGACGTCCGCCGGCGTCGCTCGACGCCGCCGAGCTCGTCGTCGAGGTCGACGCCGAGCACGTCCTCGTCGCGTCGTCGCCGGCGCCGCGCGAGAGCGAGGACGCGCGCATGCTCGACGCCTTCGCCAAGGAGCTGGCGGCGTCCATCGAGCACGAGGAGCTGGAGGCGGAGGCCGCCACCGCCGAGGGTCTCGCCGCGGTGAACGAGCTGCGCGCGAGCATCCTCTCGAGCGTCTCGCACGACCTGCGCACCCCCCTCGCGGCCATCAAGGCCTCGGCGACCAGCCTGCTCCAGGACGACGTGGACTGGACCGAGGAGGCACAGCACGAGCTGCTGACGACGATCGACGAGGAGACCGACCGCCTCAACCGCCTGGTCGGCAGCCTCCTGGACATGAGCCGCCTGCAGGCGGGAGCGCTCGAGGTCCACGAGGAGGTGGTCGTGCTGGACGAGGTGCTCGCCGAGGCCGTCACGAGCATCGGCGCGGGCTCGTCCGGCGTCGTCCTCGACCTGCCCGAGGACGTGCCGCCGGTGCTGGGCGACGAGGCGCTGCTCGAGCGGGCCTTCGCCAACATCATCGCCAACGCCGTCGCCTACTCGCGCGGCGAGGACGTGCACGTGCGCGCCGGCCTCGTCCACGATACCGTCGACGTGCGCGTGGCCGATCGGGGCCCCGGCGTCCCGCCCGAGGAGAAGGACCACATCTTCCTGCCGTTCCGGCGACTCGGCGATTCCCGCCGGCGCGAGGGCGTCGGGCTGGGGCTCGCGATCGCGAAGGGCTTCGTCGAGGCCATGGGGGGTACGATCGAGGCCGACGACACGCCCGGAGGAGGTCTCACGATCGTGGTGCGCCTGAGGGCGAGACGATGACGCGCGTCCTGGTCGTCGACGACGAGCCGCAGATCCTCCGCGCGCTGGGCATCAACCTCCGCGCACGCGGCTACGACGTCGATCTCGCGGCGAACGGCGAGGCGGCGCTCCAGCTGGCGGCCCGCGATCACCCGGACGTGGTCGTCCTCGACCTCGGGCTGCCCGGCATGGACGGCCTCGAGGTGATCGCCGGCCTGCGCGGCTGGAGCACGGTGCCGATCATCGTCCTCTCCGTGCGCGACCGTGAGGCCGACAAGGTCGCGGCCCTCGACGCGGGTGCGGACGACTACGTGACCAAGCCGTTCGGCATGGACGAGCTCCTCGCGCGGATGCGCGCGGCGCTGCGCCGCGTGACGCCGGTCGACGAGCCCGTCGTGGTCGAGACGCCCGACTTCGTGATCGACCTCGCGGCGCGGCGCGTGACGCGCTCGGGGGCGGAGGTCCGCCTCACGGCCACCGAGTGGCACGTCGTCGAGATCCTCGTGCGCAACGCCGGCCGCCTCGTGACGCAGAAGCAGCTGCTGCAGGAGGTCTGGGGACCCAAGTACGAGACCGAGACGCACTACCTGCGCGTGTACATGGGTCAGATACGCCGGAAGCTGGAGCCCGTCCCCAGCGAGCCGCGCTACTTCCTGACCGCGGCGCGCATGGGCTATCGCTTCGAGCCGGAACCTCTGAGCTGACGACCCCGCACCCGAAGCACCTGGCGGGGTCGATGTGAACCTTGCCGAGGGCCGACGAGTAGAACTGCGCCCCGAACTGGCACTGGCTCATGCATGACTTGCAGCCCGTGCACAGGTCCCAGTCGACCGGCGAAGGACGGGGCTGAAGTGAGACCCACTCGGCCCCATTCGCCGTCGTTGGCGACTACAATGGGCCGGTCATGCGCGTGATGGGACATAGAGTCGCGGCCGCGCCCGAGAGCGTCCGCGTGGGTGTGCTGGCCACCGTGACGATGGACGCTGCCTTGGTCGCCGCAGGTCGGCTGGGTGGAGACGGGTTCACGTCCGGCCTCATCGGACTCGACCCCGTCGGCCGTTGGGCCATGGGCATGATGCGCGGGCAGGTCTGGCATGACGATCTCCCGGGGGAGCCACCCGTCCGCGGCGAGGCGGCCGTCGGCCTCGCCGTCCACTATGTGACCGGCATCGCCCTGACACAAATCTACCTTGCGCTGCTGCGGCGCACCGGCTCCAGGTCTTCTCTGCTGAAGGCGACGGCCTACGGTGTCGCGACCTCACTGCTGCCTCTGCTCGCCATGCACCCGTCGTGGGGCCTCGGGGCTTTCGCACACCGTAGCCCCGAGGCCCCGCGCGTCCTGCGCGCGATGCTGGTCGGTCACACCGCCTTCGGAGCGGGGATCGGGATCTGGACGGCACTCCTGCGCCATCCGAGAACCCGCTGACCCCGAGCTCCCGGTCACCACACGAAGGGCACCAAGGCCGACCGCACGGTCTGCCGATACTCCTCATACTCCCAGTGCTGCTCCTCGAGCCAGGCCTCCTCGCGGCGCCGTTTGGCGTCGAGGAACACGACGGCGATCGCCCACGGCAGCAGCGTCAGCGGTGAACTGAGCAGCGACCAGGCCAGGGTGAGGAGCAGCACGCCGCCGTACATCGGATGCCGCACCAAACGGTAGGCTCCACTGCGCTTCAGGCTGCCGCGCTCTACCGGCTTGGGGAAAGGCGTGAGCTGACGACCGAGACCGGTGGTCCCACCCAGGAAGAGGTACAGTCCGACCGCGGCGAACAGCCCGGCCGCGGCGATACGCCAGCCGCTTCCCGCTCCCGGCCAACCGGCCCCGAGCACGCCGACGGCGATGATCGCCGCCAGCAACACCACCTGCAGGGCCACCCAACCCTCACCGCGGCGGCCAGACTCCGGCAGCCGCTCCGACCAGGTGCGCGAGGTGGTGACGTCGCGCCTGCTACTCGCGGTCGTCATGATGCACCGCCGCTGGAGGACGCACGTCGTGCGCCC
>CAWBRS010000003.1:0-52750 GCA_963791345.1 uncultured Thermoleophilia bacterium | reverse complement strand
CGAGCAGCTGGGTGGCCCACTGCCCCATCTCGGAGGCCTCGAGACAGCCGCCGACGTAGTGCTCGTCGTCGGCGTAGCGGTCGTCGGTCGAGCACACCGAGATCACGGCCTTGAGCTCGGGCGGCCGGCGGGCGGCGACCTGCAGCGAGTTGAAGCCTCCCCACGAGATGCCCATCATGCCGACCGCACCGCTGCACCACGGCTGCGCGGCCAGCCAGCGGATGACCTCGACGGCGTCGTCGTGCTCCTGCGTCGTGTACTCGTCGTGCAGCAGGCCCTCGGAGTCGCCGGCGCCGCGGATGTCGACGCGGACCGCGGCGTAGCCGTGCCCGGCGAAGTAGCCGTGCATGACGGCGTCGTCCTCGACCGTGCCGTCGCTCTTGCGGTACGGGATGTACTCGAGGATCGCCGGCACGGGGTGCTCGACGGCGTCCTCGGGCAGCCAGATCCGCGCGGCCAGCCGGACGCCGTCGGAGAGCGGTATCCACTCGTTGGCGATCAGGCGGACGGCATGCGGGAGGTCACTCCTGGTCTGCATGCCGGACACCCGTCACTCGGTCTCGATCGCCTTCGGCCGCCCGCGCACGAGCAGCCACACCACCACGATGATGGCCACCACCGCGAACGCGATCGCGATGTACAGCCAGGTCCACGACGAGCCCGCCTCCTCGACGACCGCCGTCTTCGGCCCGATGAGGCGGTACGTGTCGATGTTGTCGGTCGTGTAGATGATGGCCCCGCCGTCGGCCGGCGACTGCACCCAGCCCTCCCAGTCGTCGGAGCGCACGGCCTGCAGCACGCGCGGGTAGGCGAGCTCGATCTGCGCCGCCTCCCGGTAGAAGATCTCCTGCATGGCGAAGACGATCTCCTTGCGCTGGTCGACGTCGGTCGCGACCGCCTGCTCCTCGTAGAGGCGGTCGTACTCCGCGTTCGTCCAGCAGGCGTCGTTCCAGAACTCGAGCTGGCTGGTCGTCAGCCAGCTCAGCGCGGGGTCGGGGTCGACGTACTGGCTGATGCCCCAGACCATGAGGTCGAAGTCCGGCGCGTACGTGTCGCCGTCGTAGTTGTAGAGCGCGTCGAGCAGCACGCCGAAGTCGACCATGGCGATCTCGGTCTTGATGCCGATCTCGTCGAAGGTAGCCGGCGATCAGCCGCACCGACCTGCCGCCGCTCTCGGAGGCGGAGTCGGTCCACAGGCGCAGCTCGATGTCCTCGCCGCTCGTCGGGTCGTTGCGCACGCCGTTGCCGTCGCGTGTCCGTGTAGCCGGCCGCGTCGAGCAGCTGCCGCGGCCTTCTCGAGGTCGAAGGTCTGCTTCTGGTCCTCCGGCGGCTCCCAGTGGTAGGGCAGCGGCGCGGCGATCATGCTGGTGCCGGGCGTCGCGTAGCCTCCGTAGGCCAGCGCGACGATCTTCTCGCGGTCGACGGCGTAGGCGAGGGCGTTGCGGAACTTCCAGTCCTTGAGGGCCGGGTGGCCCAGCGAGTCCGGGCTGTCGTAGCAGTTGCAGTTGATGTAGTCGTTGCCCTTGAAGACGGCGGCGATGGCCGTGATGCCCGGTTCGGACTCGAGGCCGGCGAACTGGGCGCGCGGCAGCCCGGTGGCGATGTCGATGGTGCCGGCCTGGAGGTCCATCCCCATCGTGTCCGCGTTCTGGTACATGTTGAAGTAGACCTCGTCGACCTTCGGCGCTCCCGCCCAGTAGTCCTCGTTCGCCTCGAGCTTGACGTAGCGGCCCTTCTTGATCTCGACGACCTGGAAGGGCCCCGTGCCGATGATCGGCGGCTTGTTGCGGTAGCTCGTCTCGGCCTTGCTCGCCGGGGACCATGCTCCAGATGTGCTCCGGCAGGATCGGCACCCAGAGCCGGAGCATGTTCGACTTCGGCTCGACGCAACGGAACTCGACCGTGTAGTCGTCGAGCGCCGCCACCGACTCGATGTTGTAGGTGTAGTTCACGAACGCGGCGAGCTCGTTCTCCATGATGTAGTCGTAGGTGAAGACGACGTCCTCGGCGTCGAAGGGCTCGCCGTCCTGCCACGTCACGCCCTCACGCAGCTTGAACGTCCAGACCTTGCTGTCGGGCGACGCCTCCCAGCTGACCGCCAGCTCCGGGCGCGGGTCGAGGGTCGCGGGGTCGTACCCGACGAGGAAGTCGTAGTTCATGTGGAAGATCTCGTACGACGAGATGTTGTAGCCGATGAACGGGTTCAGGTTGTCGGGGTCGTCCTGCCACCCCACGCTGAGGATGACCGGCTCGGCCGGCGCCGGCGTCGCGTCGTCGGCCCCGACCGGGCCGGCGCAGACCACCAGGCCCAGCATCATCGCGAGGATCACGACCAGCAGGATGCGCCCGGTCGTGCCGTGCGGAATGGCCATGCGCTGGTTCCTTGTCACGATGCTCCCCCGTTCGCCGCCTTGGTCTGACGCTCTCTGATCGTACGATCCGCCGCCGCCGATCCGCGGCGTGTCTCACTCCCTCACGTGGCGTGATCCGCCTGCTCCACCCTCGCCGCGACGGCCGTCACCAGCTCGTCGATACGCTCCAGCTCGTCCAGGGCGAGCACGAGCTCGATGAGCTCGTCGCGCCGCGCTGCGGTCGCGCGACCGGAGCGCTAGCAGCCAGAGGGCCTTCTCGACCATGCCCGCCCGGTCCAGGACCAGCGGCGGGCACTCGGTCAGGCCGGAGTCGAGGACGCGGCCGTCGCTCATATGGATGCTGACGGCGGCCGCGTCCTTGCCCTCCGGGTCGAAGTCCTCGGCGAGCGCGTGCAACCTGGTCAGCTCGGGGTCGCCGACGACCTCGACCTTGGCGGCGAGCTCCCGCACTGCCGCGTCGGACGAGGCGCGGCTCGAGGACCTGGGACGGGCCGACCTCGCCGTCGGTCAGCATGGCGGCGACCGGCCAGGCCAGGCTGAACTGCGCCGCTTCGGTCGAGTCGGGCACGCCGACGAGACGGGCCGCCTCGTCGTAGGTGCGCACGATCGACCCTGTCGATCGCCTCGGGCGCGATCGGCCCCTGCGCCATCAGACCCTCGACGGCTTCGAGCGACGGGTGCGCCCAGGCGCAGCACGAGAACCGCTTCCACTGGATGCCGTCGGGCAGGAGCCACTCCGTGCCGATGTCCTCGACCCAAGCCGCGTAGCGCTCGCTGTGCAGGAGCGGCGAGACGCCGGTGAAGCCCGCGCGCGGCAAGCTGGGCCGACATGATCCCCGTGACGGCGCCGAGGCCGATGCCGTGCTTCGCCATCGACGGTCGGTCGATGTCGCGCATCATCGGCAGGTACGGCGCGTTGTACTCGGCGATGCCGAGGGCCTGCTCCACCTGCTCGGCGGGCAGGCCCATCAGGTACGCCGCCGCCGCCGCGCAGGCGACCGACCCCCACGAGCCGCAGGCCCGGTAGGTCTCGCTGTAGTCGTGCTGGCAACGGGCGGCGCGGAAGGCGACCTCGTACCCGACGGAGGTCGCCGTCGAGGAAGCGCCGCCCGTCGATGCCGAGCGACTCGCCCATCGCGAGCACGGCCGGGAAGAGCTGGGCGCCGGGGTGCCCCCACGTGTACACGCCGCAGTCGTCGATGTCGGTGCCGTTCGCGGCGCGTGCCGTTGGCGAACGCCGCGCCCAGCGCCGACACGCGCGGCCCCGACGGCAGGATGCTCGCCTCGTCGCCGGGCCACGCGTAGGCGGCGTAGTCCGCCGCGATCTTCGCGACCCGCGCCGACGTGCCGGCCAGGGTCGCGCAGAGGTTGTCGAGCGTGCAGAGCTTCGCGCGTTCGCGCACCGCGCGGGGAGGTCATCCCAGGTCAGGCCGCACACGAAATCGGTGACCGGGGTCTTCCCGGACGCCGGGAGACGATCGTCAGTCCTCATGCCTCAGCCCGCCCGGGCCTCGAGATCCCCCTCACCGTGCGTCGCGCGCGTCTCACGGTCAGGCGCTCAGGGCGCCGCCTGCCGCGGCGACCATCGCGTCGAGACGCCTGCTCACGTCCTCATCAAGCTCGAAGAGCGGCGGCGCGGCACGAAGCTCCGCGACCCGGGCGCGCACGCGGTCCTTCAGCGTCAGCGCTCCCGCCGACTCCCAACGATCGTGCGCCGCCTTGTCGATCAGCGACGGCACGTAGAACTCGCGGTAGTGCCGTCGCGTGTACGGCCGGCCGAGGTGGTTCCCGCCCGGCCCCGCCGCGACGATCTCGTCGACGGCGAGCGCCTCGTCGTCCACGCCGACGTCGCGCAGCAGGTGCCGGGCGAAGCCGACGAGCTCGTCGCCCAGCACGACCGCCTCGTAGGCGGTCAGCATGCCGGACTCGAGGTAGCCGACGTCGTGCAGCAGCGTGCCGCGCGAGAGCGCACCGACGGCCGCGGTCACGCCTGCCTCGACGCCCCACTGCTCGTCGAGCGTCTTGGCGTCAGAGTAGGCGGCGTACGAGAAGCTCGGCAGGCCGTAGTGATGCGCGAGGTCGCACCCGGCCTGGCAGCCCAGCAGCCACTCCGGTGAGACGTACGGGTTGATCATGGTGCGCATGTCCAACGTGTCGCAGCCGGCGCCGTACACGAACGGCGCACCCGGCGTGACGAGCTGGTGGAGCACCAGGCCGCTCAGCACCTCCGCGTTCCCCACCACGACGACGGCGGAGATGGAGGCGGGAGCCGTCGCCGCGGCCGTCGGCGCCGGCGCGTAGACCAGCGGCATGCGCAAGCGCGCCGGCCTCGATCACCTTCGTGAGCGCGAAGTGGTCGTGGATCAGCGGCGGCGAGGGCATGCCGTAGACGATGAGGCTGTCCTCCCCACCGCAGATGCCCGGCCATCTCCTTCATGCGCGGCAGCTGAGCGCCGTCGCGAGGAGTGACGAGCAGCGGCTTGCGCGTCGCCTTCAGCATCGCCACGTGCTGGTACAGCACCTCGAGCTCGGGCGGCAGGTCGGCCGGGAACGCCATGGACATGACGAAGTCGATGTTGGGCAGCGCTTCGCTCAGCGACGACAGCCCCTCGACATCGGCCAGCGTGGCCCGGCGTCGCTCCCCGGTGTCGGGGTCGGCGACGTAGAGGCAGTCCGACCCCGTGCCGAAGTAGATCTGCCCGTCCGCCAGGGTGAGGACCTCGTCGCGACCTCGCGACTCCACCTGCCACGACCTCGGTGCCGAGGCGAGGGCGTCGTCGACCAGCCGGCGGTCGAGTCGGACGCGGCTGCCCTCGACCTTCGCGCCGGCGCGGACGAAGTACTCGCGCGCCGGCTCGTGCAGCACCTCGACGCCCGTCTCGGCCAGCACCCTGAGCGTCGCCTCGTGCACGCGCCGGCACTCCTCGTCACCCCACACGCGGATGGTCGCAGAGCCCACCACTCACCTCCGTTCGAGATCAAAGAACACGACGACTGGCGTTCCGCCGATGCCCAATGCATCCCACGGCCAGAATCTGCTCGACTGCCAGCATATCGTCGTACGCGGTTCGCTCCAAAGCCGGCGCGGCGACTTCGTCGCCGGAGTTCTCTCGACGGAGCGCTTCCTGCCGTGACAAACGCGCTCTCCTCGGCTAGTCTGATTATCAGATTCCCGACAGGAGCGCCGCCGATGCCGCACGTCACCGTCACAGAGGTCCGCCCGCCACTTCGCCGAGTACGTGAACCGCGTCGCGTACCGCCGCGGACGATTCACCCCGTGCGCGGCAACAGGCCGCTGGCCGAGCTTCGCCCCCTCCCCGCCGGCACGCGCCTCGGCGAGCTGCCGGCCCTGCTCGACGCCCTGCCCCGCCTCTCCGCCGCCGAGGCGGCCGACTTCGCCACCGACCTCGAGGCGGCGCGGGCCGAGCTCTCGCAGGCCGAGGAGCGCGAGGCATGGCCGTCCTGATCGACGCCGGCATCCTCATCGAGGCCGAGCGCGGGCGCCTCGATCTGGAGCCACACGTCGCGCGTCACGCCGACGAGGAGGCCTTCCTCTCCGTGATCACCGCGAGCGAGCTCCTGCACGGGGTGCACCGGGCGGTCGACCCTGCCGTGCGGGCGCGGCGCTCGGCGTTCGTCGAGGGGCTCCTCGAGCGCTTCCCGGTGCTGGCCGCCGACCTCGCCTGCGCCCGCGCTCACGCCCAGATCGGGCCGAGCTGCACCGTGCCGGCACGATCATCGGCGCCGACGACCTCTGGCTGGCGGCGACCTGCGTCGCCCACGGGCTCGTCATGGTCACCGCCGACGTGCGCGAGTTCGAGCGCGTGCCGGGGCTGCGGTGGGAGGTGTGGGGGGACGGCGTAGACCTCCCTCGGCCGGGTCGATTGTCCACCTTCCGCCCGGCGGCGGCCCGGTCTACACTGACCGAACCATGGCCAGCCTCACCATCAACGTCGACGAGCAGGTCCTCGAGAGAGCGCGTGCACGCGCGCTCGCGGACGGCACTACGGTCGAAGCTCTCCTGCAGGAGTACCTCACGGCGTTCGCCGGCGCCGACGACCTGCAGTCGCGAGCTCTCCGCCGACCTGCTGCGGCTCTCGGCGGCGGCGACCTCCCGGCGCGGAACTTCCTCCTGGAGCCGCGACGAACTCCATCGCCGCAGGTCACCCTGAGGCTGAGATGGCGAACATCAAGATCATCGTCGAGAAGCATTCAGACAGCTACGTGGCGTACCCGCTTGGGCTGAACGGCTCGGTTGTGGGACAAGGCGACAGCTACGAAGCCGCACTGGCCGACGTCAAGGCCGCGATCGCGTTCCATCTGGAATCGTTCGGCGCCGACGCCCTGGACGCCGAGTCCCCGGTCCTCGAGGCCTTCGTCGCCGAGGCGACCGTCGCTGGATGAGCGGCAGGCGAGGATCTCGCGCGACGACTTCCTTGATGCCTATATGACGGCGCGGTAGCGCAGGCCCAGCAGGGCGACCAGCTCCGCCGGCGTCAGCACGTCGCGCCAGCCACGCACGGCGTCGAGCAGCCGCCCATCGCCGCTCACCAGCGAGGCCCGTGGTTCGTGGGCCAGAAGGCGGATCACGTGCTCGTCGCCTGCCGGGCCGTCCGGAGGCGGGTCATCCGTGTCTGGGGCGCCATCATCCGGCGGCTGCCGGAGGTACGCTGCCATCGTCAGTTCGGCCAGAAGACGGTCGACGTCGGTGGACGCCCAGCCGTGGCGCTCCGCGATGATCGGCCGCAGCAGGACCCGGCGGTACTCGGCAAGCAGGTCCGCGGAGATCACGAAGGGGACACGGCCGTCAAGCAGCGCCGTAAGGACCAGGGACGTGGCGCTCGGACGACCGAAGCTGAGGACCCCGCCGACGATCACGTTGGTGTCGACCGCGAACAGCCGCGGCATGCGGTCACGCCCGCCGTTCGGCGGCGCGCTCGGCGCGCTCGGCGCGTGTCTCCTCACGGCCAGTCGCATGGCCTCGCTCTTCAGTCAGCCCGGAGCGCCTCCCCGCCTCGGCGAGCATCTGCATGACCGACTCCCGCGTGTTGACGCCGGCGAGCTCGAGGGCCTGGTCGACGATCTCCGTGATCGTCAGGCCGCGCCGGGCGGCGGCCTGTTTGAGCGCGCGATAGCGCTCGTCGCTCAGGGTGATCGTGGTGCGCGGCACGGCGGCCTCCTCAGGTGGATGCGGCGATACGTCGTCGCCCGCCGCTGTCGTGAGGTGATGCCTTCGCATCTTAGCATCTTCGCATCACGCGCGACAAGGTCGGCGTGCAGGCAGAAGTGGCGTCGATGAGATGCCGTCGGCGGCCGCACGACCGCGCCGCGTAGGGGCCGGTCAGGAGGCGGCGCCGACGACCTCGTCGCGCCGCGCCGCCGCGCTCAGCCGAAGATCCGGTTCAGGTCGCTGAACGTCAGGAAGAGGAAGAGCAGGATCAGCAGCGTCACGCCCACGGCGGCGAAGCGCTCGAGCACCTTGGCGTCCACGCGCCGGCCTTTGAACTTCTCCACCGTGTTGAAGAGGATGTGCCCGCCGTCGAAGGGCAGCAGGGGCAGCAGGTTGATGATGCCCAGGTTGACCGAGAGGAAGGCGAGCAGGATCGGGTAGTAGCCCTCGCGCACCGCGTCCTGGCTCACGTCGATGATGCCGACCGGCCCCACGGCGCCCTCGTCGCCGGTCGCGCTGATCTCGCCCGAGAAGAGCATGTAGAAGCCCTGGAAGGTGCCGCGGAAGACGTCGTAGGTGCCGGTCACCGCGAGCCACGCCGCCTCCCAGGGCGGCGGGCGGTCGACGTCGAGGCCGGCGCGCACGCCGAGGTAGCCGCTCCCGGGCACGTCGGGGTGCTCCTCGAGGGTCACGGTCGCCGAGCGCGTCTCGCCCTCGGCCGCGCCGGCCGGCCGCCAGACCAGCGTCACTTCCTGGTTCGCGTTGCCCTTGAAGAAGGCCTGGGCGTCGGCCCACTCCTGCCAGACGACGCCGTCGGCGCCGACCAGCGTGTCGCCGGGCACGAGGCCGATCGACGCCGCCGGCGAGCCCTCGACCACCCGGTCGAGGGTCAGGCTCGGCGTCGCCGTGCCCTCGACGAGCACGAAGGCGAAGAGGATCAGGCCGGCCGCGACGAAGTTCATGAACGGGCCGGCGAAGATCGTGATGTTGCGCTGCCACACCGGCTTCTTCCAGTAGACCGGGTCGCCGCGCCCCTCGGGGCGCTGCAGCTCGGCGAGGCGCTCCTCGAGCAGCGCCTGCTGGCGCCGCCACTCGCTGATGTCGGGGTCGTCGAGCGCCCCGGTCGCGGCGATGCGCTTGTTGACCCGCGTCTTGACGCGCTTCAGCGCCTCCTCGAGCTCGGCGACCGTGTAGGTGCTCTCGATGCTCCCCGCGCGCGCGGCCGCGAGCAGCTCGTCGACCAGCGCGTCGGAGACGGGCTCCTCGGGGCTCATGCCGGTGATCTTGCAGAAGCCGCCCAGCGGGATGAGGCCGATGCCGTACTCGGTCTCGCCGCGCCGCTTGCGCGCCGCCGCCGGGGGGAAGCCGACGTAGAACTTCTCGACCCGCATGCCGAAGCCCTTGGCGGCGATGAAGTGCCCGAACTCGTGCACCAGGATGAGCAGCGCGAGGCCGAGGATCGCGACCAGGAGCGTCCAGCGCCCGAGCGCGAGCGCGACCACGAGCGCGACCAGGAAGACCCACGACCAGCTGCTGATGCGCCCGAGCCAGGCGGGTCCCTTCGACCCTGTCCCGGGCTCGGGCGGCTCTTTGAACTTCGTCGGCATGGGTCAAGGGTGGCGGGTCGGCGGGTCGGGCGCAACCGCGGCGCCCGTTCGGCCGGGCGCCGGCGTCGCGAGTCAGCCGCGATGGCGGCGAGCAGAGCGGGGACGTCCATGCCGAGGGCCGCGGCCAGCTTGCGCAGCGTGTCGAGGCGCGGGTCTCGGTGGCCGTTCTCGATGCGGCTGAGGCTCTCCTGGGGCACGCCGCTGCGCCGGGCCACCTCCTCCTGGCTGAGGCCGAGGCTCTCCCGCATGCGGCGGAGGCGCGCACCGCGGCGGCGCGCTCCGCGGCGTGACGCCGGCCCGCCCTCGAGGCATGGCCGGGGTCGACGGCGCTGCGCAGAGCGCCGGCGTCGATGTCGTGCTCGGAGCCGTCGGCGCCGGTCAGAGCACCGCCTGGCCGTGTTCGCGGGCGACGGCGTTCACCGGCTGAACGCAGCTTGGCGGCAAAGGGCAACGCGGCCCACTTGACGGCGCGCCGGAGCCCGTCGCCGAACTCGAGCCACAGCACGCCATCCTCTGGCGAGAACCGCTGCCGAGCGCACGCGATCGGGCTGAAGCCGCTCGACGAGCGCGCGGAAGTACTCGGAGAGCAGCGCCGCGCGCCTCGATGCGCTGCCGGCTGCCTCGTCGCGCAGCTCCAGCACGAAGAACCGCTCGTCGTTCAGCCCCAGCGCGATGTCGGGCTGCCGGCGCAGCTTGGCGTCGAGCGTCGTGCGCACGAGCAGGACGTACGCCAGCGACGACGGTCCGCCGGCCAGTGCATCGAGCCCGTCGGCCCCGACCACCTCGTGCAGATCGCCGACGAGGACGGCCGGCCCTTCGCGCCCCGCGGCCGCCTCAGCCGCAGCGAGCGCCAGATGTCGTCGCGCCGCCCGAGCGCGAGGCGCTCCAGCGCGCCCTCTACCTGGCGGCGGACTACTCTCGAGCGCACCGCCGTGGCGTCGAACTCGATGGTCGGCGCTGTGCTCCTGGCTCTGCCGCGAGAGTCATCTCACTCGTCCCGGTCAGTCGCTCGTCACGCAGCGCGCAAGCGGCGAGCATGAGCCCGCTGACGCTCGCCGCAAGCGGCGTCGTACGCGCGTCGGCCGAGCCGCAGCCCACGCCGGTCGGGTACCTCATAGAGCTCAACAGGTTCAGCTCGCGCCGTCCCCGCGCCGGCACGCCCTCGACAGGTGGCGATGCGGAGGACCGTGGTCGACATCGTGGACTTCTCGACGAGCACACTGCCGTACCTCTCACGAACGACTGCATGCCCGCCCATGACGTCGACCGACGCCTCGTGCTCGGCGTCATCTGACGGTAGCGTCATCGTACCACACGAACTGAAGGTGACGATACGGCCGGGCGGGTGACAGTGCGTCCTTGGCCGGCGGAACGGCCTGCTGCTACCCTAGGAGCAAGCGATGGGATCACCTCCGCAAACGCACGGCACCGTCGCAGACTGGACCATCGGCGCGATGGCCCCAGGGGCCGCCGACTGCCGCCCTCGGGTACGACGACATCCCTGGGCTGCCGCCCTTCGAGCCCGACTCCGTCGTACGAGCCGCGGCGGGCTTCGAGCTCATGTGGGGGCTGGTTCGGAGCTCTTCCGTCGTCGCCCGCACGACCGCGCAGCGTGACCCCACCCCGCAGACCGAGGAGACTGCTCACCCTCGCCTCCGAGCTCGCCCGCTGGGCCTCGGCGCGTGCACCTCGAGCGCCTCGGCGAGCCCGGCGACGTCGACCGCAAGTCGGCCTCCAACGACCTCGTCACCGACGTCGACCGTCGAGGTCGAGACGCACATCGCCGAGGTGCTCGGGCGCGAGCGGCCCGACGATGGCATCGTCGGCGAGGAGGGAGCGGCGCGCGACGGCACGAGCGGCGTGCGCTGGGTCGTCGACCCCCTCGACGGCACCACCAACTTCACCCTCGGCTTCCCCTTCTTCGGCTGCTCGATCGCGGTCGAGGTCGACGGGGCGCCGCTGCTCGGCGTCGTGAGCCACTCGAGCCTCGGGCGGCTGTACACGGGGGTCGAGGGCGGCGAGGCGCGGTGCGAGAGCTTCGACGGGGGCGGCGGGCGGCGGCTCGCGCTGGGGCGACGGCCGAAGCCGCTGCGCTCGTCGATCGTCGCCACGGGGTTCTCGTACGACCGCGCGCAGCGGCGACTGCAGGGCGACGTCGCCGCGAAGCTCCTCGGCCAGGTCGCCGACCTGCGCCGCAGCGGCTCGGCGGCGCTCGACCTCTGCCAGCTCGCCGCCGGCGCCGTCGACGCCTACTACGAGCTCGACCTCTCCCCCTGGGACTACGCCGCCGGCAGCATCATCGCCCGCGCCGCCGGCGCCGGGGTCGCGCTGCTCGAGGGCGCGCACGGCAAGGGCCCGGCCGTCGTCGGCGCGCACCCCGAGGTGCTGCCCGAGTTCGTCGAGATGCTGCGCGCGGCGGGGGCGCTCAAGGGCTGAGGCGGCCGCCGGGACCGCGGCGGCCGATCAGGCCCACGCGACCGGCGGCGCTCGCAGGCAGGCGCGCCGCGGTCCTCTACTCGTGGAAGTTGCGCGTGGCGAAGCCGCCGGCGCGCAGCAGATCGTCGCGCCGCGCCTCGGCGAGGTCGTGGGCGACCATCTCGGTGACGAGCTCGTCGAAGGTGTGCACAGGCTCCCAGCCGAGCTCGCGGCGAGCCTTGGAGGCGTCTCCCAGAAGGCTCGCCACCTCGGTCGGGCGGAAGTAGCGCGGGTCGACGCGCACGACGACGGCGCCGGGCACGACCGGGCCCTCGCCGTCGATCGGCACGTGCGCCGCGCCGCGCGCGGCGGCCTCTTCCCCACCGCCCGCTCCCCCCGCCCCCTCGTCCTTCCCACCGTTGCGCGCCAGCGTGAGCCGCTCGAGGTCGACGGCGTCGACGACGCCCACCTCGTCGGTGCCACTGCCCGTGAAGGCGAGCGTGACGCCGACCTCGGCGAAGGCGGCGCGCACGAACTCGCGCACCGAGCGCTGCTCGCCCGAGGCGATCACGTAGTCGCCGGGCTCGTCCTGCTGCAGCATCAGGTGCATGGCGCGCACGTAGTCACGGGCGTGGCCCCAGTCGCGCCGCGAGTCGAGGTTGCCGAGCCAGAGCGTCTCCTGCAGGCCGAGGGCGATGCGGGCCACGGCGCGCGTGACCTTGCGCGTGACGAAGGTCTCGCCGCGGATCGCGCTCTCGTGGTTGAAGAGGATGCCGTTGGAGGCGTGGAAGCCGTAGGCCTCGCGGTAGTTCACCGTGATCCAGTAACCGTAGAGCTTGGCGGCGCCGTACGGGCTACGCGGGTAGAAGGGCGTCGTCTCGGACTGCGGGGACTCCTGGGCGAGCCCGTACATCTCGCTCGTCGAGGCCTGGTAGAAGCGCACCTCGCGCTCGAGGCCGAGGATCCGGATCGCCTCGAGCAGCCTCAGCGTGCCGAGGGCGTCGGAGTTGGCCGTGTACTCGGGGGTCTCGAAGCTCACCTGCACGTGCGACTGGGCGGCGAGGTTGTAGATCTCCTGCGGGCGCGTCTCCTGCACGATGCGGATCAGGTTGGTCGCGTCGCTCATGTCGCCGTAGTGCATGAAGAAGCGCACGCCCTGCTGGTGCGGGTCGACGTAGAGGTGGTCGACGCGCTCGGTGTTGAAGGAGCTCGCGCGGCGCTTCACGCCGTGGACGACGTAGCCCTTCTCGAGCAGCAGCTCGGCGAGGTAGGCGCCGTCCTGGCCGGTGATGCCGGTGACGAGGGCCTTCGGTCGGGAGCCGCCGCCCATGAGGTCGGTGCTCATGCCCGCTCTCCCCCGCTCAGGACGCTCTCGCCGCTCATGCCTCTCCTTTCGGCCCGTGCTGCCGGAACCATTCGTAGGTGCGCGCGAGGCCCTCCTCGAGCGGCACCGTCGGGCTCCAGCCGAGGCCGCGCAGGCGGCCGACGTCCATGAGCTTGCGCGGCGTGCCGTCGGGCTTCGACGTGTCCCAGACGATCTCGCCCTCGTGGCCGACCACGCGCTGCACGAGCGCGGCCAGCTCGCGGATCGTCAGGTCCTCCCCGCAGCCCACGTTGAGCAGGCCGTCGGGCACGCTCGCGGCGGAGACGTGCTCGAGCGCGAAGACGACGGCCTCGCCGACGTCGTCGACGTAGAGGAACTCGCGCCGGGGGGCGCCGCTGCCCCAGAGGGTCACCGGGCCGTGGGGTTCGCCGGCGGGCGCCCCTGCCTCGTCGGGCAGGCCGAGCTTGGCCTCGTGGAAGCGGCGGATCAGCGCCGGCAGCACGTGCGACGTCGCGAGGTCGAAGTTGTCGCCGGGCCCGTAGAGGTTGGTCGGCATCAGCGAGAGGTAGTCGGTGCCGTACTGGCGGTTGAGGCTGCGGCACATCTCGATGCCGGCGATCTTGGCGATCGCGTACGGGCGGTTGGTCTCCTCCAGCGGGCCGGTGAGGAGGTACTCCTCCTTGAGCGGCTGCGGCGCCTCGCGCGGGTAGATGCAGGAGCTGCCGAGGAAGACGAAGCGGCGCACGCCGTGCGCGAAGGCCGCCTCGAGCAGGTTCGCCTCGATGACGAGGTTCTCGTAGACGAACTCCCAGGGCTGCTCCCAGTTGGCCATGATGCCGCCGACCTTGGCCGCGGCGTTCACGACCACGTCGGGGCGGTGCGCGTCGAAGAACGCCCGCACCGCCGCCTGGTCGCGCAGGTCGAGCTCGTCGAGGTCGGCGACGAGGGGCTCGGCGTAGCCGTGGCGCGCCAGGGCGCGCCCGATCGCCGAGCCCACGAGCCCGGTGTGGCCGGCGAGGTAGATCGTCTCGCTCATGGCGCTAGTCTACGTCACCGGCGCGCGGGACCGCGCCGGCGCGGCGTGCGCCGCCCTGCGACGGCGCACACGTGCCTGCGTGCCCCTCGGGGGCTCCCGAAGAGCTGCTTGGCGAACACGCCCGCAGTCGGCGACCCGCCTCCCTGCCCGGAGGTCGGTCAGTAGATGCAGGCGTCGAGCAGCGCCAGCACCTCATCGAGCACCGGCGACGGTGCCTGGGCGATGCGCTTCATGCCACGCGCTCGGTAGTCGAGGGACTTCACCTGCTCGACCATGACGACGCCAGACACGCCCGAAGCCTCCGGGATCGCCGCGTGCAACGGGTGATCCCGAAGCGCGTTGGTGACCGGGCAGACGATGCACAGCCCCGTACGCCTGTTGAACGGCCCCTTGGTGATCACGAGAGCGGGGCGCCGCCCTCGCTGCTCACGCCCCGACTGAGGGTCGAAGCTGACGGCCACGACTCACCCTGTTCGGGTACGTACGCGGCCACTTACCAGACCTCGTCGCCGACCGGCGGGCCCCATTCGAGCTCTTCGTGCCGATAGTCATCGGGTATCGCTGCGAGAAGATCCTCGAGCTCGAGAGCGCCGCGGACCCGACGCCCGGGGGTCACCACGATGGTCCCCTCATGCACGGTGACATCGACCGCGTCACCGACATCGATGTCGGCGGCCGACAACGCTCCTTGCTCAGTCGCAAACCTTGGCTGGTGCCCCAGTTCTGCACCCTCGTCACCATCCGGTCTACCTCCTCGCGGCTATCGAAGTATAGCCGTCGCGAGGCCCGCAGGGAACCGTGTGCGTCCCGGTCATCGACCGACTCCTTTCGCAGGTCGTTGCCGTGCCCGACTCTGCCTCATCGGCAGTGCGAGCCTCAAGGCTCCCAATGGCCGATCATCGGTGACGATCTGAGCTCGACCCAGCATCCTCGAACGCCTCAGACGTCCCAGGGCGTGCGGTCCGTGGCGGACGCACGTCGTACCTAGTCGAGCTCGAGCTGCCTCTTGACCTCAGCAAGCTCGAGCTCGCGACCGGCCTCAAGGTCGGACAGGCCCTCGACGAGCGGCCCGCAGGAAGTCGCGTCGCATGCGTGGGTGGACGCCGACGATCTCCACGATGATCGGCGCGACGACGGTACACGACACGGTACGGCCCAACGATGACCTCGCGAAGGTCGTCTCTGTCGAGCTCGGGAACGCGGCGGCCGCGCGTCGCGGCGAAGCTGCCATCGCAGCTGCAGCACGACGCGCTGGCGCCCACTGCACCTTCACTTCAGGTGACGCTCCCTCAGCGTCCGCTCGACGGCCTCGTGCGGGATGCCCATGCCGGCGTCGATCTCAGCCTCGGCGGCCCGGACCTCGCCGGGCGAGGATCACCTCGTCGATGAGCTGCTCGTACACGTCGACCGCAAGCACCACGGCGGCACTGCGGCCGTGCTGCGTGAGCACGAGCGGCCGCTTCGTGGTCTGAATCTGCTCGAGCACCGCCGACGTGTGCGCCCGGAACTCGGTGACCGGACGAACGTCGACTGATGGGCGAAAGAGCGGCCATCGGACGCCTCCTCTTGACGATACGCTTGTCGGTACATCCTAGCGTATCGTCAAGTCGTGCGACAGCGTCACTTCATCGCAGTCGGGCGGGCTACAGAAGGCTGGAAGAGGCGCTTGAGGTTGACGTTGGTGACGTGTCGCCGAGAGACGGCGGCGCCTGGCGGCGCCGTCAGATCCCGGTGCGCCGGCTCGCCGTGCTCTCGGTGGCGAAGCGGCGCGCCTCGGCGTCGACGGCGAAGACCTCGTCGAGGCTCTCGACCACTTCGCCGCCCAGCCAGCTCAGGCACTTCTCGACCGTCATCGCGATGTCGAGGAAGCCGATCTGGCGCTCGAGGAAGGCCTGCACCGCGATCTCGTTGGCGGCGTTGAGCACGATCGGCGCGGCGGCGGTGCGGGGTCGCGGTGTGGGTGCTGCCGAGGCGGCCTCTTCCCCACCTCTCGCCAGGCGGCGGCCTCGGCGGCACGACGCACACCCCCGTCGCGCAGCCCGCCTCGGCCTCGACCATCGCCGCCTGCTTGCCGGCCTCGATCGCCAGGCGCAGGCAGGGGAAGCGCTCGGGGTCAGGGCAGGCGAAGCTCACCTCGGCGGCGAGCAGGTCGAGGCGCTTGACCATGGGCAGGGTCGGGCGCGCCGGCCAGCCGAGGGCGTAGCCGATCGGGGTGCGCATGTCGGGCACGCCGAGGTGGGCGAGGATCGCCCCGTCCCTGAAGCGCACCATGCTGTGCACGACGCTCTGCGGGTTGATGAGCACGGTGACGCGCTCGTACGGCACGCCGAAGAGCTGGTGCGCCTCGATCACCTCGAGGCCCTTGTTCATGAGGGTGGCCGAGTCGATCGTGATCTTGGGGCCCATCGACCAGTTCGGGTGCGCGAGAGCCTGCTCCGGAGTGGCCTGCGCGATGCGGTCGGCGCCCCAGAGGCGGAAGGGGCCGCCCGAGCCGGTGAGGAGGAGCTCGTCGACGGCGGCGCCCTGGTCGCCCAGGCACTGGAAGAGGGCGCTGTGCTCGCTGTCCACGGGGATCACGCGGGCGCCGGTGGCGCGCGCGGCGGCGGTCACGAAGGGGCCGCCGGCGACCATGCTCTCCTTGTTGGCGAGGGCCAGGGTGGCGCCGACCTCGAGCGTCGCCAGCGTGGCGCGCAGGCCGGCGGCGCCGACGATGCCGTTGAGCACGATGAGCGGGCAGGCCGGCGGTCGCGGGCCTGCGCGGCGGACGCGTGGACGAGCTCGAGCGTGCCGGCGTCGCCCGAGAGCACCTTGAAGCCGGCCGGGAGGCCCGTGCTCGAGGCGACCGCGCCGCGCGCGGCGCGCGCGGCCTCGTCGCTCCGCAGCACGAGGGTGGGCACGGAGTGCGCGGCGCACTGCTCGAGGGCGGTCTCCCAGTTCGAGTGCGCGACGATGCCGGTGAGCTGCGCCGCCGGCATCGTCGCGAGCACCTCGAGCGCCTGGCGCCCGATCGAGCCGGTCGAGCCGAGGACGACGACGTGGCGGTCGGGGGTGGCGGGGCTGCCGGTCATCGCGGTCGCTCCTCTCGGGGACGCGGGCTCACGGGCGGAAGACTACCACGGGGGCGCGAGCCGAAGCCGTGTCATCGGCCGGCCGGCGGACGGCCCCTCTCGAGCGCCCCCACCGCCGGTCGTCGCCAGCGGAGGCCACGCCGCGCCACCGCGCGCGGCGTGATTTCTGTGGCCGTCCGTCGTACTATGGATGCTCTGGAGCCTCATTACCTCGGCCGGGCTCCGACAGGGGAACTCAAACAAGGGGGGATCGTGGACGCCCATCGTCCCACGCCGTCTGTACCTGCGTCTCTTCGCGCCGCACCACTCGCACTCGCTCTGGCCCTGCTCGTCTGCCTCCTCCTCTCCCCCGCCGCCTTCGCCCTCGACGACCCCGGGGCCGTCGCCACGGCCGAGATCGCCACCGACGCCGGCCGCCTCGACACCGCGAGCCTCTACGACTTGGGCGACGACACCGCCGCCCTCTACGCCTTCGTCTCCGACAACGCGGCCTTCACGAAGAAGCTCTTCTGGAAGAGCTCGGTGGGCGCCTTCGACACCGACAAGGCGAAGCTCGCCGCGGGCGACCTCAACGCCGACGGCAAGCCCGACGCCCTCGTGCTCTACGACAGAGGGTCCGGCGTGAGCGCCCTGTACGCGTTCCTCTCCACCGGCACCAGCTACGTGAAGACGACGGCCTGGAGCGGCACGCTGACCTGGAGCCGCGCGAAGCTCGAGATCGCCGACGTCAACGGCGACGGCGCCGACGACGCCTACGTCCTCTACCGCACCGGCACCGACACCGCGGCCGTCCACGCCTACCTCACCGCCGTCTCGGCGACCACGGTCTCCGGGGTCAGCAAGGTCACCATGACGAAGAAGGTCGTCTGGCCGTCGGCCGCCTACGTGTGGGACAAGGCGAAGATCTCGTCGACCGACGCCGACGGCGACGGCCGCGAGGACCTCGTGAGCCTGTATCGCAGCACGCTGACCACGCGCGCGTCTCGACGTCTTCCTCTCCTCCGGCACGGCGGTGACGAAGGCCCGCTGGTGGAGGGGCGACTTCAAGGCCGCGCGCGCCAAGCTGGCCTGCGGCGACCTCGACGCCGACGGCAGGGGCGACGCCTTCGTCCTCTTCGACCTCGGCAACGCCACGAGCTCGCTGCGCGTGTTCCGCAGCGACGGCGCCGCCTTCGCCGCGCCCGTCGCCTGGTGGAGGAGCGCCGCCGGCGCCCTCGACTGGTGGAGCACGAAGCTCGCCGGCGGCGACGTGACCAGCGACCTCAAGGCCGACGCCGTGTTGCTCTCGCGCAAGAGCCTGACCGAGTGCCGCCTGCGCGTCGCCGCCTCGACGGGCGCGGCCTTCGCCGTGAAGTCCTGGTGGGTCGGCGCCTACCGCTACGCCCGCGCCGCCCTCGCCTGCGCGCCGGCGCCCGTCGTCGTGCAGGAGCCGATCTGCGTGCAGGGCAGCGACCAGTCGCAGCCGGCCGTCTCCGGAGACGTCGTCGTCTGGGAGGACATGCGCCCCGGCACCGAGTCCGACGTCTACGGCTACGACCGGCTCGCCGCGCTCGAGTTCCCCATCTGCACGGTGGTGTACTGGCAGACCCGCCCGGCCATCGACGGTGACCTCGTGGCCTGGACCGACTTCCGCACCGGCGGGAACACGCCCGACCTCTACAGCTACGACATCGAGAGCGGAGTGGAGACCCCGGTCTACCACGGCCTCGCCTCTCAGAAGTCCGCCTCGATCTCCGGGGACATCGTCGTCTGGGAGGACAGCCGCAACGGCAACTGGGACATCTACGGTCGCGACATCGTCGCCGAGATCACCTTCCCGATCTGCACGGCCGCGATGAGCCAGACCTCCCCAGCCATCTCCGGCGACATCGTCGTCTGGTCGGACGTCCGCAACGGCACCTACGACATCTACGGCCGCGACCTCTCCACCGACACGGAGTTCCCGATCTGCACCGCGGCGGGGCAGCAGCTGCGCCCGGCGATCTCGGGCGACATCGTCGTCTGGTCGGACGCGCGCAGCGGCTCCACCGAGGTGTACGGCTACGACCTGGCGAGCGGGACCGAGTTCTTCGTCGCCGGCGCCACGGCCCTCGAGGAGCTCGAGCCCGCCGTCTCGGGCGATCTCATCGTGTGGGAGGACGGGCGCAACGTCGACGGCGACGACGACTACGACATCTACGGCTACGACCTCGCCACCGGCAAGGAGCTCGCCGTGTGCACGGCGCCCGGCTGGCAGGGACAGCCCGCCGTCGACGGCGGCACGGTCGTGTGGACCGACGGTCGGGCGCGCGACCTGAACATCTACGCGCTCTCGATTCAGGCGCTGAGCGAGGGCCGCGGCGCGCCGGACGGGCCGCGCCGGCGACGGCCAGGGCTCGATCCGCCGCGCCGGTGACGGCGCCGTCAGTGCCCGCCCGCGCCCGGCGGCCGCCAGAAGCGGCGCTGCCGGCGGGCGAGGGTGCGCAGCCGAGCCACGGGGCCCGGCCGGCTTCGTGGCGCCGGGCCGGTCGTTCCGCGAGGCGTCCGGCCGCCGGGTGCCGCGCCCCGCACCGTCACGGAGCTCTGCGGCTCAGCCTCCGCGGGTCGGGCGGCGGACGCGACGACCGGCTGCTCATCCGCCTCGCCCTCCGCGGGTAGGCCGGCGGACGTGACGCCCGGCTGCTCACCCTCCTCGCCCTCCCCCGGCGGCGGTCCGGGTAGCGCAGGCTCGGGCCAGTCGCGCGCGCCGGCCGTCGTCAGGCGCCGCCAGAGGTGCTTCGCCGCGGCGCCGCGCGTGTCGAGCCCGACGGCCTCCCAGAGCACGCCCTTGGCGCGGGCCCGCGGGTCGCTCTCGTCGAGCACCTGGGGCGCCGTCACCGACCAGACGAGCCGCGCGCCCGCCCGCGAAGCGATGTCCTTGGCGCGGCGGTCGTCGTGCGCGGGTCGCGTGAGGAGTGACGGCAGACGCTCCTCGGCCATGGTCGCGGCCAGCAGCACGCCGACGTGCAGACGGCGCTGGCAGCCGTGCTCGAGAGCGAGGGCCGGCAGGGTGGCCGCCTCGGCCGGCGTGAGCCGGCGCAGGGCGGCCGCCGCGGCGGCGACGTCCTCGAGCTTGAGCCAGCCGTGCACCGAGGCGTGGATCGTGAGCGTGAGGACGACGTCGTGCGGGCCCAGCGTGCGCACGGGGCGGTCCAGCAGCTCGACCGTCGCCGAGCGCGCGAAGAGCTCCTCGGCGAGCAGTGAGTCGGCGGCGAAGCGCGGCCCGACGCGCCAGTGCACGTCGAGGTGCAGGCCGGTCTCGGGGTGCGTGAAGCCGATCTCCTGCTCGGCGTCCTGCAGCAGGCTGAGCGGGACGGCGTCGAAGGCGTACCTCTCCGTGAACCCGGCGGCGAGGGCGACGTCGCGCGCACGGGCGGCAGCGTCTCGGGGTGCACCAGGAGGTCGAGGTCGACTGAAGTGCCGGAGGCCGGCGTCGCCGTAGAGCTGCTGCGACAGGGCGGGCCCCTTGTAGGCGAGCACGGCCACGCCGGCCGTCCTGCAGCGCGTCGAGCACCCGCAGCAGCTGCACCTGCATCCGCAGCGAGCGCTGCGCCACGGCCACGGTGCGCTCGCGCCAGCCCAGGAGCACCGCCTGCGGCACCGCCTCGTAGGCGAGGTCGACGATACGGCGATAGAGCAGCCCGCCCAAGCCGTGCCGCGCCGCGGCCGCGGCGAGAGCGTCCCAACCGGGCTCCCCGGGCGGCGCGGAGGCGACGCGCGCGAGGGCGGCGCGCAGCGCCGCGGCCGTGCGCGCGTCGCCCGGGTCGCGCGTGCAGGCGAGCAGCACGGCGGCGAGCGGCGGCGTGGCGCTCGGCGGCGGTGTGGAAGCGCCCGGCGGTGTGGGAGTGCTCGGCGGTGTGTCGGCAGGTGGCGCCATGGTGCCGCGACCCTACAGCAACGCTGCCGCCCGCGCGTGGGCGACCTCGCAGAAGCGCTCGACCCAGGCGTCGAGCCGCCCGGTCTCGAGGGCGGCGTGCGCCGGGCACCAGGCGCAGAGGTTCACGATGTTGCAGGTGCCGCACTTCTCGAGGTACGCCGGGTCGGTGCCGCGCATCGCGCGCACGTGCGGCACCCACTCCTCCCAGGCCTCGCGCAGGGCGCCCGGGCGCAGCGTCCCCGGGCCGCGACCGTCGGCACGCAGGGCGAAGACCGTCTCCGGGTGACAGAGCGCGCTGCAGAGCCTGAAGGTGCCGTCGTAGGCGACGGTGAAGCTCCCCTCCCCGGCGCCGCAGTGGAAGAGCCGGTCGAGGCCGAAGTGACAGACCTCGTCCGTCTCCGGCCACGTGAGCGTGCCGTCGCTGCAGCCGCGGTGCAGGGCGGCGATGCGCTCGGCGTCGGCGTCCTCGACGGCGACGACCTCCTCGGGGCTGAGGCGCTCGGCGCGGATCTCGGCGTTGCGCGCCTCGTCGCCGTCGAGCCGCAGGTGGAGGAAGGGGTCGAAGCGGTAGTAATCCTTGGTGCGCTCGCGACAGAAGCGGGAGATCTCGTCGAGCTCGTGCGAGGTTCGAGCGCAGGGCCATCGTCTTGAGCCGCACCGGCAGGCCGGCGTCGAAGCAGCAGATCGAGTCCGCGCCTGAAGGCGGCGAAGGAGCCGGGGCGACGCGTGACGGCCTCGTACGTCTCGCGCGTCGCCCCGTACACCGTCACCTCGAGGTCGCGCGGCGGGTAGCGGCGGAAGAGCTCGACGTGCGCCGGCGTGACGAGGCAGGCGTTGGTGAACACGCTGACCAGCAGGCCGAGGCGCTTGAGGCCGAGGTAGATGTCGGCGAAGTCGTCGCGCAGCAGCGGCTCGCCCCCGGTGAGCAGGCACCAGAGTGCGCCGAGATCCACGGCCTCGCGCCCGAGAGCGAGGACTTCGTCGGTCGTCAGCTCGGCCGCCCGCGCGCGCTCGTCGTCGGCGGGCAGGTCGATGTAGCAGTGCCGGCAGTGGTTGTTGCAGCGCGCCGTCAGCTCGAGCTCGAACGAGAGCGGCACGCGGCTTCTGCCCGCAGTCGGTCCCACAGCGGGAGCTCCTGGATCTCGGTCGCGCGGGCTCACGGCGCCGTCCGCGCAGCGACCCTGCGCATGACGACGCGCCGGCGGCCGTAGCGCGCCAGCTCCTCCGCGAAGACCGGCTCGAGCGCCGGCACCGCGACGTCGCTCGAAGCCCAGCTTCCGATACAGGCGACGGCGCGGGCGTCGTCCTCGAAGACGGCCAGCGACAGCTCGTCGGCGCCGGCACGGCGTGCGCGCTCGACCACCGCACGCGCGAGCGCCTCGCCGACCCCCAGCCCGCGGTGAGGCGCGCGCACGGTCAGCGAGCTCAGCCAGTGGCCGGCCCAGGGCGTCAGGTCCGTCGGGCTGGACGACGAGGTGCACCGAGCCGACGACGCGCCGCCCGCCGCGGCGACCCACTCGCGTCACCCGGAGCCCGTCTCTGCGAGGCGCGCGCGGCCCCGACACCGTCACGCGCGCTCGGTGACCGCTCACGCGCGGGGCATGCCGGCGATCGCGCAGGCACGGTACCTGCGCGACGGCTGTACGGCCGCTTCGCGCCCGCCGCAGTCGCGCGGCGCGACCGGCGCCACAGCCCCAGGGCGAAAGCCGAGCGCCCCGCGAACGACCGAGGACGGCGATCACCCCACCGCCCGAGAGCCCGGCTCCGACGCCCAGCCGCACCTCGCGACCGCCGCGCTCCACGCGCGCGACGCGCCCGAGAAGGTCGCTCCCGCGGCCACGCCGTCGGCGCCAGGCAGGCGTCGCCGCGGACCAGCCATCCCTCGCCGACGGCCGCGCGACGACGCGATGGATCGACGAGACGCTCGGGGTCGCCGACAGCGCAACGGCCACCACGTCGCCGAGGCGAGGGTGCCGACCGTCAAGCGGAGCGATGGTGACCACGTCGCGGTCGCGGACGAAGGGCGCACATGCTGACCCGCGAGCACGGTCGTGCGAACGCCGGCGCCGCGCTCAGCGAAACCTCGAAGAAGCTCCAGCTGAGCGGTGTTGGAGAGCCGCAGCTCGGCGTTCGGCCCCATCGCTGACGCGTGCCGGCGGCCCGACGCGTATCGGACGGCCGGCTACGAGGACGAGGGGTTGACGCAGTTGCCCGCTCGCGGGATGCACGCAGGCTCGCACCGCCGGACGCCCGGGCCCCGAGAGGCCGGCGAACTTGCACGTCACCAGAACGGCCTCTTCCGGTCGGCTGCGCGCAAGCACCACGAGCTCCGGCCGCTGCCACACATTCTTGTCTGCAGACATGCTCACGCCCCAGGTCGACTGTGTGGCACTACCCGCTCTCCGCCGAGTATGGCCCGCCACGGGAATCCGGAATCCTATTCGGACGAACCGGCCCCGATTCCTTCCGTCCACGCATTCTGCCAAATCGCCGTCTGCGGTGGCAAGGATTTCGCACCCTCGGGGGGCGCAATCTGGCCGATTCGGAAAAGGGCGTTCATCCTGCGGGGAGCGAGGAGTCCATGCACGTCAGCCACCTGTCTCAGGCCGCTGGGACCAGGACGACGATGCCCCGCCGTGCCAGTTCCCCGAGCAGGGCCAGCACATCACTCTCCACCGTCCCCGGGGCGGCCGCGAACCCGTCGGTGAGCTCGCGCGCGACCGAGCTCAGCGTGCGTACACCGTCGAGCTTGCGCCAGACCGCGGCGCCGGTCTCGTTGAGGGTGTAGAGCTCGTCGTCGGCGTCGCCGACGCCGGCCACGAGCGGGACGATGACGATCTCGCCCTCGATCTCGCGGGCGACGACGCCGTCGGAGACGGCGTACACGCCGTCGAGGCTGACCGGGTCGACCCCTGGCTCGGTCATCTGGGCTCCTGAACCTTGGTTCGCGGGAAGCTCGCGGGAGGGCAGGCGGCCGAAGACGGCCGGCCCCTTACCCAGTGGTCACCCTATCCCTCCAGTCCGGACAATTCCAGCCCGTTTCGTCCCCATGCAGCCAGCCGAGGAGTCGCGCCTGGGCGTGCGTGACATCGCAGAGGTAGTCGACCGGGGTGTCCGAGCGTGCCGTGCTCGGTCCACGACTTGGCCGGGCACTGCTCGCAGAGCCCCTTGAGGAAGCAACGCGCGCAGCGCCGCAGGTACTCCGGGTCGGTGGCGCGCAGGTCGCCGAGCCCGGCGAAGCGCTCGACGGCCTCGGCGAGGGTGACGAGCGCGGCCCTCGCGGCCGATCAGGTCGACGGTGAGCTCGGGCGCGCGCACGTAGGAGCACGGCTGCGCGCGCCCGTAGGCGTCGACGCTGACGCTCCGGCCGGCCCCGCACGCCGCGCCGCAGGCGAAGAGCGCGTCACCCGGCGGGCCGAGAAGGCGCGCGGCGAACGTGCCGCATCGACGCGCGCCACGCCTCGCCTCTCCCGGGCGAGCACGCGGGCGACCTCCTCCGGCGGCACTCGCAGCGGCGCGATGCGCGCGTCCTTGTCGGGATCGTCGCGGCGCTGCCGCAGGTCGAAGGCCATCGCGTAGCGTCACCGGCTGCGTCATCGCCGACGGTCGCTCGCCGCCCAGGCCTCGAACTCCGCCATCTCGGCGCGGTTCGGCGGCAGCAGGGCGGACTTCACGAGCACCGGCACACTGGCGCTCGAGCAGGCGGTCGACCCCGCGCCGGGACTGGGCGAACGAGCCCGGCGCGTCGCGAGACCGCCTCGTACGACTCGCGCGCGCATCCCGTACACGCTCACCTCGACGGCGGCCAGCGGCGGCACCCGCGCCAGCAGGTCGGCGAGCCGCTCGCCGCGCCCCCCGACGCCGCCGCGCGCCCAACTGTCGCGCGTTCGTGAACAGCAGCACCTTCATGCCGAGGCGTCGTGCGTGCAGGTAGAGCTCGCTCGAAGTCGGGGCGCAGCAGGGGCTCGCCGCCGGTGAAGCGCACCTGCAGGCAGCCGAGCTCGGCCGCCTGATCGAGCAGACCCTCCACCTCGGACGGTGGTCATCTCCCGGGCGCGGGCCTCAGCGTCGCCGGCGGGCAGGTTGATGCAGCAGTGGATGCAGTCGTTGTCGCAGCGCTCGGTGAGCTCGACGTCGAGGCTCGCGAGGCGCGGCGTGAGGCCGGGCAGGGCGCCGCCGACGCGGCGGACGTAGTCGCTCACAGGAGGCCCTCGAGCTCGCGCACGATCCGCCGCCGCGGTCGAAGCGCATCGCGTAGCACGGCACCTCGGCGACGAGGCGCTCGAGCACGTCCATCTCCTTGCGCCACCAGTCGGCCGTCTCGAGCGGCCTGATGATCGTGGCCAGCAGTCGCCGCCACACCTCCCCGCGGTCCTCGAGCGGCAGCAGCTCGTTCGCCGCGCGCCTGCTCGAGGAAGAGGATCGCCCGCAGCGGCGCCGCCGCCGGCGAGACGTCGGGCACGTCGCCGTGGCTCCAGGTGCCGTGCACGCGGAAGCCCGCGGGCCAGCGGCCGCACGCACGATGTGCGGTCGTCGCAGAGGATCTCGACGACGCTGCGCCGAGCCCGCGGCGCAGCAGCTCGACGGTCGTCGACTTGCCGGCGTCGGAGTGCCCGACGAAGAGCAGGCCCTGACCGTCGAGCACGACCCCGGCCGAGTGCAGTAGGCAGGCCTCGCGGTCGGCGAGGAGGCGCGCCAGCACGATCTGGTCGCTCGGCAACATGCGTGAGCGACCCGAGCCCGCCGGCGCGCCACCACTCGGCTACGTGCGCCGGGTGGTAGAGGTCACCCACCGTGTGGCCGTCGTCGAACGCGGCCACGAGGTGCAGCGTCGGGTCGTGCGGCGTCGGCGGAGATACCCTCGTAGACCCACGACTCGCCCTGTCGGTAGACCGCCCACGGCGGCTTGCGATAGACCTCGCTGCGGCTCGCCTCGCGCCGTCGACGCCCGCGCCTCGCGTCGGCAGGCCGAAGTGGTGACGCAGCACGACGGTGTCCGGGCCCGGGCCGTCGACCTCGAAGAGCGCGAACTTGGGCGCGAAAGTCGTTGCCAGGATGGGCAACGGGCTCTCCACCCGCAGAGTCACACCGGCGATCTCGTAGTAGCGGCGGTGAGGCCCCTCAGGCTCCGGCGGGAGCCGGCGGCGGGCGTCTGGCAGGGAGGTGCGTCCACGGCCCGAAGACGTACCGCACGCGGGGCGCGGCCGTCGGCGGCGTGGGCCACGGCCGTCGCCGGCGTGGCCCCGGCCGCCCCCGGTGCCTCCCCGGCCGCCCCAGTGTTGCCTCGCCGGACACCGCCGGCGCCCGCCGGCCTTGGTATTCGTCGCCGCGGGCGAGTACTCTGTCCTCGAGGGGGACTGATGGGGGGCCGACCACAAGCGAACCGTCGTCGCCGCGCATGCATCGGTGCGCTGGCCGGCGTCGCGCTGCTCGTCGGCATGTTCGCGGCCGCGAGCGTGAGCCCGCCGGCCGCCCACGCCACGGCGGTCCGCGCGCTCTGCCAGACCCCGCTGATCGACCTCAGCCCCGAGGAGCGCACCGCCCGGCTCACCGAGATGGCGCTGCAGCTCAAGGCCCGCTGGCTGCGCATCGACGTGTCGTGGCCGCGAGCCGAGCCCGAGGAGGGCGTCGACAACGAGGCCTACCTGCAGGCGGTCTACGACACCGTCGCCGAGGCGCGGGCGCTCGGCCTCAAGCCGCTCGTCATGGTCTGGGCCACACCCACCGTGGGCGCAGGACAAGACACTGTGGGCCAAGCCGCCGCCGGGCTACGTCGCCGGAGTCCCCTACCACTTCTACGCCATCGACCTTGCCCACATCCCCGACCTCCAGGCGTTCATGAGCCGCCTCACCGCAGCGCCTCGGGGCGCACGTCAATCGCTGGGAGTGCTGGAACGAGCCCAACCTGTGGCCCTACATCTGGCCCCAGACCACCGCCGACGACCCGTACTTCGCCATCCACCGCTACGTCGCCATGCTGAAGGCCTTCAACGCCGGGGTGAAGGCGGTCGACCCCGACGACCTCGTCGTCGCCGGCTCGACCGGCCCGGTCGGCAACAACGACGTCTACCGCACGAGCCCGCAGCGCTTCGCCGGCATGATGAAGGTCATGGGCGCCGGGCGCCTACTTCGACATCTACTCCCATCACCCGTACACGCCCGGCGGCAGCGTCAACATCCGCCCCGACGAGCCGCCCAACGACCTGACCACCACGGTCACGCTCTACAACCTCGGCCAGCTCCTGCGCCTCTTCCCGGGCAAGAACTTCTACCTCACCGAGTACGGCTACAACACCGAGCCCTGCGACGCGTTCGGCGGGTTCACCGTCACCCTCCTGCAGCAGGCCAAGTTCCTGCGCATCGCCTACGCCTACGCGAGCCGCTACGACCAGGTGCAGAACCTCTTCTGGTACCTCGTGCAGGATACGGGCGGCGTCTACACCGGCCTGCGCAAGGACACCGGCTGGCACAAGCCGAGCTGGTTCGCCTTCGCCGGCGGCAACTCGGTGAGCATCTACGCGCTGCCGAACGTGCGCCCGGGCACGTACGTCAACGTGCGCGGGCGCATCGCCTGCGAGACCTTCGGGCCGGTGCCCGACCGCGTCGTGAGGCTGCAGGGGCGGCAGGCTCGGCGCGCTGACCTGGTCGACGCTGGCCAGCATGCCCACCGACGCCGAGGGACGCTACCTCTTCACGCCCACCGTGTGGCGCCCGATGCAGTACCGCGTCGTCTGGCCCGAGATCAAGACCAGCGACGTGCGCACGGTGCGGGTGTACTAGCCGCGGCGGATCGCCGCGAGCAGCGCCTCGACCAGCTCGGCCTCGGGCACCGTCGCGACCTTCTCGCCGTGGGCGAAGAGCACGCCCTCGCCGGCGCCGCCGGCGATGCCGAAGTCGGCGTGGCGCGCCTCCTCGGGGCCGTTCACGCGACAGCCCATGACGGCCACCGTGACGGGGCGCGCCGCGAGCTCCGGCTCGAGGGCCAGGCGGCGCTCGACCTCCTCCGCGAGCGCCACGATGTCGAGCTCGGTGCGGGCGCAGGTCGGGCAGCTGACCACGTCGGGGCCGCGCGCTCGCAGGCCGAGCGCGGCGAGGATCTTCCACGCCACCCGGACCTCCTCGACCGGGTCCGCGGTGAGCGAGACGCGCAGCGTGTCGCCGATGCCCTCGGCGAGCAGCGCCCCGATGCCGACGGCGCTCTTGATCGTCCCGCTCCAGGCGGTCCCGGCCTCGGTCACGCCGACGTGCAGGGGCGCGTCGGTCTCCTGCGCGAGCAGGCGATAGGCGGCGATGGTCGTCGGTACCGACGACGACTTCACCGAGAGCTTGTAGCGCGCGAAGCCCCAGCCGTCGAACTGCCGCGCGTAGCCGAGCGCGGCCTCGACGAGCGCCCCCGCGGGGTCGCGCTCGCCCCTGCCGCGCAAGGCGCGCGGCAGCGAGCCCTGGTTGACGCCGATGCGGATCGCCGCCCCGGCCTCCCCCGCCGCGTCGACGATCTCGCGCACGTGGCGCTCGGCCATCGTCCCGGGGTTGACGCGGACGCCGGCCGCGCCCTGCTCGAGCGCGTCGAGGGCGAGGCGCCAGTCGAAGTGGATGTCGGCGATGATGGGGACCGGGGCCTCGGCGACCACGCGGCCGAAGGCCGCGACGGCCGAGGCCTCGGGCAGGCCGACGCGCACGAGCTCGCAGCCGGCGTCGGCGAGGGCGCGCACCTGGGCCAGCGTCGCCGCCGCGTCGCCGGTGTCGGTGCAGGTCATCGACTGCACGCGCACGGGGGCGTCGCCGCCGACGGTGACGCCGCCGACGTCGATCTGCCGGGTGCGGCGCCGCCCGATCGGGCCCTCCCCGGCAGCCTTCCCTCGTCGTGCTCGGCTCCTTCATCTCGGCCTCAGGATACGCTCGCCGCGCAGGCGGCGTAAGTCCTCGCCAGGCCGTCGCTGAGACTCACCGTGGGCCGCCAGTCGAAGACTGACGCGGCCCGCGCGACGTCGGCCTGCGAGGCGCGGATGTCGGCGGGGCGCGCCGGACGGTGCTCGACCGGCAGCTCGCGGCCCGACGCGGCCCGCAGGGCCGCGACCAGGTCGAGCACCGACGACTGCGCGCCGGTCCCCACGTTCACGACCGCGGCGGGGACGCCCTCGGGGGCGCCGGTCCCGGCGGCTTCCAGCCGCCCCGCCGGCGCCTCCGCCGCGCGCACGAACGCCGCGGCCACGTCCTCCACGTAGACGAAGTCCCGCGTCTGCAGACCGTCCCCGTACACGGTCACCGTGCTCCCCGCCACGGCTGCCTCGGCGAAGCGCGCGATCACGCCGGAGTACTCGCTGCCCGGGTCCTGCCGCGGTCCGTAGACGTTGAACAGGCGCAGGCAGACGGCCGTCGGGCCGCCGCCCCCGGCGAGCGCGACGAGGGTCTCCTCGCTCGCCAGCTTGGCGACCGCGTACGGGCTCAGCGGCCGTGGCGCCACGTCCTCGCCGAGCGGCAGAGCGTCCGCGTCCCCGTAGACGGCGCAGCTCGAGGCGAGCACGATCCGCGGGACGCCGGCGATGCCCGCCTGCGTGCCCACGTTCACCGTGCCGCCGTGGGTCACGGCCCCCGTGCCCACGGGGTCCTCGACCGAGCGCGTCACCGAGGCGATCGCCGCGAGGTGGAAGACGGCGGTGCAGCCCTCGACGGCCTCACGCACGAGTGCGGCGTCGCGCACGTCTCCCTCGACGACCTCGAGCCGTCGGCCGGGATCTGCGGGCGCCCGGCCGACAGCCTTGCTCCGTGCCGCGGCGCCCTCGGCGCCGCCGCCGGCGGCCGCGGCGGTGGCGTCCGCAGCGGTGGCACCCGCCGCGCCTTCCACCGCCGCCGACAGGTTCTCGCGCTTCCCGCTCGAGAAGTCGTCGAGCACGCGCACGGCGGCGCCCGCGGCGAGCAGGCGCTCGACGAGGTGCGAGCCGATGAACCCGGCGCCGCCGGTGACGAGGTAGCGGGCCACGTCCCCGCTCGTCGCCCATGCTCACGGCCTCCTCCGGCGCGCTCACGGCTCCACCAACGCGCTCACGGCTCCACCAGCGCGTTCAGGACCATGGCGTCGCTCACGCCGGGGGAGCGGCGCAGGATCACGTAGTCGCCGCGCCGCGCCGCGACCTCGAAGCCGATGAGGCCGCCGGTGTACGACTGCTCGATGGTCTCGTCGCTGAGCCCGCTCGAGAGGAAGGGCCGCAGGAGCACGTCCGGCGCCTCGCTGGTGCGCAGGAACCAGGCCTGCGTCGAGTGCGGCAGCGGGTCGTCCTCGGCCTCGCCGGGGAGCCAGACCGTGTTCGTCGCGATCTCCTCCGGCCAGAAGAGGTAGAAGCCGGGCGAGCGGTAGAAGATCATGAGGCGCTCGCCCGGCGCGCGGAACTTCGCGAGGTCCTCCTCGAGCTGGCCCAGCAACAGGGCATCGTGCTCACGCACGAGGAGCCCTTGGTACGGGCCCTCCTCGAGCCGCACGGTGAGGTGCGAGTAGGGGATGTCCTGGGGCAGGTACTGGAAGGTGAAGGCGATGGTCACCGCGATCACGCCCATGAGGGACGCCATCACCAGCGACCAGCGGTTGCGCTCGACCGCGGCCGGCGTGTCGGAGGGGCCAGACCGGATGCCCGGTGACGGGCTCAGGCTCGCGCCTCCGGCGACCATGCTCCCCGGCACGCGCAGGGTCTCCCCGGGGTCGTCGGCCTCGGGGCCGGCCGACCACACCATGAAGAGGCCGCCGGCGATGAACCCCGGGGCGAGGCCGACGGCCGCGTTGGCGAGGCCGTCGACGGCGGTGAAGGCGACCCAGACTCCGGCCATCACCGCCGGGGCGACGACCCAGATGAGGAGCCGCGCCGCACGCTCGGCGAAACGCGGCTGCACGAAGAAGAAGGCGAGCACGGCGAAGGCCGTCATCATGACGGCGAAGCCGGTGGTCTCGGTCTCGGCCCGGCGCCCGGCGAAGTACAGGGCCAGGGGCAGCACGACGAGCCCGACGCGCGCCAGGCGGGGCCGCGAACGCAGCAGGACGAGCAGGACCAGCCCGGCGAGCAGCGAGACCGGCACCGAGACGACGATCTCGGCGGCGCCGGTCAGCAGGCGCCAGCCCTTGCCGGCCCCGCCCAGCTGGTCGGCGTCGTAGGCGATCGACATCTGGTAGCGCCAGTCGCGCGTCAGGTTGCTCCAGCCGAAGCTCAGGGCGACGAGGGCCGCGGTGAAGGCCACGGCGAAGAAGCCGGCGGCGTAGGCGCTCACGGCCTGCCAGGCGGCGCGCGCCGTGCGCGGGTCGGCCGCCTCGAGAGCGGGCGCGCCGCGCTCGCCTTCGCCGCCGGCATCCACTGCTGCCACCGCCGCCCGGGCCTCGCGGGCGTCCTTCGCCCACTGCGCCGCGGCCAGCCGGTGCGGCAGCACCCGCCCCACGGCCAGCGCCATCGCCACGGCGTACAGCGGCGGCAGCACGAGGAGCGTCGGCGCCGCCACCGCGGCCAGCCCGTGGGCTGCGCCCGCGGCCACGGCCGTCAGGCGGCGCCCCCTCCCCAGCTCGTCGCCGCCCAGCACGACGCGCACGCCGAGAGCCACACCGATGGTGAGGAAGCCGGTCGAGAGCGTGGCCGAGCTGAGCTGCGAGGCGCCGAGCACGACGAAGGTGATGTACACGGCGGAGATCGCCCCCGCGTACTGCCAGCGCACGAGGCCCTTGAGGCCGAAGAAGACGAGGCCGGTGACGATCCCCACCCAGAGCACGTAGAGCTGGCGCAGGTAGAGGACGATGCCCTCGCTGCCGCCCGTCACCCAGACGTAGGCCTTGACGAAGGGGTAGGTGAGGAAGCCGGCCGTCTGCATGAGGTTCATCTCGTCGACGAAGGGCCGGTCGCCGAGCGCCCAGCGCCAGGGGACGACGACGGCGAAGCCCTCGTCCTGCGGGTCGAAGCCGAGGCCGATGCGGTAGGACACGGCGCCGACGACGGCGGCGGCGATGAAGGCCGCGCAGGCCGTGAGCAGCGAGCTGCGCTTCTCGGCCTCGGAGAGCGCCGTCAGCGGCCGCCGCTCGCCGGGCCGCGACTTCCGCCTCGCTGCTCGCGTGCGCGGCGCCTTCACGGGACCGTCAGAAGCCGAGGGCCAGGGTCAGGACGTAGTACGCGGCGATGCTCGCCCACAGCAGGGCGTCGAAGCGGTCGAGCACGCCCCCGTGCCCGGGCAGGCCGCGCCCCGAGTCCTTGATCTGCACGTCGCGCTTCACGAGGCTCTCGAAGAGGTCGCCGAGCGGCCCGACGATGCCGATCAGCAGGCCGAGGACGACGGAGGCGCCCGGGCCCCAATCGGGCACGTCGTAGTGCACGTAGAGGCCGATGAAGACGACCACGAGGACGGTGCCGATGAGGCCCCCGGCGAAGCCCTCCCAGGTCTTCTTCGGGGAGAGCACGGGGGCCATCGGCGTGGAGCCGAACCAGCGCCCGGTGAAGTAGGCCATGGTGTCGCCGGCCCAGGTGCCGAAGACCACGAGCAGCACGACGTCGCGGCCGAGCAGGGTGAGGTCCTCCCCGCCGAGGCCGCGCAGCAGGACGAGGTGGGCGAACCCGAGGCCCAGGTACAGGGCGCCGAACAGGGTGACGGCGAGACGCACGGTGACCCCCGGCTTGGGCCCGATGGCGAGACCGAAGAGGGCGATGCCGGCGAAGGACAGCGCCGTCGCCCCGAGCACCCAGCGCGCGTCGCCCCACTGCGCCGCGGCGAGCAGGCAGAGCACCGAGAGCAGGCCCGGCAGGCGCACCGGCTTGTAGGCGGCGGTGAGCCGGTAGAACTCGTTGAGCCCGATCACGGCGAGGGCGGCCATCACGACCCAGAAGACCAGCCCGCCGCGGATCACGACGACGAGGGCGATGAGCCCGATCGCGACGCCGGTCAGGACGCGGGTGAAGAGCGGGCTGATGCTAGGCATCGACGCCTCCGTCGTGAGGGCGTGCGGCCGGCTCGCGGCCGCCGAAGCGCCGCTGCCGGTGGGCGTAGGCGGCGAGCGCCTCGTCGAGCTCGCGCTCGCCGAAGTCGGGCCACAACGCATCGCTGAAGTAGAGCTCGGCGTAGGCGCACTGCCAGAGCAGGAAGTTCGAGAGGCGCAGCTCGCCCGAGGTGCGGATCAGGAGCTCGGGGTCGTGCATCTCGGGCGCGTAGAGGTGGCGGTGCAGGTCGGCGGTGCTGAAGGCGGGCGCCCGCGCCGGAGGCGCCGCTCCGGCGCCCGCCTCGCTCGCCGCCGCGGGCGCCGCTCCGGCGCCCCCCTCGCTCGCCGCCGCAGCCTCACCGAGCTCGACCGCGCCCTCGCCGCCCGGCCCGCCGGCCGATCCGGCCGCCGCGGCCCATTCGGCGGCAAGGCCGCCGGCCGCGTCGAGCAGCTCCTGGCGGGCGCCGTAATTGAAGGCGATGTAGAGGGTCATGCGCGTGTTCTTCGCGGTCAGCGCCTCGGCCTCCTCGATGCGCCGCACGAGGGCCTCGGGCACGCCTTCGCGGCGCCCGACGAAGCGCACCCGGGCGCCGCGCTCGTGGATGTCCGGCACCTGCGACTCGATCATCTCGATGAAGAGGTCCATGAGCGCCTCGACCTCGGCCGGCGGGCGCTCCCAGTTCTCGGTCGAGAAGGAGTACACGGTGACCTCGGCGATGCCCAGGTCAAGGGCGTGCTCGAGGACGCGGCGCAGCGCCTTGGCGCCGGCGCGGTGGCCGGCGGCCACCGGCAGACCGCGGCGCTTCGCCCAGCGGCCGTTGCCGTCCATGATGATCGCGAGGTAGCGGCACTCGGCGCCGCCCGCGGCCGGCTCGGCCGGCCCGGGGCCGGCGCCGGCCCGCAGCAGGCGCAGACGGCGCCGCAGCCAGCCCGCCCTGGGGCCGTCGGCCATCGCGTCCCTCCCCCGGCGTGCGGCGGGCCCGCCTGACGGCGGCCCGCCCCTCCGCCGCTCACACCTCGAGGATCTCCTCCTCCTTCTTGGCGAGGAGGGCGTCGATCTCTTTCACGGACTGGTCGGTCAGCTTCTGGACCTGCTCCTCGGCGCGACGCTCGGCGTCCTCGCCGACCTCGCCCTCGTGGACCAGCTCCTTGAGGTCCTTCATCACGTCGCGGCGTACGTTGCGCACCGCGACCCGGCCGTCCTCGGCGAGCCTGTGGACGAGGCGCACGAGCTCCTTGCGCCGCTCCTCGGTGAGGGCCGAGATCGGCAGCCGGATCACGCTGCCGTCGCTGCTGGGGTTGAAGCCCAGGTCGCTCTCCATGATGGCCTTCTCGATGGCCCGCATGGCCGTCTTGTCGTAGGGCTGGACGGTGAGGAGTCGGGGCTCGGGGGCGGCGATGTTGGCGAGCTGCCGCAGCGGCGTCGAGGTGCCGTAGTAGTCGACGTGCACGCGGTCGAGCAGGCCCGTACTGGCGCGCCCGCTGCGCACCGTGTTGAACTCGTGCTTCACCGCCTCGACCGCGCTGGCCATGCGCCGTTTGCCGTCGTCGAGCAACTCTTTCTCCACCGTTCCTCCTCCCGCGCTCAGGTCGCGGTCTCGGCCGCCGCTCCCCCGCGGCCCGGGACCGCCCGCACCACCGTCCCGACGCGCTCACCGGTGAGCACGCGGACGATGTTGTCGCCGGTCATCTTGAAGACGTGGATCGGCATCGCGTTGTCCATGCAGAGGCTCAGCGCCGTCGCGTCCATGACGCGCAGGTCGCGGTCGATGGCCTCGAGATGGGTCAGCTCGGGGATGAACTCCGCCGTCGGGTCGGTCTCGGGGTCGGCGCTGAAGACGCCGTCGTACTCGCGCTTGGCCATGAGGATGGCGTCGCAGTCGAGCTCGAGGGCGCGCAGCGCCGCGGCCGAGTCGGTGGAGAAGTACGGGTTGCCGGTGCCGCCGGCGCAGATCACGACGCGCCCGCGCTCGAGGTGCCGCACGGCGCGGCGCAGGATGTAGGGCTCGCACACGGCCTTGATCTCGATCGCGCTCATGACGCGCGTCTCGAGGCCGCGGTGCTCGAGCGCGTCCTGCAGGGCGAGGGCGTTCTGCACCGTGGCCAGCATGCCGATGTGGTCGCCGGTCGTGCGGTCCATGCCGCCGGCGGCGGCCGCCATGCCACGGAAGATGTTGCCGCCGCCCACGACCACGGCGATGTCGACGCCGAGGCCCCGGGCGGTGCCGATGTACGCGGCGAGCTCGGCGGTCACGGCGGGGTCGATGGCGTGCGTGGGACTGCCGACCCCGTCCGCCCCGCCCAGCGCCTGTCCGCTCAGCTTGAGCAGGACGCGGCGGAAGACGCTCTGCTTCGCGCCGGCGGCCGCCGGCATCGAGCCCTCGTGGCCCTGCCGTGACCCGCCGGCCGTCGTCGGGCCGTCGTCGCGCTCTGTCGCGCCGTCGGCCGCCGCCATCAGGCCTCCGTGGTCTCGCCGAGCTGGAAGCGCACGAAGCGACGCACGTCGACGTTCTCGCCGATCACGCCGACGAGGTCGGTGCGCAACCGCTCGACCGTCCGGTCCGGGTCCTTGATGAAGGGCTGCTCCATGAGGCACGTGTCGGCGAAGAACTTGTCGAGCTTGCCGGCGACGATCTTGTCGATCACCTGGGCGGGCTTGTCCTTGACCTGCTCGGCGTAGATCGCCTTCTCGTGCTCGACGACGTCCGCGGGCACCTCGTCGCGCGTGACCCAACGCGGGGACGCGGCGGCGACGTGCATCGCCAGGTCGTGGGTGAACTGCTTGAAGTTGTCGCTGAGAGCGACGAAGTCGGTCTCGACGCCGACCTCGACGAGCACGCCGATCTTGCCGCCCATGTGGATGTACGAGTCGACGGCGCCCTCCTTGGTGACCCGGGCGCTCTTCTTCTTCGCCGAGGCGAGCCCCAGCTTGCGCAGCTCGTCCATCGCCGTGTCCATGTCGCCGCCGGTGGCCTGCAGGGCCTTCTTGCAGTCCATCATGCCGGCGCCGCTCTTCTCGCGCAGCTCTTTCACCACTGCAGCGCTGATGTCAGCCACTGGTGTCCTCTCTTCGGGTCGTCTCTCGTCCTGTCACGCCGGGCGCGGCCTCGGGCCGCGCGCGACGGTCACGCGTCGTCGGTCTTGGGCTCGGGCTCGTCGGCCTTCTCGGCTTTCTCAGCCTCGGCCTTGGGCTCGTCGGCCTTCTCGGCTTTCTCAGCCTCGGCCTTGGGCTCGTCGGCCTTCTCGGCTTCGTCCTTCGGCTCGGCCTTCTTCGCCGCCTTCGGCTCGGCCTTCTTTGCCGGCTTGGCGGGCGCCTCGGCCTTGTCGTCGGGCTTCGCCGCGGCCTCTGCCTTCTCGTCGGCCTTGGCCTCGGGCTTGGCCTCTGCCTTCTCTTCGGTCTTGGCCTCGGGCCTCTGCCTTCTCGTCGGTCTTGGCTCGTCCGGCCTTGGCCTCTGCCTTCTCGTCGGCTTTCGCCTCGGGCTTCTCTGCAGCCTTCGCCTCGGCCGCGGGCTTCTTCTCGGCCTTGGGCTTCGCCGCCTCGCCCTCCGCCGGTGAAGCCTCAGGTGCCGCTTCAGGCTTCTTCGCCGCGGGCTTGGCACCCTCAGCCTTCGCCTCAGCCTTGGGGGCTTCAGGCGCAGCTGCAGGCTTCGCGGCGGGCTTGTCGGCCTGCTTCTCGGCCGGCGGCGCGGGCCGCGCGGGCGCCGCGGCCGCAGCCGCGGGCGCTGCCGGCGCCGCCGAGGGCGTCTCGGGCGCCAGCCTCGCAGCCTCGGCGGCGGCCTTCGACGCGGCGGCCTCGGCCGCCTGACGCTCGGCCTCGGCCTGCGCCGCCGCCTCGCGGGCCTTGCGATCGGCCTCCGCCTTGATCTCGGCCTCGCGCGCTGCCTTCATCTCGCGCTCGGTCACGATGTCGCGGCCTTCGGCGACGGCGTCGGCGATGACGCGCACGATGAGGTTGCAGCTGCGGATCGCGTCGTCGTTGCCGGGCACCAGGTAGTCGATCTCGTCGGGGTCGCAGTTGGTGTCGACCAGGCCGACGATCGGGATCTTGAGCTTGCGCGCCTCGCGCACGACGATCTGCTCCTTGCGCGGGTCGACCACGAACACGGCCGCCGGCAGGCGGTCCATGTCGGCGACGCCGCCGAGGTTCTGCTCGAGCTTGCGCAGGTCGGCGCGCAGGTTCATCGCCTCGCGCGTCGGCAGCAGGTCGAGCGAGCCGTCGGTCGCCAGCTGGCGCAGCTCGTGCAGGCGCCTGATGCGCTTGTTCAGGGTGCTGAAGTTGGTCAGCAGGCCGCCCAGCCAGCGGTTCATGACGTAGGGCATGCCGATGCGCTCGGACTGCTCCTTGATGGTCTCCTGGCACTGCTTCTTCGTGCCCACGAAGAGGACGAGGCCGCCGCGCGAGGCGGCGTCCTTGAGGAAGGCGCAGGCCTCGTCGAGCAGGACGGTCGTCTTCTGCAGGTCGATGATGTAGATGCCACCGCGCTCGCCGAAGATGTACGGCTTCATCTTGGGGTTCCAGCGGCGCGTCTGGTGGCCGAAGTGCACGCCGGCGATGAGCAGGTCCTTGATGCTCGCCCGGTGCTCGGTGACTGCAGGCAAGGCTTGCCTCCTCCTGATCGGTTCGTCGGGCGGCCTGGCGGCACGCCCAGCTGTGTGCCGGTGAGGGTCTCGCGGATTCCCTTGCGGGCACCGCCGCGAGCCGTGGGCTCACCGGGTCGTGGTGGACAACGGCGCGGAATTCTACCATAGGCCCACGGCGGCGTCAGTCGCGGGCCTGCGAGGGCAGGAGCGCGCGCGGCACGGGAGCGCGCGCGGCACCAGGCCCGGACGGCGTCTGCCGCGCGACGGGCGCCGGTGCGTCGATCGCCGGCGCCGCCGGACCGGGACGGCGTGTCCCGCGCGTCGAAGGCCGGCGCGCCCTCGCGGACGGCGCCGGGACTGGCGCCGCGCCGACCCTCTGTGCTTCGATAGCGGTGACGGGCGCGGGCGCATCGGCAGCGGAGCGCACCCGCCGCTCACGGGAGCCGAGAGCATGACCGACGAGGCTGACAGAGGCGAGGAACCGCGCGGCGCGAGCCGCGCGGCCGACGAGGCTGCTCAGAGGCCCGCGGGACCCGCCGTGCAGGCCTCGGGGCCGGGCGGCGTGGCCGACGAGGCCCCTGAGCCGGGGCTCGGCCGCGCCGCCCTCTTCAGCCTCCGGTTCCTCATCATCGTCACCGCCGTCGTCGTGCTCGGCCTCGTCCTGCAACGCCTGCAGATCGTGATCCTGCCGGTGACCCTCGGGATCCTCGGCACCGTGCCCCTGGTCCCCCTGCGGCGCCGGCTCGAGCGCGCCGGCCTGCCGCGGCGGGCGGCGAGCGCGCTCGTCTTCGTCGCCGCCCTCGCCGTGCTCGCCGGCCTGATCGCGCTCGTGGCGCCGCGCCTCGTCACCGAGTTCGGCAGCCTCGACACGGCGGTCGTCGACGGCATCCGCGAGGTGCGCGACTGGCTGGTCGAGGGACCGCTCAGCCTCTCACCGGGGTCCGTCGACCAGGTCGCCGACCACCTCGTCGACCTCGCCGAGGCCAACGTCGGCCTGCTCGCCAGCGGGGCGACGACGGCCATCGCCGTCGTGACCGGCGCCTTCGTCACTCTCGTCCTCGGCGCCTTCTTCCTCTCCGGCGGCGACCACATGTGGACCTGGAGCGTGCGCATGCTGCCGAGCCGCTACCGCGAGGCGACCGACGCCGCGGGGCGGCGCGCGTGGCACGTCCTCAGCGGCTACCTCGCGGGGTCGGCCATCAACGGCGCCATCGAGGCGACCATCATCGGCATCGCCCTCGTCATCGTCGGCGTGCCCCTCGTGGCTCCCCTCATGGCGCTGACCTTCGTCGCCCCCTTCTTCCCCGTCGTCGGGGCGATCGTCGCCGGCGCGATCGCCGTTCTCGTCGCGCTCGTCAGCGAAGGCTGGGTCGCGGCGCTCGTCATCGGCCATCGTGTACCTCGCCGTCCAGCAGCTCGAGAGCAACCTCCTGGCGCCCTTCGTGCTCGGCCGCGCCGTCCGCCTGCACCCCGTCGTCGTGCTCGTCGCCCTGCTCGCCGGCGCCAGCGTCGGAGGGATCGTGGGGGCCTTCCTCTCGGTGCCCGTCGCCGCCGTCGCCTGGGGGGTCGTGCAGGAGCTCGTCGAGCGTGACGTGATCGACTCCCCGGGCGACATGGACGCGCTGCTTCACGGCCAGGCGGCGCAGGGGCATCAAGGAAGGGCGCCTCGGGGAGGGCGGCGGCTGAGACGCGCCCCTGCGGGACGCGAGTCTCCACGGCGCCGGAGGCCTCGACGACGTCAGCCGATCGAGGCCGGTTCGATCTCGTCGCGCAGGCGTCCCTTGAGGCGCAGGATCGCCTTGGTGTGCAGCTGCGAGACGCGCGACTCGGTGACCCCGAGCACCTCGCCGATCTCGCGCAGCGTCAGGTTCTCGTAGTAGTAGAGGGCGATGACGATCTTCTCGCGCTTGGGCAGGGCGTCGATCGCGGCGGCGAGCCGCGACTTCATCTCCGAGAGGTCGAGCATGCGCGACGGGTCGCTGCTCTTGGGGTCCTCGATGGTGTCGATGAGCGCCGACTGGTCGCCGTCGGAGCCCGAGATCGCCCAGAGCTCGTCGAGGGCGACGATCGAGGCGTTGGCGATCTGCGAGAGCGTGACCTGGAACTCGTCGACCGTCACCGACAGGTGATCGGCGATCTCCTGGTCGGTCGGGGCGCGGTGGAGCCGGTTCTCGAGCAGGGCGCAGGCCTTCTCGATCTCACGCGCCTTGCTGCGCACCGAGCGCGGCACCCAGTCGAGCGAGCGCAGCTCGTCGATGATCGAACCCTTGATGCGCGAGACGGCGTAGGTCTCGAACTTGATCTCGCGTGCCGGGTCGAAGCGCTCGATGGCGCCGATGAGGCCGAGGAGGCCGTAGCTGATGAGGTCGGACTCCTCGATGTGGGCGGGCAGGCCGTTGCTCATGCGGCCGGCGACGTACTTGACCAGCGGCGCGTAGGCGAGGATCAGGCGGTCGCGGGCGCTCTGGTCGCCGTGGTGCTTGTAGCGCGACCAGAGCTCGCGCACCTGGTGTTCTTCGAGTCTGCTCATACCTCAGTGCCGATCGCCGGCCCCTCTCCGCCGCTCCACCTCGCTCGGCTACGCCCGCGGGTGGTGCAGATCGTAGACCCGCCGCAGATGCGCGCCGCTCACGTGCGTGTAGACCTGGGTCGTCGCCACCGAGGCGTGACCCAGGAGCTCCTGGATGACCCGCAAGTCGGCGCCCCGCTCGAGCATGTGCGTCGCGTACGCGTGACGCATCATGTGCGGCGACGCCGGCTCGATGCCCGCAAGCGCACAGTATTTTACAACCAGCCTGCGGATGTCTGAAGTCAGGAGCGCGCGGCCGTGGCAGGAGAGTAACAGGTTGCGCGGGGCCGGGCCGACGGCGGCCGTCGCGGGCGGGCCGACGGCGGCCGTCGCGGGCGCGCCGCCTGCGGTGGCGCCCCCCGCCGCGCTTCGTGCGGCGCGACGGCCGCCGGCGAGCGCTCCGCGCCCCCGTTCGAGGTAGCGCCGCAGGGCCGCCGCGGCCTCCTCGCCCATGGGCACGACGCGCATCTTGCCGCCCTTGCCGCGCACGATGAGCTGCGCCTCGCCGGGGCGGATGTCGTCGAGGGTGAGAGAGACGAGCTCCTGGCTGCGCAGCCCGCAACCGTAGAGGAGCTCGAAGACGACCCGGTCGCGCAGCGCGGCCGGTTCGGCGCCGCCGGCCGCGCGCAGGAGCGCCTCGACCTCGTCGAGGCGCAGCACGCGCGGCAGCCGCCGGCCCCGCCGCGGCCCGGGGAGCATGTGCGTCGGGTCGGCGGCGAGCACGTCGTGGTCGGTGAGGTAGCGGGCGAAGCCGCGCAGCGAGGAGAGCTTGCGCGCCAGGCTCGAGGGCGCGTAGCCGCGGCGGCCGAGGTGTGACGAGTAGGCGCGGGCCATACGGCGGTCGAGTCGGTCGACCGTGGCGCCGCGCTGCGAAAGCCATTCGAGGAGCTGCGTGAGATCCGAAGCGTACGAGCGCAGCGTCGCCGCCGTCATGCCCCGCGCGGTCAGGGACCGCAGGTACGCCCCGACGTAGCCCTGCGGGTCGGCCGGCGGTGCCTCGGCCTCCCTCGCCTCGGCCTCCGTCGCCTCGGCTGCCCGCGCCGCGGCGCCGTGCTCCACGCGCACTCCCCTTCAGTCGGACCGTCGCCCGGCGCCGGACGGCGGCGGGCGGCACTGTCTTCGCGCGGGGCGCGTCGAGTCCTGCCGCGGCGCCGCCTCAGGGCCCGGTCGAGAGCTCGCCGGTCACCGGGTCCCAGAACCGCCAGTGCTCGGTGTCGACGACCTTCCAGGCGCCGTCGACGCGCTCGAGCGTGTACTCGTAGACGACCGAGCCCGGCTCCCAGGCGGGTCGTGGCACGGCGCGCCCCAGGGCGGCGTTCCACTCGACCATGCGATAGTGCTCCGCGACGCCCCCGCGCACGACGACGGCCCCGCCGACCTCGCGCCGCAGGAACTCCCAGTAGACGATCTCGCCGCTGCAGCCGACGGGCTGACGGGCCCTGCCCTGGGCGTCCCAGAGCAGGGCCTCGACGTAGTCCCACTCCCGCCAGCGCGCCAGCTCCTCGCCGGCGCAGACGCGCTCGAGCCTTTCCTCGAAGCCCAGTTGCAGCGCCTGCCGGTCGGCCTCCGTGAGCTCCCGGCCGACGAGCTCGACGGGCAGGGTGTGCGCCTTCGCGAGCTCGAAGCGCAGGACGGCGTCGCTCAACTCGGCGGTGGTCGCCGCCGAGGGGCCGTTCCAGCGCCACATGGTGACCAGGGAGGTGGCCGCCACGGCGAGCGCGACCAGCGTCACCACCAGCACCACGAGCTTCGGACGACCGCCCATGGACTCGTTGTAGCACCCGTCCGGCACCACGTCCACGCTGCGATCGGCGATCGGCGCACGCCGGCCCGTCGAGCCACGGGAGAGCACCGGACGCCCCGCTCGCAGACGAGCCGGCACGGACCGACCTCCGCGCGCTCAGCGCGCGAGTCGGTAGACGCCGCCGTCGGCGCGCTCGGCGAGCCCTTCGACCTCGAGCGCGCTGAGCGCGGCGCTGACGACGCGCGCTTCGAGCCCGGCTCGCCCGGCCAGGTCTTCGGCCGTGCCGGGGGCATCGCGCAGCGCCTCGAGTGTGGCGCGGGCGCCGGTGGCGAGGTCGGCGCGCGTGCGGCCGGCCGGGTCGGCGCCCCCGGTCGCCTCCTCCCCCTGCCCCGCGCCGCGCGTACCCCCGTACGTACGCTCGAGACCGAGGACCGCGAGCACGTCGTCGGCGGCCTCGCAGAGGTGCGCTCCCTGCCTGAGCAGGTGGTGCGGCGCCTCGCTCAGCTGCCGCCCGGCTTCTCCGGGGACGGCGAACACCTCGCGGCTCGCTTCGACGGCGAGCTCGGCCGTGATGCGCGAGCCGCTGCGACGCGACCCTTCGACCACGACCACCGCCTGGCTCAGGCCGGCGATGACGCGGTTGCGGGCCGGGAAGCGCCACACGGACGGTGGCGTGCCCGGCCAGAACTCGGTGACGAGCAGACCGTGCTCGCGTAGGGCCCGAAAGGCCGCCGCGTTGCTGCGCGGGTGCACGATGTCGAGGCCACAGCCGAGGACCCCCACGCTCGGCGGCACATCAGACGCCCGGTCACCGGCGGCCTCGAGCGCCGCGAGCTGCGCGCAGACGTCGATGCCCAGCGCGACGCCGCTGACGACGACGACGCCTGCACGCGCCAGGTCGCCGCCGATCAGGCGCGCCATCTCGCGACCGTACGCCGAAGGCGCCCGCGTGCCGACGACGGCGACCGCCGGCGCCTCGGCCAGGGCACTGAGCCGCCGCGGGGCGTCGTGCCCGGCGACGAACAACGCCGGTGGCGGGTCGAACGTCGTGCGCAGGCGCGGCGGGTAGAGCTCGTCGTCGTAGGTCACGTGCAGCCACCCGTCGCGGGAGCGCTCTGCGGGCGGCTCGAGTGGGGCGGCCAGGGCGCTGACGAAGCGCGAGGCCTCCTGCGCCCCCCCGGCGGCCGCGCGACCGCGCTTCTCGGCGGCCGGCGCCTGGCGGCTCGCCGTCGCGGCCTTGGGGGCGAGGCAGGCCCGCAGGGCCGGCAGAGACGCGTCGAGCGCGGCGTCGAGCGAGCCGAACCGCTTCGCCGCGCGCTGCACCACACCCGGCCGGTTGGAGGCGGCGCGCGCGAGCCAGACGGCGGTCGCCGCGCGGCGACCTCGATCGCTACCCCTGCCCACGCTCCACCCTGTACGAGAGGGCCTCAGCCACGTGGGACGCCGCGATGCCGGCGGCGCCTTCGAGGTCGGCGATGGTCTGCGCCACCTTGGCCACCCGATCGCAGGCGCGGGAGCTCAGGCGGAGGCGGTCGTAGGCCCGATCGAGCAGCGCCGTGGCGGCGGCGTCGAGGCGGCAGAGGCGCCGCACCTGGGGTGCCGTCATGTGGGCGTTGGCCGTCGCGGCGCCGCCGAGGCGCGCCCGCTGCCGGCGGCGCGCCTCCTCGACCCGCGCACGCACGGCGGCCGAGCTCTCGCCGAGCCCCGCGAGACGGTGCTCGCGCGGCGGCACGCGAGCGACCTCGAGACGCAGGTCGATGCGGTCGAGCAGCGGCCCGCTGAGCCGCGAGCGGTACTGCTGCAGACGATAGCCCGGGCAACTGCAGTGGCGCTCGCGGTCGCCGCGGAACCCGCACGGGCACGGGTTCATCGCCGCCACCAGCGTGATGCGCGCGGGGTAGGTGACCGAGGCCAGCGCCCGGGAGATCGTCACCTCGCCGTCCTCGAGGGGCTGGCGCAGAGCCTCGAGTGCCGACAGGCGGAACTCGGGGAACTCGTCGAGGAAGAGGACGCCGAGGTGGGCGAGGCTGACCTCGCCGGGCCGCGGCGAGGAGCCGCCGCCGACGAGACCCGGTACCGAGATGCTGTGGTGCGGGGCGCGGAACGGGCGACGCGTGACCAGCGGCACCCGCGAGGGGAGCAGCCCGGCGACGCTGTGCACGCGCGTGACGGCGATGGCCTCGTCGACCGTGAGCGCCGGCATGATGGTCGGGAGGCGCCGGGCGAGCATCGTCTTGCCCGAGCCCGGCGGACCGACCATGAGCAGGTTGTGGCCCCCGGCGGCGGCGATCTCGAGGGCGCGCTTGACGACGGCCTGGCCGGCGACGTCGGCGAAGTCGGCGTCGCCGGCCGCGCCGGCGCCGAGGAGCGCGCCCACGTCGGGGCTCGCCGCCGCGACGGCCTCGGCCGACGCGAGAGCCCGCACCGCGTCGCGCAACCGTTCTACGGGGGTCACGCCCACGCCGCGCACCAGCGCCGCCTCGGCCGCGTTGGCGGCGGGCACGAGCACGCGGCCGACGCCGCGCCGCCGCAGGCTCTCGACCACGGCGAGCACGCCGGAGACGGGCCGCACGGAGCCGTCGAGCCCGAGCTCGCCCAGCGCGGCGACCTCTCCCCCGCCGTTGCGCCGCGCCTGGCCGGTGGCCAGCAGGAAGGCGAGCGCGATGGGCAGGTCGAACCCGGGGCCCTCCTTGCGCAGGTCGGCCGGCGCCAGGTTGACGGTGATGCGCCGCGAGGGGAACTCGAAGCCGCTGTTGACGATCGCCGCCCTCACGCGCTCGCGGCTCTCCTGCACCGCCGCGTCGGGCAGGCCGACGATGCTGAAGGCCGGCGCCGCGGCGACCACGTCGGCCTCGACCTCGACGGCGTGGCCCTGCAGGCCGAAGAGGGCCTCGCTGGTGATGCGGGCGAGCATCGCTCTACCCGTCGCAGGTGAAGGCGGCCGGGAGGTGGCGTACGGCCGCCGGCAGGGGTGCGGCGTCGACGGCGACGATGTCGAAGCGCACCTCGCCGACGCCACGGAGGGCCCACGGGCGGGACGCCATCCACAGCTCGGCGAGGCGCGCGACCTGGCGCCGCTTGCGCCACGAGACCGCATCCTCGGGCGCGCCGCAGCGCGCGGAACGGCGCGCCTTGACCTCGACGAAGGCGAGCACGGGGCCGCGGCGCACGATGAGGTCGAGCTCGCCGCGGCCGACGCGCACGTTGTGGCCGAGGAGGCGCCAGCCGCGCGCCCGCAGGTACGCGGCCGCCGCCTCCTCGGCCTCACGGCCGAAGCGCAGACGGCGCTGCCCGTAAGACGCCGACGCCCCACCCGGGGCGCACCCCGAGCCGTCGCCCACGCTACCCGACTGTCGCTGGCCCACCGCTCACTCCTCAACACCGACGGCGCGGCGTCGCACGCATCCTCGCGGAAGAGCCTAGCGGCGCGCGGGCGTGATTGGGATGGAGACGATGGGCCCAGCGGGATGACGACCGCCGAGGCGTCGTGCGCCGCGTGACGCGGCGCCTCGGCGGCCTCCCCGCCGCTCAGCGCGAACGCGTGGCCGCGGCCTCCGCGGCGCTCAGACGCCGAGGCCGAGCTGCCGGTAGCTGACGGCGTCGAACGAGCGCCGGTGCAGGTGGCAGACGCCGTGCCGGGTGATCATCTCCTGGTGCTCGGCGGTGGCGTAGCCGACGTGGCGCGCGAAGCCGTAGGCGGGGTACTGCTCGTCGAGACGCAGCATCACGCGGTCGCGCGTCACCTTGGCGATCACGGACGCGGCGGCGACGGCCGCGGAGCGGGTGTCGCCGCCGACCAGCCCCTCGTGAGGCACGGCGCAGTCCGGCACGGCGAAGCCGTCGACGAAGGCTCTGTCGGGGCGCGGCCGGAGGCACTCGAGCGCCGCGCCCAGCGCCCTGAGGTTGCAGCGCTGCAGCCCGCGCTCGTCGATGCTCGCCGCCGAGCAGGCGACGACGGCGACCTGGCGCGCGTGCGCCACGACCTGATCGTACAGCGCCTCACGCGCCTCCCGGGTGAGCTGCTTGGAGTCGTTCAGGCGCTCGAGAGCATCGAAGTCGGCGTCGCTGAGAGCGGCGTAGTCGAAGCAGACGGCCGCCGCCACGAGCGGGCCGGCGAGGCAGCCGCGCCCGGCCTCGTCGGCGCCGGCCACGAGGCCGCCGCCGCGCTCGAGGTCGAAGGCGAAGCGCTCGTTCATCGGCCTCCCCGCCCGCGCGCCGCGCGCTAGATGGAGCCGAAGCGCGCGAAGGGCCAGTAGATGAAGAACCCTTCGCCGATGACGTTGGCCTCGGGTACCGGGCCCCACACCCGACTGTCGTCCGAGTCGGTGCGGTTGTCCCCCATCATGAAGTACATGCCGGGCGGCACCGTGTACGGCTCGGCCAGCGACCACGGGTCGCTCATCGTCGTCCCCTCGATGATCCCCGCCGGTTCGGTGGGGTCGGTGCGTCCGTTCGTCTGGTGCACGTAAGGTTCCTTGAGCTCCTCGCCGTTGCGCCACAGACGGCCGTCCCTCGCCTGGAGCTTGTCGCCGGGCAGGCCGACGACGCGCTTGATGAAGACGACGCTGGTGTCGAGAGGGTAGCGGAAGACGACGATGTCGCCGTGCTCCATCTCCTTGACGCGGTAGCCGATGCGGTCGACGAGTACGCGGTCGCCGGGCTGCAGGGTGTCGATCATCGACGGCGACGGGATGCGGTACGGCTTGACGAGGAAGGCCTGGACGAGCAGCGCCACGGCCACCGCGACCGCGGCGATGAGGACGTACTCGAAGAGACTGGTGCCGCGACTGCCGTCGCTGCCCGAGGCGCTGCCCACGCCCGCGGCTCTTAGCGCTGCTTCTCGCGGACGCGGGCCTTCTTGCCGACCTTCTGCCGCAGGTAGTAGAGCTTGGCGCGGCGCACGTCGCCGATGGCCGTGACCTCGATCTTGTCGATCTTCGGCGAGTGCACCGGGAAGGTGCGCTCGACGCCGACCCCGAAGGACTGCTTGCGCACGGTGAAGGTCTCGCGCACGCCTTCGCCCTGGCGCTTGATGACGATCCCCTGGAACACCTGCACGCGCTGCCGGCTGCCCTCGATGACGCGGAAGTGCACCTTGACGGTGTCTCCGGCCTTGAAGGCGGGGATGTCGACGCGCAGCTGCTCGCGCTCGATGTTCTCGATGATGCTCAAGGGGACCTCTTTCCCAGCGGAAGTCGGCGGATACTCTAGCAGAAGGCCGGAAGGCGCGCAAAACGCCGGCGGGCGCCCGCCCGCCTGCCGGCGCCGGCGCACCCGCCCGCGACTCGCGTGACCGCCCGGCTCGCGCTACGCTTGGGTCGTCACGCCGAGCGAACGAGGGTGCCCGTGCCGACCTACGACTACCGCTGCAACGCTTGCGGCGAGCGCTTCGAGATCGTCTGTCCCTTCGCCGAGCGCGAGGAGAAGGCGGTCTGCCCCGCCTGCGGCGCGCGCGACGCCGCCCAGGTCTTCGGCCCGATCGCGCGCCCGGCGCCCGACACGCCCTTCAGCCCCGGTCACTTCGAGCGCCCCCCGGGACGCACGTCGAAGCCCCACTGGGTCGAGCCCAAGAGCTGAACCGACACCGGCCGCGGCCGGCGCGCCTCGCTCTTCGGCGCCCGTCGCTCCTCGGGCGCGACGACCGCCGTCAGCCCTCGCCTTCGCCTTGTGCGGCGGCGCTTCCGTCGGCGTCTCCGGCCGCACCGGCGCACCTGCCCGGCGCGCCAGCGCGCGATCGCGCCGTGGTCTCCGGAGACCAGCACCTCGGGGACGCTCCACCCGCGGAACTCGGCCGGGCGCGTGTACTGCGGGTACTCGGTGCCGCCCTCGAGGCCGGGGGCGAACGACTCGTCGACGACGCTCTCGGGGTTCGAGATGACCCCGGGCAGCTTGCGCAAGACGGCGTCGGTCACGGCCATCGCGGCGACCTCGCCGCCGGCAGAGCACGTAGGGGCCGATCGAGACGCGGTCGCTCGCCAGGTGGGCGACGCGCTCGTCGATGCCCTCGTAGCGCCCGCAGAGCAGGACGAGGTCGCCCCCGGCGAGCTCCTCGGCGAGACGGTCGTCGAACTGGCGCCCCTTGGGCGTGAGCTCGACGACCCGGCGGCTCTCACGCAGGTCCGCGGCGTCGCCGCCGAAGGTCGCCTCGAGCGCGGCGGCGACCACGTCGATGCGCAGCACCATACCGGCGCCGCCGCCGTACGGGGTGTCGTCGACCTGCAGGTGTGAGAGCGGCGTGTGGTCGCGGTAGTTGGTGAACCCGAGCTCGTGACCCAGGTCGAGCGCCTTGCGCACGTGCACCTGGGTCACGTACCACTCGAAGGCCGCCGGGAAGAGGGTGAAGACGTCGATGCGCACGCTCACTCCCCCTTCGCGCCGCCGGGCCGACCTCGTCGGCGAGCAGGCCGGCACGCACGACGGCCGTGCCGGCCGCCACGTCGACCTCGACCAGCTCGTCGACCAGCGGGACCATGAGCTCGCCGCCGCCGTCGCGGCGCACGACGAGCAGCTCCTGCGCCGGCGCCGTGACGACCTCGGCGATCTCGCCCAGCCGCCGGCCCTCGTAGCGCACCTCGAGGCCGACGAGCTCGCCGACCAGGTAGTGCGGCAGGTCGGCGAGCTCCCCGCCGGCGCCGTAGAGCTCGCGCCCGCTCAGGGCGCGCGCCTCCTCGCGGGTCGCGGCGAGGTCGAGGACGACGAGGGGGCGCCGGTCGGTCCCGCCGGCGCGCGTGAGCGCGCACGGCGTGACGCCCCCGGCGCCCCCCGCCTCGGCCACGTAGAAGTCGCCCGCACGCACGAGGACCTCGAGCCCGCCGGGCTCGAGGTCCAGATAGAGCTCACCTTTGAGGCCGTGGGCCTTGCCGAGACGGCCGCAAGCCCAGAGCGCGGTCACCGGGGCGCCTCTCAGTCGACGATCTCCACGATGGCGCGCTTGCCGTCACGCACGGCGCTCGCCTTGACGATCGTGCGCAGGGCACGCGCGATGCGCCCCTGCTTGCCGATCACCTTGCCGACGTCGTCCTTGGCCACCGTCAGCTCCAGCACGACCGTCGTGTCGGTCTCCGTCATCTGCACGCTGACCTCGTCCGGGCTGTCGACCAGCGACCTGGCCAGGTGCTCGAGAAGGTCGTTCAACATCGCGCCTCACCCCTCCGACGGACCCGTCAGCGCCTCAGGCGCTGATGCCCTTGATGGCCAACAGCCGCTTGACGGTGCGGCTCGGCTGGACGCCCTTCGCCAGCCACTCCTTGGCCTTGGCCTCGTCGATCACGATCGTCGACGGGTCCGTGCGCGGGTTGTACTGACCGATCGTCTCGATGGCGCGCCCGTCACGGCGCGCGCGCGAGTCGACGACGACCACCCGATAGATCGGGTTCTTGACGCTGCCGACCCGGCTCAGTCTCATTCGTACTGCCACTTGTCTCACTCACCCCCTCGGGGAATCCTCGCATGCTGCGCCGCCTCTTCTCCCCGGCGGTCGCTGCACTCTACGCAACCTCCAGAGGAGGTGCAAGAAGCCACCGCTTCAGCCCCCCATGCCGGGGAGCTTCAGCCCTTTCATCTTGCCCGAAGAGAACATGCGCACCATCTTCTGCATCTCGCGGTACTGCTTCATGAGCTGATTGACGTCCTGCACCTTGACCCCGCTGCCGCGGGCGATGCGCTGCCGGCGGCTGCCGCCGATCACGTCGGGGTGACGGCGCTCCTGCGGCGTCATCGAGAAGATCATCGCCTCGATGCGGTCGAGCTGACGGTCGTCGACCTGGACGTCCTTGAGCTGCTTCATCGCCGAGGCCCCGGGCAGCATGCCGATGATGCTCGAGAGCGAGCCCATCTTGCGCACCTGCTTGATGTTCTCGAGGAAGTCGTCGAAGGTGAACTCGGCGCGCCGCAGGCGCGCCTCCATCTCGGCCGCCTGCTCCCGGTCGAGCGACTCCTCGGCCCTCTCGATCAGGGAGAGCACGTCGCCCATGCCGAGGATGCGGCTCGCCATGCGGTCGGGGTGGAAGACCTCGAAGTCGCCGAGCTTCTCCCCGGTCGAGACGAACTTGATCGGCTTGCCGGTCACGGCGCGCACGCTGAGCGCGGCGCCGCCGCGGGCGTCGCCGTCGAGCTTGGTCAGCACGACGCCGTCGAGATCGACGCGCTCGCGGAACGACTCGGCGGCGTTGACCGCGTCCTGACCGGTCATGGCGTCGACGACGAGCAGCACGTTGTGTGGTTTGACGGCGTCGCGGATGCGCACCAGCTCGCCCATGAGCTCGTCGTCGACGTGCAGGCGGCCGGCGGTGTCGATGATCGCGACGTCGCCCTTCTCGCGGGCCACGGCGACGCCGCCGCGGGCGATCTCGACCGGGTCGACGTCGGCGCCGGGGGCGTGCACCGGCACCTGCACGCGCCCGGCGAGGGTCACGAGCTGGTCGATGGCCGCCGGCCGGTACACGTCGGCGGCCACCAGCACCGGTCGCTTGCCCTCCTTCTTGAGGAGCTGCGCGAGCTTGGCGGCGGTCGTCGTCTTGCCCGAGCCCTGCAGGCCGGCGAGCAGGATCACGGTCGGCGGCTTGCCGCTGAAGGCGAGGCGCGAGTCGCCGGCGCCCATCAGGGTCGTGAGCTCTTCGTTCACGATCTTCACGACCTGCTGCGCCGGCGTCAGGCTGGTCATGACCTCGGACCCGAGGGCGCGCTCCTTCACCTGGGCGACGAACTCGCGCACCACCTTGAAGTTGACGTCGGCCTCGAGCAGGGCGAGGCGGATCTCGCGCATCGCCGCGTCGATGTCCTCGGCGCTGAGCTTGCCGCGGCCGCGGAGGTTGGTGAAGACGTTCTGGAGGCGTTCAGTGAGGGCGTCGAACATGGTCCTGTCTCGAGGTCGGGTGCGCGTACGGACGGTCAATGGTAGCACGCGGGCGGCGGAGGCACGGTCCGCGTAGACCCTCATCGTGTCCGAGCCGCCCGCCGACCTTCACGACGGCGTCGACCACGTGGCTCCCTTCGTGAGCCGGGCGGCGATGAGCTCGGTGGCCGCGGCGGCGGGCAGCGCGACCCCGGCCCGGCCCCACAGCGTGCTGCCGTCGATCACGGTGAGGCGCAGGCGTCGGGCGGCCGCGGCCGCGAGGAAGGCGCCCGCGCCGGCGGTCACGACCGGCAGCCCGTACCCGTACTCCAGCCTGGAGAGGACCTGGACGAGGCCGTCGATGACGAGGCGCACCTGTCGCTCGGCGAGGAAGCAGGCGACCTTGAGCAACTCCTCTTCGTCGAGCTGCTCGGCGTCGGCGCAGACCAGGCGCGCGAGGCGCGCGAGGGCCGCCTCGCGCGTCTTCGCCCGGCCGTCCGGCGTGGGGCATGTGTAGGCGCTCTCCGGCAGCCTCGCGAGCGCGAGGTAGACGTCGGCCATGAGGGTGAAGCTCTCTCCGGCGACCCGGCACCACCTGCCCCTGAGCGGCACCATCCCGGCCAGAGTGTTGGGGTTGCTGCGCACGACCCCCGTGTAGACCAGCTCGCCGGAGGCGAGGCGCGCCGTGTCGTTGCGCCCCTCGCAGGCGAGGCGCGCGTCGCGCACCGGGATGATGTCGGTCGTCGTGCTGCCCACGTCGACGAGCAGACAGTCGCGCACGAAGCGGGCGGCGTAGAGCGCGGCCGCGACCCAGTTGGTGGCGGCGAAGTCCAGCGGCCGCGTCAGGGCCTCGTCGAGAGGGACGAGCTCGCCGCGCACGCTGAGCGCCTGCGGGCCGCTGTGCGGGAAGGCGCGACGTACGGAGTCGAGCACGTGCGTCACACCGTCGCGCCTGGTGCGGAAGACGTCGGAGAGCTCGGCGGTCATCGTCACCGCCATCGGGTCGCCGTCGGTGACGCCGAGCTGGTCGGCCACGGCGCGCAGCATCTCCGCCAGGTCGTCGGGGGCGCGCCACACCTCGAAGGGGCGCACGGTGACGCGGCGCTCCTTGAGTGCGCCTCCGCGCACGACGGCGCGCGCCGCCTTGATGTGCACCCCGCCGATGTCCCAGCCGGCGACGGCGACGTCGTCAGGCATGCGCACGCACCGCCTCTCCGCCCGTGTCGCGGCGCAGGGCCTCCCCGCCCGTGTCCTGGCGCAGCGCCCTGTACCGCACCGTCGGGGGCAGCGTATCGCAGATGCACGCCCTCCAGTGAGCTTCCGCCAGATCGAAGGCCGGCCCGCGGCGCAGGCCGGACGACGAGATCCGCCGACGCGCGCCGGACCGACCTGCACGGCGGCCTCTCACCCTCGTGGACCCTCCCCGGCGCTCGAGGCGGAGCCCCTGTCCGCCGCCGGTGCGCCGTGACAGTCCCGCTGCCTCCTGGCTCACGCGGTCGAGCATCCCTCCTTCGGTCAGAAAGACGAAGAGGGCCGCCGTCACGAGGTCCGCCGTAGTGCCCGGGTTCAGGGTGTGGCCGGGATCCCGCAGCTCGGCGTCGAAAGCGGCCAGCGAGCGGCGACCGGCAGGCCCACCCGCGCGCACGGCCACCCGAACGTCCGCCGCGCGGGCCGAGACCCGGCGCGCCGTGTCGAGCCCTCGCTTGCGTACGATGAGCGTGTCCGGCACCTCGACGAGGATCGTGAGGAAGCAGTCGAGCACGGCGTCGGCGAGCGCGCGGCCGGGGAAGTCGTCGCCGTGAACGGGGCGGGGAGTCGTCGCCGTGAGCGGGGCCGCGGATGACCCCTCCGGCGGCGTCGGCGCCGGCCGCCCACGCCTCGCGCAGGGCGGAAGGCCGACGCGTGAAGGTCGCCTCGAAATCGGTCACGTACTCGCGCGCCACCGAATCCCGCTCGGCGGCCTGCAGCATCGCCGCGCGCAGCGTGACATCCGCCGGGACGTCGGCGACGTCGTGGCGCTCGACGCGGCCCATCCCGCCCGGCGACGCCAGGCGGATGGCCTCATAAGCGAGGCGCGCGTCCTCGACCGTGAGCGCGCGCGAGGACGCGGGCGACGGCGCGGCGCAGCCCCTGCGCCGCGCCGTCGCCCGCCGCCGCCTTCGCCAGCGGGGCGAGCAGCAGGACGATCCCGAGGTTGGTGT
>CAWBRS010000002.1:0-211040 GCA_963791345.1 uncultured Thermoleophilia bacterium | reverse complement strand
AGGCGCCCATGCACGCGACCGAGTCGAGCGTGAACTCCATGTCCCCGGTGGTGCCGCCGTCCTCGACGTGCAGCTCCTGCTCGAGCGCCTCGGTGATCCGTCCGGCGCCGGCGACGTGACAGGCGGTCCCGTGGCAGACGCAGACGCGGTGCCGCCCGCTGGGCGTGGTCGAGAACTGCGCGTAGAAGGTGACGACGCCGTAGATGCGCGACGCCGGGACACCGCTCAGGTGGGCGAGCTCGTCGATCACCGGCTCGGGCAGGTAGCCGAACTCCTGCTGCAGCCGCTGCAGGACGGCGATCAGGTTGCCCGTCGGGTCGAGGTCGTCGGTTATCGCGCCGACCCTCTCGAGGTCGAGGTCATCGACCCCCGCCGGCAGAGCGACGGTCGCCGGAGTACGTGTCACTCGCCGCGGCATCGCATCAACTCCGCCTCGCGCCGTCAGTCCTCGGGCGCGCCCATGAGGCGTGCCCCTGCTGCTGCCGGCTCATTCAACCACGCTGGGGCCGGCAGCGCATGCCGTCCGGGCGGGCGTCCTCTGCCTCACGCCGCGCCGACCTGCGCCTTGCAGGCGGCGAGGGCGTTCTTCAGCAGGATCACGTTGGTGACGGGGCCGACGCCGCCGGGCACGGGGGTGACGCTGCCGGCGACCTCGCAGACCGCGTCGAACTCGAGGCTGCCGATCTGCTTGCCCTCGGCGTCGCGGATCGTGGTCACGTCGACGACGACCGCCCCGGGCTTGACCATGTCGCCCTTGATCAGACCCTTCACCGGGGCCGCCGAGATGAGCACGTCAGCCTCGCGGCAGGCGGCGGGCACGTCCTTGCTGAACACGTGCACCACGTGGACCGAGGCGTTGCGGTTGAGGCAGAGCAGCGCGACCGGCTTGCCGACGATGTTGGAGTGGTTGACGATCGTCACGTCGAGACCCTGCAGCTCGACGCCCTCGCGGTCGAGGATCTCGATACAGGCCGAGGGTGTGGCCGGGGCGAAGAGCTGGTCGCCGAGCAGCACGTGGCCGATGTTGGCCGGGTTCACGCAGTCGAGGTCCTTCTCGGGGGCCAGGGCGTTGAAGACCCTGTTCTGGTCGATGTGAGGGGCCATCGGCATGAGGGCGAGGATCCCGTGCACGGCCGGGTCGGCGTTGAGGGCCGCGACCAGCTCGAGCACCTCGGCCTCGGAGGCCTCGGCGGGCAGCTCGTGGTTGAAGTAGGCGAAGCCGACCGTGCCGGTGTTCTTCTCGATCTGCCCGCGGTAGAAGCGGGCCCCGCCGTCGTCGCCCACGAGGATGGTGGCGACGCCGGGCTTGACGCCAGTCGCGACGAGGCGCTCGACCTCGACGCGGATCTCCTCGCGGACGATCTCCGCGATCGCCTTGCCGTCGATGATGCGTGCAGCCATGACTTCCCTTTCGTGTCAGATCTTGGCGAGCGTGGTGGCGAGGACCTCGGCGCGCAGGGCCGCGGCCTCGGCGAGGACGGCGTCGACCTCGGCCGCCGCCGCGGCCACGTAGGCCTCGTCCTCGATCGAGCCCAGGTTGATGCGCACGTTGAGGGCGGCGCCGACGGCCGCCGCCTCGCCGAGCAGGGCGCCGATGCCGGCGTCGGTGACGGCGTTGGCGTTGCCGAGGTCGGCCGCCACCTTGGCCAGGCGGCAGACCTCGAGGGCGACGCGGCAGATGGCGAGCGGCACGTCGGCGGCGATGATGAGGCCGTCCTGGACGGCCTTGTGGCGCGCCGCCTTCTCCTCGTCGCTGCCCTTCGGCATCCGGTAGGCGACGAGGACGCCGCTGTAGGCCGTGGTGTCGTCCTGCAGGAACTGCTGCAGGCGGGCGCGGGCGTCCTCGGAGGCGGCCAGGACCTCCCTCATGCGAGGCTCGACGTCGGCGAACTGCTCCTTGCCGATGGTCAGGTTGCAGACCATCGACGTGAGGGCCGCGCCGAGGGCGCCGACGCAGGCCGAGACGCTGCCTCCGCCGGGCGCCGGCTTGCCCGACGCGGCGTCGTCGAGGTAGACGGGCAGCGCCTCGCGCGCGTAGACGATGGACTCGTGCTCGCTCACCACACACCTCCGGGCGCGGCGCGCCGGCGTCGCGGACGCCGGCGCGCCGTCGCGCTCCTCAGATCCTCAGAACAGACCGATGATGCGGCCGGTCTCGACGTCGATGTCGACGTCGACGGCCGCCGGCCGCTTGGGCAGACCGGGCATCGTGCGCATCTCGCCGAGCAGCGGGTACAGGTACCCGGCGCCGGTCGCCGGCCGGATGTCGCGGATCGGCACGCGGAACCCGCGCGGCCGGCCCTTGAGCGCCGGGTCGTGCGAGAGCGAGAGGTGCGTCTTGGCCATGCAGAGCGGGAGCTTGTCGAGCCCCTGCTCGGTGAACAGCTTGATCTTGGCCTCGGCCTCGGGCAGGTAGTCGACACCGTCGGCGCCGTACACCTTCGTGGCGATGGTCTCGATCTTCTCCTTGATGGAGGCCTCGAGCGGGTAGAGGAACTTGAAGTCGCCGCCCTTGTCGGCGGCCGCCTTGACGACCTCGGCCGCCTCCTGGGCGCCGTCGCCGCCCAGCGCGTGGACGTTGATCGGCACCGCGTCCTCGGCGCCGGCCGCGATGGCCTCCTTGCGCACGATCTCGACCTCGCTGTCGCGGTCGAAGGCGAAGCGGTTGATGGTCACCACGACGGGCACGCCGAAGAGCTTCATGTTCTCGATCTGCTTGGCGAGGTTCTCGCAGCCCTTGGTGAGCGCCTCGTTGTTCTCGGCCTTGAGCAGTTCGGGGTCGACGGGCAGGCCGCCGTGCATCTTGAGGGCGCGCATGGTGCAGGTGATGACCACGGCGCTCGGCGCGAAGCCGCCGTAGCGGCAGATGATGTCCATGAACTTCTCGGAGCCGAGGTCGGCGGCGAAGCCGCTCTCGGTGACGAGATAGTCGGCCAGCTTCATGCCCACCTTGTCGGCGATGATCGAGTTGTTGCCCTGGGCGATGTTGGCGAACGGGCCGGCGTGCACGAGGCAGGCGTTGCCCTCGAGGGTCTGCATGATGTTCGGCTTGAGCGCGTCCTTGAGAAGCACCGTCATGGCGCCGCCGGCGCCGATGTCGTCGGCCGTCAGCGGCTTGCCCGACGTGCTGTAGCCGAAGGTGATGCGGCCGAGGCGCTCGCGCAGGTCCTTGAGCGAGGTGGCGAGGCCGAGGATGGCCATGACCTCGCTGGCCACCGTGATGTCGTAGCCGGTCTGCCGCGGGATGCCGTTGAGCTTGCCCCCGAGGCCGTTGACGATCTCCCGCATCGAGCGGTCGTTCAGGTCGACGACCCGGCGCCAGGAGATGCTCAGCGGGTCGATCTCGAGCTCGTTGCCGTGCATCAGGTGGGTGTCGACCATCGCCGCGAGCAGGTTGTTGGCGACGCCGACGGCGTGGATGTCGCCGGTGAAGTGCAGGTTGAGGTCCTCCATCGGGATCAGCTGCGAGTAGCCGCCACCGGCAGCCCCGCCCTTGATGCCGAAGACCGGCCCGAGGGAAGGCTCGCGCAGGGCCAGCATGGTGTCGATGCCGATGGCGTTCATGCTCTCGGCGAGGCCGACGGCGGTGACCGTCTTGCCCTCGCCCAGGGGGGTCGGCGTGATCGCGGTGACGTTGATGATCTTGCCGTCCGGCTCGTCCTTGAGTCGGTCGAGCAGGGCCATGTAGTCGATCTTGGCCTTGTAGCGCCCGTAGAGCTCGAGCTCGTCGTCCAGGATGCCGGCCTTGGCGGCGATCTCCTGGATGGGCCGCAAGGTGGCGGCCTGTGCGATCTCGATGTCGCTGGGGACGGGGCTCTTGCGGGTGATCCTGCCGCTGACGGTCAAGGGTCCTCCTTCGGTTACCACTCCTGCGCGTCTCTCTCGGGCGGAGAACGAGCGGACGCCGGCCGTGATCGAGCGGGTGACCGCCGCGGCCGGCGACCGGGAGCTCGGCTCCTCTCCCTTGTGAAGGATTGTACAGACGGCTCGTCGACAGGGTCAATCACGTCAAGTCCGCGCGCGTGGAACGCGTGCGACCGGCGAAACTGCCTGCAAGCCGTGCGCTTGTTGCTTATCCGGTTGGATGCACGCCGCAGCCGCGGCGCTCAGGAGCCGCTGAAGCGACCGCGGGCGCGCGCCTGGGCCGCCTCGTACACGACGCGCACCGGACGGCCGAGCTCGGCCGCCGCCCGGCGGCAGTCCTCGTACTCCGGCGAGACCGTGGCCAGTCGCCCCTGGGCGTAGCCAAGGCGCACGCCGATGTCGTGCCCGGCGATGCGCACCGTCTCACGGCGCTGCTCGGCGTACAGGCGGCCGACCGGCAGCACGCGCAGGCCGAAGGTCGTGGTCTCGGCGAAGACGATCGCGGCGAAGCGCTCGTGCTCGGCCGCGTCGGCCAGCACGTGCAGCACCGTCCCGGGGCGGCCCTTCTTCATCAGCGCCGGCGTCATCCACACATCGACCGCGCCGGCCTCGCGAAGGGCCTCGGCGGCGTGAGCCAGGAGCTCGGCGCTCATGTCGTCGATGTTGGCCTCGAGCACGACGTGCTCGGCCGGCGGGAGCGCCGGCGCGGCCGCCGGCCCGGCGTCGGCCTCGGCGCCGGGCGCGGGGTCGGCCTCGGCGCCGGAGGCGGAGTCGGTCTCGCTTGAACCGTCGGGCGTGTCGTCGCTGTCGCTTGAACCATTGGGCGTGTCATCGGTGCCAGGCGAGGCGTCGGCGTCGGTCGACCCGTTGGGCGTGTCGTCGGCCTCGGGTGTGTCGTCGGCCTCGGGTGTGTGATCGACCTTGAGCGTGTCGTCGGCCTCGGGCGTGTCGTCGGCCTCTGGCGTGTCGTCGGCGTCCATTCCGGGCGACGGTTCGATCTCACCCTCGGAGCTGGACGCGCCGTCGGCGCCGAGCGAGGCGTCGACGCCGGCCGAGGCGTCGGCGACGGCAGGGGTGTCGGCGACGGCAGGGGTGTCGACGACGACAGGGGTGTCGAACCACGGCACGGCCTCCGCCACGTGCGAGCCTTCGGCGTCGGCCGCCGCGACACTCGGCACAGGCGCACCGCCGAACAGGGGCGAAGCGGCCCACAGGGGCGCAGCGTCAGACGGAGGCTCGGTGTCGGGTGAATTCCCGGCGGCGCCATCCGTCGTGACCCCGAACCAAGCCGCGGCGTCAGATGCGGAAGGTGCGTCAGGCGGGGGCTCGGCATCTGCCGAAGGCGCAGCCTCGGGTGAGGCATGAGCTTCCGCGGCCGAAGCGCCGCCGGCATCGACAGGTGGCTCGATGTCGGGCGCGGATGCGTCGGCGGCAGCGACGGGCGGCTCCATCTCGGCCGCGGATGCGTCGTCGGCGTCGGACGGGAGCTCCACGGCGGGCGCCGAGGCGTCAGCGGCATCGGGCGACGGCTCCACGTCGGGCGACGGCTCCACGTCGGGCGCGGAGGCGTCGGCGGCGGCGTCGGGTGGCTCGGTCGCGGACGAGTCGTCGGCGGTCCGCTCGGGCTCGGCGTCGGGCGAGGGCTGCGAGGGCTCGGGGTCCAGGGCGGGCGCCTGGGCGACGTCCTTCGCCGCCGGGGCGATGAGGACGACGCGCAGCACGTCGGGCCGGCCGGGCCGCCCTCGGCGAGCCGCACCGGAGCCCTCGCCGGTGACCGTGCCGGCAGGTTGATCGCCGAAGTCGTCGGCAAACTGGGCGAGCAGAGCAGCGCCGGTCGGCGTGGTCGCCTCGCTCGCCGCGGCGGCGCCTCGCGTCGCGTCCCCGTCGGCAGCGTCCTCCTCGTCGGCGGCCTCTTCGTCGGCGGCCTCGCCGGCCCCGAGCTCGGCCTGCTCGCCGCCGTCGGCCTCGCCGCTCCAATGCTCGTCGGTGACGGGGAGGCCGTGGAGGAGCTGCAGTACGACCGCCGCGCGGGTGGTCGCCTCTCCCCCGGCACTCGGCGCGGATCCGGCGCCGAGCGCCGGGGGAGAGGCGACGATACGCTCGGGCCCCAGATCGTGGACGAGCGCCGCGGCGGCGATCAGCTCTACCGCGGTGGCCACGCTGCTGAACTCGTGACGCCGCTCGTCACCCTCCCCGTGCACGGCGCGTTCGGCCGCTCGCAGCCGGTCGGCCACGGCGGCCACGCTGTCGGCGTGGGCCTGGCCGACGGACGACGCGTACATCGACATGATCAGCTCGTCGAAGGTGGCGAACCCCGGCGCGTCGGCCACCCTGAAGACCAGGGCGGCGACACCGTCGCGACGCACCGCCTCGACCGTCGCCAGCCGGGGGTCGATCCCCGCCGCCTTGAGCACCGGGCGGACGACCTTGTCGAGCGGCCCGCGAGCACCGGGCCGCGCGCCGCTCAGGTCGAGCAGCGCCGCGACCAGCCGGTCGCCACTGATGCCGTTCGTGCAGTCCAGGTAGAGCACCATGCAGGCACTCTATCGGCGGGTGCGGGCCCTGCCAACAGCCCGCGTCGCGAAGCGGCGCCGCCACGCCCGTCAACACCGCACGACCACGGGCGACAGCACGCCGACAGAGCGCCTCCGACGGCGCACCGGCACGACCGGCTGCACGCCGCCGCCACGACCGGCTGCACGCGCGTCCGGCTCCGCCCGAACCACGGCGACGTCGCGCGCTGTAGAATCGCCGCATGCGGATCGCCCAGCTGGCACCCCCGTGGATCGCCGTGCCCCCTGTGGGATACGGCGGCACGGAGTGGGTCGTCCAGCAGCTCTGCGACGGCCTGCCGCCGCGCGGTCACGAGGTCGTCCTCTACGCCGGCGGCGATTCGCACACCGCTGCCGAGCTGCGGGCCTGCTTCCCGCGCGCCATGCCCGAGCTCATGCAGCGGACCTCGATCGACGTCTGTCACGTGAGGTTCGCCCTCGACGACATCCTCGCCGACGGCGGCTTCGACATCGTCCACGACCACTCCGGCTTTCTCGTCCCGGCGTTCCGCCGCTGCCTCGACCTGCCGCCGGTGCTGCACACCATCCACTGCTCCTTCAACGCCGAGACCTCCCCCTTCTACGCCCGTTTCGCCGGGGAGGTCGCCTACAACGCGATCAGTGAGTACCAGCGGTCACAAGGTCCGCCGCGCATGGACTGGGCCGGCGTCGTCTACAACGCCATCGCCGTCGAGGACTGGCCGTTCGTCGCCGAAAAGGACGACTACCTCCTCGCCTTCGGTCGCGTCTGCGAGGCCAAGGGCTTCCACCTCGCCATCGAGGCGGCACGCCGCACGGGGCGCCGCCTCATCATGGCCGGGGTGGTGCAGGAGCACTCCGCCGACTACTTCCACGAGCACGTCGAGCCGCACGTCGACGGCGAGCAGATCCTCTTCGAGGGCGAGGTCTCGCTGGCGCGCAAGCGCGAGCTCTTCGCACACGCCCACGCCTTCGTCTTCCCCATCGTCTGGCCCGAGCCTTTCGGGCTCGTGATGATCGAGGCCCTGGCGACGGGTACGCCGGTCGTCGCGTTGCGGCAGGGGTCGGTGCCGGAGGTCGTCGCCGACGGTCGCACCGGCTTCGTGCGCGACGACCTCGACGGCCTCGTCGCCGCCGTCGGCCGCGTGGGCGAGATCGACCCCCACGCCTGCCGGGCCGAGGTCGAGCGCCGCTTCTCGGTGGAGCGCATGGTCGGCGACTACGAGACCATCTACCGGCGCCTCGTCGAGCGCCGCTGACCGCGGCGGCGAGGACGGGGCCGCGTGAACGCGCCAAGAACCGGGCGCGCGCCGCGGCGGGTCGCCATCGACTCCGGCGGCGTCCCGCTGGCCGCCACGCTCCACCTGCCGGGCGCCGACCCGCGGGGCGCGCTGCTCGTCTGCCACGGAGCCGGCAGCCGCAAGGAGAACCACGCCGTGATGGCCGAGCAGGCCGTGGCCGCGGGCCTCGCCGCCCTGCTCTTCGACTTCCGCGGCCACGGCGAGAGCGGCGGGGAGATGGACGACCGCGGCAGCGACGACGTGATCGTCGCCGCCGAAGCGCTGCAGCGCCTCTCCGGAGCCCCGTGGGTGGCGGCCCGAGGGGCCAGCATGGGCGCCATGCTGCTGGTGCTGGCCGCCCGGCGAAGCCCGGGTCTGCTGCGCTCGCTGGTCCTGTTGTGCCCCGCCGACGGCCCTTCCCTGCTGCGCGGGCTGGACCGGTCGTCCGGTCGCGGCGGCGGACCCGCGCTCGGGCGCTCCGGCGGCCCCGGCGAGGCGGAGCCCTGCGGCCCGACGGGGCCAGACGACCGCTACGGTGGGCGCTTCGATGAGACCGCCCTGCGCCCGTTCCTCGCCCGCCTCGACCTCATCGCCGAGGCGCGGGGCCTGCGCCGCGTGCTGCTCGCCCACGCGCGCGACGACGCCGACGTGCCCTTCGCCCACAGCCGCCGTCTGGCGACCGTTCTCGAACCCCCGTCCCGCTTCATGGTCCTCGCCGAGGGCGGTCACCACGGCCCCGGTCGCTCGCCGGAGGTCGCACGCGCGACGCTCTCCTGGGTGCTGGCCAACGGGACGGAGTCCTGACGGGTCGCGGCGGCCGCCGGCACGGCGGCCGTCGCCCTCAGTAGCCCAGCGCCTGCAGCAGGTGTGCGGTCACGCCCCCGACGAGGAGGGCGATCGCCACCGTGCCGAGACTCACGTAGGCCGTCCGCCGCCAGCCCAGCTCGCGGCCGAGGACGGCGATCGTCGCCACGCAGGGCACGTAGAGGGACGCGACGAGCGCGAAGGTGACGATCTGGCTCGTGTCCATGAACGAGCTGATGTCCTGCACGCTCGAGCCGTAGGCGACGACGGCGAACGTGAGGAGCAGCTGCAGGGCGAGCTCCTTGCGCAGGACGCCGAACAGCAGCGTGAGGCCGGCGACGGACGGCAGCAGGAGCCACGTCTCGACGATCGGCGAGAGCGGCGCCGTGAGGTCCCAGATCACGCCGGTCTCGTAGAGCGCCCCGAGCGCCATGCTGCCGATCACGATGATCGGAACGGCGTCGAAGACGAAGTCCCGGAACCGGCGCCACGTCTTCGCCCCCACCTGGCGGAGCACCGGCCGCCGGAAGGGGAACATCTCCATGACGAGGCCTTCCTTCTCGCCCGGCAGCAGGCGGTTCAGCCCGAGCCCGGCGAGCACGCCCACGGCGATGAGCACGGCGTACACCAGCACCGCCCACTGCCACCCCGCGTAGAGGGCGACGGCGCCGATGATGATGGCCGTGCGGGCGCTGCACGGAGTGAGCGTGATCAGGGTGCTGGCGATGAGGCGCTCGCGCATCGAGTTGAGCGTGCGCGTGCCGATCACGGCCGGCACGTTGCAGCCCAGGGCGGCGATCAGCGGGATCACGGCGCGCCCGTGCAGGCCGAAGCGGTGCATCACGCGGTCGCTGAGGAAGGCGGCGGCGTTCAGGTACCCGGAGTCCTCGAGCAGAGCGAGCAGCACGTAGAAGGTGAGGATGTAGGGGATGCCGATCGCCAGCGTGGCGATCACGCCGCCGTCGATGCCCCAGAGGATGGTGCGACCCAGGGCGCCGTCACCGAAGATCGCCGTCACCACGTCGGTGAGGAGCGGCGAGACGGTCGCCTCCCAGGCGCTGGTCAGGACCCCGGAGAGGAAGCCCCCGACGACGAACAGGACCGTGAACACGGCGGCCACGACGCCGCCGAGGATCGGCAGGCCGGTCCTCGGCGTCGTCGTGACGCGCCACCACGTGTCGGGAGCGCTGCCCGGGGACGCGGTGCACGTCTCGGTGAGACGGCGGGCGACGTCGTGTCGCTGCCGGGCGACGAGCAGGGGCAGCGCTTCGTCGCCGGGGTCGAGCTTCAGGTCGACAGCCCCGGTGAGCGCCGCGGTGGTCTCGGGGTCGCCCTCGAGGACGGCGAGCGCCGCGGCGCGGGGCGAGAGCCCGAAGGGCAGCTCGCCGCCCGCCGTGCCCTCTTCGAGCCGCGCCTGGAGCTCGTCGATGCGCTCCTCGACCAGCGGCCCGTAACGACGCCGGCGCCCGCGGCCCGCACCGTCGCCGGCCTCGGCCACGGCGAGCACGGTGCGCATCACGCCCTCGACGCCCTCGCCCTTGGAGGCGACCGTGCGGACCACGGGCACGCCGAGGTCGCGGGCCAGCACGGCAGCGTCGATGTCGATGTGGCGGCGGCGCGCCTCGTCGACGAGGTTGAGCGCGACGACCACGCGGTAGCCGAGGTCGAGCAGCTGGAGGACGAGATACAGGTTGCGCGCCAGGTTGGTGGCGTCGACGACGGCGACCACGACGTCGGGCCGGGCCTCGAGCAGCGCCGCCCGGCCCACCCGCTGGTCGCCGGCGTGCCCCTCGAGCGCGTAGGTGCCCGGCAGGTCGATCACCTCGACCGCGTGCCGCCGCCAGCGGGTGCAGACCGACGCACGCGGTCGTCGTGACGCCGGCGCAGTGCGCCGTTTCGCAGGCGGCGCCGGTGAGACAGTTGAAGAGCGACGACTTCCCCACGTTGGGGTTGCCGGCGAGGCAGACGGCCAGCGTGCCGGCCTCGCGCTCGGCGGGGCGGCGTGGTTCGGTGACCGCGGTGGTCATCGCCGGCACGCGTCGCGCTTACCGACGTCCACGCGACCTGGCGCGCCTCGGGCGTCCCGCGTGGGAGTGCGCAGCGCCGCCCCGAACGGCGCCGCTCTCCCCGTCGCGTTGGCGCACGAGGACCTTGCCCGCGACCTCGCGCCCGAGCGCGTACTGGGAGTCGGCGACGCGCACCAGCAGCGGCCCTCCGAACGGGGCCACGCTCTCGACGACGACGGAAGTCTCCGGCAGCAGGCCGAGCGACGCCAGGTAGCGCAGGAGCTCGGGCTGCTCGTCGCTGATGCGCCCGATGGTCGCGCGCTCCCCGGGGCCGAGCTCGGCCAGGGGACGCAACGGCTCGTCGGGGCAGACGCCGTCCTCGTCGGGGATCGCGTGCCCGTGAGGGCAGGTGCGGGGGTAGCCGAGCTGCGCGGCGAGCCGTGCCTCGACCTCGGGGCTGATGGCGTGCTCGAAGCGACACGCCTCGGCGTGCACCTCGTCCCAGGGTACGTCGAGGAACTCGGTGAGGAAGCGCTCGCTGAGCCGGTGCCGGCGGACGAGGCTGGCGCCCTCGCGCTCCCCCTGCGGCGTCAGCGCGACGGCGCGCCCGCCGCCGTCCTCCACGAGGCCGGCGACGCGCAGGCGGCCGAGCATCTCCGAGACGGAGGGCGGCGACACCCGGAGCGCCGCGGCCAGCTGCGACACGGTCGCCCCGCCCTCGCCCTCGCCGTCGCCGCGGGACAGCTTGTAGATGGCCTCGAGGTACTCCTCGACGCTCTCGCTGCGCTTGCTCATCGCTCGGCCGCTCCCTGCCGTCCCGACGTCGCCCGTGAAGGCGCCCCGAAAGTCCACCGTTAGGATAGCCGAAAAGGAGCGCTTCGGCCAGCTTGACTTACGTCGGTCGGGGCACCACACGAGCGGCGTGCGGGGGGCCGCAGCGCGGCGCGGAGCCGAGCCGGGGAAGGCGGAACGAGGCGGGGGGCTGGAGCGGGTGAAGGGACTCGAACCCTCGATCTTCAGCTTGGGAAGCTGACGTGTTACCAGCTACACTACACCCGCTCGCGCACACAGTAGACCACATGTCGCGAGCCCCCTCAACACTCCTCGCCGCGCGCGCCGGACCGCCGGCGGGACCGCTTCGGTCCGTCCCGGCGGGCCCGCGGACCGTCAGGCGGCCGTCGCCGCCAGATCGAGGCAGGCGAGGAACGCCGTGTAGAGGCGTTCGTAGTCCTCGGCGCCGATCTCGAGCGTGCGGCCGTCGATGCGCCGCACGCCCGGGGCCTGCGCCGCCGCGTCGCAGAAGCAGACCCGGGTGAAGGTGAGGCGCATCGGCGCGCCGTCCCAGACGAGGGCCGCGGGTCGAGCGGACGCACTGAGGGCGCGCTGCACGTCGGCACGTATGTCGGCCCTCACCACGTCCGGGGGCCGCAGCTCCGCGCAGGTCCGCAGCACGCCGCGCTTGACCACCGTCCCGACCACCCCCGGCACGAGCGCCTGGGCCTCGGCGACCGCCTTGTCGTCGCCGGAGACGTAGACCGCGGGCACGCCGTAGTGGCCGGCGAGCAGGGCCCCGAGGCCGAACTCGCCGAGCGAGACGCCGCCGATGGAGACGTCGAACACCTTGTACGTCCACGTGTGCTCGAGCACGGCGGCCTGCGTGCCGGCCCGCGCGTGGAACCCGACGAAGAGCGCGGCGTCCATGCCCTCGCCGATGCCCTGCAGCATGCTGTGGGGCCCCGGGCCGCTGGCGAGGACGACGCCCGGCGGGAGACCGTCGGGCCGCAGGTTCGACCCCATGTCGTGGGCGTCGCAGACCGCGATCGCCTCCGCACCGGCGGCGATGCAGCCGTCGAGCGCGGCGTCGAGGTCCTCGCGCATCCAGCGGCGGGCGTCCGTGTACGAGGGTTCGGCGGGGTCCGTCTGCGCTTCGAGCGCCACCCCGGTGATCCCCTCCAGGTCGACGGCGATGAAGACGCGCATACCGGACCTCCTCTCGCGGACGGTGGGACGGCAAGGATTCTAGCAGCGCGCGACGCCCGCCGGTTTCGGCGCGCAGGGTTCTGGCTATGAGTGGTACTAAGGTCATGGATAGTGCTGGGCGGGGTCTCCGGCGCTGGCCGAGGAGCGACGAAGGGAGCCCTGATGGAGCAGACGAGACCGAAGTGGCTGAAGAGCACGAAGGGCGCGCCGTTCACCGGCATCGGGTCCCTCGAGGCCGACATCCTCTCCATCGTCTGGCAGCACGACAGCACGACGGTCCGCGATGTCTACGAGACGCTGCGCGCGCGACGGACGATCGCCTACACCACCGTCATGACGGTCATGAACAACCTCGTGAAGAAGCACCTGCTGACGCAGGACAAGAGCGGCATCGCCTACGTGTACACGCCGGCGATACCCGGGCGCGAGGTCGCCCTGACCGTGCTCGACAGCGTCGTCGACCGCCTGCTCGCGGGCGACCGGCGCGTGGCCGTCGCCCACCTGCTCGACCTCGACGAGGACCTCAGCGAGGCCGGGTACGACGAGATGCGCAGGGACGCCCGCCGCCGGCTGGCGTCCTGAGGCGCGGCGCGGGAGCGCCGCGCCGACCGCGAAGTGACGATGCGGACCGGCCCCGGGGCCGGCGCTTCGAAGCGCCGCCCCCGGGGCCGGTCCGCGCCTTCACATCTGCTCGGGCGCGGAGACGCCGAGCAGGTCGAGCCCCGTGGCCAGGATCCGCTGTGACGCCCGGCAGAGCCCGACCCTGAACGCCGACACGTCGGGGTCGTCGACGATCACCCGGCACTGCCGGTAGAAGGTGTGGAAGCCGGCGGCGAGCTCGCCGAGGTACGTGTGCACGCGGTGCGGGGCGCGGCACTCGACCGCCGCGAGCACCACCTGGGGGAAGCGCGCGAGCGTGTGGATGAGCGCCCGTTCGTCCGGCCCGACGGCGACCGCCGGCAGCCCGCGGGCGCCGGCCTCGACCTCGTCGACCAGCGCGAGCGCGCCCTCCCCACCGCGTGCGACCAGCGTGCGCAGCACGCTGCAGATGCGCGCGTGCGCGTACTGCACGTAGTAGACCGGGTTCTGGCTCGACTGCTGCACGACGAGCTCGAGATCGATGTCGAGGGGCGTGTCGTGGGAGCGTGACACCATCGTGAAGCGCGTGGCGTCGACGCCGATGGCGTCGACGAGGTCGTCGACCGTCACGATCGTCCCCTTGCGCTTCGACATGCGCTTCTGCTCGCCGCCCTCGAGCAAGTTGACGAACTGCCCGATGATCAGCTCGAGCCGTTCGGGGTCGTGCGGCGGCAGGGCGGTGAAGGCCGCCTTCATGCGCGGTACATAGCCGTGGTGATCGGCGCCCCAGATGTCGATCATGTGCTCGAAGCCGCGGTCCATCTTGTCGCGGTGGTAGGCGATGTCGCTGACGAAGTAGGTGGCCTCGCCGCTGGAGCGGATCAGGACGCGGTCCTTGTCGTCGCCGAAGCGCGTCGTCTTCAGCCAGACCGCGCCCTCGTGTTCGTACAGCAGGTCCTCGGCGTCGAGCTCGGCGAGCGCCTTGCCCACCTCGCCGTGGAACCCTCGGTGCTCACCGGGACCTTCGTAGAGCGAGCTCTCGTTCGTCCAGATGTCGTGCCCGATGCGCAGCCGCCCGAGCGAAGCGCGGAACTGGGCGAGCATGCGGTCGCGGCCCCACAGCTTGAGCTCCGTCACCACCGCCTCGGGCAACCGGGACATGTCCGGCGCCGCTGCGGCGACGGCCTCGCGGTAACGCTCGCCGCGCTCGGCGACCAGCGCCGCGGCCATCTCGGCGACGTAGCCCCCCTGATAGCCCTGCTCGGGGACGTCCGCGGCGATGCCGAGCTGCTGCGCGTAGCGCGCGGCGAGCGTCTGCCCGAAGAGGATCATCTGCGTGCCGGCGTCGTTGACGTAGTACTCGCGGCCGACGTCGTGGCCGGCGAACTCGAAGACGCGGCAGAGCGCGTCGCCCATGGCCCCGTAGCGGGCGTTGCCCACGTGCAGCGGACCGACGGGGTTCGCGCTCACGTACTCGACGTTGACCCTCTGCCGGCACTCGTCGGACAGCACTCCGCGGCCGTAGTCGGGACCGGCCGCGAGCATGCGGCCCAGCGCCCCGCGGTGCCAGGCGTCGTTGAGGAAGAGGTTGAGGAAGCCCGGGCCGGCGACCTCGAAGCGCGCGCAGGCGCCGGCGCCGGCGCCCGCGCTCCAGCGCTCGCCCAAGGCCTGGGCGATCTCGCGCGGCGGCCGCCGCGCCTGCTTCGCGCTGACGAGCGCGGCGTTCGTCGTCAGGTCGCCGTGCTCGCGCCGCGCGGGTACGTCGAGCTCGGCGGCGGCCGGCGTACCCTCGGCGCCGAGCTCCGCGAGCACGCCGGCCAGCGCCGCGTCGAGCGACGCGGCGAGGCCGGCGAGGTCGTGGATGTCGTCGTGTGAGGGCATCGCTGCTCGGCGCGCGGCGACCGGCGCCGCGCGAGGGGCATTCTACAGCGTCGGCCGCCCCGGGCACGAGCGACGCGGCCGCCGCCGGCCCGAGCGGAGGGCAGGCTCGCGACGGGCACGGCCGCGGCGACCCGCCGAACGGCGGACGTGCCTCCCGGCGCCCGCGGACGCTCTCTCAGTGGTGGTACGGGTGACCGCGCCCGATCGACAGCCCCCTGAAGAGCTGCTCGGCGAGCACGAGGCGGACCAGCTGGTGCGGCAACGTGAGAGGCGAGAGCGAGAGTCGCTCGGCGGCGCGAGCGACGACCTCGTCGGCGAGCCCCAGCGAGCCGCCGACCACGAACGTCACGCGGCCGCGCTCGAGCCAGCGCTCGAGCGCGGCCGCGAAGCCCACGGAGTCGTAGGCCGCGCCGTCCACCGTCAACGCCACGGTCACCGCCGACCCCGGCCAGGCGCCGAGGAGACGCCGGCCCTCCTCGCGCAGGACCTCGGCCGGCGTCCGGCCCTTGAGCGCGACGTCACGGACCTCGCGGGTCTCGAGCGTGAGCCACGGCCTGAGCAGGCGCACGTAGTGCTCGTAGGCGGGGCGCAGGTCGCGGTCGAGCCCGCCGACGGCGAGGATCTCGGCTCGCGGGGGCATGTGGGGACGGCGACGCGGCGGCGCCGTCAGAGACGCGGCGGCGAGGAGAAGAAGCCGACCCGGCCCTTGCCGCCGGCGCGCGCCGCGTACATGGTGGTCGCCGCCTTGGCGACGAGCGCCTCGACGCTCTGCCCGTCGCCCGGGTAGGCGGCGACCCCCGCCGAAGCGGAGAGGGCGTACTGCCGGTCCGCCACCTCGACGGCGAGGTGCTGCATCGAGCCGAGCACGCGCTCGAGCACGATGTCGGCCTGACGCTCGGCCGTCTCGGGCAGCACCAGCAGGAACTCGTCGGCGCCGTAGCGGCAGAGCAGGTCGCAGCCGCGGATCTGCGCCGTCAGCGCGGCCGCCCAGTGACGCAGCACCTCGTCGCCGCCCTCCTGCCCGACCTCCTCGTTGACGCGCTGGAAGTCGTCGAGGTCGATCATCACGAAGGCCACCGTGCGGCCGTGACGCGCGGCGCGCACGAGCTCGTACGCCGCGCGCTCGCGCAGGTGCCTGAAGTTCATGAGCCCGGTGAGGGCGTCGTGCGTCTCGAGCTCGCGCCGCTGGTTCAGCAGGCGCAGGTTGTCGAGGGCGACGTCGGCCTGGTCGGCGAGACCCGCGAGGAGCCGCTTCTGCGCCTCGGGGTCGAACCCGTTCTCGCGGTACAGGTAGCCCGCCTGGTCGCCGGTGTAGCCCTCGAACTGGCAGACGGTCTCGCCCAGGGCCCAGCACAGGGTCTCCTTGGTGAGCACGTCGGTCCCCGTGATGCGTTCGAGGACGCCGTCGATCAGGCCGCGTTCGAAGTCGCACACGGCCGTGCCCGTTCGCGGCAGGCGCTCGCTGCTGACGCAGTGCGAGAGCTTCACCAGCACGCGCTCTTCGTCGAGCTCGACCTCGAGCTCACCCAGGCGCATCTCCGCGAACCAGTCCTTCAGGCCCTGGATCGAGCGGATGTCGAGGTCGCCGCTGAAACGCTTCGCGGCCAGGTAGATGGCCGGGCCGGCGCTCGCCCCGAGGAGCTCGGGCAGGACGCCGAACTGCAGCAGGCGCAGCAGCGCCGTCGGGGTGGTGGCGTCAGGTGGCGTGGAGGCGAGGATCTGCGCGGTCGTGGGCCACGAGCGCGGCTCCTCGGAGGCGGTCAGGCTCAGCAGCGAGCGCAAGGTCCGCGCGAAGACGGACGCCAGCGAGATCTCCTCCTGGGAACGCAGCGCCATGCCCGCAGTCACCCCCCATCGGTACGACGCCTCGGGGGACGACGCGCACCTCTCTCGTGTCGGTCGCACGCCCCGGGCCCGCCGGGGACGGCAGCTATACTATAGAGGAAGGGGCCCGGCGCCGGAATGAGGTTGGCGCCGCTCAGAACCCTAAGCGTTGCCAGCCCTGTCGACGGGAGACCGCCTCCGACCATGACCGCCGACCCCCCAGACCCCGCTCTCGCGACGCGCAAGCGCGCCGTCCGCGCGCGCGCCCTGGCGGCGCGCGATTCCCTTCCGGCGGCGGCGCGCGCGGCGAAGAGCGCGCGCATCACCGCGGCGCTGACTGCCCTCGACGAGTGCGGGCAGGCCCGCTGCGTGATGGCCTACGTCCCCGTCCGCAGCGAGTTCGACACGCGGTCCCTGCTGGAGCGCCTGCTGGCCGCCGGCGTCGTGCTCGCGCTGCCGCGCATCGTGGGGCCCCGCGTCATGGTCGCGGCCCGCGTCGACGACCTCGAGCGCGACCTGGCGCCCGGGGCCTTCGGCATCCCGGCGCCGCGCGACGGACTGGAGGCGCTGTCGCCGACGCTCCTCGACTGCGTCCTCGTGCCGGGCTCGGCCTTCGACCTCGAGGGGCGCCGCTGCGGGTACGGCGGCGGGTACTACGACAACCTTCTGGCGCTGACGAGACCCGACTGCCACCGTGTGGCCGCCGCGTTCGACGTCCAGGTCGTGGACCAGGTGCCGGACGAGCCCCACGACCTGCCCGTCCACCTGCTCGTCACCGAGACGCGCGTCGTCGACCTCCGGCCCTGACCGCGACCGCGGTCCCCATGGCGCCGTCCACGACCGCTGCTCGCTCACACGACCGCCGCGGCCGCCGTTCACACGACAGGCACCAGGTACCGTGCCATCTCGTCGGCCAGGTGGCGAGCCGCGGCCCGCAGCTCGGGGTCGGCGGCAGCCGCCCCGCGCTCGTCGGCCAGGCCGCTCACGCTGAACGTGGGCACCTCGCGGTCGCTCGAGAGCGCGACGTAGCGGCGCAGCGCGGCGAGCGTGTCGTCGAGGCCGGTCTCGGCGGCGACGGCGATCAGCCCCGCGACCTTGGCCGTCAGGCACCGCCCGTGCTTGTAGGGGAAGTAGCAGCGGTCCATGAAGAGCTTCATCTGCGCCGACACGTTCTCGTAGTAGACCGGCGAGGCCAGCACCAGGCCGTCGGCCGCGTACACCGCCTCGATCGCCTCGGCGGCGTCGTCGGCGTAGGCGCACTCGGCGCGCTCGGCGCAGTCGTCGTGGGCCGCGCACGGCGCGATGCGCAGGCCGCAGCAGGTCGATCGTCTCGCAGCGGCAGCCGAGCGCGGTGAGACGCTCGAGCGTCGCCTCGACAAGCGCCGTCGTGTTGCCGTCGCGGCGCGGGCTGGCGATCACGGCGACGACGCGCGCCTGACTCTCGTCGTTCATGTCTGACCCCCTCGGGACGCTGCCACGCGCATTGTACGCCCCGCGAGACGACCGCGCGGGAGGGCGCCGTGCGGCGCGCGGGCGTAGGGCCGGTCGCGCGAGGGCGGTACACTCATGCCCGTGACGACCGCGAGCGACACCGGCGGCGGGGCCGGCCAGACCACGGCGACGGCGGCGCCCGCCGTCGCCGTCCTTCTGGCCGGCGGGCGCGGCCGCCGCGCCGGCCTCGACAAGCGCTACCTCGTCCTCGGCGGCCGGACGCTGCTCCAGCGCAACGCGCGCTTCCTGAGCGCCCTCTTCCCCGAGGTCGTCGTCTCGCACGCGCGCGGGCAGGAGCCGGACCTCGGCGACGCGACCGCGCTCCGGCTCCTGCCCGACGCCTACCGCGGGCGGTCGCCCCTGACCGGGCTCGTCACCGCCCTCGACCATCTCGGCGGCCCCCTCTTCGTCATGGCCGCCGACCTCGCCTTCCCCGACGCGGCCGCCGTGCGCCGCGTGCTCGCCGCCGCGGCCGCGTCCGGGGCCGACGTCACCCTGCCCCGCGTCGGCCCGCACCGCGAGCCGCTCTTCGCCGTCTACGGCCCCCGCTGCCTGGCGCCGATGCGCACTCTCCTCCTCGACGGGCAGCATCGCATCGCCGCGGCCTTCCCCGGCCTGGCCGTCGAGGAGGTGCCCTTCCCCGACGAGCGGCCGTTCCATAACATCAACACCATGGACGAGTACCGGGACGCGCAGCGACGCCTCGCACGAGACGGACCGGCGAGCCAGGCCGGCGCCCGGCGCCGCGCCCGGCCTCGTCGCCATCGTCGGCAAGAGCGACTCGGGCAAGACGACCGTGGTCGAGCGTCTCCTCCCCGAGCTGCGCAGCGCTCGGCCTGCGCGTCGGGACCGTGAAGCACGACGCCCACGGCTTCGAGATCGACCACCCGGGCAAGGACTCGTGGCGGCACGGGCAGGCCGGCGCCGAGGCGTACGCCATCAGCTCGCCCGAACGCTTCGCCTTCGTCACGCGTGTCGACGAGGAGCTCCCGCTCACGACGCTGGCGCGGCGCTACTTCGCCGGCTTCGACCTGCTGCTCGCCGAGGGCTACAAGCGCTCGGCGCCGCACCGCATCGAGGTCTTCCGCGCCGGCGCCGGGCACCGCGAGCCTCTGTGCGCGCCCGGAGAGGCACTGGCGCTCGTGACCGACACCGACCTCCCGCACGAGCATCGTTTCGCGCTCGACGACGCCGCGGGCATCGCGCGCTTCATCGCCGCGCGACTCGACACGCTGCGGCGCTACTAGGCGGGGTCGAGCGGGGGCCGCCGGCCGCGAGTCCGGCCGCCCCGTGTGTCCGCCGCGAGTCGGGCCGCCGGCTGCGGGCGTCCGCCGAGCGCCCGAGCGGCCCGCGGCGCCCGCCTTGCTTGCGCCTGCGGGCTACCGTACAGTCTTCGTGTCAGGACCTGGCCGCCCGCCGCGCCGGCGGGCGCCGGGCGAAGTCGACCAGAGAGAAGAGTGACATGCCCAACCTCGGCCCGACCGAACTCCTCATCATCCTCGGGATCCTCGTGCTCCTGTTCGGGGCCAGCCGTCTGCCCAAGCTCGGCAAGTCCATGGGACAGAGCATCCGCGGCTTCAAGAGTGGTCTCAACGAGGACACGGAGGACAAGGAGCTCGAAGGCTCCGACGCCGCGCGCCTCGACAAGAGCGACGAGGCGGGCGACGACAAGAGCTGACAGGGGGCCGGTCGCGGGCAGGCTCCTGTCGTCGACCGGCTCCCGTCGCCGAACGGTACTACTCCTCGTCCGTCAGCAGGCAGACCGCCAGCGCGACGATCCCCTCGCCGCGCCCGGCGAACCCCATCCCCTCTGTCGTCGTCGCCTTCACCCCGACCGCCTGCGGCGCGATGCCAAGCGTCGCCGCGAGCCGCGCCGCCATCGCGGCGCGGTACGGGGCGAGGCGCGGCGCCTCGCAGACCAGCGTCAGGTCGACGTTGACCACCCGCCAGCCCGCCGCCGCCACGCGCCGCACCACGTCGGCGAGCAGGCCGATGCTGTCGGCGCCGCGGTAGGTCTCGTCGTCGTCGGGGAAGAGCTCGCCGATGTCGCCCAGCCCGGCGGCGCCGAGCAGGGCGTCGACGACCGCGTGCGCGGCGACGTCGGCGTCGGAGTGACCGGCGAGGCCCTGGGGGTGGGGCACCTCGACGCCCGCCAGCACCAGGGGGCGCCCCGGCGTGAAGCGGTGCGCGTCGACGCCCTGGCCGATCCTAAACGTCGGCCTCGACCTCCCACGAGAGCAGCGCCCCCGCGAGCGGGAGGTCCTGCGGCGTCGTGATCTTGACGTTGGCCGGCGTCGACGGGACGACGACGACGCGGCGGCCGGCGCGCTCGAGCAGGGCCGCGTCGTCGGTGGCGCCGGTGGTGTCGGGGCGCGCGTAGACCTCGCGGAGGGCGGCGGCGCGGAAGACCTGCGGCGTCTGCGCCGCCCACAGCGAGCGGCGGTCGACCGTGTCGACCACGGCGCCGCGCTCGTCGCTGCGCTTGAGCGTGTCGCTGACCTCGATCGCAGGTACGGCGCCGTCGGCGTCTTCGAGGGCGCGCACGCAATCCTCGAAGACGTGGCGCGAGAACAGCGGCCGCGCCCCGTCGTGGACGGCGATCACCTCGGCCTCGGCCGGCACCTCGAGGAGCCCGGCGCGCACCGAGTCGGCACGCTCGCGCCCGCCCTCGGCGAGCAGCAGCGGCGTGCCGTCGTCGAGCCCGAAGAGCTCGCTCGCGAAGCGCACGGTGTGCGACGGATGCAGGACGACGACGAGGCCGGCGACCTGGGGGATGGCGAGCAGGCGCCGCACCGAGTGGCACAGCACGGGCTCGCCGCCGAGGAGGAGGAACTGCTTGGACTCGCCGTCGGGCAGCCCCATGCGCCGGCTCTCGCCGGCGGCGGCGACGATCACCCATACGGGCTGCGCGGACGATGGCCCGGCCACGGCGTCTCCTCTCTCAGCGCACCAGGCGCCCGAAGATCATCTTGCCGGAAGGGCTCTGCAGCACGCTCGTCACCTCGGCCTGCACGCGGTTGCCGACCTTGGCGGCCGCGTCCTCGACGACGATCATCGTGCCGTCCTCCAGGTACCCGATACCCTGGTCCTGCTCGCGGCCCTCGCGCAGGATCTTGACCGCGATCTGCTCGCCCGGCAGCACGGCCGCCTTGACGGCGTCGGCGAGGTCGTTGACGTTGAGCACGCGCACGCCCTGGATCGCGGCCACCTTGGCCAGCGTGTGGTCGGTGCTGAGGACCTGCCCGTCGAGGTCGTGGCCGAGGCGCACGAGCTTGGCGTCGACTGCATCGATGTCGCTGTAGTCGGTGTTCTCGACGCGCACCTGGTCGCTCGCGTCCTGCAGCCTGCGCACGTAGTCGAGGCCCCTCCGGCCGCGGACCCGCTTCTCGGCGTCGGACGAGTCGGCGAGCCGCTGCAGCTCCTCGATGACGAAGCGCGGCACGAGGAGCTCGCCCTCGAGGAACCCGGTGCGCATCACGTCGACGATGCGCCCGTCGATGATCGCGCTCGAGTCGAGGAGCTTGGGCGGCGTGCGCCCTTCGATCGCCTCGAGGCCGCGACGCAGGCCCAGCATCCTGAGGATCTCGACGTGCTTGCGCACCGCCACGTGAGCGACGAAGTACCCGGAGAGGAGGAAGACGGGGATCGGCAGGTAGGGGCCGACGTACGGGATGTTGACCAGCGCCAGGCTGAGCAGACCGGCGATGGCGAGACCGATGAGCACGCCGGCGGCGGCGACGACGACCTCGGGCCCGGTCGTGCGCAGGAGGCGCTCGTCGACGCGGTCGAGGCCGCGGTTGACCAGCCAGGCGACGAAGGCGCCCAGCAGGTACCCGACGACCAGACCGGCGCCGGTCAGGGCGATCAGGAAGACGAGGGCCTCGAAGTCGCTGAACTCGGGCAGGACCTCGGTGCCGCGCAGGCGGTCGGCCACCTGGTAGCCGGCCACGGCGCCGAGCAGCGCCAGCAGGGCGCGGATGGCGGTCGAGAGCACGCCCCTGCCGCGCCCCCGCTCGGGGGGCGGCGTCTCAGAGGATCCGGGCGGGCTCTCGGGTGTCTTCGGCAAGCGGCGCGCCACTGGGGTGGACGGTCTCGAGGACGCGCTCGAGGAAGTCGTTGGCCTCGTCCTCGCTGTACTCGCGGGCGTACATGAGCTCGCTCGCCAGGATCTTCTTGGCCTTGGAGAACATCTGCTTCTCGCCGGTGGAGAGCCCCTTGTCGGCGTGACGGATGGCCAGATTGCGGACCACCTCGGCGACCTCGAAGATGTCGCCGGTCTTGAGCTTGTCGCGGTTGTGCTTGTAGCGACGGCTCCAGTTCTTGGGCATCTTGGTGGGGTCGCCGCGCAGGACCTCGAGGACCTGCTCGACGACGTCGCGGTCGACGACCCGGCGGAGCCCCGCACGGTCGGCGTTCTCGACCGGCACCATGACGGTCATGTCGTTGTGGAGGATCTTGATCGTCAGGTAGTCGCGCTGCTGACCGAGCACGTCCTTCTGCTCGATCTTGACGATCTTGCCGGCCCCGTGGTGCGGGTACACGACCTTGTCGCCGATCTCGTACACGGTGCTCAAACCCCCCCGTCGTCGCTCTTGGCGCTTGTCGTGCCTGCTGGACCTGCCACAGCGGCGAGGCGGAGGGCCTCACGTACGTCTGCGGCCCCGTCGACCTGCACGCCCGTGCCCCTGTGCGCGGCCGCGTCGGCCGCGGGCACGATGAGCCGCGTATAGCCGCACCTCGCGGCTTCGGCGACACGCCGCCCGGCCTGGCTGCATGAACGAAGTTCGCCCGTCAGGCTGATCTCTCCGAACAGTGCGACCCGCGGCGGGAGTGGTGTGTCGCGGCCGGCCGAGGCGAGGGCGGCCGCGACGGCGAGGTCTGCCGCGGGCTCGTCGATGCGAATCCCGCCTGCAATATTAGCAAAAATGTCGGCCGAGGACAACGACAGGCCGGCGTGGCGGGCGAGGACGGCGAGGATCATCGCCAGCCGGTTGCGGTCGAACCCGGTGGCGATGCGCCGCGGCACGGCGAGCTCGCTGCGGCTCGCCAGGGCCTGGACCTCGACCAGGAGACAGCGGCTGCCCTCGACGGCGACGTGAGTGGCGGCCCCGGCCGCGGCGCGGCCGTCGCCGGCGAAGAGCCGCGCCGGGTCGGTGACCGCCAACAGGCCCGCCTCGGTCATCTCGAAGACGCCGAGCTCCTCGGTCGAGCCGAAGCGGTTCTTGGAGGCGCGCAGGGTGCGGTAGAAGCGCTGCCGGTCGCCCTCGAACTGGAGGACGGTGTCGACGACGTGCTCGAGCACCCGCGGCCCGGCGAGGGCGCCCTCCTTCGTGACGTGGCCGACGAGGACCACGGCGACCCCGGTGTCCTTGGCGAGACGCTGCAAGCGCCCGGCCGCCTCGCGCACCTGGCTCACGCTGCCGGGCGCCGAGGTGAGCGCGTCGCTGTAGAGCGTCTGCACCGAGTCGACGACGACCAGCGCCGGGCGCTGGGCGTCGACGGCAGCGAGGAGACTCTCGAGCTCGGTCTCGGCCAGCACGCCGATCGTCTCCGGGCTGCCGGCAGACGCGCTCGGCGCGCATCTTGACCTGGGCCGGCGACTCCTCGCCGCAGACGAGCAGCACCTGCCGTTCGCCGGCGACGGCGTCGAGGACCTGCAGGAGCAGGGTGCTCTTGCCGATGCCCGGCTCGCCGCCGAGCAGCACGAGTGAGCCCGGCACGAAGCCGCCGCCGAGGACGAGGTCGAGCTCGGCGATGCCGGAGGGGAAGCGGGCGACCGCCGACGAGGTGACGTCGGCAAGGCGGACGGGGGCGGCCGCTGCGCGGCCGCCCCCGTCCGCCTTGCCGCTCCCGCGGCGCGCCGGCGCGGCGACGATCTCTTCGGTGAACGAGTCCCAGGCGGCGCAGTCGGGGCAGTGCCCGAGCCACTTGGGCTCGCGGCGGCCGCACTGGCTGCAGACGAAGACGGTCTGGCGCCGGGCCACGGCCCGGCTCAGGCGCTGGCCCCGGCGGACCCGGCGTCTGGCGGCCCGTCGCCGCCCGAGGGCACCGGCCCGCCGCCGACGCCCTGGGCGACCGGCTCGTTGAGGCCCACCATCGGCAGCTCGACGCTACCCCCGACGACCTCGCCGTCGACGGTCAGCACGGTGTCGCCGTCGTGGCCGTCGACGAGGACGACGGTGCCCTCGACGAACTGGCGCTCGAGCATCGCGTCGGAGAGCTTGTCCTCGATGTAGCGCTGGATCGCGCGGCGCAGCGGCCGGGCCCCCAACATCGGGTCGTAACCCTGCCCGACCAGCACCTCGCGGCCCGCCTCGGTCAGCTCGAGAGTGACGCCCTGCGGGGTGAGCTGCTGCTGGAGGCGCGCGATCATGAGGTCGACGATCGTGCTGATCTCGTCGCGCTCCAGCTTGTGGAAGACGATGACCTCGTCGACGCGGTTGAGGAACTCGGGCCTGAAGACACGCTTGAGCTCGCCGGTGATGCGGCCCTTCATGTCCTCGTAGCTCAGGCCCCTCGTCGACTGCGCGAACCCGAGCGGCGCCTCCTTGGTGATGTCCTGGGCGCCGACGTTGCTGGTCATGATGAGGATCGTGTTGCGGAAGTCGACGGTGCGCCCCTGCGAGTCGGTCAGGCGGCCGTCCTCGAGGATCTGCAGGAGGATGTTGAAGACGTCGGGGTGGGCCTTCTCGATCTCGTCGAACAGCACGACGCTGTACGGCCGGCGCCGCACGATCTCGGTGAGCTGGCCGCCCTCCTCGTGGCCGACGTAGCCCGGCGGCGAACCGATGAGCCTCGAGACCGTGTGCTTCTCCATGTACTCGCTCATGTCGAGCTGGACGAGGTGGTCCTCGTCGCCGAAGAGGAAGACGGCGAGCGTGCGCGCGAGCTCGGTCTTGCCGACCCCGGAGGGGCCGAGGAAGATGAACGAACCCGTCGGGCGGCGCGGGTCCTTGAGCCCGGCCCGGGCGCGCCGGATCGCCTTCGAGACGGCGCGCACCGCCGGGTCCTGGCCGACCAGGCGGTGGTGGAGCTCCTCCTCCATGCGCAGCAGCTTCTTGCTCTCGGCCTCGGTGATCTTGACCACCGGGATGCCGGTCCACATGCTGACGATCTCGGCGATCTCGTCCTCGCCGATGCTGGCCCGCATGCCCTCGTCGCTCGTCTTCCACTGGTCCTCGAGCTCGAGCTTCTTGTGGCTCAGCTTGCGCTCCTTGTCGCGCAGGTTGGCCGCCTTCTCGAACTCCTGGGCCTCGATCGCCGCCTCTTTCTCTTTGCGTACCTGCGAGATCTCGTCCTCGAGCTCGCGGTAGCTGGGCGGCGCGGTCATGGTCTGGATGCGCTTGCGGCTCGCCGCCTCGTCGACCAGGTCGATCGCCTTGTCGGGGAGGAAGCGGTCGCTGATGTAGCGGTCGGCGAGCTCGGCGGCCGAGGTGAGCGCCTCGTCGGTGATGCGGATGCGGTGGTGCGCCTCGTAGCGGTCGCGCAGGCCGCGGAGGATCTCGATCGTCTCCTCGGCGTTGGGCTCGGCGACCTTGATCTGCTGGAAGCGGCGCTCGAGCGCGGCGTCGCGCTCGAGGTACTTGCGGTACTCGTCCATGGTCGTGGCGCCGATGGTCTGCAGCTCGCCGCGGGCGAGGGCCGGCTTGAGGATCGAGGCGGCGTCGATCGCGCCCTCGGCCGCCCCGGCGCCGACCAGGTTGTGCAGCTCGTCGATGAAGAGGATGACGTCGCCCTGGTCGCGGATCTCCTTCATGACCTTCTTGAGGCGCTCCTCGAACTCGCCGCGGTACTTGGAGCCCGCGACCAGCGCCGCGAGATCGAGCGTGTAGAGCTGCTTGCCCTTGAGCAGCTCGGGCACCTCGTGACCGGCGATGCGCTGGGCGAAGCCCTCGACGATGGCCGTCTTGCCGACGCCCGGCTCGCCGATGAGCACGGGGTTGTTCTTGGTGCGCCGCGAGAGGATCTGCATGACGCGCTCGATCTCGACCTGGCGGCCGATGCAGGGGTCGAGCTTGCCCTCCTCGGCGAGCTTGGTGAGGTTGCGGCCGAACTGCTCGAGCACCTTGGGCTGGCGCTTGCCGCCCTCGCCCCCTCCGCCGCCGCTCGTGGCGCGGCGCCCGGGGCCGGAGAGCGTGCGCATGACCTCGCCGCGGATCTTGTCGGGCTCGGCGTCGAGGTCGAGCAGGATGCGCGCCGCGACGCCTTCGTCCTCGCGGACCAGGCCGAGCAGGATGTGCTCGGTGCCGATGTAGTTGTGACCCAGGGAGAGCGCCTCGCGCAGGGCGAGCTCGAGCACCTTCTTGGCCCGCGGGGTGAAGGGGATCTGGCCCTGCGGGGCCTCCTCGCCGGAGCCGACGATGCGCACGACGGCGGCGCGGACCTCCTCGACCGAGATGTCGAGGGTGTCGAGGACGCGCGCCGCCACCCCCTCCTCCTCGCGCAGCAGCCCGAGGAGCAGGTGCTCGGTGCCGATGTAGTTGTGCTTCAGCGCCCGCGCCTCTTCTTGCGCGAGGACCACGACTTGCCTGGCGCGTTCGGTGAAGCGTTCGAACATGCCGCTCTCCTTGTCGGGGCGACGAGGGTGCCGCGGACGGCGCCGGCCTCGTCGCCGGGACGTGTGGTCTGACAGACGGCCCCCGCCCCCGGGCGAGGGCACGAGACTATGGTACCCGATTCACAGCCGGGCGCGACCCGGCCCGCCGGGCGCACGTCGCGCGACGCTGCATGCCCGCTTCGAGACCCCGCCGCGCGCGGGTATGATTCGTGCTCGGCGCCAAAGACGGGCGCCGATCGACGCGAGGAGCACCGATCATGCGCCGCATCGTCACCTGGTCCATACGAGGATGGCACCCCTGGGCGGTCATCGCCGTCTGGCTCGTCGCCGCCGGAGCGCTGGCGATGGGACCGAGCCTGCAGAGCGTCACCACGAACGACGCGTCCAAGACGCTGCCGGGCTCGCTCGAGAGCAAGCGCGTGGAGGCGCTGCAGCAAGCCTCCTTCCCCGACGCTCAGGGTACGCCGGTGATCGTCGTGTTCAGCTCCGAGGCGACGCTCACCGAGGAGCAGAAGCAGGCGATCGAGGACGGCGAGGCCTGGCTGGAGAGCGGCGAGGAGCCCATCAGCGGCGCGCGGGTCGAGTACTCGGAGGACGGTGCGGGCGCGCTGATCTTCGCGAGCCTCGGCGGCACGCCCGGCGAGGAGAGCTTCCGCGAGTCGGTCAAGCGCATCGGCGACCACTTCGGCGACGAGGTCGCAGGCATGCAGGTGCGGGTCACCGGACCCGGCGGGCTCATCACCGACGTCTACGAGATCTTCCTCAACGCCGACGTGAAGCTCCTGGTCGGCACCGTGATCCTGGTGCTCGTGCTCCTGCTCGTCATCTACCGCTCGCCGGTGCTGCCGTTCGTGCCGCTGCTGGCCGTGGGCTTCGGCTACTTCGTCGCCGGCGGCATCCTCGCGCTCGTCGCCGAGGCGACGGGCTCGACCCTTTCCGGGCAGGCCACGTCGCTCATGGTGATCCTGCTCTTCGGCGCCGGCACGGACTACGGCCTGCTTCTGATCTCGCGCTACCGAGAGGAACTGCGCCGTGAGAGCGACGCCCGCGTCGCCCTCACCGCAGCGCTGGGCGAGACCTGGGAGGCGATCGCGGCCAGCGGCCTCACCGTGACGCTGGCCGTCCTCACGCTCCTCTTCGCCCGCTACGGCGACTACCGCAGCTTCGCCCCGGTGCTGGGGCTCGGCGTCTTCGTCACCCTCATCGCCGGCCTCACCCTCATGCCGGCGCTGCTCGCCCTTCTCGGCCGGCGCGCCTTCTGGCCGCGGGTGCCACGCCAAGGGCGACGCCAGCGAGCATCGCACCTGGCGTCGCGTCGCCGAGACGGTCGCGGCCGCCCCGCGGCGTGCCGCCGTCGTCGTCGCCGCCCTCCTCGTCGTGATGGCCCTCGGTGTCACGCTCTACAGCCCGCGCTTCAGCTTCACCGAGGACTTCCTCAAGGACATGCCGTCGAAGCAGGGCTACGCGCTGCTCGAACGGCACTTCCCGAAGGGCTCGCTGGCGCCGACGACCGTGCTCATCAAGGCGCCGGAGGCGCCGCCGGAGTTCGTCACCGGCATGATCACCGGAGCCCTGAACGAGGCGCCCGGCGTGGCCGCCGCCTTCCCCACGGGCACGGCCGACGAGGGCAAGCTGCTGAGCTTCCAGGTGATCCTGGAGGGCGATCCGTACTCCAAGGAGGCCCTGCAGCAAGTCCGCGACCTGCGCGAGGTGGCGCGCAAGACGGCGGCGGCCGGCGGCGGCGTCGCGCTGGTGGGAGGGCCCACGGCGATCCAGGCGGACACGTGGGCCCTCTCGAACCGCGACACGCTGGTGGTCGCCGCGATCGCCCTGGTCGTCGTCGGCGTCATCCTCATGGTGCTGCTCCGCGCCGTGGTCGCCCCGCTCTACCTGCTCGCCACCAACGTGCTCTCGTACCTCGCCGCGCTCGGACTGACCATCGTCATCACCGAGGTCCTCTTCGGCTGGGAGCGCATCAGCTACCGCATCCCCCTGTACATGTTCATCTTCCTGGTGGCACTGGGCAGCGACTACAACATCTTCATCACGACGCGCATTCGCGGCGAGGCGCTGCGGCATGGCCTCCGCGACGGGACGGTGAGGGCGGTGACCGCGACCGGCGGCGTGCTCACGAGCGCCGGCATCATCCTCGCGGGCACGTTCCTCATCCTGCTCTCGCAGCCGGTCAAGGACCTCGCCGAGATCAGCATCGGGGTGGCGCTCGGCGTGCTGATCGACACCTTCCTGGTGCGCACGGCGCTCGTGCCCGGGCTCACACTCTGGGTCGGGCCCAAGGCGGGCTGGCCGGGGCGGCGCTGGGACAAGTCGGCGTAGGCCCGGGGCCCGAAAGGGCGACAGATGCGCTTCGGGTCACTCCGCCGTCGGGGCCGAGGCTACCTGACCGAGGTCAAGGATCCCGCGGGGAGAGAGTGACACCAACGATGCGTTTGTTGGGCAGCGCCGTCGGAGTCTCCTGGGAGCGGGATATCACCCCTGGACCACCGACGACTCGCCGCCGCCGAACAGGTGGACGGTGAGCTTGAAGGAGGCCCCGGCGGCGCTGGGCTCGTAGCTGAACTCGCCAAGGCCCTTGCCGAGCTCCGGAGGTGCGCCGGTGAAGGCGTTGACCATCTCGGGCGCCTGCGGCCACTGCCAGAACGCACCGCCAGATCGCATCTCGGCGCGGGTCGGCAGACGACCGAACTCGTTCCGCCAGAGCCCGATTGCGTTGCCCAGGGTCTCGACCTGCCCCTGGGCGGTGGTGTTGGCCCACCACTTGCGGAGCTCGTCCGCCAAGTCCTCGTCCGAGCCCTCGGCGCGCTCGAACAGGGTGACGACCTGGGGGTCGCCGCTGAACGGCGCCGACATGTACTGGGCCAGGGTCACGCGGTCGTCGCCGGGCGTCAGCGAGAAGGCCGCGAGGTAGACGAGCTCGCCCTCGGCCTCCTCGCGCAGTTCCAGCCGGTCTCCGGCGGCGACGGGCTCCCTGGCCGCGTAGAACGGCGGGAGGTCGATCGTGTAGCTCTCGCCCTGGCGGGCGATCAAGAGGAGCTGGGCGGCGTCCTCGCTCACCTCCACGGGGCGCCAGTAGCCGAGCAGCGAGGAGAATGAGGCGGGTGAGGGCGAGGCAGTCTCACCGGCATCACCGCATGCCGTGATGCCGAGACCCAGGGCGAGCAGGGCCAGCGTCAGGGCGGCGCGAGAGGGATTGCGCGCTAAGGTCCGGATGCGGCCCACAGGCCCTCCTCGCGTGACGGTGTCGCTGCGTCTGCACAACGTCTCGCGCATGAGCTGTGCCGCGTCAGCGGCATCTGCTCGATGCGCTTGTTAGCTGTGCCCAACATCATCCCTGACGGTCAAGGTCGACGAGCAGGGCGCGCGCGTCGTCAGCGTCGGCCGCGGAGACGTACAGCTCGGCGGGACCGTAGACGTCAAGACCAGTGAGCTGCGGCATGTACTCACCCATGACCGTGAAGGGGATGCCGGCGGAGCGGAGCAGCGATTGGGCGAGCGGCAGGCGCCCTCGCTGCGTCGCACGGTAGACGCAGGTCGGACCGGTGAGGGCCACCGGGCCGGACGGTTCGACGGCAACCTCGGGCGCTGGGATCGGGCTCCACGCGCTCGACGAGGTCGACCAGGCAGTCCGAACACCGCGTGAAGCCCGGAACGTACTCCGCGTCGCACTTCGGACAAATCACTCGACGCCACCCTTCCGAGCTGCCACAGCTAACGTGGTGTGCATAACCTGCGCGCCGCGCCCTTGAAGGATATCTCGGCGCGTGGGCGCGTCAGGTTGATGCACTTGTTCGCTGGCATTTCTCTACAGCGATATCCCAAATGGTTCGTGATCCGTCGGGCTCGCTCCCGAACGCTATTGCACGCAGATTGCCGTCGTCTAGGTCAGCCGCGCTGCGTCCCTTGTAGAAGCGCGCGGCGGCACCCGGCGGCAAGGGCGATTCGCGCGGAAGCTCGACGACGCGATGGACGACCCATGCTGTCTCGGCGCCACCGACGGGAAGTGACCCAGCGAGGGCCGTACCCATCGACCGCTTCCCCGGCCAGTCAGCGATGGGAGTCGACGCGGCGGCGAGGACGATGTCGATCTCCGTGGCCTTGCCTTCTGGCGCATTGGGCAACCACATCACACCGTCATCCGCCCTGCTCATCGGACTGCACACGGCCGATGCCGGAGTGATGATCCTGAGGGCGAGCACCAGTCCCGGGGCAATGGGTGTGGGCCGCGGCCAGCTTTGGATAAAGCGGTCGGTTCCGTCGTGGGCAATGGGCTTGACGGCGGCGTCGAAGGTCTGCGAGCTGTACGAAGTGTGCCATGAGCCCGATGCGTGCAGACTGGTCTTCAGCTGCCCACCCGGCGCTCGACGTGCAAGGTACAAGGAGGGCTTCTCCGACGCGCCATCCGTCCAGAGCTTCCATGTTGCTGCGCGGAAACCCGCGACAGAGGCGATGCCGAACCTCATCTCTCGATGCGCCATCCAACCCTGTCCAGCGAACGTGGTGCGCATGAGCTGTTGGCTCGCTGCGCTCTGTGCCTCATCTTACGCTGCGGGCCAATCAGCTCGATGCGCTGGTTAGGCGCGTCTTGATGAGGCCGAATGCTCACGGACCTTGGTCGAGTATGGCGGTCGAGCTCAGAGTGGCCGAGTCGCAAGGCGATCTGGGCAGGGGTCTCGCCCCACACTGTCAGATCTCGGATCCGCCCCTGCCTGCAGCAGGACCTCGGCCATCGCGGTCCGCCCCTGACAGCGCTGTGCACTGGCGTGTAGTCGCACGCATTCTTCGCATTCGGGTCCGCACCCCTGCAAGCTCCCGCTCCGCTTCACGAGCCATGCGCGTCAGCGCGTGGATGTGCAGCACGGTGTTCTCGCGGGATCCTCAGCCAGAGGCTCTTCAAGAGGGCAGTGTCGCCACTCTCGAGAGCGGCCACCTCGTTGTCGTGAAGCTCGATCTGGTCCAGGAACCCCCGCGCGAAGTCCGCGGTCTCTGGCATCCTGGCCTCAGCGACGGCTCACGAGCGAGCAGCCAGACGACCATCTCGTTCTGACCCTCGATTGCGGCGACATGAAGCGCCGTCTGATCGCCGATCGTCGTCTGCAGCACGGACTCACCCGACCTCATCAACCTGTCGGCTTCGGCGATGTCGCCCCGCTCGGCGCCTTGATGAACGGTGGATACTGCGAGGCGCTTACCTTGACCCCGCACCCGCAGAGGACTGCCGACGCCAGCAGGACGAGCATGGCTGCGGTCGTCGCAAGGGCCCTCCCTCGGGTGACATACAGCTCCTTGAGTGGTCTGGCTAACGTGGTGTGCATAACCTGCGCGCCGCGCCGATGAAGGATATCTCGGCGCTTGGGCGCGTCAGGTTGATGCACTTGTTAGACCGGATCACTTGGCTTTCCTCGCACATTCCGCCATCCACACGGTGAACTGAAGGTCAGCACCTGCGGTGCCGGCGAGAACCCGGTGGCCGAGCATGGCGACCAACAGGTCGAAGTCGACGTTGTAGCGCGGATTGGGAACACCCGCGAAGCCCATAATGACGTGGCGTTGATACGAGACATCCTTCGCGCCCCACACGAAGAACTCCCAGCGCAGCGACGGAGCGCGTTCGAGTCCGCGACGTCGCCGAGGAACAGGCTGATGTCATTCACCACCGCGTACCAGAGGTTCTCGAGGCGGCTCTTGCTCACGGAATCGGGCTCAAGGTTGCCCCGAAACCATGACTCGAGAGCGCGCAGCGCCCGGTCGTCGCTGGCCAAGGGCAGGCCGTTGGCCCCAACGAGACCAGCAAGCTGTTCGCGCCGCCGCACTGAGGACGCGCGGCCGTGAGATGACGAAAGCAGGCGCGGGGCGTCGCGCCGAGTCATCTGTCCGAGCAGTCCTGTGCGCGGCGGCACATAGGGTTCGTATCCGCTCCACATCACCTGCGGCCCCCGCACTCTCGGTCTAACGTGGTGCGCATGAGCTGTTGGCCCGCTGCGCTCTCGGCGTCATCTTACGCCCCGGGCCAATCAGCTCGATGCGCTTGTTGGGCGGGTGTGTGGTGCGGTTGGGCTCAGGGCACAGCCTGCCACAGAGTGACCTCGGCGAACTCGCCGGGGCGGATGGTGACTGCCTTCGCCTGGCCGCCTAGCTCGGCTTGAACCAGCGTGTAGGCGCCGGGAGGCAAATCGATGGTGAACCTGCCGTCCTGGTCAGCGACGACCCGGGCCACGACTGGGCCGTTGAGCTCGCCTTTGTGGGCGACCACTGTCACGTTGCTGCTCGGCCAGACGTTGGTGGTCCCGTCCGACGTCGGTCCACCGCCGGACTTGGCAGTCCCGCGGATGCCCGACTCGGCAGAGGGCGATGGGGACGGCGGCGTGGACTTGCCGCACGCCGAAACGGCGGCAAGAGCCAGAACGATGGCGACAACTGGAACCAGCAAGGCCGCGAATCGCCTCACGACGCCTCCACGGGCTTCACGACGGATGGAGAGAGACGCGGACTCAAAGGCCTAGGTTCACGAACACCTTCCGCCTACTCCGCCCAACGTGGTGCGCATGAGCTGTGCCGCGTCAGCGGCATCTGCTCGATGCGCGTGTTATGCGACCTTCAACGGCTTGATGCGCTCGACCTTCTCCCCCACCGCCTGCTCGGCGTCCCAGAGATCGACGGCGCGCTGCGCGTTGAGCCAGAACTCGGGGCTGTCGCCGAACAGGCGCCCCAGGCGCAGGGCCATCTCCGGGCTCAGGGCGCGGCGCTCACGGAGGAGCTCGTTGACCGTCTGGCGGGAGACCTCGAGGGCGGCCGCCAGGCCGGCGACCGTGAGCCCGTAGTCGGGCAGGAAGTCCTCGCGCAGCATCTCGCCGGGGTGCGTGGGACGCAGCTCGCGGCGGCCGCTGTTTGGGATGCTCATCTGGCTCGACCTCACCCTCGGTGGTAGTCGGCTGATCTCGACCTCGTGGGCGTCGCCCTCGGCGAAGCGGAAGCAGATGCGCCACTGGTCGTTGACCGCGATCGCGTGCTGGCCCTTGCGCTCCCCGGAGAGCGCGTGCAAGCGGTTGCCCGGGGGCACGCGCAGGTCGTCGAGACGGGTCGCCAGGTCGACGTACTCGAGCTTGCGCACAGCGCGCCTCACGATCTCGGGCGGCAGACGCCGGGAGCGCCCCGTGCGGTACAGGGACTCGGTCTCGGCATCAGCGAAGGACCTGATCACAGCGCCCAGCGTAACCTGTCACGTGACAGGTGTCAAGGCTGCGGTCGGGTTCGCATAACGTGGTCGCGCATGAGCTGTTGGCTCGCTGCGCTCTGATGAACATCATAGCTCGGCGGCCAATCAGCTCGATGCGCTTGTTAGCCCGCCCGCCCTGCGTCGCGCAATCTCCGACATTCTGCGCTCCGCAGGTGAGAGGAGTTCCGGATAGTGCAGGGTCTCGAGCAGAAGTCGATGACCCGCCCGTAGTCGGCCTCACGGAAGCAGACGCGCGCCTCTTCGCGTGCGCTTGTGTCGCCGGAGACGCGGCGTTGAGCCGTACGCCCTCAGCGGCTTCGCGGGCCGTCTCCGGTACGGGCAGCCACACGCAGGACGCTGGCGTCGCCTGAGCAGAAGTCGGCGCAGAAGTGCGAGAGGTCGTAGGCCAGGTGGCGAAAGCCGTCCAGCGGGTCGTCGGAGAAGCCGGGATACTGGTTCGTGCCGACGGGCACGCCGAGGGCGCGCAGATAGGGTTCGTGGGCGACCACCAGTCTGCCCAGACGGTAGGCGACCATGCCCAACGAGCTGCGGAAGTGCAGCTCGAGCTCCGCTCGCGGCGCACGTACTCGCCCCACGCGAAGTTCGCCGCCTGAGCCTCGACCGGCCGCGTGCTGATGGAAGCGGAAGCCGTGCGGCACCAGCACCGATCGACGATCCGATGCCGGCCAGGAGGTTCCGGCAGGCTTTGAGGCCATGACCCTCCGGTCGGGCTAACGTGGTGCGCATGAGCTGTTGGCTCGCTGCGCTCTGATGAACGTCGTGCTCGGCGGCCAATCAGCTCGATGCGCTTGTTAGCGCTCAGCCCGTCGCCTGCGATCACGGGCTTGTGTTCCAGTGGACCGCTCGACGCGGCGCCAGGTCCTCGACCTCACGCTCGACTCGCCGTCGACGCTGGACCCAGAGGCGCAACTTGCGCATCGGGCCGGCCTCGGCGAGAGGAGCGAACTCGGCCTTGACGCGGGCGCGAACCTCGTCGCGGGCCGCGCGGTACTCGGCCGAACTGCGACCCGCCCTTTGACCGTGCCAGAGCTCAGGAAACCCAGCCATCGACTCCGTCTCAAGCTCCTGTAGCGCTAACGTGGTGTGCATAACCTGCGCGCGCTGCGGCCCCAGGATACAACTGCAGCGTGTCTGCGCGTCGGGCTGATGCACTTGTTAGGTGCCCCAGGCAAGAGAAACGCAAGGCGCCCTCGATCAGCGTCGAGGTCCGGCCGTCCGGAGCTGGCGTCGACGTGACGATCGCGATCCGGTAGGACGACCCAGGCCTCGACCGTGTGTCGCTGACGCAGCCCACGGACGTGCCAGCCGACGACCGCTCGGCCTGCCACACCACGCTCGCCGCGCGAAGAGCCCGCGGTCGCCGGCCAGCCGCGAGCCGGAGGCGGCGACGAAGGCAGGCCACGGCGAGCGAGTGCCAGCGAGAGCTTGACCTGCGTGCCTCCGCGTGACGGTCTCGGGCGAGCGACGCTCGCCACCGGTCGCCTGCCGGTTCGCGCACCTAACAAGTAGTCTGCAGTCCGTGTAACACCCTGACGAGGGTACTCCCTTCTGCGTAAGCCGTCACGGCTCGCATCCGTGGGGGGTGTTCTGCAGTCTGCGTAAGACTCAGTCGGCGACGCGCCGCGCTGGTGCGCGGATGTCGCGAGGGTGTGCCTGCGGCGAGGGGTGCGGGTCGGTGCGTGGGGCCGGCGGGCGGAGCCGGCCCGGCCGTCCGCCGTGCGTCGGCTGCGCCGCTCCTCAGCCGCGCAGGGCCGGGAAGAGGATGACGTCGCGGATGCTCGCGGCGCCGGTGAGGATCATCACGATGCGGTCGATGCCCATGCCCAGGCCGCCGGTCGGGCGGCATGCCGTACTCGAGCGCCTCGAGGAAGTCCTCGTCGAGCTGGTGGGCGTCGTCGTCGCCGGCCTCGAAGTCGCCGACGTGCTGGAGGAAGCGCTCGCGCTGGTCGTCGGGGTCGTTGAGCTCGCTGAAGGCGTTGCCGATCTCCATGCCGGCGATGAAGGCCTCGAAGCGCTCGACGAAGCGCGGGTCGTGGGGGCACTTCTTGGCGAAGGGGCGAGAGCTCGAGCGGGTAGTCGGTGATGAACGTGGGCTGGATGAGCTCGGGCTCGACCGTCTCGCTGAAGAGCTCGTCGACCTGCGTGCCCCAGGTAGGGGCGAGCGGGACCTTGTCGACGAGCCCCGCCTCGCTGATGCGCGCCTGGAGGTCGGCGACCGTGCGCGCGTCGTCGGCGCCGATGTCGACGCCCGACTTGCTCGCGGATCGCCTCGCGCATGGTGAGGCGCGCGCCACGGCGGCGTGAGGTCGATCTGGTGGCCGCGGAACTCGACCTCGAGGTGGCCGACGGCGCGCGCCGCGGCGCCGATCATCTCCTCGACCATGGTCATGACGTGCGTTGTAGTCGACGTAGGCCTCGTAGGTCTCGAGCATCGTGAACTCGGGGTTGTGCTTGTAGCTGACGCCCTCGTTGCGGAAGTCCTTGCCGATCTCGTAGACCCGGTCGATGCCGCCGACGATGCAGCGCTTGAGGTAGAGCTCGGTGGCGATGCGCAGGTAGAGGTCGCGCTCGAGCGCGTTGTGGTGGGTGACGAAGGGCCGCGCCAGCGCGCCGCCGTAGAGCGGCTGGAGCACCGGGGTCTCGACCTCGACGAAGCCGCGCCCGTCGAGGAACTCGCGGATCGTGCGGATGATCGTGCGCGCGCTGGACGAAGACGTCGCGCGACGTCGTCGTTGACGATCAGGTCGACGTAGCGCTGGCGGTAGCGCAGCTCGACGTCGGTCAGGCCGTGGAACTTCTCGGGCAGCGGGCGCAGCGACTTGCTGAGCAGCTGCCACGAGGTCGACGCGCAGCGAGAGCTCGCCGCGCCGCGTGCGCATGACCGTGCCCTCGGCGCCGACGATGGTCGCCCAGGTCGACGTGCTCGAGCGCCGCGTAGCGCTCGTCGCCGAGCGCGTCGAGCTGGGCGAAGAGCTGGAGCTCGCCCGAGGCGTCCTTGAGGTCGACGAAGGAGACCTTGCCGTGCACGCGGCGCGCCATGACGCGGCCGGCGACGCGGTGCACCTCGCCCGTGTCCTGGCCGGACTCGAGGCGCTCGTAGGCCGCGCGCAACGAGCCGATCTCGTCGCGCGGCTGGTACTGCGTGGGGTAGGCGGCGCCGGTCGCCCGCCAGGCGGCGAGCTTCTCGCGGCGCTCCGCGAAGACGTCGCCGTGCTCGCTGTGCTCGTCCACGAGCGGAGCCGTCAGGCGCGCTCGATGGCGAGGACCTTGAACTTCTTGGAGCCCTCGGGCACGGCGACCGTGACCTTGTCGCCCGGCTTGTGGCCGAGGATGGCACGCCCGACGGGCGACTCGTTGGAGAGCTTGAAGGTGAGCGGGTCGGCCTCGGCCGAGCCGACGATGGCGTACTGGACGACGTCGCCGCGCTCCATGTCCTGCAGGGTCACCTTGGTGCCGACGCCGACCTTGTCGGTCTGCACCGTCTCGGCGTCGATGATGATGGCGCTGCGCAGCTTCTCCTCGAGGGCGTAGATGCGCGCCTCGAGCATGGCCTGCTCGTTCTTGGCGTCGTCGTACTCCGAGTTCTCCGAGATGTCACCGAAGTCGCGCGCGTTGCGGATGCGCTCCGCCACCTCGTCGCGCTTCACCGTGGAGAGGTACTCGATCTCCTCCTTGATCCTCCGATGACCCTCGGGGGTGAGGATGATCTCGCGGTCGACCACTGTGCCTCCTCTTGAACACGACGGCGCGGCCCCTTGATGAGGCCGCGCGCCGTAAACGGCACGACAGTATAGGCCGCGCCTCCGGGTCACGCAACCGTACGCGGGGAACGTCACCGCTCCCGGCCGGAGCGGGGTCTCGTGCCCCGGCGCCCGCGCCCCTCGGCCTGTTCGCCGAGCCGGATCACGCGGCGGCCGGTGAGCACGCCACCCCCGCCGGGCCGGGTCACGCTCCGAGGAGCGTGCGCACCGCGGCCTCGTCGCCGGCCCGCATCAGCGCCTCGGCCGTCTCGCGGTCGAGGGCGCCGCCGCGCCGCAGCTTCGGCCAGAACTGGCGCAGGTGGCGCACCCCGTGCGGCCCCATCCGACGGAGGACGTCATCGGCGAAGCGGCGCGCCTCCTTGAGCCGTTCGTCGGGCGGCGGCGGGTCGCCGCCGAGCACCTCGTGGAAGAGCCAGGGGGCGCCGACGGCGTAGCGGGCGAGGGCGACGGCCGCGGCGCCGCGCTCGAGGAGCTCGAGCGCGGCGCCGCGGCCGTCCACGTCGCCCGACGGCACGACGGGCACCGGCAGCTCGGCGGCGAGCGCCTCGGTGAGGCCGTGGTCGGCGCGCCCGCGGTAGAGCTGGGTCACGGTGCGCGGGTGCAGGAACACGGCGGCGGCGCCGGCGGCGACGAGGCGGGGCGCCAGCCGGCGCCCCGCCTCGTCGCCCTCGCGCAGCCCGGCGCGCAGCTTCACCGTCACCGGTACCTCGGGCCCGACGGCGGCGACCACCTCCCGCACGATCGTCCTCGGCGCGCTCGTGGTCGCCGAGCAGGGCGGCGCCGGCGCCGGTCTTCACGACCTTGCGCACGGGGCAGGCCATGTTGAGGTCGACGAGGTCGGCGCCGGCGCCCACGCAGAGCTCGGCGGCGCGGGCGAGGTAGTCGGCGTCGGCGCCGAAGAGCTGGAAGCCGATCGGGTGCTCGTCCTCCTCGCACTCGAGGTACTCGAAGGTGCGCCGGCCGCCGTAGCAGAGTCCGTAGGCCGAGATCATCTCGGTGAAGACGAGGCCGGCGCCCCAGCGGCGCACGCCGCGCCGGAAGGCCGGCGTCGTGACCCCCGCCATCGGCGACATGAACAGGCGCCGCTCGAGCCGCAGGCGACCGATCTCGAGAGGCCGCAAGAACGGCGACGCCGCCGGCTCGCGCCGTTCGACCTCCGGGTTCACGGTCACGGCCGCCTCGACGTCGGCTCGTACCCCGTGACCTCCGGCGCCGGGTACCCGTGTCTGGCGCCGTCCCGGCTCACCGGCACACTCCCGCCCCGCCGCCCCGGGCTCAGGCCGGGTGCTGGCGGCGCATGACCAGCTCGATGCCGCGCAGCGTGAGGAAGGGATCCACTACCGCGATGACCTTGGTATGCCGGGCGATCAGCTCGGCGAGCCCGCCGGTGGCGACGACCCGGGCCTGCTCGCCGAGCTCCTCCCAGATCGCGCGCACGACGCCCTCGACCTGGCCGGCGAAACCGTAGACCATGCCCGACTGCAGGCTCTCGGCCGTGGCCTTCCCGATCGCGTGCGCCGGCTCGACGAGCTCGACCTTGGTGAGCTTCGCGGCGCGCGTGGTGAGCGCCTCCATCGAGACCTCGACGCCGGGCGCGATCGCACCGCCGAGGTAGTCGCCGGCGGCGGAGATCACGTCGAAGGTGGTGGCCGTGCCGAAGTCGCAGACGATGCACGGCCCGCCGTACGACTCGAACGCCGCCACGGCGTTGACGATGCGGTCGGCGCCCACCTCGGTCGGGTTCTTCATCGCGATGCGGATGCCGCTGCGCGCCCCGGGGCCGACGATGAAGGGCGTCAGGCCGAGGTGCTTCTCGCACATCTCCGCCCACTGCGCCGTGAGACGCGGGACGACCGAGGCGATGCCGACCTCGTCGACGTCCTCGGTGAGGCGCATCCCCGCCAGCGAGAAGAAGCCCTGCAGGAGGCCGGCGATCTCGTCGCCGGTGCGGTGCCGGACGGTGGCGATGCGCCAGTGGTGCGGGACCTCGCCGCCCTCGACGAGGCCGATCACGGTCTGCGTGTTGCCGACGTCGACGACGAGCAGCATGGTCAGGCCTCCAGGTCGAGAGCCACGTCCAGCCACGGGGCGCGCGTGGTGAGCGCGCCCGCCGAGAGCACGTCGGCGCCGGTCGCGGCGAGCTCGCGCACCCGCTCGAGGGTCACGCCGCCCGAGACCTCGACGACGGCGCGGCCGGCGACGAGCTCGACGGCGGCACGGACCGTGGCCGCGTCCATGTTGTCGAGCAGCACGACGCCGGCGCCGGCGGTGAGAGCCTCCTCGAGCTGACCGAGGTCGTCGACCTCGACCTCGAGACCGTGCACGTGCCCGAGACTGCGGCGCACGCGCTCCACGGCGGCGGTGACGCCGCCGGCGGCGGCCGCGTGGTTGTCCTTGATCAGCGCCGCGTCGAAGAGGCCGAAGCGGTGAGCCAGGCCGCCGCCGTGCACGACGGCGGCCTTCTCGAGGGCGCGCAGGCCGGGCGTGGTCTTGCGCGTCGCGGCGATGCGCGCCCCGGTGCCCTCGGTCTCGGCGACGAAGCGCGCCGTCAGCGTGGCGACGCCGGAGAGCCGGCCGAGGAAGTTGAGCCCGGTGCGCTCGAGAGCGAGGATGCTCGCCAGGCGGCCGGCGACGACGGCGACCGTCTCGCCGGCGGCGAGACGGTCGCCGTCGTCGCGCGCGAAAGTGACCGTGAGGGCGGGGTCGACGAGCGCGGCCGCCTCCTCGAAGGCAAGGCGGCCGGAGAGCACCCCGGCCTCGCGGGCGACGACGCGCCCGACCCCGTCGCCCTCGAAGGCCGCGCCGGTGAGGTCGCCGTAGCCGGCGAGGTCCTCGTCGAGGGCGCGCCGCGCGGCCGCGCGCGCCGCGGTGCGCAGCGCCGCCGCGTTCACTCGTCCTCCGCGGGCTCGACCTGCAGGTCGGGCAGACGCAGGGTGATGTGGCGCACCCAGTCGTCGGCGCTGGCGGGGTAGTCCTCGCGCAGGTGGACGCCGCGCGACTCCTCGCGCAGCAGGGCCGACTTGGCGATCTGCGTCGCCAGGGTGAGCAGGTTGTAGAACTCGTACTCGGGGACGTCGGCGCCGGCGGCGTCGACCGCTGCGTGGAGCTCGCGCAGCTCGGCGATCGCCGCCTGCAACTCGTCGGCCCGGCGCAGCACGCCGACCTTCGCCGACATGACGGCGGTGAGACGGGCGCGCGCGGCGGCGGTCGCGTCGTGCCCGCCGCCACCCCCCGCCGCCGCCGGCAGGTCGAACTGCAGGCGGCGCACGTCCTCGCCGAGCCGGCTCACGTAGCGGTCCAGGTCGCGCACCACGCGGTCCGAGAACACAAGACCCTCGAGGAGCGAGTTGGAGGCCAGTCGGTTGGCGCCGTGCACGCCGGTGCTGGCCACCTCGCCGCTGGCGTAGAGCCCCGGCACCGTGGTGCGCCCCCACACGTCGGTCTGCACGCCGCCGATCAGATAGTGGCTTACCGGCGCCACGGGGATCAGGTCGCGGGCGAGGTCGAGGTCGTGCCTGGCGAGGCCGGCGGTCACGGTCGGGAAGCGGCGGTGCAGCATGTCGGCGTCGAGGTGGGTGGCGTCGAGATAGACCCGGTCGACGCCCTCGCGGCGCATCTCGGCCATCATGGCGCGGACGACGACGTCGCGCGCGGCGAGCTCGGCGCGCGCGTCGGCGGCGACCATGAAGCGCTCGCCCGCAGTGTTGCGCAGGTAGGCGCCCTCGCCGCGCAGCGCCTCGGTGATGAGCAGGACGGTGTCCTGCCCGTCGAGGGCCAGGCCGGTCGGGTGGAACTGGACGAACTCGAGGTCCCTGATCGCCGCCCCGGCGCGGTAGGCCATCGCCACCCCGTCCCCGGTGGCCACCCTCGGGTTGGTCGTGCGCGCGTAGACCTGCCCGGCGCCGCCGGTCGCGAGGACCGTCACCATCGCCAGGTTGAGGGTCGTCTCGCCGTCGACCATGCTGCGCGAGAGCGCGCCGACGCAGCGCCCGTCGACGGTGAGCAGGTCGATGACGAACTCGTCCTCGTAGAGCTGGACGCGGCTGCCGAGCCGCAGCGCCTCGGCCATGGCGCTCGAGACCTCGCTGCCGGTCGCGTCGCCGCCGGCGTGCACCACCCGGGGCACCGAGTGCGCGCCTTCGCGGCTGAGCACGATCTCGCCCTCGACGCGGTCGAAGCGTGGGCAGATCTCCATGAGCTCGCGGACGCGCGCCGGGCCTTCGTCGACCAGGACGCGGGCCGCCTCGGCGTCGCAGAGCCCGGCGCCGGCGCGCATCGTGTCCTCGAAGTGCAGGTCGGGAGAGTCGGACTTGCCGAGCGCCGCGGCGATGCCGCCCTGGGCGAGGAAGGTCGTCGTCTCCTCGAAGGTCGACTTGGTGAGCAGGCCGACGCGCCAGCGGCGCGCCGCGCCGATGGCCGCCGTGAGCCCGGCGATGCCGCCGCCGAGGACGAGCACGTCGAACGTGCGGCGGTGCAGCCCCGCGGCGTCGACGGCGGCGATGTACGGGCGCGTCACGCGGTGGTCCTCCGGCGCCGCGAGGCGCACCGGGCGGTCGATGGAGCGAGGGTCAGCGTCATCCGCGGGCCTCCGGCGCGACGTAACGTTGGACGGGCTGCCGGCGCGCCAGCTCCCTGCCGAGGGCCGGCACATCGACCGCGGGCATGCCCCTGGCGAAGGACCAGACCTCGGCCAAGGGGACGAGCACGAAGGCGCGCTGCCACATGCGCGGGTGCGGCAAGGTGAGCAGCGGGTCGTCGGACTCCATGCCCTCGAGCAGGAGTATATCGATGTCGAGCGTGCGCGGGCCAAAGCGGACCTCACGGCGGCGGCCGTGGTCGGTCTCGATGCGCTGGCAGGCGGCGAGCAGGTCGCGTGGCTCGAGCGCGGTCTCCAGGGCCACGACCTGGTTCAGGAACGCCGGCTGGTCGGCGCGTTCCTGGGGCGCCGTCTCGTAGACGGACGAGGCCCCGAGGAGGCTGGTGCCGGGCAACGCCGCGAGGGCGTCACACGCCTGCGCGAGATAGGCCCCGCGGTCGCCGAGATTCGAGCCGAGCGCGACGAACGCCCGGCGCGCCGCGCCGCTCACCGCCGCCTGACGAGCTCCACGGCGGCGGCCTCGGTGGGGGCCGGGACCGGGGGGTCGATCTTGCGCACCCGCACGACGAGCTCGTCGAGGGCGGTGCTCCACAGACGGTCGGCGACGACGGTCGCGAGGCGCTCGAGGAGGTGGAACTCGCCCTCGGCCACCGTCGCCGTCACCGCCCTGACCACGTCGCCGTAGTTGACGGTGTCCTCGAGCGCGTCGGTCACGGCGCCCGGGCACTCCGCCGGCACGAGGCGAAGGTCGAAGACGAGCGTCTGCCCGAGAGCGCGCTCCTCTGCCGTCACCCCGCAGCGGCCGCGCAGGCGCAGGCCCTCGACGGCGATGGTCAGGCGATCGGGCATCGCCGTCTCAGCGGCCGGCCCCGGGGCCGGCCTCGTCGCCGGCCTCGCGCAGGGCGAGGACCACGCGCAGGGCCTCGAAGTTCTCGCGCACGTCGTGCACGCGCACGACGTCGGCGCCGTTCATCAGGCCGATCACCGTGGAGGCGACGGTGCCGACGAGGCGCCCGCCCGGCTCGGCGCCGAGGATCGCGCCCAGGAAACGTTTGCGCGAGGCGCCGAGCACCAGCGGGCGCCCCAGCTCCTTCAGCCGGGAGAGCTCGCGCAGCAGGACGAGGTTGTCGGCGACGGTCTTGCCGAAGCCGATCCCGGGGTCGAGCCAGGATCCGCTCCTCGTCGACCCCGCGGGCAACGGCGAACGCCATACGCTCCTCGAGAAAGGCGCGCACGTCGTCGACGACGTCGTCGTAGTGCGGGTCCTGCTGCATGGTCTTGGGCTCGCCGAGCATGTGCATCAGGATCACCGGGCAGCCGGCCTCGGCGGCGACCTCGACCATCGCCGGGTCCATGCGCAGGGCGCTCACGTCGTTGAGCAGGGTGGCGCCGGCGGCGAGCGCCCGGCGCGCGACCTCGGCCTTGTACGTGTCGATCGAGAGAACGGCCGAGGTCTCGGCCCGCAGGCGCTCGATGACCGGGAGCACGCGGGCCAGCTCCTCGTCGAGGGGCACCCGGTCGGAGCCCGGCCGCGTCGACTCGCCGCCGACGTCGATGATCGCGGCGCCGTCGCGCGCCATGGCGACCCCTTGGGCGACGGCGGCCTCGAGCCGCGTGAAACGCCCGCCGTCGGAGAACGAGTCGGGAGTCACGTTGAGGATGCCCATCACGCAGGGCAGCTGGACCTCGAGGCGCACGGCGCGGGCGTCCACGGCTAGCGGCCGGCGTTGATGAGGGCGAAGACCTCGGCGCGCGTCGCCGCATTGCTCTGGAACAGGCCGCGGACGGCGCTGGTGACGGTGCGCGCGCCCGGGGTGCGCACGCCGCGCATCGACATGCAGAGGTGCTCTGCCTCGATGAGCACAGCGGCGCCCGCAGGGTCGAGGGCGCGCACCAGGGCGTCGGCGACCTCCGAAGTGATGCGCTCCTGCAGTTGGGGACGGGCGGCCACGCGACGCACCACTCTCGCCAGCTTGGACAGGCCAGCAGATGCGCCCGTCGTCGCCGGGGATGTAGGCCACGTGCGCCGTGCCGGCGAAGGGCAGCAGGTGGTGCTCGCAGATCGAGTAGAAGTCGATGTCCCTGATGAGGACCATCTCGTGGTGACTGTCGCCGGGCACCGCCGCCAGGAGCTCGGCGGAGTCGGCGGCGCCGATGCCGACGAAGATGTCCTCGTACATGTCGGCGACGCGCCGCGGCGTCTCGAGGAGCCCCGGCCGCGAGGAATCTTCGCCGATCCCCTCGAGGATGAGCCGCACGCCTTCCTGGATCTTGTCGCGGTCCACTGCGGAGGCCGGGACCGGGCTCAGGTGGTCTCGGGGTTCACGGGCTTGATGGGCCGCGGCACGACCTGCGGCTTGGAGGGCGCGTCCTCCTTCTTGCTGCGCTCGGCGCGCGCCCGACGCGCGGCCTTCTCGTCGCGCTCGCGGAAGACCTCGTCCTCGGGCTTGCCGTCGAGCAGGGCCACGAACTCGTCGCGCTCGATCGTCTCGCGCTCGAGCAGGATCTGCGGAGATCTGGTCGAGCTGCTCGCGGTGCTCGGTGAGGATGTCCTGGGCGCGCTGGTGCGCCTCCTCGACGATGCGGCGGATCTCGTCGTCGATCTCGCGCGCGATCTCGTCGGAGTAGTCGGGCTCGGCGTGAACTCGCGGCCGAGGAAGGGCTGCGCCGTGGTTGTGGCCGAAGCACGCGCGGGCCGAGCTTCTCGCTCATGCCGAAGCGCATCACCATCTGCTTGGCGGTCTGGTCGACCTTCTCGAGGTCGTTGGAGGCGCCGGTGGTGATCTCGCCGAAGACGATCTCCTCGGCGGCGCGGCCGCCGAGCGTCATCGCCATCTTGTCCATCGAGCTCGGCCCGGGTGGTGAGGAACTTGTCCTCGGTCGGCAGCGAGATCGTGTAGCCGAGCGCCTGGCCGCGGCTGATGATCGAGATCTTGTGGACCGGGTCGGTGTTGGGCAGGAAGTGGCCGACGAGCGCGTGGCCCATCTCGTGGTAGGCGGTGACCAGCCGCTCCTTCTCGGACATGAGCGCGGCTCTTCTTCTCGGGCCCGGCGATCACGCGCATGATCCCCTCCTCGAGCTCGTGCATGCTCGATCTCGCGCTTGCCGTGCGCGGGCGGCCAGCAGCGCGGCCTCGTTGACCAGGTTGGCGAGGTCGGCGCCGGTGAAGCCCGGGCGTCTGGCCGGCGAGCGCGTCGAGGTCGATCTCCTTGGCGAGCGGCTTGCCGCGGGTGTGGACCTCGAGGATCGTGCGCGCGGCCCTTGCGGTCGGGGCGGTCGACGACGATCTGGCGGTCGAAGCGGCCCGGGCGCAGCAGCGCCGGGTCGAGGATGTCGGGCCGGTTGGTGGCGGCGATGAGGATGATGTTGTCCTTCATCTCGAAGCCGTCCATCTCGACGAGCAGCTGGTTGAGCGTCTGCTCGCGCTCGTCGTGGCCGCCGCCGAGGCCGGCGCCGCGGTGGCGGCCGACGGCGTCGATCTCGTCCATGAAGATGATGCAGGGCGAGTTCTGCTTGGCCTGCTCGAAGAGGTCGCGCACGCGCGAGGCGCCGACGCCGACGAACATCTCGACGAAGTCGGAGCCCGAGATCGAGAAGAAGGGCACGCCGGCCTCGCCGGCGACGGCGCGCGCGAGCAGCGTCTTGCCGGTGCCCGGAGGGCCGTAGAGCAGCACGCCCTTGGGGATGCGCGCCCCGAGCGCCTGGAACTTCTTCGGGTTCTCGAGGAACTCCTTGATCTCGTGCAGCTCCTCGACCGCCTCGTCGACGCCGGCGACGTCCTGGAAGGTGATCTTGGGCGAGTCGACGCGACATCCGCTTGCGCGCGCGGCTCTTGCCGAAGCTCATCACCTTGGAGCCGCCGCCCTGCATCTGGTTCATGAGGAAGATCCAGAACCCGATGAAGAGGAGGAACGGCAGGATGTAGATGAGGTGCTCGTCCACCACGGGCTGCCCGGATGCTCGGGGGCCAGCGCGACGCCGTAGAACTGCAGGAGCTCGGCGGTGGCGCTGGCTTCGGGGTAGCCGACCTCGTACCGCTCGGGATCGCCGCTCTCGGTCTTGGTCGTGGTGGTGACCTCGAGCTTCTGGTCCGTCGTGTTCATGACCACCGCGGCGACGCGCCCGTTGATCAGGTCGTTGGTGAAGCTCTGGGCCCCGCTCGCCTCGGGCACCGCACCCGACGCGGCGGGCACGTCGGGCGCCTCGGCCTCGAGGCGCTCGAGGAGCGGGCCGCCGTCGGTCTCGACGACGTACTTCTCGCCGCTGCCGGCCGTGACCAGCGCGCGGTCCGCCGACTCGTCGACGACGACGCTCGCCACCTGTCCGCGGCGCAGGTCGCGCTCGAGGATGTCGGCCGGCGCCGTGCCGACGGCGCGGTAGATGGGCGACGTGCCGCGCCTCGTCGCCCTGGATGAAGAAGGAGATCACCATCGCGACGATGATGACGATGAGGATCGGGAACAGCGCGCTACGGGTGAATCGGCTCACGGTCTACCTCTGAGTGGGACGTTGCGTGCGGATGCACGGTCGAGGTCGGGTGGGGACCCCTCGACGGTAGCATACCCCCCCTCCTACAGCAAAGAACTCTGCTCGCCGGGGATGCCCGCGGCGGCGTCGGGGGTCAGTACGGCGATGTAGTCGAGCGTGCGATAGCGCTCGGCGAAGTCGAGACCGTAGCCGACGACGAACTTGTTCGGCATCTCGAAGCCCGTGTACTTGCAGGTGATGTGAGTGCGCCTCCGGGCCGGCTTGGTGAGCAGGGCGCAGACCTCGAGCGAGGCCGGCTTGCGCGTGCGCAGGTTCTTGAGCAGGTAGCTGAGCGTGAGCCCGGAGTCGATGATGTCCTCCACGATGAGCACGTGCCGGCCCTCGATCTCGGTGTCGAGGTCCTTGAGGATGCGCACCACGCCGGAGGAGTCGGTCGACGACCCGTAGCTGGAGACCGCCATGAAGTCGAGCGTGCACGGCACGGTCAGCCGACGGGCCAGGTCGGCCATGAAGAAGACGGCGCCCTTGAGCACGCCGACCAGGAGCAGCTCCTCGCCCTCGTAGTCCCGCGAGATCTGCTCGGCCAGCTCGTCGACGCGCGCGGCGAGCTCCTCACGCCCGACGAGGACCTCGGCGATGGGTCCGCTCACTGCTCCTCCAGTGCGACGCTCAATGTCCACTCCGTACTCTGTGTCACCCTTCGCTCCTGCGCAACCCTGCTGCGCACGGCGCCGCCGCGGTCGACGAAGACCACGGCGGCCGCGACGTCGTCGACCTCGACGACGAGCGCCAGGCGGCGCTCGTCCCGCGCACAGCCGGCGGCGGCCAGGAAGCGCGCCACCGTGGTCGACGCGGTGCGGCCGAAAGGCGTGAAGCGCTCGCCGCGCCGCGGGTGCCGCAGGACGACCGCGCCGGGCGGCGCGGCGAAGCCCAGGCTCACGCGCCGCTCGTCGCGCCCGGCGCCGGCGGTGGGCGCGCCCGCCGGGTGCGGCTCCGGCGGGTGCGCCCCCGGCGACAGGGTCGCGCGGACCTGCCAGCGGCAGAACGCCGCCGCGGCAGGCGGCGGCTCCGCGCCCGAGCGTCACGACCTCGAGCGGCGCGCACGTGTGGGCCTCCACACGGTGTCGCACCGCCAGGCGGCCTCTCTCGCGGACGGCTTCGCGCCCGCCCCTCAGCGCCGCGCGGCCGGCGCCGGCTTCGCGGCCGGCGAGCCCCTCGAGCGCCGCCACCTGGCGGCGCGTGACGAGGGCGTCGGCCGGGAGGCCGGCCGCCGCCAAGCGGCGCAGGCAGAGGGCACGAAGCGCCGGCGGCTCGGCGGCGAGGGCGGCGACGTCGAGGGCGGCGAGCTCGTCTCGCCCCGGGGTCGCCGCCACGCGCTCCCACGCCGCGTCGAGCGCGGCCGCGACGACCTCGCCTTCGGCGGCGGCGATGCTCGCGGCGTCGGCCAGGGTCTCGCCGACCCGCGGGTTCAGGCGCGCGAGCGCCGGCAGCACCTCGAGGCGGATCGCGTTGCGTGCGTAGACGGGCTCGAGATTCGACGCGTCGAGACCGTAGGCGACGCCTTGCGCCGCGCAGTAGGCCCTGATCTCGGCGGCGCCGGCGCCGAGCAGCGGGCGCGCGACGTCGTCCTCTCGCGCCCGCATCCCGGCGAGGCCGAGCGGCGAAGCGTACTTGGCCAGCCGGTAGAGGACCGTCTCGGCCTGGTCGTCGCGGTTGTGGGCCGTCACCAGCGGGGCGTAGCCGAACCGCCGCGCCAGCTCGCGCGCCAGACCGTAGCGCTGGGCCCGCGCCCGCGCCTGGAAGTCGGGACCCCGCAACGAGCCTTCGAGCCGCTCGACGTGCAGCGCCAGTCCGGCCGCCGCGCAGGCCTCCTCGACCAGCTCGCGGTCGCGGTCGGAGGCGGCGCCGCGCAGGCCGTAGTCCACGTGCAGCGCGGCGGCCCGCAACCCGAGACTGAGCCGCCGGTCGATGACCGGCAGCAGATGGAGGAGGCACATCGAGTCGGGCCCGCCCGAGAGCAGAAGGAGCGGCCGCTCGCCCGGGAGCAGCACGCCGCGCGCGGCGACGAACTCGCCGACGCGCCGCTCGAAGGCCCGCGCCTGGCCTGGCCCCAACGCTCGTGCCTGGCCGCGATCGTCGCTCACGGTCTCAGAACGAGAGGTGGGCCCTGCAGCGCGCGACGGCTTCGGCCAGGCGGAAGGCGTTGTAGGGAGCCTCGCTCCCGTACGGCGCCCCGTTCACCACCAGCAGTGTCGACATGCCACCTCCCGAGCCGTGCCTCGCGGGCTCACGTCCACCTCCACCCGGCGAGCATAGCAGAGGGCCGTCCGCGGCGAAGGCCCGGCGCCGGCGCGCACCGGCCGGCCGACCGGCAAAAGGAAGGGCGCCCGAACGGGCGCCCCGGAAGGCTTGGTAGCGGGGGCAGGATTCGAACCTGCGACCTTCGGGTTATGAGCCCGACGAGCTACCGGACTGCTCCACCCCGCGACGCGGTCAGGAATTGTACACCCGGGACCGCGCGATTGTAAAGGCCGCTCCCGGGCGAGCCTCATCGTTTCGCCGAGCCCGCCGATAGAGTCAGCGACGATGTCCCTTCGGTGCTCAGCAGCGAGGACGGCGAGGCGCGCCGCGGCGTGGGCCGCGGCGTGCCTCGCCGCGCTCGCCGTCGTCCTCGGCGGGCCGGCGCTCGCGGCGTTCACCGCCGGCCCCGCCGCCGCCGCCCCGCCGTCGCTCTCGTTCGGCTCCGCCCCCGAGACCGTCCCCGAGCTGCGCGCCGAGGCGCGCCGCGTGCGTGCCGAGATCGCGCGCCTCGACCATCGCGTCGCGGTGGCCGTGGAGCGCTACGACCAGGCGGCGGCCGCTCTCGACGAGCTCACCATCGAGCTCATGGACATCCGCAGCCAGCTCGCGCTCGTCGAGACCAGGCTCGACCTGGCCCGCGACCTCCTCGCCTCGCGTACCCGCGCCATGTACAAGGGCGGCGAGCTCGGACTGCTCGACATCGTCTTCGGCGCCGCCGACCTCACCGAGATGCAGCGCCAGCTCGAGTTCTACCGCCTGATCACCGCCGCCGACGGCGACGTCGTCACGACGATCGAAGGGCTCGCCAGGGAGGCGGAGGAGCTCGAGGTCCGCTTCGAGTCCCGCCGCCAGGCGGCGCAGGCGACCGAGGGGCGCCTCGAGGAGGAGCGCGCCATGGTCGAGGACGAGCTCGCCCGGCGCGAGGCCGTCCTGCGTGACCTCGACGGCCGCATCAAGAAGATCCTCGAGCGTGAGGCACGCCGCGCCGCGGCCGAGGCCCGCCGTCTCGCCGCCCAGGCCGGCGTCGATCTCGACTCGCTCAAGGGCACCCCCGTTCAGCTCTCCCTGGTACGCGAGGCGCTGCGCTGGGTGGGCAAGCCGTACGTCTGGGGCGGCGCCGACCCCGACGTCGGCTTCGACTGCTCCGGGCTCGCGATGTACGTCTACGCCAAGCACGGGGTCGAGATGCCCCACGGCGCGACGCTGCAGGCGCGCATGGGGCACCCCGTGCCGCTCTCCGGTCTGCAGCCGGGCGACCTCGTCTTCTTCGGCACGCCGGCCTTCTACCACCACGTCGGCATGTACATCGGCCGCGGCCTCTTCGTCGAAGCACGCGGCCGCGATTACGGAGTGGTCGTCAGCGTCCTCGAGGGGCGCGGCTGCAGCCTCGCCTGCCGCTACTCGCCGCGCCTGCCGTAGACGTCGCGCCGGTCCCCGGCGGCGGGCGGCGCCGACCCGTCACGGGCCCGGCGCCGGCAAGATCCCGGCCGGCGCCGACCACGGCCCGTCCAGCATCCCGGCCGAAGCGGCGGAGACGGGCCCTGTCGACGGACCGGCCGCACGCGGTAGACTAGCCGCATGGACGGCTGGACGCTTCTCATCTTCGGCTTGGCGAGCCTCGCCGTCGTCGTCGGCGCTTTCGCCTACCTCTGCGTGCGCGGCTACCGCCTCTTCCGCCGGGGGCTCGCCCTCTCGCGGTCGATGGCCCCGCACGTCGCGCGGCTCGACGCCGCCGGGCGCAGCATCGAGCAGCGCACGGCCCAGCTCGAGGCCGATGCCGCGACACTCACCGCCAGCACCGCCCGCCTGCAGGAGAGCGTGGCCCGGCTCCAGATCCTCACGCAGGCCCTGAACGGCGGCTTCGCGCCCTACCGGCGCGTGCGCGACTACCTGAGCGGCCGGCGGAGTTAGGCGCGCGGCGGCGCGACCCGGCCGTGAGGCGGCGGCCCCGGACGCACGGCGAGGTCCCCGGCACGCGCGACGACGGCGGGGCGCGGCCGCTCTCGAGCGGCCGCGCCCCGCCGTCGTCTCTCCCGCCTGCGCGCTCTGCCCGCCGACTACGCCAGCGCGGGCAGCTCGCCCCAACCGCGGATGCGGTAGTAGTCGGTGAGCATGCCGACCATCTCGCTCTGCGGGAACACGAAGGCGCCCTCGTCCTCCATCGGCTTCTCGGTGACCCAGTCCGGCAGACGCTCCGACTCGCGACCGATGCCGCGTGCGGCGTTGAACTCGTGGGTCATGGTGAGGATGCGGTTGGCCACGCGCTTGAGGTCAGCTTCACCGTAGTCGGTGCCGACGGCCGCGTTGACCACCTGCGTGATGTACGGCCACTGGACGAGGTCGCGGTAGAAGCGGCAGTAGATCAGGCAGTCCATGATCGTGAGGCGGTCCTCCCAGTCGCAGTAGACCGCCGCCTTGTCCTCCCAGGCGCGCTTGTCGACGAGGCCCATGAGCTCGGGCTTGTACATCGTCGCCCGCAGGTGGCAGGCGCCGCGCGCCGTCGTGGCGAAGCCGAGCCCCATGCCCTTCATGACGCGCGGGTCGTAGCCGGCCGGCTCCATGCCCTTGACGTGCACGGCGATGCCCTCGAGCCCGTGCTCCTTCTCGACCCGCAGGACGCCATCGGCCCAGATGTCGCCGATGCCCTCGCGGAAACACATCTTGCGCAGGAACTCGGCGACGCAGTCGGGGTCGCCGAAGTCCATCTTCTCGTCGATGAGGCCGCGCTGCGACGCCTCGATCGCCAGGGCGCAGAGGTTGCCGGCGCTCATCGAGTCGACGCCCCAGCGGTCGCAGAGGTCGTTGAGCCACATGATCTCGGCGAGGTCGACGATCTCGCAGAGCCCGCCGAACACGTACGCCGTCTCGTACTCGGGGCCCTCGCACTCGAGGCCCTTGTGCCGGCCCTCGAAGACGAAGTTGTGCTTGACGCACTTCATGACGCACGGCGGGCAGACCTCGTTCTTGGTGCCGTGGTTCTCGAGCATGGCCTCGACGGTGATCTTCTCGAAACCGTCGACCGTGCCCTTGCGCCAGTAGCGCGTCGGGAAGGCGTTGGCGCCGTTCATGATGCGGACCATGTTCATGGTGCCGCCGCGCTGGTAGGCGGCGACGCCCGGGTCGCCCTTGGTGCGCTCGACGATGTCGCGGATCACGGCCTTGAACTCGTCGGGCCGTGCGACCTCGACCTTCTCGTCGCCGTGCCAGACGATGCCCTTGAGGTTCTTGCTGCCGAAGACGGCGCCCGGGCCGCCGCGACCGAGCTGGTGCCACTTGTTGTTGTTGACGCAGGCGAAGCGCACGAGGTTCTCACCCGCCTGGCCGATGACGCAGGCCTGGGCCTTCTTGTGCGCCGTGCGCTCGAGGAGCTTGTCCTCGGCCTCGAACGCGTCGAGCCCCCAGAGGTCGGCGGCGCTGTGGACCTGGGCCCCGGCCTCGCTGATCTCGAGATACACGGGCGCGTCGGCCTTGCCCTCGACGATGACGACCTTGTACCCCGTGCGCGCGAACTGCGGGGCGAGGTTGCCGCCGGAGTAGGCCTCGCAGTAGGCGTTCGTGAGCGGCGAGGCGAAGTAGACCGCGTAGCGATTGCTGCCCAGCATCGAGGTGCCCGCCATGGGCCCTGCGACGAAGATGAGCTTCGCCTGCGGGCTCAGGGGGTCGACGTCGGGCGCGACCTCCTGGCCGAGGTAGTGGGTGCCGATGCCCTTGCCGCCGATGAGCTCGCGGATCACTTCGGGAGGCACGGTCTCTTCGCGCGTGGCTCCCGTGGTGAGGTCGATGCGGAGGAGGTCGCCCATTCACAGCTCCTTTGGCGTGCACACTCGTGCGCGGCGTCGGGCGTCGCCGCCACGCCGCGTCGCGACGCGCACGCGGCGCACCCCCACGCACGCCGGAGCCTTCAGTCGAAGGCCGCGACCGGCTTGGGCCGGTCGCGGCCTCATTGTGGCAGATTGCGCCCGGGCGCTCTACTGTCCCCGACGTACCCGATTGGCCCTCGCGGCCAGCGCTTTGTCCAACCGGGCGGCGCCGGCAGGCCTCAGAGCACCGCGTCCAGCGGCGTGTACTCGAGGCCGTGCGCCGCGGCCACCGACGGGATGGTGAGCTTGCCACGGTACACGTTGACGCCGAGGGCGAGGGCGGCGTCGTCCTTGACGGCCTGCTCGAAACCCTTGTTGGCGATGGCGAGGCCGTACGGCAGTGTGGCGCCGGCGAGAGCCATCGCGGAGGTGCGCGCCACCGCGCCCGGCATGTTGGCGACGCAGTAGTGGATCACGCCGTCGACCACGTAGGTGGGCTCGGTGTGCGTGGTCGGCTTGGAGGTCTCGAAGCACCCGCCCTGGTCGATGGCGACGTCGACGAGGACCGAACCGGGCTGCATGTGCTTGAGCGACGCCCTCTTGACGAGGTGCGGCGCCTGCGCGCCGCCGGGCAGCAGCACGCCGCCGACGACGATGTCGGCGTCCACGATCTGCTCCTCGATCGCGGCCGGGGTGCTCAGGACGGTCTCGATGGCGCCGCCGAAGGCGTCGTCGAGGTAGGTGAGGCGCGGTGCGTAGCTGTCCATGACGACGGTGCGGGCGCCCATGCCCACGGCGACCTTGGCGGCGTTCGTGCCCACCGTGCCGCCACCGATGATGACGACCTTGGCCTTGGGCACGCCGGTCACGCCGCCGAGGAGCACGCCGCGACCGCCGTGGTTCTTCTGCAGGTGGGTGGCGCCCGCCTGGATGGCGAGCTTGCCGGCGACCTCACTCATCGGGAAGAGCAGCGGATGGGCGCCGCTCGGGAGCTCCACCGTCTCGAAGGCGATGCCGCGGATGTCGGCGGCGAGCATGCCGTCGGTGAGCTCGCGGGCGTACGCGGCGGCGAGGTGCAGGTAGGTGTAGAGGATCTGCCCCGGCTTGAACTTGCCGTACTCGGAGGGAAGGGGCTCCTTGACCTTGTAGATCATGTCGGCGCGTGCCCACACGTCGTCGACCGGCGCCATCTCGGCCCCGGCGGCGGCGTAGGCCGCGTCGTCGAAGCCGGCCCCGATGCCGGCGCCCTTCTCGACCACGACCGTGTGCCCGGCGCGCACGAATTCTTTCACGCCGTTCGGCGTCATCGCGACGCGGTACTCCTCGTTCTTGATCTCCTTGGGGACACCGACGATCATCGTTCCTCCTCGTTCCACTTCCCGAATGACGGCTGCTTGGGCACGGTGGCACTCACGGTGCGGGTTACCATTCTAACGACGGAATCCGGCAAAGGCATCCTCACTTGACAAGCGTGATGGGTGTCAAATGCACGAAGTGGAAAGCCGACTCGCTCACAGGCCCTCATCCGCTGACCGGCCCTCATCCGCTCCCCGGCCCGCCCGCGGACCACGTCCGTCGCAGTGACGCGGGCGGGACGATCCAGCGGCGCCGGGACTTCATGACCACGAACATCTCGCTGGCGTTGATGCCTCCGACCGCGCGCAGTGAGACGTTGAGGAAGTCGTAGAGGCCGTTGACGCCGTCCTCCGTCACGACCTCGGTCAGGATGTCGTAGCGGCCCGTCACGACGGCGGCCCACGTGACCTCGGGGAGGTCGGCGATCTGCTCGACCTTCTCGTCCAGCCGGTGCTTGTCCACCGTGAGCCCGACGAGCGCGACGGTGAGGCCCGGCACCCGGAAGGCGTCGATGACGCCGGCGACGCGCACGACGCCGTCGCGCGTGAGCGCGCTCAGGCGCGCCGTCGTCGTCGGGCGTGAGACCCCCGTCCGCCGGGCGAGCCCGGACAGCGTCATCCTCCCGTCCGCGATCAGGCCGGCGATGAGACCCTTGTCGAGCGCGTCGACGTCGCGTGCCACGACCCACCTCCGGACTCGGCTCGAGGTACGCCCCACGGCGCCGTATGGCTGCCGCCGGGGCGGCTGCTCTATATTTACCACAGCCGAACGAGGGAGTCGCCGGGATGGACCCAACGCGAGAGTGCACCGCCGCCCGCCTCGATGAGCTCGGCGCCGGGCTCGCCGGTACCGTCGGCGTCTGCGCCCGCAACCTGGCCACCGGCGTCACGGTCGCGCACGGCGCCGACGAGCTCTTCCCTCTGGCGAGCGTGTTCAAGGTCGCGGTGATGGTCGAGGTCATGCGACAGGTCGACTGCGGGGCTCTCCGTCTCGACGAGCGCCTCACGCTGGCCGAGACCGACAAGAGCCCGGGGAGCACGCTCATCCACTGTCACCCCGGGCTCGCGCCGACGGTCCGCGACCTGCTCTACCTGATGATCACCCTGAGCGACAACACGGCCACCGACATGCTCTGGCGCAGGCTCGGCCTGGAGAGCGTGAACGCCGCCCTGAGGGCGCTCGGACTGAGGGACATCGACTGCTCCCTGCCCGACCGCGAGTACTTCCTCATGGGGTGTGGGGCGGGCAGCGACTGGGAGGGTCTCGACGGTGTGGGCGTGGTCGCGCGCTGGCGCGAGCTCGAGGCGGCGGGCACCACCGCCGCCGCGCTGCGGCGCGTGCTCGAGGAGAACGCCGGTCTCGACGGCGCCGCCTTCCGGCGGCTGTACGACCAGCGCTGGGGCTACAACGGCGAGCGCGACTACGACGACGGGTTCACGATCGACCAGGCGCTCGACAACCAGGGTACGCCGCGCGCCGTCGCGGAGCTGCTCGCCATGATCGCCGAGGGGCGCTGCGCGTCGGCGCCCTCCTGCCGGCTCATGCTCGAGGTCATGAGCCGGCAGGAGTCGCGCGAGAAGATCCCCGCCGGCCTTCCTCCGGACCTCTTGATCGCGAACAAGACGGGCGGCGTGAGCGGCACGAGCAACGACGCCGCCCTCGTGTACACGCGCGAGAACGTGCCGCTCGTCATGGTGGTCTTCTGCAAGGGGCTGTCGTACGCGGCGCAGGCGCGCGCCCCGCAGGTCATCGCGCGCATCGCCGCCTGCCTCTACGAGCATCTCGCCGGCGGCGACGCCGGCGAGGGCGTCGTGCCCGACGAGAACGTGAGCCGCGCCGGGGGACCGTTCGCGGCGCCCGGCGACGGGGTGCCGGCATGAGACTGCCCGGCGCCCGCTGTCTCGTGGTCGGCGGCGCCCGGCGCCTCGGGCGACCGCTCGCCGCCGACCTGGTCGTCGCCGGGGCCCGCGTGGCCCTGACCTCACGAGATGCCGACGACGCCGAGCGCGCGGCTGCCGCTCTGGGGCGGCCGCCGCAGGTCGTCGCGCTGGCGGCCGACACGTCGACCGCCGACGGCGCGCGCGCGGCCGTCGCCGCGGCGGCCGCGGCGCTCGGCGGCCTCGACGCCGTCCTCTACACGGCCAGCGGCGCGTTCGTGCCCACGCCGCCGCAGGAGATCGACGGCGCGGCCTGGGACGCCTCGTTCGACGTCGTCGCCCGGGGCTTCTTCTTCACCGCCTGCGCGGCGCGCGACGTGATGGTGCGCGAGGCGGGCGAGACCGCGGCGGCGACGCGCGGCGTGATCGTCGCCGTGACCGACCTCCTCGGCATCCAGGCGTGGGCGGCCTTCGCCGCGCACGGGGCGGCGAAGGCCGCCCAGATCCACCTCGTGAAGATGCTGGCGCGAGCCTGGGCGCCCGACGGCGTGCGTGTCTGCGGCGTCGCCCCCGGGCCCGTCGACCTGCCCGACGACGAGCGCCGCGACGCAGCCCTGCGGACGGCGGCGCGCGGCGCCGGCGGGCGCCTCGTCACCCCCGCCCAGGTCGCGGCCGGCGTGCGCTTCTGCCTGGAGAACGACGCCGTGACGGGCGTCAACGTGATCGTCGACGGGGGGGCGCTCGTCACGTCGTAGGCGACCGCGCCGCGCCGCGGCCGATCCCCCGGCGGCGCGTCAGGACTGCGGCGGGACCGTGCCCTTGCGCGACTGCTCGATGAGGTCCCTGGCCTTCAGCGCGAGCCAGAACTCCATGCGGTCCTGAGAGTCGTCGAGGCTGCGGCCGGTGATCTCCTCCACGCGCTTCATCCGGTAGCGAAGGGTGTGGCGGTGCACATACAGCTTCTCGGCGGCGTCACCCCAATGGCCGTTCGCCTCGAGGAAGCAGGCGACGCTCTTGACGAGGTCGCTCGAGTTCTGCCGATCGTATTCCTGGAGCCGGCCGAGGACGCTGTCGTAGAAGACCTCGAGCGACAGCGTGTCCTGCAGGCCGAGCAGCAGACCGTACGAGCCCAGGTCGTCGAAGCTGGCGATGACCCTCCCGGTCTCCTTGAGGCGGCGGATCTTGATCGCGTAGTGCGCTTCGTAGAAGCTCTGCCGCAGGTCGACCAGGGGGCGGTGCGGGCGCCCGATGCCGATGGACACGGTGATGTCGGGCAGCATGCGGTCGATCGTCGCCTGCAGCTCCCCGGCCATCGCCAGGATCTCGCCGCCCTCGGCGCGGGCGGGCTGCACGAGGACGACGACCGAGTCGCTGCGCGAGGCCGAGATGAAGAGCAGCTCGCGCCTGGCCATGAACTCGTCGACCGCCCAGTGCAGGCGCTCCTTGACGTCCTGCAGCGCCCCCCGCTCGCGCTCGCCGTCGCCCGCGGCCGGGAGCCCGTCGATGTCGACCAGGAGGATCAGGTGCTCGGCCTCAGGGTCCAGGCCGAAGAAGACGAGCCGGCGAGCGATCTCCTCTTCGTAGAGGTCGCTGGCGATGAGCTCGTCGAAGAAGTCGCCGGCGAGCCGCTTCTCGGTCTCGGCGACCGCTTTCTTCTTGACCAGCTCGAGGGCGGTCACGGTGACCACATGGTGCAGGATGATGCGGTCGTAGTCCGAGAAGTCGCCCGAGTCCTTGACCACGGCGAGGAAGGCGCCGATGCGATGCGAGGCGACGACGGGGTAGACCTGCACCCCCGCGCCGACGCCGTCGACGGCGAGCCGGAAGTCCTGGCGGTCGGCGCGGTGGTCGGAGATGTGCCGCCAGAGGTCGGTGACCACCTCGGCGCCGAGGTGCCGCCGGTAGGCGGCCTCGCCGAGCACCACACCGTGGAAGTCGAAGAGCACGGCACAGCAGCCGACGAGGGCCGAGAGCGTCGAGAGGATCGCCTCGAGGCCCTTCTCCTCGAGCACGATCTTGGTGAGCTTCTCGTGCACCGCGAGGCTGCGCTGGAGGAGTGCGTACTGCTCGTTGACGATCTTCGAGGCCACCGCCTCGGTGATGGCGATGAACGGCACGTGGTAGGGCACCTCGAAGAGCGGGAAGCCGTACTCGTCGGCCAGCCGCACGAGGCACTCCGGGACCTTCTCGAAGCTGAAGCCGGTGCCGAAGCCGAGCCCCGAGATGTTGTGGTCGATCAGCTGCTTGAGCTGGGCGAGCTGCCGGTCCTCGGGGCCGACGAAGCCGTAGCCCGTGGTCAGCAGCAGCTCGCCGCCGCGGAGCCAGCGCGTCGGGTCGGGCACCTCGGTGATGTGGACCCAGCGCACCGGGTTGCTCGTCGACTTGCCGCCGGCGAGCAGCCGCAGGTTCAGGTCGGGGATCTCGAGGATGTCCTGCACCGTGATCATCGCGCCCTGCCTCGGCGACCGGCCCGGCCGGTCACGTTCGTCCGCGTCTGGTGGCCGGGCGCCGCGGAGCGGCGCCCGGCCACCACCCGTCACATACGCCTGACGACCTCGCCCATGAGGTCCTTCTCGGCCATGCCCTTGTCGACGTCGGTGATGACGGAGCAGCTGTCCTTCCAGAAGGCGATCTTGACCTGCTGGCCGGCGTGCCACTCCTTGCGGTCGGTGTGGTAGAGGTTCTGGTAGAGCACCTGGGCGAGGTGCTTGCCCTCCTCGACGTCGACGATGAACTGCGTCACCGAGCCGATGTAGACGACCGCCTTGATGACGCCGTCGTAGATGTTCTCGCGGTCGGCGACCTCGTCGGCCTCGTCGGCGGGGGTGATCGAGATCTTCTCGGGCCTGATCACGACGCCGACCTTCTGCCCGGCGCGCGTGTCGTGACCGCGGACCAGCACCCTCACCCCGAGGCCCTTGTCGGTGCGGCACTCGGCGATCTCGCCGTCGACCCTGACGACGTCGGAGAGGTAGATGTTGGAGACGCCGATGAAGTTGGCCACGAAGGCCGACTGCGGGTTCTCGTAGATGTCGGCGGGCGAGCCGACCTGCTCGACGAGCCCCTGGCTCATCACGGCGAGGCGGTCGCTCATGGTGAGCGCCTCCTCCTGGTCGTGCGTGACGTAGATGAAGGTGATGCCGACCTCGCTCTGCAGCTTCTTGAGCTCGAGCTGCATCGCCTTGCGCAGCTTGGCGTCGAGGGCCCCGAGCGGCTCGTCGAGGAGCAGGACCATGGGGCGGTTGACGAGGGCCCGCGCGAGCGCGACGCGCTGCTGCTGGCCGCCGGAGAGCTGATGCGGCTTGCGGTCCTGCATCTGGTCCATCTCGACCATCTCGAGGGCCTCGCCGACGCGCTGCGTCATCTCGTCCTTCTCGACCTTCTTGCGCTTGAGGCCGAAGGCGACGTTCTCCCAGACAGAGAGGTGCGGGAAGAGGGCGTAGTTCTGGAACACGGTGTTGACGTTGCGCTTGTAGGGCGGCACGCCGGCGACCGGGGCGTTGCCGAGGTAGATCTCGCCCTCCGTAGGCTGCTCGAAGCCGGCCACCATGCGCAGCGTCGTGGTCTTGCCGCACCCCGACGGGCCGAGCAGGGAGAAGAACTCGCCCTTGCGGATCTTGAGGTCCATCTCCTTCACGGCGGTGAAGTCGCCGAAACGCTTGGTGACGTGCTCGAGCTCGATGTCGTAGGTCGTGGGGTCTGCTGCCATGGGCCTTCTCCCTGCCTTTCTCGAATCGTGGTGAGCGAGGCCCGCGACTCCTGCCGCAGGCTCCGCCACTCTACACGATGTCCAAGTGCAATTGGAGCACCGCGGCGGTCGACGTCTGGCCACGATGGCCCACGGTTGGACGCGATGTCACGTGGCAGTGGGCGGGCGACGACGGTAGCCGCGTGGGAGGCGATCGGCGGGGCGGGCGACGACGATCGGCGGCCGCGGGCGGCAGCAGGCAGAGTGGGCCGGCGGTGGCGAGCGGCGGCTCGGATCGAGGGCCCGCGAGCGGCGCTGCGGGTCAGCGCCGGCGCAGGACGCGCCCGGGGAGCGCCCCCGTGTGCTCGCCCCCGTCGACGACGACCGCCCCGTTGACGAGGACGACGTCGATGCCCTCGGGGTAGCCGTGGGGGACGTTCTCGAAGGGGAATCGGTGCGGCCAGGGGTTCGTGGCCCGGTCGCGCAGGCGCTCGAGGTCGAAGACCACGACGTCGGCGGCCAGCCCGGGCCGCAGCACCCCGCGGTCGTGCAGCCCGAAACGCTGCGCCGGGAAGGAGGTCATCTTGCGGATCGCCTCCTCGAGGCGCAGCAGCGGCTCGTCGCGCACGTAGCGCTCGAGGATGCCCGGGTACTCGCCGTAGCTGCAGGGCCAGTACATCTCGGTGCCCTCGAGCTCCTCCGCCGGCGGCATCACGAGACCGTCCGAACAGGCCATGACCAGCGGGTGGGCGAGCAGGCGGCGGATCTCGGACCCGGCGATGTACTCGAAGATGCCGACGATACGGTCGTCCTCCTCGACGATGAGGTCGAGGAAGGTGTCGAAGGGGTCGGCGCCGCGTGCCTCGGCGATGGCGGCGACGGTCTGCCCGCGCAGCTCCGGGTGACGCGGGGCGTGCAGGACCCAGATCCGCTCGAAGCGGCCGTGCTTCACGAGACCGGCGTAGCCGGGACCGGGGAGCTCGTCGGTCTCACAGGCGCGGCGCACGTTCGCGCGCTCGCGGCGGTCGGCGAGGAGCGTCATCAGGCGCTCGTGCGGCAGGTCGAGCAGCGGCTGCGGAAGGGCGCGCGACATGCGCGGCGCGAGCTCGGTGTGCATGTCGTTGTCGACGGTCACGTCGTGGCCCTCGCGACGCGCGGCGTCGGCGAGGTCGAGGTTGCCCCGCGACTCCTCAGGCGCCCCCCACTTGGGCGCGTTGTGGGAGACCTCGACCGGCACGCCGGCGGCGCGCCCGATGGCGATCGCCTCGGCGACCGCCTCCATGACGGTCTCGCGCTCGCCGCGGATATGCGAGGCGTAGATGCCGTGGTAGCGCGCGACCACCTCGCACAGGGCGACGATCTCAGCCGTGTCGGCGAAGCACCCCGGCGGGTAGACCAGGCCGGTCGAGAGGCCGTGGGCGCCGGCGCGCAAGCTGGCGTCGAGCAGCCGGCGCATCGCATCGAGCTCCTTCGGAGTCACGGCGCGCTCGGCGAGGCCCATCGCGCCGATGCGCAGAGCGCCGTGCCCGACCAGCGGCGCGATGTTGATCGCCGTGCCTTGCGCCTCGATCGCCCGCAGGTAGCCGGCGAAGCTGCGCCACCCCCACGACACCTGCGCCCCCCAGTAGTAGTCCCACTCGCGCCGCAGCTCGTCCCTGAAGCGCGCCACGATGGGCGCCGCCCCCATGCCGCAGTTGCCGGTGACGTGGGTGGTGACGCCCTGGCGGACGGCCGAGTCGGCGCGCGGGTAGGCGAGGATGGAGACGTCGGAGTGCGTGTGCGGGTCGACGAAGCCGGGCGTCACGTAGCGGCCGCCGGCGTCGATCGTGCGTCGGCCGCGCAGCGTGCCCGGCGCGCCGATGGCCGCGATCCGGCGGCCGCGGACGGCGACGTCGCCGTGGTACCAGGGGTTGCCGCAGCCGTCCACCACGCGGCCGCCGGCGAGGACGAGGTCGTGGACGGCCATCAGGCGCCGGCCTCGAACGTGCGGTACTCGTTCTCGCAGGGCAGCCCCGCGCAGGCCTCGACGCGCAGGGAATCCAGGTCGCAGATCAGGCTCGCCACGGTCATGACCTGGTCGGCCACCGGGAGGGCCTCGTCGGGGTGGCCGCAGATCGCGTCGTGGCCGCCGTCGTGGTTGAGGAGGACGCGCGCGACGAGGTCGCGCGCGTCCTCGCCGCGCGCCACCCCGGCGGCCAGCTCGTCCTCGGCGACCCGCAGGCGGTGACGCGACTCCTCGTTGTGGTAGCCCTCGAAGGCGGTCATCGCCGGGTGCACGTAGTGGTTCGTGTGGGCGAGCGTCGCGTCGCCCTCGATGAGGGCGGCGGCGTACGCCGAGGTCTCGAGGTCCCAGAGGCGGCCCTCGACGTCGGCGAACGTGTAGTTCGTGCCGCGCGCGCGCACCGGGAAGCAGGCGCGCGCGACCGCCTCTTCGAGGGAGGGCGCCTCGAGCACCCAGCGGCGGACGAAGACGTTGGGCACGCCGTGGCGATTGTCGTTGGAGTACACCGAGTTGCCGACGCAGGCCACGCCGTGCGAGTTCAGCCCGAGGATGGGCAGGTACGGCACCCCGGCGATGGTGACGATGCGGGTGCCGTCGGGGGTGGTGAGGTCGAAGAGCACGTTCTTGTCGACGTCGACCACGTACCAGTCCATGTTGTGGCCGACGACGTGCCGACCTGCGTGGCTGACCGCGACGCCTGTGCAGGCGTGCGCCCCACCGTGCGGCGAACGCTGCGTGTCGGCGTCGGTCGGGCAGGCGTGAACTCCTCGGCGCAGTTCGGCACGAGCAGCTTGACGAAGGGCAGGCCGGCGGCCTCGGCCATCCCCTCGAGCTCCTCGACGTACTGCGGCAGGTAGCGCTTCACATACGGCAGGTACTCGAGGCTCTGGCACTCGGCCTCGGCGAACGGGATGCCGGCCATCGCCGTGAAGTGCTCCTCGTAGAAGGCGATGGCGGCGGCGATCTGCTCGCGGGCACCCTCGCCGACGGCGCGGCCCAGCTCGCGGTGGCTCCCCTGCGCCACGATGTGCGGGAAGGGGATGCTCACCCCGGCGGCTCCACGATGCGGCGCGGGTCCGGCCACTCGGTGAGCCCGACCTCGCGCGCGGCGGCGTCGATGAGCCCGCAGAGGGCGGCGGCGATGTCGCCGGGCAGGCCGACCGGCTCGCGCGCGACGAGCTCGGTGGCGCGCTCGCGCGCCAGGTCGACGAGGCCGGCGCGGCCACCGGCCAGCCAGTCGTTGAGACCGCCGCGGTAGCCGATCTCGGGGGTGCAGAACTCGCTGCGGATGTAACGCCGCGTGTGCTTCGTGCCGAGGAAGCCGCGGCCGGAGAGGACACCGTCGACCATTGCCTCGACGTCGAGGGCGTCGGCATCCCAGGGCCGCGGCGTGCGCGCGTAAAAGACGTAGTTGAGGACCTCGTCGTCCACGACCAGTGCCTCGGCGCAGCTCGCGACGCCGGCCTGGATGTCGCCCACGCCGGAGAGGAAGCGCGGCGCGGCGGCGATGCCCAGCAGTGCGTTGAGCGCCGTCTCGAGACCGAACTGGGCGTCGACCACCTTGCTGTCGCTCGTCGGTCCGTAGCAGTCGCAGGCGAGGCCGTAGCGCCGCGCCAGCAGCGTCGCCGCCATGGAGGCGATGCCGGTCTCGGGGGTGCCCGAGACCACGACGCCGGTGCGCGGGTCGACCGCGCTCAGCCGGGGGCCGTAGTACACCGGCGTCCCGGGCGCGACGACCTGCGTGAGGACGACGCCGGCCAGCACCTCGGCGTTCTGCTGGGCGACGGCCCCCGCGAGCGAGCCCGGCGCCGTCGTGGCGATCGCCGGGCAGGGCAGGATCTCGACCACGAAGCCGCCGCGCCGCACCTGCGCGACGAGGGCGTCGGTGACCTCGCCGCCCAGGGTGAGCGGGCTGACCGGCGAGAAGGCGAGGTCGACGGGGTACACCCCGCCCCCGCCGTCGGCCCCGGTCAGGGCGACGGCCATCTCCTGCAGGTACCGGGCCTGGAACGGGTGCGACACGCCGGGCCCGCCGACCGACTTGTCGGTCTCGTTGGCGAGCACCAGATACGAGTAGAGCGGCTCGAGCTCGTCGGGCACGTCGCCGGGCTGCACCAGCGAGGTGATCATGTGCTGGCGCGGCAGGTGGTGCATGACCCGCGTCAGCTCGACCTGGTCGCGCAGCGTCGCCCGGCGCCCGGCGCCGCTGCGCGCGTCGGCGACGTCGCGCGCCCCGCCCATGTTGTGCACGTAGGTGACGCCCGGCTCGCCGTCGACGGCCAGCGAGCGCTCGGGGTCGCGCGCGGCAAGGACGAAGGCGCGCGGGCAGGCGGCGACGGCCTCGTCGACCATCGTCGCCGGCACGCGCACGCGCTCGCCCTCGGCAGTGCAGCCGGCTGCGACCAGCGCGTCCCGGGCGGTCGGCGACTCGACCCGCACCCCGGCTTGTTCGAGGAGGACCAGCGAGGCCCCGTGCATGGCCTCGATGGCCTCGTCGGGCCACAGGTCGAGGAGCGGCCTCACTTCAGCCTGATGCAGGCCGCGTAGTGGTCGCCCCCTACGTTGACGTCGGGCGGGTCGATCTCGCGGCAGGCGTCGATCGCCTCGGGGCAGCGCGGCTGGAAGCGGCAGCCCGGGGGGATGTCGACCGGGTTCGGGGTCTCACCGGCGAGGATCACGTGCTCGCGCTTGGCCAGCGGGTCGGGCACCGGGATCACGCTGATCAGGGCCTTGGTGTAGGGGTGCTTGGGGTTGGCGACGACCTCCTCGGTGTCGCCGATCTCGACGATACGCCCCAGGTACATGACGGCGATGCGGTCGGAGATCACCCAGGCCAGCGAGAGGTCGTGGGTGATGAACAGGTAGGTGACGCCGAGGGTGTCCTTCTGCTCGACCATGAGTTTGAGGATGTCGTTGCGGATCGAGACGTCCAGGGAGGCGACGGGCTCGTCGGCGACGATCATGTCGGGCTCGAGCACGGTGGCGCCGGCGATGCAGACGCGCTGCCGCTGGCCGCCGGAGAGCTCGTGCGGGTAGCGGTAGAGGTACTCGCTCGCCGGCCGCAGGCCGGCCTCGGAGATGGCCTTGACGACGCGCTCCTCCTTCTCGCGCTCGGAGGAGGTCACACCGTTGACCTCCAAGGGCTCGGCGACGATGTCGAAGATGGTCTGCTTGGGATTGATCGAGTTGTAGGGGTCCTGGAAGATGATCTGCGCCTTCTTGCGGTACTCCCTGAGCGCCTTGCCCGAGAAGGCGCGCATCGGCAGGCCCTTGTAGAGGATGTCGCCGCCGGTCGCCTCCTCGAGCCTCAGCATGGTGCGCCCGGTGGTCGTCTTGCCGCAGCCCGACTCGCCGACCAGGGCGAGGATCTCGCCCTGCTTGACCTGGAAGGAGACGTGGTCGACCGCCTTCACGTAGCGCTTCTCCTTCTGCACCATGCTCTTGAAGAAGCCCTCGCGGATGGGGAAGAAGACCTGCAGGTCGCGGACGTCGAAGAGGACGCCGTCTCTGACCTCGGCGCGGGCCAGGTCCTCGGGGCCGATGCGCCCGGCGAGGCTCTTGTCGCGGGCGCCGTCGCGGCTCACGTCGCGCCCGCCCCGGGTCTCGGTGGGGGTGGTCTCGGTGGCCATCAGCGACCCCCCGCTTCATCAGGTGACAGCGCACGAAGTGGCCGGGCGCCACCTCGACCGTGTCGGGATCGTCCACGCAGGCGCCGGTCTTTGCGTTGCAGCGCGGCGAGAAGCCGCAGCCCGGCGGCGGGTCCAGGAGGTTGGGCGGGTCGCCCGGGATCGAGGAGACCATCTCGCGGCGCTCGTGGATGTTGGGGAAGGCCTTGATGAGCTGGCGCGTGTAGGGGTGCTGCGGGTCGTTGAAGAGGTGGGCCACGGTGCCCGACTCGACGACCTCGCCGGCGTACATGATGACGCCCTTGTCGCAGGTCTCGGCCATCACCGAGAGGTCGTGGCTGATCAGGATGAAGGAGAGGTCGAGCTCGCGCCTGAGGCGCTCGATGAGCTCGAGGATCTGGGCCTGCACCATGACGTCCAAGGCGGTGGTCGGCTCGTCGCCGATCACGAGCTTGGGGTTGCAGGCCAGGGCCATGGCGATCATCGCCCGCTGGCGCATGCCGCCGGAGAGCTGGTGGGGGAAGTCCATGACGCGCTTGGTACTGATGCCGACGAGGTCGAAGAGCTCGCGGGTGCGCACCATGGCCTGCTTCTCGGAGAGGCCCTCGTGGAGCATGATCGGCTCGGCGATCTGCTTGCCGGTCTCGGTCACCGGGTTCAGAGCGTTCATCGCGCCCTGGAAGATCATCGAGATCTCCTTCCAGCGCACCTTCTGCATGCCGTACTCGGTGCGCTTGGCCAGGTTCTTGCCGTCGAAGAGGATCTCGCCCGAGACGATCTTGCCGTTCGCGGGCAGGAGCTTGAGGATCGAGAGCGCGGCGGTCGTCTTGCCGCAGCCCGACTCGCCGGCGAGGCCGAGGCTCTCGCCGGGCTCGACCCAGAAGCTGACCTTCTCGACCGCGCGCACCCAGCCCTGTGAGAGCTTGAAGCGCGTGGTCAGGTCGCGGACCTCGAGGAGGCCCTTGTGCTCCAAGCGTTCGGGCGTCTTGGAGGGAGTCGTCGCGGTCGCGCTCATCGGTCGCCTCCCTCGTCGTCGTCCCCGATGCCCGGTCCGACCCAGCCCCCGCCGGCGTCGGGCGGCCGGATGGAGCCGGGCGCCGGCCGGCCGTAGTCGGGCATCGCGTCGTCGGTCTGGCGGCCCGGCTCGTAGATCATCGCGGAGCCGCCGCTGCCGGCCCCACCGGCGACCATGACGGCGCTCGGCTCGCCGGCCTGACGGCGGCCGCTCGTGTCGCTCTCCTCGCGCTTGCGCAACTTCGGATCGAGGACCTCGTCGAACGCCGTGCCCATGAAGGTGAAGGCGAGCACGACGAGGATGATGGCGATGCCCGGCGGCAGCAGGTACCACCAGGCGGGCAGGCCGGCGGCCCCGTTGGCCCAGGCGTAGTGCAGCATCGTGCCCCAGCTGAAGTTGAGCGGGTCGCCGAGACCGAGGAACGAGAGCGTGGTCTCGGAGAGGATGGCGATGGCCACCACGAGCACGGTGTTGGCGAAGATCAGGGGGAAGACGTTGGGCAGCACGTGCTTGCCCATGATGTGGCCGTCGCCCGAGCCGATGGCCCGGGCGCGCTCGATGAACTGCAGCTCGCGCACGCGCAGCGTGTCGGCGCGTACCACGCGCGCCGTGCCCGGCCAGCTCGTGATCCCGATGATGACGATGATCATCCAGTAGTTCTGACCCCAGGCCGACGCCAGCACCATGGCGAGCGGCAGCCAGGGAATGACCAGGAACACGTCGGTCAATCGCATCCCGACCTCTCCCTGCCAGCTCCCGTAGTACCCGGAGCCGATGCCGATGGCCGCGCCGAGCAAGGTCGAGATCAGCGTCGCGAGCAGGCCGACCATGAGTGAGATACGCGAGCTCCAGATGAATTCGGCCAGCACCGATTGCCCCACCTGGTCGGTGCCGAACCAGTTGTAGTAGACGATGGTCGGCGGGTGGTACGGCCCGAGGAGCGGCGCCTCGCTGGTCAGCGAGCCGTCCTCACGGACCTGGGCGTTGGGGTCGAGGTAGGCGTGGTCGGCGAGGAACGGCGCGAGCAGCGCCATGAGGCCGAACACGATGAGGATGCCGAGACCGACCATGCCCTGCCAGTTGGCGCGGTAGAGCTTCCAGATCTGGTGCCCGTTCCAGGCGAAGAGCTCGGCGCGCTCGGGGTTGCTCACGGCCCAGAACCAGGCCGCGACCCCGCCCAGCGCCACGACCAGGGCCTGGAAGAACCAGCCGGGGCCCGGGGTGCGCCCGGTGAGCGACCAGCCCTCGTCGCTGAGGCCGGCGCGGTAGGCCCAGACGAAGAGCACGAGCGCCACGATGACGAGCACGATGTTGAAGCTGCGGGCCTTTGAGCGGCGGACGAGGCCGAGCACGCCCAGCGCGAGGACGGCCAACCCGAGCGCCAGCATGATCCAGGCCGGGTAGAGGGCGATCTCGTCGCTGAAGAAGCCCTTGACCACGGCCTCGAGCCCGGCCGAGAGCGGCACCTCTTTGGGGTACGTCGCGAGGTTGAGGGCGAGGGCCGTCGCCGGGGTCCAGATGAGGATCCACATCCTCAGGCGCCGGGGGATCATGCCTGCACCCGCGGGTCGAGGTAGTAGTAGGTGATGTCGGCGATGAGGTTGGCGACGATGACCGCCACGCTGGCGATGAGGAAGACCATCTGCATGACCGGGTAGTCGCGCTTGTTCATCGCCTCGTAGGCGAGCAGCCCGAGGCCCGGCCAGTTGAAGACCGTCTCGGTGAGGATCGCGCCCGACATGACGAAGCCGATGTTCATCATCACGATGGTCACCGTCGGGAGCATCGCGTTGGGCACGACATGCCGCCAGAGGACCGTGTTCTCGGAGAGGCCCTTCGCCCGCGCGGTGAGGGCGAAGTCGTCGTTCATCACGCCGGTGATCGAGCTGCGCATGATGAGGTGGTACTCACCGACCCAGGCGATGGCGAAGGTGAGGACGGGGAGGGTCATGTGCCAGATGAGGTCGACGAAGGCCTCCATCCCCGTGAGGTCGGCGCCCGGCTCCGACATCCTCCCGGTAGGGAACCACCCCAGATAGGTCGAGAAGAGCATGATCGTGAGGAGGCCGAACCAGAACGTGGGCATGGCGTAGAAGACCATGCCGGTGTTGGTCGATATCACGTCGTACTTGCTGTTTCTGCGCCAGCCGGCGAAGACGCCGGTGAAGATGCCGATGCCGGTGGCGATGATCGTGCCCGTCCCCACCAGGACCACCGTCGGCCAGATGCGCTCACTCACCACCTCGGAGACGGGGCGCTTCTCGGAGAAGGACATGCCGAAGCGGCCCTGGATCGTGTCGCCCCAGTAGTAGACGAACTGCTGCCACATGGGCTTGTCCAGGTTGAACGTCTTGCGCTGCTTCTCGACGGCCTCGGGCGGCTGCTTGCCCTTGGGCAGGAGCAGGCGCGCCGGGTCGCCGGGGAGGATGCGGAAGAGCGCGAAGTTGAACGAGGCGACCAGGATGATGGTCAGCAGCGCATTCGCGATCTTCTTGGCAAAGTAGCGTCGCTTGTCCACAGCTCCTCGGGCTCACAGACCGCCTAACGGCGCGACGGACCGGGGCCCCGACCTCCTTCACTGGCTCGCGGTTGGCAGAGTCGGTCGGTGCGGAGGGTGGCCGCGGCGTCGTACGGCGCGGCTCGCCCGGCGCCCGGGGTGCGCGAAGAGCGTGAGACGGCGGCGAAGTCGTGGGGCGACGACCCGGGGCGGGTGTCGCGGTGCTGCGGTGACGCGCACCTCACGTGTGCCCTGCTCCTTCCCCTCGACGACGGGAGGCCGGACCGGACCGCGCCCGACGGGGCCCTCCATCCCCGGCGGGCCCGAGCCGGGCCTCCGTGCGGCCCTCACACTGCGACGCCCTGCGGCGCGCCGGTCGGCGGCGGCGAACCCGCCGCGACCCGACCCGTGGGAGGACGCGACGACCGCTGTCCTTCCCGCGCGACCCGCTCCTGCGCGACACGCCCGACACTACCGGGGCCGGACGTCGGCCGGTGTGAGAACCGCCCTGTTTATACCGTGCCGGTTCCGAAGCGGCAAGCGACCCGCGGTCCTGCCGCACGGCGTTCGGCCCCGGGTCACCTCCCCATGACCGGAGCCGCCGCTGGCACGAAGAAGACGGCGCACGCTCTGCGGCGACGGCAGGTGAACGACCTGCTGCCCGCTGTCGCGACATCGCCCGGGGCGCCCGGCCGTGGACGGCCGACGGGCCGCCGCGGTCAGCCGCTACGGCAGGCGGGCCGGGCGGCCGTAGCGCCCCATGACCTCGACCATGCGGTCGAGGGGCAGCGCGTGCACCGTGTTGCCCTCGCGCCCGACGGTGGTCTCGGCGGCGCAGAGCGAGTTGACGACGGCCTCGGCGGTGGCGTCGACGGCGGCCTCGAAGAGCTCCGCCGTCGCGTCGTTGGCGAGGGTCTCGAGGCGGAGCGGAGCGGCGGTCCGCCGCGGCACGTGCTGGGCGGTGGAGAAGGCGACCATGATCTCACCGCTCCCGTCGGCGGCGTAGGAGCCACAGACGGCGAGGCCGAGAGCGGCGCGCTTGGCGAGCCGCTCGCACTGGCGGGAGGTCAAAGGCGCGTCGGTGGCGAGCACGACGACGCACGAACCCTCGCGCTTCTCGACCGGCATCAGGTCGGCGATCTCGCGCCCGACCGGCACCCCGTCGATCGCCAGACGGCGGCGGTCGCCGAAGTTGGTCAGCACGAGGGCGCCGACCGCGTACTGCCTCCCGTAGACGGTGATGAGGCGCGAGGACGTGCCGATGCCGCCCTTGAACTCGAAGCACATCATGCCGGTGCCGGCGCCGACGCAGCCTTCGGCGACGGCGCCGCCCCGCGCGCCGTCGAGCGCCTCGCGCACGTGCTCCTCGCGCACGTGCATGCCGCGCTGGTCGTTGAGGAGCCCGTCGTCGCACTCACCGACCACGGGCATGACGGCGTCGTCGAGGCCGGTCCGCGGCTCGCGCTCCATCGTCCAGCGCACGGTCGCGTCGTAGACGGCCCCGACCGCCTGCGAGTTGGTCAGCATGACCGGGGTCTCGATGAGCCCCCACTCGCGGATCGCGCTGCTGCCGACGACCTCGCCGGCGCCGTTGGCGGCGAAGACGCCGGCGACGACCCGCCGGTCCCACAGGCCGTCGCCGTGCGGGAACACGGCGGTGACGCCCGTGCGGGCGGGCCCGCTGCCGGTCGGCAGCTCGGGCCCGCCCCACGAGACGGTGCTGTGACCGACGAGCACGCCGGGCACGTCGGTGACGGCGTTCAGCGCCCCGGTGGGCAGGACGCCGATCTCGATGCCGAGCTCGCGCGCCCGCGCGCGGCGGCCGTCACTCACGACTAGGCGAGCTGCCCGGCGCGGTGCGCCTTGAGGTAGTTGCCGCAGAAGCCGTCGGCGCCGTTGAGCGCGCGGATCGACTTGATCGTCGCCATCATCTGCGCGTTGCGCACGTCGACGATCGTGCCGTCGAGCCCGATGCCGGCGCACATCGCCACGAACACGCGGTTGAGCAGGGCGCGGTTCGGCAGCCCGAAGCTGACGTTGCTGAGGCCGCCGGTCGTGCGGCAGTCGAGACGGGTCTTGACGAGCTTGAGCGTGTCGAGCGTGACCTGGCCCGCGCAGGCGTCGGCCGACACGGCCAGCACCAGCGGGTCGATCCACAGGTCCTGCGGCGGCAGACCGGCGCCGGTGCACAGGTCGTACATGCGCTGCGCGACGGCGAAGCGGTCCTCGGCCGTCGCCGGGATGCCCTCGTCACTCAGGCACAGGCCGACCACCGGGCACTTGTGCTTCTCGATGAGCGGCAGCACGGCGTCGATGCGCGGCTGCTCGCCGCTGATCGAGTTGATGAACGGCACCTTGCCGCCCTTGTCGATGATCGCCTGGACGCCCTTCTCGAGCGCCTCGGGGCTTGCCGAGTCGACCATCAGCTGCGCGTCGGTGACGCCCATGACGGTGTCGACGAGCCAGAGCAGGTTGTCGACCTCGTCGGTGCCGGCGACGCCGCCGTTGAGGTCGACGAGGTCGGCGCCGGCCTCCACCTGCTCGAGCGCAAGCGCCTTGATGAACTCCGCATCGCGGGCCTGGATCGCCTCGCCGACGGCCTTGCGGGTGCCGTTGATCGATTCGCCCATCAGGAACATAGGACAACTACCTCCACACATCGCGTATCCGGGCCGAACGAGAGTGAAGTATACCTGCGGCAGACAGGGGTCTGCAGGCGGGGCAGCGGGGCGGCTCGGGTCAGGCGTCGTGACGCGGCGTCCGCCGTCCTGATGTGACGGGGCTCGGATGACGCAGAGGCAGGTCCTAGGCGGGGCGGGAAGGCGCCCGGCGTCAAGCGGCGTCGGGCGGGGGCACGATCCAGTCGGGGGGCCGGCGGCGGCGGTCGGCCTCGCGCCGCTCGTCGGAGACGGCGGCCCGCGCGGCGCGACGCTCGCCGTCGCGGCGATCCTTGACGACGACCACCCCGCGGCCCCAGAACAGCCGGCTGAAGTGCTCGTACAGCAGGTCGCGGGCGGGGCCCGTGACGACCAGCGTGCGCGACTCGGTCTGGGTGGCGGTCTGCCTCATGCCTTCAGTCTACCCCCGGCGCCACCCTCGCACGAGGTCCGTCCTGCCCGGGATCACGCTCCCTCGGGGCGTCTCCGCACGCGAGACGGCGCTCGCAGTCGGCGACGACCTCGGGCAGTTCGGCCATCGAGCGCACCACGTAGTGCGCGCCGGCCTCCGACAGACGCGCGCAGGCGGCAGAGCACACGGGCAAGGTGCGTCGTGCCGACGCGGGGCCGGCCGGACCGCGCGACACATGTCGGTCGACCGGCCTCTACGGGCGTGCCCGCAAGGGTATCAGCGTCCGGTCGGAGAGCCGGAGCGTCTCTCGATACCCCGCGCGGCGGGCCTTGGCGATCGCCTCGTCCCAGAACCGCCCGACGTGGGCGGCCTCGTGGGCGTCGGAGCTGATGACGAGCGGGATCCCGCGCGCCCGCGCCGCAACGAGTAGCTCGCCGGACGGATACATGACCTTGGCGGGGTCGCTGGTGCGGTCGGTGTTGAGCTCCAGGGCACACCCGACCGCGGCGACGGCGTCGAGGGCCGCTTCGATCGCGTCGCACGCTGCCGGCCCCGGCGTGTGACCCCAGAGGCCGATCCAGTCGAGGTGGGCGATCACGTCGAAGCAGCCAGTCGCGGCCGCCCCGGCGATCGTCTCGTAGTACCGGCGAAGCAGCGCGTCGGGCTCCTTCCAGCGCAGGTCGTCCAGCCGCGCTGCGTCGTCGAACTCGAAGCCGTCGACGACGTGCACGCCGCCGATGACGTAGTCGAAGCGGCGCTCGGCGAGGAAGGCGCGAAGCTGGGCCTCGTGCTCGGGGACGTAGTCCGCCTCGAGGCCCAGCAGCACGGTGATGTCGTCGTGACGCCGCGCGACCTCGCGGACCTCGCGCACGTAGTCGTCGAGGCGCGCGAAGGGGATGCTCCCGCTCTCCCAGGGCGTGGGCTGCACGGCGGAGAAATGGTCGGCGATGCCTACCTCGGGCAGTCCGGCGGCGACGGCGTGCGCGATGCACTCGGCGACAGTGCCGGTGCCGTCGGAGTGGGTCGTGTGGACGTGGTAGTCGCCGGGCAGGGTCGGAGCCTGCCCGGAGCCCTCCGCTTCGCTCCTGGGGAGCGGGGATCGATGCGGCGGTCCCGGTCATGCGGCCAGTCTATCCACTTGCGGCGGACACCGGGGGGATCGCCCGTAGGGCCACGGCGGGCCGAGGGCGTCCGCGGACCAACGCCCGCCATCCGCCTGCACCTCGACGGCGCGGTCGGGTACCGCCACGCCACCGCTCCCCGGCTCGAGACGGCGTTCGCCGCGCCGGTCCGCTGCCCACGACCCAGAGAGCGGGCGGGGCGCTCGCGCGCCCCGCCCGGAACGGCGGACGGGCCGGCGGTGCGTCCGCACCGCCGGCCCGTCCTGACGCGAGAGAGGCTGGCTCTCTCTTACTGCTCCCTGCCGCGAGATCACAACCCGCCGCAGGTGAGGTTGAAAGACCCTCGCCGAAGGCGAAGGGGATTACATCATCCCCGGAGGCATGCCGCCGCCCGGCATGCCGCCACCGGCTCCCGCCGGCTCGGGCTTGTCGGCCACGATGCACTCGGTGGTGAGGATGTTCTTGGCGATCGAGGCCGCGTTCTGCAGGGCGGAACGGGTGACCATGGCCGGGTCGATGATGCCGGCCTTGACCATGTCCTCGTACACGCCGCTCTCGGCGTTGAGACCCTGGCCCTTGGGCAGGTGCTTGACCTTGTCCACGACGACCGAACCCTCCATGCCGGCGTTCTCGGCGATCTGACGGAGGGGCTCCTCGAGCGCGCGGGCGATGATCTGCTTGCCGGTGCGGTAGTCGACGTCGTCGGACTTCTTGTCGACCTTGACCGCCTCGACCGCGTTGACGAGCACGACGCCGCCGCCCGGCACGATGCCCTCCTCGAGGGCGGCGCGCGTGGCGTTGAGGGCGTCCTCGACGCGGTGCTTGGTCTCCTTCATCTCGACCTCGGTCGCCGCGCCGACCTTGATGACGGCCACGCCGCCGGCCAGCTTGGCGAGACGCTCCTGGAGCTTCTCGCGGTCGAAGTCGCTGTCGGTGTTCTCGATCTCGGCCTTGATCTGCTTGATGCGGCCCTTGATCTGCTCGGTGTCGCCGGCGCCGTCGATGATCGTCGTGTTGTCCTTGGCCACGACGACCTTGCGGGCCTTGCCGAGCTGGGTGACCTGGGTGTTCTCGAGCTTGAGGCCCATCTCCTCGGTGATGACCTCACCGCCGGTCAGGATGGCGATGTCCTCGAGCATGCGCTTGCGGCGGTCGCCGAACCCCGGCGCCTTGACGGCGACGACGGTGAAGGTGCCGCGCAGCTTGTTGACGACGATGGTCGCGAGAGCCTCGCCCTCGACGTCCTCGGCCACGATGAGCAGCGGACGGCCGGTCTGGACGACCTTCTCGAGCACGGGGAGCAGGTCCTGGACGGCGCCGATCTTCTGGTTGGCGATCAGGATGAAGGGCTCCTCGAGCACGGCCTCCATGCGCTCGGGGTCGGTCACCATGTACGGCGAGAGGTAACCCTTGTCGAACTGCATGCCCTCGGTGAACTCGAGGTCGAGCCCGAAGGTGTTGGACTCCTCGACGTTGACGACGCCGTCCTTGCCGACCTTCTCGATCGCGTCGGCGATGACGTCGCCGACGGCGCGGTCGCGCGCCGAGATGGTGGCGACGCGGGCGATGTCCTCTTTGCCGGAGATCTCCTTCGACTGCTTCTGGATGGACGCTACGGCCTCTTCGACAGCCGCCTCGATGCCGCGCTTGACGGCCATCGGGTTGGCGCCGGCGGCCACGACACGCAGACCCTCGCGGACGATGGCCTGCGCGAGCAGGGTCGCCGTGGTGGTGCCGTCGCCGGCGATGTCGTTGGTCTTGGTCGCGACTTCCTTGACGAGCTGGGCGCCCTGGTTCTCGAAGACGTCCTCGAGCTCGATCTCGCGGGCGATGGTCACGCCGTCGTTGGTGATCGTCGGCGCGCCGAACTTCTTGTCGAGCACCACGTAACGGCCCTTGGGGCCGAGGGTGATCTTGACGGCGTCGGCGAGCGCGTTCACTCCGCGCTCCAGCGAGCGGCGGGCGTCGTCGTGATACTTCAGTTCTTTAGCCACGCTACGTCAGCCTCCTCTCTACTTCACGACTACGGCCAGGATCTCGCTGGCGCGCAGGATCAACAGTTCGTCGCCGTCCTTGGTCTTGTACTCGGTTCCCGAGTACTTGCCGTAGACGACCTTGTCGCCCTTCTTGACGTCGACGGGGATACGCTTCTCGCCTTCGTCGTCCCACTTGCCGTCGCCCACCGCGACGACCTCGCCCATCATCGGCTTCTCTTTGGCCGTGTCGGGCAGGACGATGCCGCTCGCCGTCTTCTCCTCTTCCTTGACGGCCTTGATGATCACGCGGTCTTCAAGCGGCTTGAGCTTCATGCAACCCTCCTTCGTCTGAATTCTGGCACTCTCAGGACGAGAGTGCTACGTGCTCCGGGCCAGAGATGTTATGGCCTTCACCGTGGCGTGTCAAACACGGCGGCCGTGATCGCCGCGCTCATGCGAGGAGACGAGAAACAGCCTGTAAAACGACGTTGTTGCGCGATGGGTCCATGCGTGGCTCGCGACCTCGGCAGTCATCGCTGCCGTGTGCCGCCCCCGCGCAGTCGACCGCGCACCGCTGCGCGACCGCCCCGCGGCCCGTAGAATGCGCGCCATGAGAGTTCTGCTGCAGAGGGTGTCGCGGGCCGCCGTGAGTGTCGACGGCTCACGGGTGGCCGAGATCGGCGCGGGGTTCGTGGCCCTGGTCGGTGTCGGCCACGGCGACACGCCGGCGGCGGCCGGCCGCCTCGCCGCGAAGACCGCGAAGCTGCGCGTGTTCGAGGACGGCGCCGGGCTCATGAACCTCGCCCTCGGCGAGGTCGGCGGCGCCGTCCTCGCGGTCTCCCAGTTCACGCTCTACGCCGACACGCGCAAGGGCAACCGCCCCAGCTTCACCGACGCGGCGGCGCCCGGGCAAGCCGAGGCCGTCTACGAGGCCTACGTGGCGGCGCTGCGCGCCGCGGGGGTGCCGGTCGCCACGGGCGTCTTCGCCGCCCACATGGAGGTCGAGCTCGTGAACGACGGGCCCGTGACGATCATGCTCGAGGCGAGTGCGGCGTAGGCGCGGGCCGGGGCCACCTGGATGCGCCGTAGGCGCGCAGGCGGGAGCGTGCCGGCGGTTCGGAGATCGGGCGAGGACGTGAGAGCGACCGGCCCTGCCGACACGACGGGCTAGAGGTCGATCGCGCAGATGAGATCGAGATCGCCGGGGCTCGCCATGACGGTCTTGAGGCGGACGGCGACGACCGGGGCCGCCCGGCATCGCACCGGCACTCGAGGGTCCCGCACGATCAACTCCTCTACCACGTCGTCGCCCGGGTACCGCACCATGAGCAGGGCGCTGTCGCCCGCGGAGAGCTCGGTGACGGTCGCTCCGTCGGCGATGGTCTCGGCGAGCTTGGCGGCGATCGCCTCGTCTCCGAGCGCCGGGCTGAACGCGGTCGCCGCCCGGCTCAGGTACGAGGAGAGGTCGACCACCTCCGCCCGCTGCACGACCTCGAAGCCGCGGCGGCGCCAGTACCGCATGAGGCCGTCGTCGAACAGCGTCAGGACGACGGCGTCGGCCGCGAAGCGGCGGCACAGGTCCTCGATATCCGTCTGTGCAAGACCGTAGCCCCGACCCCGGTAGGCAGGGTGCACGTAGCAGCTCTGCAGCATCACCGCCGTCCGGCACTCCTCCCCGTGCACCAGCGGCAGCGTCTCCGCGGCGTAGCTCGCGGCGATCGCGCCGCCGCTCGTGACACGGGCGAAGCACGCACCGCGCCGCGCCGTGGTCTCGACCCACGTCCGCGCAGCCTCAGGCGCCAGGTCGAAGCATGCGGCGAGCTGTCCCTCGATCTGGGCGCGCTCGTCTCGCGTCAGTTCGAGCTCGACGAACGGCGGCGGAATCGGCGGCACGGTCCTCCCGACAGCGGAAGCCCGCACAGGATACAGGGGGCGGGGCCCGCCGTGCAGGCCCCGCCCCCGAGATGACGCGTGCCGAGCGCGGCGGGGGCCGGGAGCGTACGCTCCCGGCCCCCGCCGCCATCCGGGCTCAGCCGTAGGCCTCGGTCTCCCCGTGCAGGGCGTACCCGGCGAGGATCCCGGCGAGCCAGCAGAGCAGCACCGGCGCGGCCCACCACGTGAGGAGCTCGACGCGGTACCACTGGTGCGTGTAGGTGAAGACGAGCCCGACGACGGCGGCGCTCACGGTGACGATGCCGCCGATCGCCGGCGACTTCAGGGTGATCAGCCCGCCGGCGATCATGACCAGCCCCATCCCGAAGAGGAGGCCGACGGGAGAGAGCGCCGTCAGCAGGAAGTCGGATTCACTGATGAATCCCCACGAGTGACCCCACGGCAGGCCCAGGATCGGGTCCTGCGCGCGCATCACGAGCGCGATGACCACGGCGACGACCCCGGAGAGGGCGCCGGCGGCGGCGGCGTACTTGCGCATCACGTCCCCCCTTCTCGGCGCCCGGCGCCGGCCGGCGCCGGGCCGGCGTCGATGGTGGCTCCGCCGGCGAGCGCCCCGGAGCCGTCGAGCTCGAGCTCGACGCCCTCGAGCGCCTCGTCCTTGGTGCCCTTGTAGATGGACTTGAAGACCAGGTAGGCGATCGGCCCGCTCAGGATGCCGACCAGGCCGCCGACGAGGTAGTCGGCGCCGTTGGTGAACAGGGCCAGCACGGCGATGCCGAAGGGCAGCACGAGCCACGCCGCCAGGGCCCACGTCGGCAGCGGCACGCGAAAGGCCCGCGGCGCGTCGGGCTCTTTCACGCGCAGCACGATCGAGGTGATGAAGATCAGCATGTACGAGAACATCAGCAGGAAGACGTCGATCACGATGAGCGTGTCGAACCCGAAGGCGATGAGGCCCATGTTGATGACGCCCATCACGAGGATCGCCACCCAGGGCGTACCCCAGGAGCGGTGGGTCCTCCCGAAGAAACGCGGGAAGAGGCGGTCGCGCGACATCTGGAACGAGGGTCGCGAGCCGGTCGCGAGGTAACCGGCGTACAGTCCCACGTTCGAGGCGATCGCCGAAGCGAACAGCGCCCAGGCGAGCAGCGCCCCGCCGACGTTCTCGGCGGCGACGACGAAGTCGATGCCGCCCTCGGAGGCGTCGGACACCATGACCTCCCATCCCCCCGCACCCGACGCCATGATGCCGGCGAGAACGGTGACGAAGTAGGTGAGGATCACGAGCGGCACGGCGATCAGCACCGCCCGGGGGATGAGCCGCTGCGGGTTCTCGACCTCTCCGGCGAGCGTCGACATCGACTCGTAGCCCGAGTACATCCACATCATGATCGCGAGGCCGAGGCCGAGGCTCTCCCACACGTTCAGCCCCGTCGGCAGGAAGGGGCTCGCCGGAGAGCCCTCGCCGCGCAGCACGCCGAGCACGACGAGGGCGAGGAACGGCACCAGCACGATGACCTGGATCACGGTCAGCGCCTTGCCGGTGAGATCGAGGCCGCGGATGTTGATGAAGGTGAAAACGGCGACGATGGCCGCGCCGACCAGCCAGCGCTGGACGTCGGTCAAGTCGAGCTTGGTCTGCACGTAGCCCAGCGCCAGCGCCACGTAGACGGCGGAGTCCACCCAGAGGGAGAGGGTCCACCACCAGCCACCCTGGAAACTCCAGTATTCGCCGAGGCCGCGGCGGATCCAGCGGTACAGACCGCCGGCCTCGGGCACCATCGAGCCGACCTCCGACGAGACGAGCGCCATCGGCACGCTCCAGATGAGCGGCAGCAGCACGATCATCAGGAGCGTGAAGCCCGGGCCCGACTCGGAGACGACGTCCTCCATGCCGAAGGACCCCGAGCAGGTGAGCGTGAACACGACGACCACCGCCGTGAACAGGCGCATCCTCACCCGCCTCAGACCTTCGTTCCTTGCCAACTCGCCCATGCGCTGCCTCCCGTGCAGGTTTGAGCACCCTCGAGCCCAGCGTTCAGGGTGCGAATCGGAGGTGGTCAATCACAAGCTTGACCTTGTGCGGGTCAGCGTACAGCCGTCACCGGCGTCGTGCCGGGTCCGGCGCGCTCCCGGATGCACAAACGGGGGGCGGACGGCGTCGACAGGATGGCCTGAGGCTCACGATGTTCGTCACGAATCCGGCACTCGGGCAAGCTCGTGGCGACGAGACCAGCACCTCAGGTCCGTCGTCTCACGAATAGCGCAGTATGCAGCGCATGACTGCGGGCACGGTCGCGCGGCCTTCGAAGGGGCGGCGCGTCAGGGCCGGGGCGGGCCGGCGGCGCGCCGCCGCCGGCCCGCCCCGGCCTCCGCGTCCCCCGCGTAGGCGTCGAGCTCGAGGTACTCCGGCCACGGAGTCGCCGGCAGGTGCTGCGCGGCGAGCCCGACCATGGCGGCGTTGTCGGTGCAGAGCTCCACCGGCGGCAGCGTCAGCTCGAGGCCCTCGGCGGCGCACCGCTCGGTCATCGCCGTGCGCAGGCCGGCGTTGGCGGCGACGCCGCCGGCAAGGGCGACGCGGCGCAGGCCCTCGCCGGCGGCGGTGGCGACCGTCTTCTCGACGAGCTGGGCGACGATCGCCGCCTGGTAGCTCGCGGCGATGTCGGCGCGATGCGCCTCGATCTCCGCGGCGTCGCGATCGCGCAGGTCGTAGAGCAGCGCCGTCTTGAGCCCGCTGAAGCTGAAGTCGCGGCGGCGGCGGGCGGCGCGCGGGAAGGGCGCGAAACGCGGGTCGCCGTGGGCCGCCAGCGCGTCCAGCTCGCGCCCGCCCGGGTAGCCCAGACCGAGCAGCCGGGCGCCCTTGTCGAAGGCCTCGCCGGCGGCGTCGTCCATGGTGCGCGCCGCCACCCTGTAGCGCACACCCTCCTCCACCACGGCGAGGAGCGTGTGGCCGCCGCTGGCGACGAGGCACACGAAGGGCGCCTCCACGCCGAGGGCGTAGTTGGCGGCGACGTGGCCCTGGAGGTGATTCACGGCCACCAGCGGCAGGCGCAGCCGCCAGGCGATCGCCTTGGCCGCGGCCAGCCCGACGAGCAGCGAGCCGATCAGACCGGGCCCCTGTGTCACGGCGACGGCGTCGAGGTCGTCCCAGTCGGTCGCCGCCTCGGCGAGCGCCTCAACGACCATGCCGTCGAGCAGCTCGGCGTGGCGGCGCGAGGCGACCTCGGGCACGATGCCGCCGTAGGGCGCGTGCAACTCGTGCTGCGAGGAAACGAGCGACGCGAGCACCTCGCCGCCGCGCACCACGGCGGCGCTCGTGTCGTCGCAGGAGGTCTCGAGGGCGAGGACGAGGGTCACGCGGTCTCGCCCTCCCAGTCCTTCCACATGATCACGGCGTCCTCGTGGTCGTCGCTGTAGTAGCCGGGGCGCACCCCGGTGGTCACGAAGCCGAAGCTGCGGTACAGCTCGATCGCGCCGGCGTTGGAGGCGCGCACCTCGAGAGTGTGGCCGCGATGCGAACGCAGCTCGGTGATGGAGAAGTAGCTCTCGAGCAGCTCGGAGGCGATGTGGCGCCGCCTGCAGTCCTCGCGGACGGCGAGGTTCATCAGGTGCCACACGTCGACGAACATGTCGGCGATGAGGTAGGCGACGGTCTCGCCGTCGAACTCGCAGACCAGGGCGATGCCGCCGGGGCGGCCGAGCTGGCCGCTGAAGACGGCCAAGGACCACGGCAGGGTGAAGGTCCGCCCCTCGATGGCGACGACGGCCTCGAGATCGGTGAACTGCATGGGGCGCACGAGGCGGCGCTCGAACCCGTCACCGGTGCAGGACCTGAGCGTCACGCCGGCCTCCGTCCGTGCCAGCGCACCGCGTCGGGCTCGCGTCCGTACACGGGCAGGACGGCGCCCGGTCCCTCGCAGCGGTCTTCCGCGCCGGCGAGCCAGGCACGCACGACCATGGCGGCGGTCGGCGCGACGACGGCGCCGGCGAGGACCGCCGAGCGCGGCACGCGCTCGGCGTACAGGACGGCGCCGTCTCCGCCGACCACGGCCCCGGGGAACTGCTCGAGGTACGCCTCGAGGTCGGCGGACGGGACGACGGCGAGTGGGGTTCGGGCGCGCACGCCGCCGGCGCCGCGCTCGTAGCAGGCGGCGAAGACCTCGCGCCGGCGGGCGTCGATCAGCGGCACGAAGCACTCGCCCGTCTCGCCCTGCGGCGCGACCGACAGGGCGAGTGCCAGGGCCGTCAGCGATGGAACGCCACCGAGGCGGGCGCCGCCCGCGACGGCCAGCCCGCGCGCCGTGGCCACGCCGATACGCAGCCCCGTGAACGCCCCCGGACCGAGCCCCACCAGCACGGTGTCGACGTCGGCGGCCGCGGCTCCCGCTTCCTCCAGCGCCTCGTGGACCTGGCGCAGCAGAACGCGGGTGTGCGCCGGGCCTTCGAGCTCGACCCGCTCGGCCAGCATCTGGCCGGCCTCGGAGGCCAGCGCCACCGAGCAGGCGGCCGTCGCCGTCTCGAGGGCAAGGATCACGTAGGCTCCTCGACGCCGTGGCGCTCGACGGCGACGCCCGCCGCCGCCGCGCCGGCCGCGAGCCGCTCCTCGAGGGCCGGCGGCGCCCACAGGCGGGCGTCGCGGCTCGTCCTCGTGCGGTGCGCGAGCACGAGGCGCACGTCGGCCGGCGGCAGGGCCTCGCGGCCGGCCGCCGGCCACTCGACGAAGGTCAGCGCGTCGCCGCCGAGGTAGTCGTCCCAGGCGAAGAGCTCGGTCTCGGCGCCGGCGGTGAGACGGTAGAGGTCGAGGTGGTGGAGCCGACCGCCGCCGCGGCCGCGATAGCTCTGCGCGATGGTGAACGAGGGGCTCGCGACGGCGCCGCGCACGCCGCGCGCGCGCAGCACCTCGCGGATCAGGGTCGTCTTGCCGGTCCCCAGATCGCCCTCCACGGTGATCAAGGCGGGCGGCGCGAGCAGCGCCGCCAGCGCGCGGGCGAAGCGCCGCGTTTGGGCCGGCGACGTCAGCGTGACGGAGAGCATGTCGCGAGGGTCAGAAGAGGCCCAGCTGCTCGGCCTGCGGGGGGCCGACGGCGGGCGCCTGCGCGGCGTCGGGGCGAGCGGGCGGCGCGGAGTCGGAGCGAGCGGGCGGCGCGGAGTCGGAGCGGGGCCGCGTCGCGGCGGCGTCGGGCTCCTCGCCCCACGGCCCGGTGTCGGGCCGCGGCGTCCCCGGAGCCTCCCCGCGGGCGTGGGCGAGCAGCTCCGGCAGGCGCGCCACGTCCTCCTTGAGCGTCGTCATCATGGCCGGCGTGTACAGCGCGGCGGCGGGGTGGAAGATCGGGTAGAGGTAGAGCTCGCGTCCGGCGATGACGGCGGCGCGCGGGCGGCCGTGCACCCGCGTGATGCCGGCCTGGTCGCCCGAGAGCAGCTTGGTGGCGAAGTTGCCCAGCGTGCAGATCACGAGCGGCTCGATGAGCTCGATCTGTTGCCACAGGTAGGGCTGGCAGGCGGCGATCTCCTCGGGGCGCGGGTCGCGGTTGTTGGGCGGCCGCGACTTGAGCACGTTGGCGATGAAGACCTGCTCGCGGCGGAGGCCGATGGAGGCGAGGAGCTCGTCGAGCAACTTGCCGGCGGCGCCGACGAACGGCCGCCCCTGCTGATCCTCGTGGTAACCCGGGGCCTCGCCGACGAACATCAGCTCGGCGTCCGGGTCACCCTCCCCGAACACGGCCAGGGTGCGTGTCTCAGCGAGCACACAGCGGGCACAGCCCTCCACCTCGCGGCGGAGGTCGTCGAGCGCGCGGCCGCGGTCGTCAGTGACAGGTGGCACAGGATGAGGAGGAGCAGGTGGAGCAGCTCTTGCTGCCCCCCGTGCCCCCGAGGCCCGGCGAGGAGGAGTGGACCGCGAAGCGCGAGAGCAGGCGGCGGACCTCGCCCGACGAGCACTTGGGGCACACCGGCTTGGTGCCGTTGCGCACCAGCTCCTCGAACGCGGCGCCGCACTGCGTGCAGGAGAATTCGTAGATCGGCATGGCGACAGTGTACCACCGGCGGCGAGGCACGAAGGAGCGCCGCGCCGGTCGCGCCGGACGCCGCGAGGGAGCCGGATCGACGCCGCCGCCAGATGGAGCGGCGGCGGCGCGGCGGCTCGGACCGACGGCACGCCGGAGCCGACCCGCCGGCCGGATCGGGCGACGCGGCGCCTCTCGCGCACGCGTATCGTGCAAGGCGCGACGGCCGCTGCGTTGACCGTCACGCCGTGAGCCGCTACGCTCAGCGAGGCTCCGCTCCGAGCCCTCGCGCCGGAGACGGAGAGGCCGCCTGTGCTGCACAGGCCGACGGCCGGCGCGGTACCGTCCCCACCGGGCGGACCGCAGCCAGGGAGGCCAAGGCTTGCACGTCGACCAGTATCGCTTCGCCGTGATCGGCCCCGGACGCCTGGGGTCGACGCTCATCGCCGCCCTCGACCGGGCCGGGCTCAAGGTCTCGGCGATCGGCACCCATCACGAGAACGACGCCCGTCTCGGCGCGTACGGCGACGGCGGGGGACCGCTGCACGTGCGTGTCGCCGACGCCGCCCTCGAGGCCGACGCCTGGTGGCTGACCGTCCCCGACGACGACATCTTCGCCGTCGCCGGCCAGCTCGCCGCGGCCTGCCCGGGGCGACGCCGCTCCTCCTGCCCGCCGCTCGCCATCCACTCGAGCGGCGCCGGCTCGTTGCGCCTGCTGCGGCCGCTCCAAGAGGCCGGCGTGCTCACGCTCTGCCTCCACCCGCTGCAGACGTTCTCGGGCGATGCCCGGGCCGACGCACTCGCGGGCGTCGCCTGCGCCGTCACGGCCGACGAAGAGCGGGTCGCCGCCCTCGGCGACGACCTCGCGGCTCGTCTCGGCATGCGGCCCTTCCGCCTCCCGGACGAGCGCAAGCCCCTCTACCACCTTGCCGCGGCCGTCGCCGCCAACCTGCTGGTCGCGCTCGAGTCCGCGGCCGTCCGGCTGATGAACGAGGCCACGGGCCGCGACGACGGCCTCGAGCTGCTCGCACCGCTGGTCTCCACCGCGACCGCCAACGTCTTTGCCAAGGGCCCGGCCGCAGCCCTCACGGGGCCGGTGGCGCGCGGCGACGCGGCGACCGTGCGCGCCCACCTGCGTCTGCTCGAGCGCCAGCCGGCGCGCGTCGGCGACGTCTACCGGGCGCTGTCGCTCGAGGCGCTGACGCTGGCCGCGCCGCGGCTCGATGACGAGACGGTGCGCACGCTCAAGACCCTGCTCGAGGAGGGCGAGCGTCCATGAAGATCGTGCGCACCGTCGACGAGGCGCGAGGCACCCTCGTCGCCCTGCCGCATCCTCTCGGCCTCGTGCCCACGATGGGAGCCCTCCACGAGGGCCACCTCGCCCTCGTCCGCGCCGCGCGCGAGCGCTGCGCCTCTGTCGCCGCCTCGCTCTTCGTGAACCCGACCCAGTTCGGCGCCGGCGAGGACTTCGACCGCTACCCGCGCGACGAGGCGCGCGACTTCGCCCTCTTCGAGCAGTCGGGCGTCGACGTCGTCTTCGCGCCCGCGCCGGCCGAGATGTACGCGGCCGACGCGTCGACGACGGTGCGCGTCGTCGGCCTCGTCGGCGAGAGCTTCGAGGCGGCCGATCGCCCCGGCCACTTCGACGGGGTCGCGACGGTGGTGACGAAGCTCCTGGCCATCGTCGCCCCCGACGTCGCCTTCTTCGGCCAGAAGGACGCCCAGCAGCTGGCGCTGATCCGCCGCCTCGTGCGCGACCTCGACCTGCCGGTCGAGGTCGCCGCCGTACCGACCAGCCGCGAGCCCGACGGCCTCGCCATGAGCTCGCGCAACGCCTACCTGACGCCCGAGCAGCGCGCCGTCGCCCCCGACCTGTACCGCGCCCTGCTCACGGGCAGGGCGGCCGCGGGCAAGCCCGGGGCGACGCCCAAAGACGTCATCGCCGCCACGGCGGTGAGCCTCGTCATGCCTGACCCCGACCTCGTCACCGAAGCCGACCGGATCGCCGAGATGAAGGGACAGCGGCGCCCGCAGCCGCCGCGTTTCGACCTCGACTACATCGCCGTCGTCGACGCCGACACCTTTGCGCAGGAGTGCGAGTTGGGGCCGCGGAGCCTGCTCGTCGCCGCTGCCCGTCTCGGCCTCACCCGCCTCATCGACAACCTGGAGCTCGCGCCCGCCCAGGCGCCCGTCCGTGCCCCCGTCCATTCCACATCACCTCAGCGCATCTCAGTCACCCAGCGCGTACCCCGTCGGGGACGCGACCGGCACGAAAGGAAGGTAAGCACCGTGGCCACCGTCAGCGTCAACGGCAAGAAGAAGGCCAACGTCCGTGAGGGGCTCGCCTGCGTGGTCACCGGCGCCATCGAGTTCCCGACCCGCGGTGACGCCGACGTCGTGCGCCTCACCGACGAGGTGCGTGAGGCGCTCGCGCAGACCGGCCTGCGCGACGGCACGGTGACCGTGTTCGCCCCGGGTGCGACCGGCGCCGTCACCACGATCGAGTACGAGCCCGGGGTGGTCCAGGACCTGCAGCGTGTGCTCGACGAGATCGCACCGCCACGGGGCCGCTGGCAGCACAACATCAACAACGGCGACGGCAACGGGCACTCGCACGTGCGCGCCGGGATCCTCGGGCCCTCGCTGACGATCCCGTTCGTCGACGGTCGGCTCACGCTCGGCCGCTGGCAGGAGGTCGTCTTCATCGACCTCGACGAGCGGCCGCGCGACCGCCGGCTGGTCGTGCAGGCCATGGGCGTCTGAGAGCGAGGCCGCGATGACCTCCCCGACAGCGCCCCAGGGCACGACCGGCGGCGCCGACCGCCGCGTGCTCGTGCAGGTCGCGCTCGACTTCGTCGACCTGCCCCGCGCCCTGGCCGTCGCCCGCGAGGCCGTCGCCGGCGGCGTCGACTGGGTCGAGGCCGGCACGCCGCTCATCAAGGCCGAGGGGCTGCAGAGCGTGCGCGAGCTCAAGGCCGCCTTCCCCGATCACACGATCGTCGCCGACATGAAGACCATGGACGCGGGCCGCGTCGAGGTCGAGTACGCGGCCAAGGCCGGCGCCGGCGTCGTCGGCGTGCTCGGCGCCGCCTCGGACGCGACCATCAAGGAGTCGGCCGACGCGGCCCACAACTACGGCTGCCTGCTGATCGTCGACATGGTCGAGGTCGCCGAGCCGGTCGCGCGCGCGAAGCGCGCCGAGGAGCTCGGCGCCGACCTCATCGGCATCCACACGGCGATCGACCAGCAGATGCGCGGCGAGCAGCCCTTCGAGGTGCTGAAGGCCGTCGTCGACGCGGTCTCGATCCCGGTGAGCGTCGCCGGCGGCATCCACTCCGGCACCGCCGCCGCGGCGGCCGCCGCCGGCGCGAGCGTCGTCGTCGTCGGCGGAGCCATCATCAAGGCGACCGACGCCACGGCGGCCGCGGCCGAGATCCGCCGCGCCGTCGACGAGGGGGCCGTCATCGAGACCAGCCTCTACCGGCGCGCCGGCGAGGAGACCATCCGCGAGGCGCTCGCGCGCGTCTCGACGGCCAACGTCTCCGACGCCTGGCACAGGACCCCGTCCGTGCCGGGCATCAAGCCGCTGCTGCCGGGCGCCCACATGTGCGGCCCGGCGGTCACCGTCCGCACCTACCCCGGAGACTGGGCCAAGCCCGTCGAGGCGATCGACCTCTGCCGCGAGGGAGACGTGCTCGTCGTCGACGCCGGCGGCGTGCCGCCGGCGATCTGGGGCGAGCTGGCCACGCACAGCGCCATGGTGAAGGAGCTCGCCGGGCTCGTCGTCTTCGGCGCGATCCGCGACACCCCCGAGATCGCGCGCCTCGGCTTCCCCGCCTTCTCGAGCCACGTCTGCGCCAACGCCGGCGAGCCCAAGGGCTTCGGCGAGATGCAGGTGCCCATCACCGTCGCCGGCGTCGCGGTCGCCCCCGGCGACTGGATCGTCGGCGACGACGACGGCGTCATGGTGCTGCCCAAGGCCCAGGCCGTCGAGCTCGCCAACCGCGCCATGGACGTGCTCGAGAAGGAGAACCGCCTGCGCGGCGAGATCGACGCCGGCAAGACGCTGAGCGAGGTCGCCTACCTGCAGAAGTGGGAGAAGCGCTGACCGGCGCGCAGGGGAACGGAGGCGGCTCCAGCCGCTTGGGCGCCTATTCGATCGGCACGAGCTGCCAGAAGAAGGCCGTCTTGAACCGGCTCAGCTGGTAGCTGTTGGCGACGGCGTAGCCGCGCGCCGGCGGCCGCATCTGGAAGCCGACGACGAAACGGTAGCGTCGCACTGCCCCAGGCTTGAGGACTGCGAGGCGTACCTTCCCCATCGCCGCGAGGTGGCCCTGCCATACCGTGTGCAGCTTGCCGCTGGCGTCGATGCGACGGATCGTCAACACGAGCTTCTGCGAGAGCTCGCCACCCCACGGCCCCGGGGTGTCGACCGGGCGCTTGGGGCGCACGTACAGCACGCCGACGCCCTTGCCCTTGTTCTTGATACGCACCTGGCCGCGGACCTTCTGACCGGGCACGAGGTTCTTGCCGCGGACGATGTACTCGCCCGCCTTGCTGTTCACGATGATCGGCTGGCCCTCGAAGAGCTCTGCCAGCCGCTCCAGCGAGGTCAAGTCGGCGAGCGCCGTGCTCGTGAGGACGAGAGCTGCGACCAGGTGGCGGCGGCGAAGGCGGCACGCAGGGTCCGCCGCAACGTCGACCCGCTCACGACCGCTCCCGGTCCTCATCGCGCATCGCCCTCATCGTCGACACCGCCGACCACGCGCTGTCTCACAGCCCGACGTTGGTGACAGGCCATCGGGATCTCGTAGACGTAGTAGCCGGTCGGGCCCCCGGTGTAGGAGAGCGTCAGGACGACGCGCGGGTACATAGGTCTGGCCGAGCACGAACTGCTTCCTCGCGCGCACGCGTCACGTTGACCTGCAGCTGCTGGCCGGCGGTCATGGTCACGGTCGCCGCTGCCGCCGGGTGTCGCCGATGGCGGCGAGCCTCACCTTGGCGCAGCGGCTGGTCGCCGGTCGCCGGATCGGGCGCCAGCGTCGCGGCGACCGTCACCTGGGTGACGCCGGCCTCGGGGAACGTCGCCGGCGTCATGATCGTGATCGTCCGCGGGAAGTCGAACGTCGTGGTTCGCGTCGGGGAAGCCCGCCGAGGTCGACCACGACGGCGTCGTCCTGACCCGACGCCGCGGGCGTGGGCGGGTTCGAGAGACGGCGGATCGCGTAGCCGGTGAGGCCGCCCGGGTCCGTGTCCTGAGCGTAGACGTGCAGCCAGTCGCGCACGTGGGCCGCCTGCACGCTCATGTACGAGTCGCTCTGCGAGTGGAACCAGGCGCCCGAGCCGGCGACGCCGCGCTCGTCACCGCCACGAGCGCCAGCGCCAGCAGCCCGAGCAGACGGCCCCTCACGACTCCGCCTCCGGTCCGTCGACGGCCGCCGCACGTGTCGCGCTCGCGCCGCGCTTCGGCCACGGCCTCGCGCCACACGGAGAGCAGCAGGGAGAGTCCGATGACGAACGCGGGCACGGCGAGGACGAGCAGCCGCACGGGGCGCAGCGTCAGCGCGGCGAGGAGGTACCCCAGGTACGGGACCTGGAAGGAGTACCGGGCCTGGACCGGGCCGGGCAACGACACCTGCCACGGGTCGGCGTACTCGTTGGCGTCACCCTGCGTCTCGAAGACCGGGCGCCCGTGCTCGTCGGCAGTGACGGCGATGATGCGGTGGGTGACCGGTGACGACGACTCCGGCGGGACGAACGTGATCACGTCCCCCACCCGAAGATCGACGACCGGCACCACCTTGTCGAAGGCGACCGACGCCCTTGTGGATGGTCGGCTCCATCGACCCGCCGGTGATGACGTAGCGCTCGTAGCCGAACAGCACGGGGATCGCGATCAGCAGCAGGGCGACGCCGATGGCGAAGACCGTGAGGAGGGTGAAGGCCCACGACGCCAGCCGGCTCACAGCGAGACCCCCGAGAAGCGCAGCGTCAGCGTGGTCTGAGCGCCCTGCAGGGCGGGATCGGTCGCGCCCGCCGGGTAGGCGACGGTGACGCGGTACTGGCGGCTGTCGCCGGGAGCGAGGGTGTCGAGGGATGCCGTGGTGAGGGCGCCCATCGTCCCCGACCAGAGGTCGACCCCGGAGGCGACGTCGGTGAACGTGAGGGTGAGCGCCTCGGACAGCGCCGGCGTCGCCGGGATGTCGCTGAGCCCGACGCCCTCGACACCGACGTCGCCCGGGACGGTGCCGGCGTTGGTCAGCGTCAGCGTCGCCTGCTCGACTCTGGCCGGGGCAGAGAGCCGGAGCACTCACGATCAGCTGCCCGTCCCCCGAGTTGAGCAGGAGGAGCGTGCCGCCGTTGAAGACGTTGCCGGGGTTGGTGCTGCTCGAGGTGAAGCTGGCGCCGGAGAAGACGACCGTGTTCGTGAGTATCACGACCGCCGTCACCCAGAGAGCGAGCCGGACGAAGGCGCGCCGGCGTCCGCCGCCGTGCGTCACCCGCTTCTTCACCCGCAGTCCGAGCTGCATCATGCCGATCCTCGCCCGCGTGCCTCCCCCGCCTCGACGGGCGGGGAGACGTGTCGCCGAACCTGATGGAGGGTGCGGCTGGGCGGGTCGAGCTTCGCGCGACCCGCCCAGCCGAACGTCCTGCCTTGCACCGCCGATCGTGGGACCTGCGCCACGGTCGGGGTCAGCGTCGTCGCGCTTACTCGGCTGACGAGCTCCCACGCGTAGTCCGACGGTGACCGAGCTGCCCTGATAGGCGTTGTCGCCAGCTGGTGGCAGCCGCCCGGGTCGCCGGTGTCGGGGAAGGTCACGGCCCAGTCGTACGTGACTGGGCGCCGTCGGCGACGGCGAGAAGGCCGGCGTCGACCGCACCCACGAAGGCGATCGAGGTCGCCGGCTGTAGACGACCGTCGCCCCGCGGGTGATCTCGACGGTGAGGGCCTCCGAGAGGTTGCCGCCGTTGGCGCCCGGGATGTCGGCGGGGACGCCCTGCTCGCAAGTAGAGCCGACCGTCGACCGAGCCCGTGTTCTCGAGCGTCACGCTGCCGGTGCGCGTCTCGCCGGGGAACATGTCGGTGAGCGTCATGAACGCCGCGTTCGCGGCGCTGTTGCTGTGCGTCAGGACGCCCGCCGTGAACACGTTGCCCGGGTTGCTCGAGACCGACGTGAAGTACGCGCCGGACCCCACGACCGCGACAAGGGCGATCAGCAGCGCCGCGATGGCGATGAGGATCTTGCCCCGGTTCTTCTTCAACACGTGTGCAGTCGAACTCATGTGCTCTGACCTCCTGATGACGATGACGATCCCTTGACGAACGCGATGCATCTCTCTCGGCGACAAGGTATCGGCGCGACGGGGTTCGAGCTTTAACACGAAATTCGTGGAGAATCGGCCGAGAAGTACGACGATTGCGACCGTCGCACCGCACGAAATACGAGCAAAGAGCCGTCTACGACGATACTACGAATTCCTCAATCTCGGACCGCTTCGCACCGAGTTTCCGCAGCTCGCTGGCGCCGGGACGCGCCGCGAGCCGGATGAGGTGACCGGGACAGCGGCAGTCGCCGGCGCCGAAGCGGCGCACGGGGCGCGAAGCGCCGGGCTGCGCCGCCAGCGCGCCGGCGAGCTCGCACTCGGTCAGCGGACCGTCGACGAGCCAGGCGAGCCGCGGGGGCACCGCCGTGAACAGGTAGTCGGCGTGCCAGCGCAGCGGCTTCTCGCGGCGGAAGTGGCGCGCGACGCGGGCGTCGCGCCCGCGTCGCGCGCTCCCCACGTACGCGTACCAGCCGCGCTCGAAGGTCACCGGGCCCAAGCGCCCCGACGGTGATCTCGAGCCGCCGCGGCACCCACGTGGCGACGACGTACAGGGCGTTCCGCTCGCTCTCGGGATCTGTCATGTGTCCTCGACCAGTCGCCCGTAGCAGCGACGGCCGGCGGTACTTGCCGCCCCACACCTCGCGACGGCGCCAGTCGCGCAGCTCGTCCAGGTCGAAGCGGGCGAGGACGATCTCCTCGCCCTCACCGGCGCGCGCCACGAGCGTGTCCCGGCCGACCTCGTCCTCTCCGCAGACGCAGGGGTGGAAGGCGACCGAGTGCCCGTCACAGTCGTCGTGCGTCGAGGGGTAGTTGGCCAGCGCGACGGCCACCATGTTCTCGAAGGCGCGGGCACGGAGCTGGCCGGTGCGGTTCTCCTCCATCGGACAGGCGTTCGGCACGAGGATCAGCTCGGCGCCGTTCAGCGCCAGGATCCGCGCCGTCTCGGGGAACTCGCGGTCGAAGCAGATCATCGCGCCGACGCGGACGGGACCGGCCGCCGTGTCGAGCGCCGCCACAGGGAAGTCGTCACCCGGCGTGAGCGGGCCTTCGCGGCTCGTCGAAGGAGCAGGTGTGCACCTTGGCGTAGGTCAGGACGATCTCGCCGTGCCGGTCGATCAGGGTGACGCTGTTGCGCGGCGCCACCGGCCACTCCTCGAGGAAGGTGACGGCGATCGCCATGCCGAGCTCGGCGGCGAGGCGGCGGAAGTGGGTGACGAAGGGGCCGTCTCGGCGAGACCGCGTCCGCGCGTGCCGGCGCGCGGGTTCGCCGGCGGCCCGGCCTCGAGCGCGTAGCCGATGTTCCACATCTCCGGGAAGAGGGCGATATCGGCGTCCATGGCGGCGGCGCGGCGACAGGCGGCCTCGCCGCGCGCCCGGTTCTCGGCCTGATCGCGACCGGCGGCCTCGATCTGCAGCAGCGCGACCTTGAGGGTGCTCACGGGCGCTCACGTTCCCGAAGGCTGGCGTCGCCCGGTCCTCGCCGCCGATCGCTCAGGCCGCCGCTCACCGACGCCGCCGGTCGGCGATGTCTTTGACCGCTCACGTCGTCGACGGCGCGCCGCGTGCGTCGCGCTTGCCGACCGGGCCCGTCGGCTTCAGCCGCCGCGCCGTCGGCGCGATGCCGCCGCGGCGCGGCTGGCAGCGGGGGCAGTAGTGCGTCCCCCGGCCCCCGACGACCAGCCGCTCGACCGGCGTGCCGCAGACCCGGCAGGGCTCCGCCGTCCGCTGGTAGACGTTGAGGATCTCCTGGAAGCTGCCGCGCTCGCCGGCCGGGTCGATGAAGCTCTCGATCGACGAGCCCTCGTGGTCGATGCCGGCCTGCAGCGTCTCGAGCAGGGCCGCGTGCAGGCGCCGCGCCTCACGCGGCCCGACGCTCCCCGCCGCGCGCAGCGGGTGCAGACGGGCGCGGAAGAGGGCTTCGTCGGCGTAGATGTTGCCCACGCCGGCGATGCGCCGCTGGTCGAGGAGGAAGGCCTTCAGCGGCGCCCGGCGCCCGGCGAGGGCCGCCCGCAGGTAGGCGATGCTGAACTCCTCCGAGAACGGCTCCGGGCCCATGGCGGCGAAGAACGCCGCCTCGTCGGCCGGGTCGAGCGACCAGAGGCGGCCGAAGCGCCGCACGTCGGCGAAGTGGAGCTCGGTCGCGGGCTCGAGCGTGATGACGAAGCGCGACCGCGGCGCCCCGGGCTCGGGCCTGAAGAGCAGCTGGCCGGTCATGCGCAGGTGGATGACGACGAGGCGGCCGGGCGATCCGCCCCGCCGCCGGACGCCTCGACGGCGCCCAGGTCGACGAGCAGGTACTTGCCGCGCCGGCGCAGGCCGAGGACCCGCCGCCCGGCGATCGTCGCCCGCAGCGCGTCCTCCGGAGAGGTCGCAGACGGACGGGTCGGCGACCCGCACGTCGCGCACCACGAGGCCGGGCAGGCAGGTCAGCAGGCGGCGGCGGACGGTCTCGACCTCGGGGAGCTCGGGCACTAGGTCACCTCGGGGCTGCCGGACGTCGCGCCGTCTCCCTCGCCCGCCTCCGCGTCCCGCGCCGACCACCACGCCTTGAGGAACGAACGCGCCCCGTCGACGTCGGTGACCTCACCCGCCTCGACCTCCTCCTCGAGGGCGTCCAGGGCCTGTCCCACGGCGGGTCCCGGCTCGAGGCCGAGCAGCTCGATCACGTCGTCCCCGCTCAGCAGCCGCGGCACCGGCGCCTTCGCGACCCCCGACCACACGTCGCGCGCCAGACGGTAGTGGCGGGCGATGGACGTGAGCGAGGTCTTGTCGCCGCGGGTCGCAAGGCGGTCGCAGACCGAGACGACCACCGACTCGAAGACGTACGGGCTCACGTCGCGGCGGTAGCGGGCGAGCGCCCGTCGCGTCAGCGGCTGCTCGCGGACGAGGAACCCGAGGCGCAGGTGCTGGCGCACCAGGAGTCCGAGGAAGTGGGCGAAGCGGCGGCTCATGCGCAGGCGGTCGGCGACCACGAGCGTCATGCCGCGGCCGACCTCGTCGTGGTGCCAGAACATGATGCGCCCGTCCTCCTCGCGCTTCACGACCGGCTTGCCGACGTCGTGGAGCAGGAGGGCCCAGGCCACCGGCGCCAGAGGCCCGGCGCCGGGGAGGCCGACCTCCTCGGGCGTGGCGAGGAAGCGCGCGCCGCCGAGCTGGGCGACGACGCCGTGCACGTAGTCGAGCCCCTCGAGCGTGTGGTCGAAGACGTCGTGGTGGTGGTAGGGGTTCTGCGTCACCCCGCGGACGCCGTCGAGCTCGGGCAGGACGACGGCGAGGGCACCGAGGTCGGCGAGACGGCGGAGGGCGCCGGAGGGCCGCGGCAGGCCGAGCGTCGCCGTGAGCTCGTCGCGCAGGCGCTCGCCGCTGACCGCCGCCAGCCGCGGCACGGCGCGGCGGGCGGCGGCGAACGCCTCGTCGTCCGGCGCGAGGCCCAGCTCGAGCTCGAGGCGCGCGAGGCGCAGCACGCGCAGCGCGTCGTCGTCGAGGGCGCCCGGGGCGCAGAGACGGAGGCGGCCGGCGGCGAGGTCGTCGCGGCCGCCGAGCGGGTCGACGACCTCGCCGCCCCCGACCGGCTCCGCCATCGCGTCGACGGTGAAGTCGCGCCCGGCCAGATCCGCGGCGAGGCGGGCGTCCACGGCGGCCTCCGCCATCACCGGCTTCGTGTCGGGCGCCGGCCTACCGCCGAGCGCCGGCGCGCCCGAAGCCTGCGCCACCGGTCCCGGCCCCGGTCGTAACGGCGACAGGTCGACGTGCACACCCCCGGCCACGACGCGCACGGCGGCGAAGCGCTCAGAGTAGGTGAAGACGGCGCCGCCGAGGCGGTCGGCGAGCCTGCGGCCGACCGCCTCGGCGGCGCCGTCCACGGCCACGTCGACGTCGCGCACCTCGCGCCCGAGCAGGCGGTCGCGCACGGCGCCGCCGACGATCCACGCGCGCTCGCCGGTCTCGAGGCAGGCGGCGAGCGCCGCGCACACCTCCGCGGGCGCCGGCCCCGGCGCCCCGGCAGACCCGCCCCGCTCGCGCGACTCAGCCAGCCTCGGCCCCCGTCCTCCCGCCGGCCTCGTCGTCGCCGGCGTTCGACTCGTGCAGGTAGCGGCGCTCCACCCGCGCCCCGACGTCGCAGACGATCTCGTAGTTGATCGTGCCCAAGAGCTGGGCGACCTCCTCGCAGAGGATGCGCGCACCGCCGTCCGACTGCGGCTGCGCGCTGCGCGCTCCCGTCGGCACACCGTCGCCCGACCCCGTCCGGGCCGCGCCGAAGAAGACGACCTCGTCGCCCGGCGACGCCCCAGTCCTCGGGCAGGCGCACGGTGAGCTGGTCCATGCTGATGGTGCCCGTGATGCGACAGCGCCGGCCGGCGACGAGCACGTCACCCCGGTTGGTGAGCGCACGCGCGATGCCATCGGCGTAGCCGATGGGCACGATACCGATACGCGCCGGCGCCTCGGCGATGAAGCGCCGGCCGTAGCCGACCGAATCGCCCGGCTGGACGTGGCGCACGCCGGCGATGTACGAGGTCAGCCGCATCGCCGGTCGCAGATCGTCCTTGAAAGGGTCGTCGTTAGAGGGCGCGAGGCCGTAGAGCGCGATGCCGGTGCGCACGACGTCGAAGTGCGCGGCCGGGCGGCGCAGCGTCGCGGCGCTGTTGGCCGTGTGGCGGAGAAGGTCCGGGTAGAGGCGCTTCAGCTCGCCGGCGAGCGCCGTGAAGCGCCCCAGCTGGTACTCGAAGAACGTCGTGTCGGCCTCGTCGGCGGTCGCGAAGTGGCTCATCAGCCCGACCAGCCGCGACGGGCCGGCGGCCGCCGTGGCGCAGAGGTCGCGCGCCTCGGCCTCGGTGACGCCGAGGCGCCCCATGCCGGAGTCGAACTTGACGTGGACGCGGGCGCCGAGGCGGCGCGCCTCCTCGAGGAACGGCGCCGACCAGACGACGACGTCGGCGCCGGCCGCCACGGCGCGCCCGAGCTCGGCGCCCGTCATCGGGCCGAAGGCCATGATCGGCGCCTCGAGGCCGGCTGCGCGCAGCTCCTCCGCCTCGGTGGCGGTCGCCACGCCGAGCCAGGACGAGCCGGCGGCGAGGGCCGCACGGGCCGCCGGCACGGCGCCGTGACCGTAGCCGAAGGCCTTGACCACGGCGCAGTGCCGGCCGCCGGCCGGCAGGTCGCGGCTCAGCCGGCGGACGTTGTGGCGGATCGCCTCGAGGTCGACCTCGGCGACCGCCCGCGCGCGGCCCTCGAGCATCAGAGGTCCAAGAGGCGCAGCACGTCGTGCCGCGTCACGATGCCCACCACCTTGCCGTCCACTTCGACCGGGATGCGCCCGATGCCGTGGTCGGACATCAGCGTCGCCGCCTTGCGCGCCGGGTCGTCGGGCTTGACGGTGAAGACGTCCTTCGTCATCACGTCCTCGACGGTCGCCGCCGCCGCCTTGCGCAGCCGCTCCTCGAACTTCTTCTGGCTCTGGATGTAGATGAGGCTGTCGAGGAACTGGATGTAGTGCGGGAAGTGGAGCTCGGCGTCGAGCGCCATCAGGTCGCCGTCGGTGGCGATGCCGAGGAGTGTGCCCTCGGCGTCGACCACCGGCGCGCCGCCGACCTTCTTGCGTCGCATCAGCTCGGCGAACTCCTTGACCGTCGCCTCGGGGCAGATGGTGACGACCTCGGTCTGCATGATGTCGCGGACGAGCGGCTCGTCGCTCGGCTCTGGGTCGCGCCTAGCCATGATGCTGGTCCTCCTCGTCCTCGTCGTCCTCGTCGTCGGTCTTGAGGCGTTCGATGGCCACCGGCAGGTAGCGCAGCAGGTCGCCGGCCACCATGCCTTCTGTACCCACTTCGAGGTCGGCCGCGAGGTCGGCGGCCAGACCGTGGAGGTAGGCGCCGAGGCAGGCCGCGTCGGTCGCCTCGAGGCCCTTGGCGAGCTGGGCGGCGATGACGCCGCTGAGCACGTCCCCGGTGCCCGGGGTGGCGAGGCCGGGGTTGCCGGTCGGGACGATGTAGGCGGTTCCCGACGGGTCGGCGACGATCGTCGCCTCGCCCTTGAGGACGACCGTCGCGTTCGCCCTCTGCGCGGCGGCGCGGGCGTTGTCGAGCCGGTGGGCGGCGACCTCGGCCGCCGGCCGCTCGAGCAGGCGGCCGAGCTCGCCCTCGTGCGGCGTCAGCACCGTCGGCGCCGTGCGCCCGGCGACCAGCTCGGGGCGGCCGCCGAGGGCGTAGAGCCCGTCGGCGTCGATCAGCAGCGGCGTGTCGGCGGCGAGCAGCTCGCGCACGAGGAGCTGGGTCTCGTCGCCGCGCCCCAGGCCGGGGCCGAGGGCGACGGCGCCGAAGGCGGCCACCTCGTCGGCGACGCGCCGCCCGGCTCGCCGTGGTGTAGGCGCCGGCCTCGCCGGGCACCCGCACCGTGATGACCTCGGGGTACGGCTTGACCTGCTCGGCGCCGTCGGGCGCCGTGCAGTGCACGAGGCCGGCGCCGCCGCGAAGGGCGGCCATGGCCGCCATGTGGGCGGCGCCGGTCATCCCGGCCGCGCCGCCGACGACGAGCACGGTGCCCACCGAGCGCTTGTGGTCGAGCGACCCCTTCTCGACGAGCAGCGGCTGCAGCCCGACCGCCGTCAGCAGCCACACGTCGGCCTCGCGCTCGCAGAGCGGCGGGATGCCGATGGGCACGACGACGACCTCGCCGGAGAAGGCGCCGCCGGGGGTCACGAAATGGCCGACCTTGGCGGCGTGCAGGGCGACGGTGAGGTCGGCGACCACGGCCGGGCCGTGCACGGCGCCGGCGTCGGCGCCGACGCCGCTCGCGATGTCGATGCTGACGACCTCGGCCGAGGCCTCGTTGATGAGTTCGATCGCGGCCGCCGCGGCGCCCTTGGCCGCGCCGGTGAAGCCGGTCCCGAAGATGGCGTCGACGACGACGTCGGCCATCTCCGTGACCGTCACGACGCCCGGCTCGGCCTCGCCCGCGGCGGTGAACCCGACGCGCGGCTCGATCCCCAGCCGCTGGAGGATCTCGAGGTTCAGGCGGGCGTCACCCTTGTACTCGTCGGGCGTCGCCAGCGTCACCACCGTCACCTCGACGCCGGCGTCGACGAGCTCGCGCGCGACGACGAAGCCGTCGCCGCCGTTGTTGCCCTTGCCGCAGAAGACGACCGCCTCCTCGGGCTCGTAGCGCTCGAGGATCTCGGCGGCCACCGCGGCCCCGGCGCGCTCCATCAGGTGGGAGCCGGGGATGCCGACGCCCTGGATCGCCGCGAGGTCGATCTGCTGCATCGCGTCGGCGGTGTAGAGGGGCAGCAGCAGGGACTCATACATCAGCGTCCTCCTTCAGCGCGGCGGCCACGGCGTAGGCCATGCCGGCGGTGTGGCTCAGCGACAGCTCGACGCGCGTGACGCCGAGGCGCCGGGCGATGTCGGCGACGCCGCCGTGGAGCGCGACCAGCGGCTTGCCGCCCGAGAGCACCTCGATGTCGCGCCACACGAACCCGATGATACCGATTCCGAGCGCCTTGCCGACTGCCTCCTTGGCGGCGAAGCGCGCCGCGTAGTGCGGGTGCGGGGCGGCGAAGCCGTCGCAGTAGGCGCGCTCCTGCGGGCTGAAGAGCCGCTCGTACGCGGCCGGCTGCCTCTCGAGCAGGCGGCCGATCCGCTCCGCGGCGATGACGTCGATGCCGAGCCCGAAGAGCCGCCCGGCGCCGGCTGGGATCCCTGGCTCAGGCGTCGCCGGCATTCACGCGCCGCGGCGCCCGGCCGCTGCGTCCGCCGCCTCGTCACCCGTCGTCTCATTCGACCGTCACCGTCTTGGCGAGGTTGCGCGGCTGGTCGACGTTGTAGCCCTTGAGCGTGGCGATGTGGTAGGCGAGCAGCTGCAGCGGCACCACGGTGAGGATCGGCGCCAGGTGGTGGTCGGTGCGCGGCACCCAGAGCACGTCGCGCGAGAGCTCGCCGATCGTCTCGTTGCCGTCGGTCGCCACGGCGATCACGTCGGCGCCGCGGACGCGCACCTCCTCGATGTTGCTGACCAGCTTGGCGAAGACGGGGCTGTCGTCGGCGACCACGACCACCGGCGACCCGTCGTCGAGCAGGGCGATGGGGCCGTGCTTCATCTCGCCGGCGGCGTACGCCTCGGTCGGGATGTAGCTGATCTCCTTGAGCTTGAGGGCGCCCTCGAGACAGACGGCGAAGCCCATGCCGCGGCCGAGGTAGAGGAAGAAGCGCTCGTCCTGGTAGCGGGCGGCGATCTCCTCGACGGCGCTCGGCCGGGCGAGCAGCTCCTCGAGCTTCTCGGGGACGGCGCGCAGCTCGTGCCCGAGGCGGCGCAGCTCGGCCTCGGGCTGCACGCCGCGAGCCCAGGCGAGACGCAGGGCGAGGAGGAGCAGGGCGGCGACCTGGGCGGTGTGCGTCTTGGTCGCCGCCACCCCGATCTCGAGCCCCGCGCGCGTGAAGAGCACGTGGTCGGCCTCGCGCGTCGCCTGGCTGCCCATGATGTTGGTGAGCGCGAGCACCGGCGAGCCGGCCTCACGTGCGAGCCGCATCGCGGCCAGCGTGTCGGCGGTCTCGCCCGACTGCGTGATGCCGATGACCAGCGTGTCGGGGTCGAAGACCGGCTCGCGATAGCGGAACTCGCTGGCGACGTCGATCTGCACCGGCACGCGGGCGAGCTGCTCGATGGCGTAGCGAGACGATCAGGCCGGCGTGGTACGAGGTGCCGCAGGCGACGATGAAGATGCGCCGCAGGCGGCGCAGCATCTCGTCGCCCATCCCGGTCTCGGCGAGGTCGACGTCGCCGTCCTCGGAGAGGCGCCCGGCGAGCGTGTCGCGCAGCGAGGCCGGCTGCTCGTGGATCTCCTTGAGCATGAAGGTCTCGTAGCCGCCCTTCTCGGCGGCGTCCTCGTCCCAGGGGACGGTACCTCGGCTCGCGCGCGACGGGCACGCCGGCGACGTCGGTGCACTCCGCGCCGGAGGCGCGGAGCGTGACGACGTCGCCGTCCTCGAGCACGATCGTCTCGCGCGTGTGCGAGAGGAAGGCGGGGATCGCCGAGGCGAAGAACATCTCGTCCTCGCCGACGCCGACGACCAGCGGCGCCTCGCGACGCGTGCCGACGACGAGCTCGGGCTCGTCGGCCGACACGGCGCAGAAGGCGAAGTGGCCGTCGAGACGCGGGATCGCGGCGCGCACGGCGGCGGCGAGTCCGTCGCCGGCGTGCTCCTCGATCAGGTGGACGACGACCTCGGCGTCGGTCTCCGAGGTGAGCCGGTGGCCGCGCGCCGTCGAGCGCCGCGCGCAGCTCCTTGTAGTTCTCGATGATGCCGTTGAGGACGACGGAGATGCGGCCCGTGCAGTCGACGTGCGGGTGAGCGTTCTCCTCGCAGACGCTGCCGTGGGTCGCCCAGCGCGTGTGCCCGAGGCCGACCGTGGCCGGCGAGGCGCCGTCCCCCACCGCGGCGAAGAGCGCGTCGAGGTTGCCGACCGCGCGCACGGTCTTCGAGACCGTCAGCCTCGAGCAGGGTGATGCCGGCCGAGTCGTAGCCGCGGTACTCCAGGCGTTTGAGGCCGTCGAGGATGATCGGCTTGCCGGGTCGGCGCCCGACGTAGCCCACGATTCCGCACATGCGTGCTCCCTTCGCTGGTCAGGGGCAGACGGGCAGGCTGCGGACGGCACCTTCGAGCCGCTTTGTTCCGCCGTCGCCGGCGGGTTTTGTCGGCTCGATCACGACCGTGCCGGGCCGGGAGGCATCCGCCGAGTCTTTCGATGAACCTCCACCTCGTCACCCGCGCGAGCGGCCCTCGATCGTCGGGGGCGCACCTTGCGGTGCGCGCCTCCCGGCGAGGGCTCTCTCACACGGGCCAGGCGCTCGGGTAGCTGACGGGTGTCCGCGCCGCCGGTCTGGTATGTGGGGCCATTGTACCGCCCCGCCGCGGCGGGAGGGACCGCGGCGACGGTCGGCAGGGGCCGTCGGCGGGCTCCGGCCGGGGCCGGTGGTCAGCGGGCGCCGTCGCCGAGCTGCTCGCGCACGACGTCGACGATGCGCGCGCAGACGCCGTCGCACTCCTCGGCCGTCGGCGCCTCGGCCATCACTCGCACGAGCGGCTCGGTGCCCGACGGACGCACGAGCACACGGCCGTCGTCGCCGAGGCGGGCGCTCTCCTCGTCGACCGCGCGCCACACGGCGGCCGCGCCGGCGAGCGCCTCGCGGTCGCGCACGCGGACGTTGACGAGCTTCTGCGGCAGGCGCCGCATGACGGTCGCCGCCTCGGCGAGCGTCTGACCTCGCTCGCGCAGCGCCTGCAGCAGGAGCAGCGCGGTGGCGAGGCCGTCGCCCGTGGTCGAGAGGTCGCGGTTGATGATGTGGCCGGACTGCTCGCCGCCGAGGACGTAGTCGCCCTTGAGCATCTCGGCGACCACGTAGCGGTCGCCGACCGCCGTCGTCAGCACCTCGATGCCCTCGCGGCGCATGGCCTGGTGGAAGCCGAGGTTCGTCATCACCGTGGTGACCACGGTGCCGCGCCGCAGCAGTCCCTTGTCGCGCAGGTGGGTGGCGAGGATGGCGATGAGGAAGTCGCCGTCGACGAGCTCGCCGTCGGCGTCGACGGCGAGGACGCGGTCGCCGTCCCCGTCGAAGGCGAAGCCGAGGTCGAAGCCGTCGGCGCGCACGAACTCCTGCAGGGCGTCCATGTGGGTCGAGCCGCACCCGTCGTTGATGTTGACGCCGTCGGGGTCGGCGCCGAGCAGCGCGACCTCGGCGCCGGAGCCGGAGAGCGCGAGCGGAGCCGCCCGGTACATGGCGCCGTGGGCGCAGTCGAGGGCGATGCGCAGCCCGGAGAGGTCGGGTGCGAGTCTCCGCCTGAGGCCGGCGACGTAGGCCTCGACCGCGCCCTCGAGGGGCGCGGCCGAGCCGAAGCGGTCGCCGGCCAGCGAGCGCAGGTCGCGGTGCTCGATGTGGGCCTCGATCTCGGCCTCTTCATCGTCGCTCAGCTTGAGCCCGGCGGCGGAGAAGAGCTTGATGCCGTTGTCCCCGTACGGATTGTGCGAGGCGCTGATCACGACGCCGGCGTCGGCGCCGCGCTCGACGACGAGCGCGGCCAGCCCCGGCGTCGGGATCACCCCGGCGACCTCGACGCGAGCCCCGCCGCTGGTGAGACCGGCGACGAGGCCGGCCTCGAGCATGGGGCCGGAGAGGCGCGTGTCGCGGCCGACGATGAAGACCGGCGGCCGCCCCCGGCGGCCCGCCTCGACCACGGCCGCGGCGCGGCCGACCTGCACGGCGAACTCCGCCGTCAGCAGCTCGCCCGCCACACCCCTGATGCCGTCCGTGCCGAAGTAGGCGCCCATCGTCCTCCCGGTCGCGCCGTGAAGCCCCGGGAATGCTACGTCGCGCACCATCCGGGGGCAAACGCGTGCCGACGGGCCCGCCGCCCAGGGGGAAGAGCCCGGCCCTCGACAGGGCGCGGAAGTGAGCCTAGTCCCAGCTGCTCAGGCTCAGTCGCACGCCGAGCACCTTGGCCACGACCCAGACGGTGGCGGCGCCGACCGCGACGGTGAGGAGGGTGAACGGCAGGAGACCCCATTCGGACGCCCCGAGCAGCGACGGAATGCCGACGGCGGCGACGGGCGCCGACAGCGACGATCGCGACCTTCTTCCAGGCGGGCGCGGTGTTCCTCGGAGGTCTGTTGCGGCGCGCCATCGTCGGCTCCTCTCCTCGCCGGCGTCATCCTAGCACCTGGCCACCCGCACCGGCACGGACGCGGCGCAACGACGACGGGCCGCCCAAAGGCGGCCCGTCGTCGTCGTCGGTCCGTCGGAGTCGTCGGTCTGTCGCGCGGCGTCAGCGCTTGCTGAACTGCGGCTTCTTGCGCGCCTTGTGGAAGCCGGCCTTCTTGCGCTCGACCTGGCGCGCGTCGCGGGTGAGGAAGCCGGCCCGCTTGAGCGGCGTGCGCAGGCTCTCGTCGGCCTCGCACAGCGCGCGCGCGATGCCGTGCCGCACGGCGCCCGCCTGGCCGGCGATGCCGCCGCCGTACACGTTGGCGGCGATGTCGAAACGGCTCGCCGTGTGGGTGGTCTCGAGCGGCATGAGCGCGATCGTCTTCAGGACCTCGCGGCCGAAGTACTCGTCGATCTCGCGGCCGTTGACGAGCGCCCTGCCCACCCCCGGGGTGAGGACGACACGGGCCACGCTCGTCTTGCGCTTGCCGGTCGCGCGATAGGTCACTGCCTCTGCCACGCCTTACTCCTTGATCTCGAGCACGTCGGGCCGCTGCGCCTCATGCGGATGATTGGGCCCGGCGTAGATCTTGAGCTTGCGGATCTGCGCCCTGCCCAGGCGGTTGTGCGGCAGCATGCCGCGGACGGCGCGGCGCAGGATCTCTTCGGGCCGCCGCGCCATGAGGTGCTGGTAGGACTCCGACTTGATCCCTCCCGGGTAGCCGGAGTGTCGGTAGTACATCTTCTGCGCCGCCTTGTCGCCGGTGACGACGACCTTGTCGGCGTTGACGACGACGACGAAGTCGCCGGTGTCGATGTGCGGGGTGTAGGTCGGCTTGCGCTTGCCGCGCAGGACGTCGGCGATCAGCGTGGCCAAGCGGCCGAGGGTCTTGCCGCTGGCGTCGACCACGTACCACTTCTTCTCGATGGTGGATGGCTTGGCGACGTAGGTCTTCATGCGCTCACTTCTGGCCGTTGCGTACGTCGTGCCCGGGCCCGGGCACGCGAGCGGGTAGTCTAGCGGAATCGCCGGGAGCCTGCAACACGGGGCTCCGGGCGGAGCGGCCGGCGACACGGCGGGAGCCGGGTCGGCCGCGCGGCACGCCGCGAGAGGCGGGTCGGCCGCGCGGCTCACCTCTGGCGGCGCAGGACGACGCGGTCGCCCGGCTCGAGCGACAGGACCTCGGCGGCGGAGCCGCCGTTGACGGCGACCGACACCATACCGTAGCTGTCGACGAGCACGAGGATGTCGCTCGCGCGGACGGCGCCGAAGGTGCGCACGACGCGGGCGTGATAGCGCTCGCCGGCGCAGTCCAGCTCGAGCTCGTCGCCGATCTCGGCGGCGGCGAGCTCGTCGGCGCGCAGGTTGAGAGCGACGTTGCCGAAGCGGTCGACCAGCACCGCCGTGGCCGCGAGCCCGCCCGCGGTGCGCCGCGGCTCGGGCACGTCGAGACGCACGAGGCCGGCGGGGTCGATCTCGACCCCGACCTGCTCGAGCGCCAGGCCGGCGGCGAGCCGCGCCGCCACCGGGGCGAAGATGTCGCGGCCGTGGAAGGTCGCCGACAGCGGGCTCAGCCAGAGGCTCTCGTTGGTGAGGATGTGCGCCTCGCGCACCCCGCCGTCGGCGTCGGCCGCCAGCGTCAGCAGGCCGTTGTCGGGGCCGACGAAGAGGCGGTCCGCGCCGCTGCGCAGGCCGGCGGGGCGGCGTGGGCCGCCGACATCGGGGTCGACCACGGCGAGGACCACGGCCTCTTCGGGCATGTACGGCAGGGTGTTGCGCAGCACGAGGGCGCCGGCCAGCACGTCACGCTGCGGCAGCCCGTGGGTGACGTCGATCACCCGGGCCTCGGGGGCGAGACGCGCGATCACGGCGCGGCAGGTGCCGGCGAAGTCGTCGGCGTAGCCGTAGTCACTCGAGAAGCAGATGGGACGCATCAGCGGCACGATACGTCGCCCGCCCGGCGCGGGCAACAGTGGCCGCGGTTGTCCATTCGGTGAGGAAACGGGTACAACTGCAGGGTCCACGGCGTCGCGCCACCGCCGCCGCGGTCCACAGGAACACGAGCGCGCGCCCTGGCTTCACTCGCCGACAGCACGCTCACGAACAAGGGAGTAGGCGTGGCGAAAGGCAAAGTGAAGTGGTTCAGCACGGAGAAGGGCTACGGCTTCATCGAGCAGGAAGAGGGCAAGGACGTGTTCGTGCACGTCACCGGCCTCGCGGCCGGCGTCCAGAGCCTCGCTGACGGCCAGGAGGTCGAGTTCGAGGTGACCGAGGGCCAGAAGGGGCCGCAGGCGAGCGACGTCAAGCCTGCCTGACGACTGCGGCAAGGTTGCGACGCGAAGGGCCGGCGCTGCCGGCCCTTCGCGTCTCCGGAGTCGGAAGGCTCGCCGCGTCGGGCGCCGGCGGGGCCGCGTCGGGCGCCGGCGATGCCAGCGTCAGCGCCGGCGGCGTCGACGATCGCCGCGACCAGCCCGGCGGTCGTGTACTCGCGGGCCTCGACCGCCACGGGCAGTCCGTATCCGCGCAGCGTCGCCGACGTGACCGGCCCGATGGAGCAGAGTCTCACGGCGGCGAGGCGAGCGGCGACACCGGCGGCGGCGTCGCCCTCCCCGGTGGAAGCGTCGCCCGCCCTGGAGACGCCGCCCGTCGCGGAGACACCGCCCGTCGCAACGGAGGCGTCGCCCGCCCGGGAAACATCGCCCGCCGCGGCGGAGGCGTCGCCCGCCCGGGTCTCGCGGACGAACAGATCGACGAAGGCCCGGACAGTGCTGCTCGAGGTGAAGGTGATGAAGTCGGCGCCCTCGAGGCGTTCGCGCGGCACCTCGAGCGCGTCGGCGGGCAGCGTGTCGTAGACCGGCAGCAGGTCGACGGACGCGCCGCGCTCGCGCAGCGTGTCGGGGAGCACGCTGCGTGCCTCGGCGGCGCGCGGGATCAGCACCCTCGCCCCGGCCGGGGCGACGCCGCGGCGCTCGAGCGCGGCGAGCAGGCCCTCGGCCACGTAGTCCTCGGGCACGACGTCGCAGGCGAGGCCACGGGCCTCGAGCGCCGCGGCGGTCGCCGGGCCGATGGCGGCGAGCGCCGGCCGCCGGCCGGGGGCCCGGTCCGGTCCCTTCAGGGCCGCGAGGCCCGGCCCGGCCTCGTCGAGGTCGTCGGCGAAGATCCGCACCCCGTTGACGCTCGTGAAGACGAGCAGGTCGTACGCGGCCACTCCGGCGAGCACCCGCCGCGCCTCCTCGTCGAGCCGCCGCGCGACGATGCGGATCACCGGCGCCAGGACCACCTCGGCGCCGAGCTCCCGCAGGGGGTCCGCGAGGGCGTCGGCCTGCTCCTGCGGCCGCGTGACGACCACGGTGCGGCCCGCGAGCGGCCGAGTCGGCCCGGCCGCCGGCCTCCCGCGGCCCACTCCGCCGCCGGGACCGGCCGCGCCGCGCCGGTCGTTCGCCGCGTTCATGGACCCGCCGCCTCAGCCCGCACGGCGGCGAGGATGCGGTCCGCCCCGGCCGCGAGCAGCTCGGCGGCCAGACGCTCGCCCAGCGCCTCCGGCGCGCCGGCCGGGCCGCTGGCCTCGAGCCGCACCGCTTCCCGACCGTCGAGCGCACCCACGAACGCCCTGAGGCGGAGGTCCTGCGCCGCGAGCTCGCCGGCGACGAGCTCGCCGTACCCGGCGATCGGGACCTGGCAGCCTCCCTGGAGGGCGCGCATCAGGGCCCGCTCGGCACGGACGGCGAGCGTGCCCGCCTCGTCGGCGAGCGGTGCCAGGAGCGCACCGACGCGCTCGTCGCCGACGCGCGCCTCGAGCGCCAGCGACCCCTGGCCGACGGCGGGCAGCAGTTCGTCGAAGGTGAAGGCGAAGGCGGCCGCGCCGGCGCGCCCCAGGCGCGCCAGCCCCGCCGCCGCCAGGATCGTCCCGGCCATCCCCTGTTCCTCGACCTTCCGCAGCCGCGTCTCGACGTTGCCGCGGATGTCGACGACCGCGAGGTCGGGGCGCAGGGCGAGCAGCTGCGCGCGCCGGCGCAGGCTCGAGGTGCCGACCACCGCGCCCTCGGCGAGCTCGCCCAGCCGCCGGACCGGCGCGCGCGGGTGCGCGACGAACACGTCGCGCACGTCCTCGCGCGCCGTAAAGGCGGCGATCTCGAGGCCCTCGGGCGTCTCGGTCGGCATGTCCTTGGCCGAATGGACGGCCAGGTCGACCCGCCCGTCGCGCAGGGCCTCCTCGATCTCCTTCACGAAGAGGCCCTTGTCGCCGAGCTTGGCCAGCGGGGCGTCGAGGAGCTTGTCGCCCTTGGTCTGGATGACGTCGATCTCGACCTCGAGCCCGGGGTGAAGCGCGACCAGGCGCTCGCGCACCCAGCGGCTCTGCACGAGCGCCAGCGCGCTGCCGCGCGAGCCGATGCGCAGGCCGTCCGTCACCTGGTCGCGGCGTCCGGCGCGCCGTCAGGCTCGCCCGCGCCGGCCTCGCCGGACGCGCCTTCCGCGGGGCGCGCGTCCGCCGGCGCCGCGGCCGGCGTCCCGTCCTCGGCCTGCGCGGCCTCTACGTCCGCCGCCGCATCCTGCCCCGCCTCCGCGTCCGGCGACCCGTTCTCAGCCTCGCCCCGCCCGGCCTCCACGCCGCTGCCGTTGCCGTTGAGACCGAACAGCGTGCGCACGGCGTCGACGTAGAGGTAGCACTCGTCGCGGCCGGCGACCTCCTTCATGGTCACCGTCGGCAGGTGCAGGATCTTGTTGACGATGGAGCTCGTCAGCAGCTCGACCTGGGCGCGCTGGTCGTCGTCGAGGTCGGCGAGGCGGCTGCCCAGCCGCCGCAGCTCACCCTCCCTGATCTGCTCGACCGCCTCGCGCAGCGTGGCGATCGTCGGCACCACCTCGAGGGTGCGCAGCCAGGCGTCCACCTGGGTGAGCTCCTCGGCGACGATGGCCTCCGCCTTGACCGCCTCCTTCTCGCGCTCGGCGCGGTTGCGGGCCACGACGTGCTCGAGGTCGTCGATGTCGTAGAGGAAGGCGCCGTCGAGGTCGGCGATCGCCGGGTCGAGGTCGCGGGGCACGGCGATGTCGATGAAGAAGAGCGGGCGGCCGCGGCGCCGACGCGCCGCGCGCTGGACGCGCTCGCGCGTGACGACGAAGTGCGGCGCCGAGGTCGACGAGATGACGATGTCGGCCGCGGCGAGGTGCCCTTCGAGGTCCTCGAAGGGCACGGCGCGGCCGCCCACGCGGTGCTCCATCTCCCGCGCCGCCGCGAAGGTCCTGTTCGTGACCAGGATGTCGCGCACGCCACGGGCGCGCAGGTGAGTCGCGGTCAGCTCGCCGGTCTCGCCGGCCCCGATGATGAGCGCGGTCGTGTCGTCGAGGCGCCCGAAGACCTGCTCGGCGAGGTCGACCGCCGCGGAGCTGACCGAGACCGGCTTCTCGCCGATCGCGGTCTCGGTCCGCACCCGCTTGCCCACCTCGAGGGCGTGGCGGAAGAGGCGGTTGAAGACGACGCTCGTGCAGCCGCCCTCGCGGGCGGCGTCGTAGGCCTCGCGGACCTGGGCGACGATCTGGTACTCGCCGAGCACCATCGAGTCGAGGCTGGCGACGACGCGGAAGAGGTGCCGGATCGCCGTCTCGCCGGAGTGGCTGTAAGTGCTCGGCTCCAGCGCCGCCGGCGAGACGCCGGCGCGGCCCGCGAGCAACTCGAGGGCCGCCTGCCGTGCCGCCAGTGAGTCGCGCGCGTACATGTAGAGCTCCGTGCGGTTGCAGGTCGAGAGGGCGACCGCCTCGCAGGCACCGCCCGAGGCCTGCAGCGAGCGCGCGGCACCGAGCGCCGCCGGCCCGTCGAGCGCGAGACGCTCGCGCAGCTCGAGCGGCGCGGTGGCGTGCGAGATGCCGACGGCGACGACGAGCACGCTCAGCCCCCGTAGGTGTGGAAACCGGACCAGTAGGGCACTGCGGCGAAGCGGATCACGAGCATCACGACCAGGCCGGCGATGGCGAGCCAGGCGGCGCGACGACCGCCCCAGCCGCCGCGCAGGTGCCCGTAGAGCAGGGCCAGGTAGATCGCCCACGCCCCGAGCGAGAGCAGGACCATCGGGTCGACCAGCCAGTCCTCGACCCCGAAGGCGATGGCGCGGATGCCGCCGGCGACCATCCCCATGGTGAGGAACGGCACCCCGACGAGAGTCGCCCGGTACACGAGCCTGTCCAGCGTCGCCAGCGAGGGGAGGCGGCCGAGCACGGAGCCCACCCGGTGCCGCTTGAGGAGCCGCTCCTCGACGAGGTAGAGGAGCGCCGCGCAGCCGGCCAGGTAGAGGGCCCCGACCGCCGTGAACATGACGATCACGTGCAGGACGACGATGTTGCTCTGCAGCTCGGGCATCAGGCCGGCGGGAGCGCTGTAGCTGCTCCAGGCGATGCCGAGAAAGACGATCGCCACCGGCATCACGTAGAGGCCCAGCTTCTTCACCTGGGTGAAGAGCTCGAGCACGAGATACACGGCGACGATGAACCAGGTGATCAGGGCGAGCGACTCGTAGGCGCCGACGATCGGGAGACGCCCGGCGACGGCGGCGCGCAGGACGAGGGCCACCCCGAGGGCGACCCAGCCGGCGAGAGCGACGGCCACGCCGCGCAGGTTCATCTGCTCGCGGCGCGACAGGTAGTAGAAGATGAACAGGGCGAAGGCCGCGCCGAAGAGCAGCAGCGCGATCCACAGGGAGATGACGGAGACCTGCTCCATGGGCCCTCCGACGCCCGCGCCGCTCAGGGCGGCGGGGGCGGCGGGGCGGGGGCGCTCAGGCGCCCTCGCCCCGCCGCTCCCGCTTCTCGACCTCGCTCCGCAGCAGCTCGACGTCGCGCCGCAGCCCGCTCACCTTCCGCGCCGTGATCGCGAAGTAGGCGATCAGCACGATCAGGATCACGGCGTAGGCGGCGGCGACGAACTGGGCGGCCTCCTCGATGCTCACGGTCAAACCTCCCAGAGACTGGTCTTCAGGTCGGCGATCTCGTCCTTGAGCAGCTCGGCGGCGTACTCGAGGCGGATCAGCGCGGCCAGCAGCAGGGTCATGCCGAGCATGCTGACGAGAAGGCTCAGCAGCATGCTCCCCTCCATGCCCGAGTCACCGGCCCGGATGACCACCGGATGCAGGCCCTCGGGCAGGAAGCGCGTGGCGAAGAAGGTTATCGGCACGTCGACGAAGGCGATGATGGCGAACACGGCGGCGTACGTCGCCCGGCGCGCCTCCTCGTCGACCATGGAACGGAGCACGAAGTACCCCGCGTACAGGAGACAGGCGATGAGGAAGGTGGTGAGCCTGGGCTCCCACGCCCACCAGGTGCCCCAGGCGACCTCGCCCCAGATCATCCCCGTGGCCATCACGAGGAGACTGAAGAGCAGGCCGAGGCGGACGGCGACGAGCCCCAGGCGGTCGTACCGCAGGTCGGGCGTGCGCAGGTAGAGGATGCCGGCGACGAAGGCGACGCCGAAGGCGAGGAGCGCCGCCCAGGAGATCGGCGCGTGGTAGTAGAGGATCTTCTGGCTGAACCCCATGCTCGAGGCGTCGACCGGCGCGTACCAGAAGCCCAGCAGCAACCCGGCCGCGAGGCAGGCGCCCGCGTAGGCGAAGAGGGCGGGCGCCGCCAGCAGCCGCCGCCCCCCGGCCGCGCCGCCCGCCGTGCTCTCGACCCGCGCCTCTGAAGCCTCCACTCTCACTCTCCTATCGCGAAGTCGTAGGTGCCGTAGGCCGCGACCAAGAATACCGCGTCGAAGGCGGCCAGGAAGACCAGGCGTACGGCGAGGTCGCCGAACGCGGCGTCGCCGGTGAAGACCGCCGTCGTCGCCGACGTCGCGGCGATGAGCACCGGCACGATGAGCGGCAGGAAGAGCACCGGCAGCAGCAGGTCGCGCGCCCGGCTGTTCATCGAGATCGTCGCCAGCAGCGTGCCGAGGGCGCAGATGCCGAGGTCGGCGAGCAGCACGACGAGCACGAACTGCGGCAGCTCGCCGAGGTAGTTGCGCTCGACGAAGAACAGGGTGAAGACGGGCACGGCGACCGCCTGGATGGCGAGCAGCAGCACCAGGTTGGCGGCGGTCTTGGCGAGGAAGATCGTGACGCGGTCGACCGGGCACAGCAGCAGCCCGTCGAGGCAGCCCTCGTCCTTCTCCTGGGCGAAGCTGCGGTTGAGGCCGAGCAGGGCGCCGAAGAGGAACGTCACCCAGAGCATGCCGCCGGTGAAGAAGGTCAGGTCGTTCTCGCCGCTCGCGAAGGCGTAGTGGAAGACGACCATCGCGAGCATGACGAAGAGGAAGACCGAGACGAGCACCTCGCGCGTGCGCAGCTCGCGGGTGAGGTCCTTGCGGAGGATGGCGGAGAACTGGGCGGCCGCGCTCACAGGGCCGAGCCCTCCCGCACGTGTTCGCGGTAGACGGCGCTGAAGGTGTCGGCGTCGACGCCGGCCGCGTGCTCGTAGGCCACGCGGCCGGCGTCGACGATCATCACCCGGCTGGCGAGCTCGAGCCCCTTGCCGATGTGGTGCGTCACCATGACGAAGGTGTGGTCGGCGCGGATCTCGGCGAGCAGCCCGTCGAGGATGTCGACGGCGCGCGGGTCGAGACCCTCGTGCGGCTCGTCGAGCAGCAAGACCCGAGGGCGGTGCAGCACGGCGCGCGCGATCGCGAGCCGCTGGCGCATGCCGCGCGAGAACGCGCGCACCACGTCGTAGCGGCGGTGCGAGAGCTCGAGGCGGTCGAGCAGCTCGTCGATACGCGCCTCGCGGTCCTCGACCCCGTACATGTCGGCGTAGAAGCGCAGATTCTCGTAGGCGGTCAGGTCGGGGTAGAGCAGGGGGCTGTGCGAGATGAGCCCCACGGCGCGGCGCACCGGCATCGGGTCGTCGCGCACGTCGTGGCCGACGACGCGCACGCTGCCCGAGCCGGGGGCCAGCAGCGTCGCCAGCACGCGCAGGATCGTCGTCTTGCCGGCGCCGTTGGGGCCGAAGACGGCAAGGAACCCGCCGCGCTCGAGCGCGAACGACACGCCGCGCAGCACCTCGCGGCGGCCAAAGGTCTTGCGCAGGCCGTCGACCTCGATCTCCGCCCGGCTGTGACCCGGGTCCGGGTCCGCCACCTTTCCCCCCTAGGCCGTGGCTCGCTCGAGGCGGCCGTCCTCGCGGGCGGCCGCCACGTCGCGCGCCTCCTGCTCCTGACGCTGAGCCCGCGGCCAGAGCGAGACCGCGGCGCCGACGCACAACAGGAGGGAGCCGATCCACACCCAGCGGATCAGCGGGAAGACGACGACGCGCACGGCGAGCTCCTCGGACTCCTGGCTGAAGCCCTGGTCGGTGACGACGAACACGTCCTCGAACGGGCGCCCGAGGATCACGGCGCGCACCGCCGACATGCCCGTCGGGTAGATGTCGGTGTGCGGCTCGACGGTGCCCACGCGGTCGCCGTCGGCCGAGAAGACGTCGAACGCGGCGTACGTCCGCAGCGACCCCTGTGACCCCGACTCGCCGCGCATCCCGGTGAAGACGAGCGTGTAGTCGGCGGCCTCGACTGCGGTCCCCGCGGTCGCGGGGATCGTCGCGCTCGTCTCGGCCTGGTAGACGGCCGAGCCGAGCAGGCCGGCGACGACGAGCACCATGCCGAGGTGGGCGATGTAGCCCCCGGTGCGGGTGCGACTCCCGAGGAGGGCACGCCGCAGCCCGGCCGTCCAGTGGCGGCCGCCGGCCGCGCGCCGCGCCGAGACGAGCACGAACTGCAGCACGGCGCCGAAGGCGAAGCCGCAGACGACGAAGCCGGCGAAGCCCCAGACGTTCGACTGGAAGCCGAGGAACAGCCAGAGCGGGACGAAGAGGGCGGCGACGGCGAGGGGCACGACGAGGGAGCGGCGGAACGCCGTGCCGACGGTCCGCCGCCAGGCGAAGAGCGGGCACACGGCGACGAGCGCCAGGGTGACGACCCCGAGCGGCTGGGCGAAGAGGTCGTAGGTCGCCGGACCGACGGTGCGTTCGAAGAGCAGCGGCACCAGAACGGTCGAGAAGCCGATCGCCAGGGCGAACATCGTGAAGATCAGGTTCATGAGGTGGTAGATGAACTCGCGCGAGGCCAGCGACTCGAACGCGTGCTCGCTCTCGAAGCGCCGCCAGCGCCAGGCGATGAGGGCGGCGCTGAAGAGGGCGACCCCGACCACCACGCCGGTGAGGAACCAGACGAGGAGGGGGCGCTGGCCGAAGGCGTGCACCGACTGGATCACCCCGGTGCGCGTCGTCCAGGTGGCGATCAGCGTGAGCCAGAAGGTCGCCGCCGCGAGCCCCAGCGCCCAGCGCTTGAAGCTGCCGCGCCGCGCGTAGAGCGTCATCGAGTGCAGAAGCGCCGTGCCCGTGAGCCAGGGCACGAGCGAGGTGTTCTCGACCGGGTCCCAGGCCCAGTACCCGCCGAAGGCGAGCACGACGTAGGCCCACCAGGCGCCGAGGCCGATACCGAGCGAGAGCATCAGCCAGCCGCCGACGGCCCAGCGGCGCGCGCCGACGACCCACTCGCGGTCGGCGCGCCCGAGGAGCAGCGCCGAGACGGCGAAGGCGAAGGGCACGGCGAAGCCGACGTAGCCGGCGAAGAGCGCCGGCGGGTGCAGCACCATGGCCGGGTGCAGGAGCAGCGGGTTGAGCCCGACCGGCGACCCGGCGCCCGCCGGCGTGGCGAGGAACGGGTTCGAGCCCTCGTCGAGCACCATGAGGGCGGCGAAGAGAGCGACGTTGACCGCCAGGACCATCACGGCCCCCGCCACCAGGCGACGCAGCCGCGCCAGGTCGGCGGCGGCGATCACGACGGCGACCACGGCGATCATGAGCAGCCAGAGCAGGAGGGACCCCTCCTGACCGGCCCAGAAGCCGGCGATGCGGTAGAAGGTCGAGAGGCTCGGGTCGGAGTTCTCGAAGACGTAGGCGAAGCCGAGGTCGGCGCGCAGGAACGCCTGGAGCAGGACGACCGAGGCGACCACCGCGGCGAGGGCGAAGCCGTAGGTCGCGTAGTACCCGTTGCGGATGAAGTCGCGACGCGACGTCTTCATGCCGTAGGCGAGGAAGACGGCGGCGGCCACCGCCAGCACAAGGCCGAGGGAGAGGGCGAGACGTCCGAGGAGCAGCACCGGCGCGCCCCCTCAGGGCGCCGACGTGGCGGTCGGCGTCGTACCCGCGCCCTCGTACTTGGACGGGCACTTGGTCTGCACCTGGCTGGCCGTGATGAGCCCTCCCGCAGCGGACTCCGAGTAGGTCCCCAGCACGACGACGTCGGCCCCCGGCCCGAACGTGTCGGGCACCTGACCGTCGTACTCCACCTTGACCGTATCGGCCTGACCGGTCAGGTCCTGAATGTCGAAGACGAAGCCGGCGGCCTCGTGCGTGAGCGTGTCGCCGAGGACGCGGCCGCCGACCTTGACGTTCTTGCCGACGTACTCGCCGCCGGCCAGCTCGGAGACCTGGCGGTAGTAGGCGCCTTCGCGGCTGACGACGTACACCACGCCGACGACGAACACCGCCACGATCACGCCCGTGGCGATGAGGAGCCGCGTACGCGCCTTCGTGTTCACCCCGATACCCCCGCGCTCGAGACCGTTGGCCCCTCAGTGTAGCGACAGACGGCGGGCGATGCCATTTCCATCGTCTTCATGGTGCAGACCCACACAATGCCCCTCCCGACCGTTACCCCGGCAGGATTCGCCCCTCGCCGCGGCGTAGCTAGCACCATGCCGCTCACCAGGCGTCGCGACATAGGGGTCATCGCCGTGATCCTCGGCGACCTCCTGACCCCGGCGGACCCCGCGGCCGCAGGCCCCGATGTCGCCGCCGTCAGGCCCGTCCTCGAGCGGATCAACCGCCTCTTCGAGCCCGCGCTCGCAGAACCCTTCTCCATCGCCCCCGAGGGACGCATCGACGGCGTGCTCGACGACCCCGCGCAAGCCCCGCTGCTCGTCAGCGTCCTGCGCGAGGCGCTGGCCCCGGCGGCCGTGCGGGTGGGCATCGGCGTCGGCCTGGCGGCACCGCTGCGCGACGGTGGCGACGCCTACACCAGCGCCCGGAAGGCGCTCGGCCTCGCCGCCCGTGACCGCGGCCTGACGCGCTACGTGGGCGCCGGCGACGCGGGCGACGTGCTCCTCTCGGCGGTCTGCCGGCTTGTCGACCCTCTCCTGAAGGCGCGCACGCCGAAGCAGTGGGAGGCCCTCGCCGCCTACCGCGAGCTCGGCCATCAACGCGCCGTCGCCGCGCGGCTCGGCGTGACCCGACAGAGCGTCGGCGACCGGCTCGCGGCCGGTCACCGCCGCGCCGTCGAGGACGCCGACGCGGCGGTCGCCGCCTTCCTTTCGTACCAGCAGCGCCAGCGCGTACCGGCCTGAGCGAGGCCGCCGCGCGAACGTCAGGACGCGCGGCGCAGCCGCGCGACGAGCCCGTGTTTGCGGGCGAACCGGCGGCGGGCGCGGCGGCGCGATTCGCCCGACTCCTCGAGGCGGTCCAGGTGGATCGCCCGCGCCCTCGGCTCGCAGAAGGTCCGCCAGCCGGCGCGCCGCAGCCGCAGCCCGAGGTCGACATCAGCCCGGGAGAGGAAGAAGCCCTCGTCCATGCCGCCGACCTCGTCGAAGGCCTCGCGGCGCAGGAGCGCCGCCACACAGCTGACCCAGTCGACCTCGGCCAAGGTCGAAGGCGCCCCGTAGGCGAGGCGCGGCGGGCGCTTGCGCCCGCGGCGCGACCGGGGCACGGCCGTGTGCCACCACGCGCGCCAGCGGCGCCACGCGGTGGGCCTGAAACCGGCGGAGAGCTCCACGGTGCCGTCCGGCGCCGTGATGCGCGGCCCGCAGCACGCCGCGCGCCACCCGCCCGCGTGCAGCTGACCGTGCAGCCGCTCCAGCGCGCCGGGCCGCAGCCGCGCGTCGCCGTGAAGGACGAGCAGGAACGGCTGGCTCAGCAGGCGCGCACCCTCGTTGATCGCGGCGGCGAACCCGGCCTCGAGCGGAAGCTGATGCCGCCGCACCGCGGGGCACCGCTCGGCGACGAGCGCCAGGGTGCGGTCCCGGGAGCCGAGGTCGCAGACGACGACCTCGGCGACCTCCTTCAGCAGCACGCGCAGCATGCCGGCGACGTGGGCCTCGTCGTTGAACGTGACGACCACGGCGCCGACCGTCTCGCTCGTGAGGGGGAGCTGGGGGACGGAGGCGGCGCGCCGCTCGATGCCCGCGCGCGCGGCCGCCTCGTCGGCGAGCTGCCGCTCGCGATCCGGCGCCCGGCTCACTCCGTGGGGGCGGGCGGCGCGGCGCAGTCGCCGCCGAGGTCGAGCAGCTTCTCCACCGCGTGCGGCAGCGCCGCGGCGATCATCGCGAACTGCTCGCGACAGGCGCGCGGACTGCCCGGCATGTTGACGATGAGCGTACGGCCGCGCAGCCCGCTGACGGCCCGCGAGAGCATGGCGTGCGGCGTCTTGGCGAGAGAGCCGGCGCGCATGGCCTCGGCGAAGCCCGGAGCCTCGCGGTCGAGCACGGCGAGCGTGGCCTCGGGCGTCACGTCGCGGCTCGTGAGCCCGGTCCCGCCCGTGGTCAGGACCAGCGTGGCGTGGACCTCGTCGGCCAGGCGCACGAGCTCGGCGGCGATGGCCTCGCGCTCGTCGGGGACGATGGCGCGCTCGGCCACGAGCGCGCCGGCGCCCTCGAGCATCTCGACGAGCGTGTCGCCGCTCACGTCCTCGCGCTCGCCGCGCGAGCCCTTGTCGGAGACGGTCAGCACGGCGGCGCGGATCAGCGTCGGCGCCTCGACGACCAGCTCGTCGCCGGCGCGCACGGCGCCGCCCTCGAGCACCCGGGCGAAGATGCCCTCGCGCGGCATCACGCAGTCCCCCGCCTGACGGAAGATCTCGCAGCGATCGTGGCAGACCTTGCCGATCTGCGTCACCTCGAGCCGCGTCGCCCCGACGCGGAGACGGGCGCCCACCGGAAGGCGCACGACGGCGATGCCCTCGGTGGTGAGGTTCTCGGCGAAGTCGCCGGGCCCGACGTCGAGGCCGCAGTCGCGCATGGCGTCGATGCTCTCGAGGGCGAGCAGGCTGAGCTGCCGGTGACCCGGTCCGGCGTGGCCGTCGCCCTCGACGCCGTGCCCGGCGACCAGCGTGGCCGCCTCGACGGGGGTCTTGCGCGCGCCCTTCTCGGGGGCGACGTTGACCGAGACGACACGGCCGTCGGGTGCGCGGGTCACGCCGGGCCCTCCTCAGCTTCCTCGCCGCGCCGCCAACGGCCGCTGCGGCCGCCGCTCTTCTCGAGCAGGCGGACCGGCCCGACCTCCATGGCGCGGTCGATCGCCTTGCACATGTCGTACACGGTCAGCGCCGCGACCGACGCCGCGACGAGCGCCTCCATCTCGACCCCCGTGCGCCCGCGCAGGCGCGCCTCGGCCACGACACGCAGACCGGGGAGGCGCTCGTCGGACTCGATCTCGACCCCCACGAAGGTGAGGGCCAACGGGTGGCAGAGCGGTATCAGCTCGTGGGTGCGCTTGGCGGCCATCACGCCGGCGAGCCGCGCCGCGGCGACGACGTCGCCTTTGGGCACCGCCTCGTCCTCGATCACGGCCAGCGTCTCCGGCGCCATGGTGACCAGCGCCTCGGCCACGGCGCGGCGGTCGGTCTCGTCCTTCTCGCCGACGTCGACCATCCGCGCGCGCCCGCGGGCGTCGAGATGGCTGAGATCGCTCAACTCCCTCACCCCCCGATCTGCGACATGGCGCGCTCGTTGGCGAGCGCCTCGCGACAGCGGTCGTAGCTCTTGCCGGCGAGCGCCTCGAGCACGGCGGCGCGCAGGCGCTCCTCGTCGGCGAGGAGGGGCCGGACTTCGACCTCCTCGCCCGAGAAGAGACAGGTGCGCAGGCGGCCGTCGGCCGTGAGGCGCAGCCGGTTGCAGCTCTCGCAGAAGTGGTCCGAGATGGCGGCGATGAACCCGATCGTGCCCGGCGCCCCGGGCACGGCCCAGTAGCGCGCCGGCCCGTGGCCGTAGGGCCCGCCGACCTGCTCGAGGCCGTGTCGCGCGCGCAGCCGCTCGAGCACGAGCGGCGCCGGCACCATGCGCCCCTCGAGGACGAGACGCCGGTCGAGCGGCATGAACTCGATGAAGCGCACGTGCAGCGGGCGCTCGAGGGTGAGGCGCACGTAGGCGTCGAGCTCGTCCTCGACGCCCTCGAGCAGCAGCACGTTGAGCTTGACGGGATCGAAGCCGGCGGCGAAGGCCGCCTTGAGGCCCGCCAGGGCGTCGTCGAGGCGGCCGCCCCGGGTGACGGCGGCGAAGCGCACCGGGTCGAGGCTGTCGAGGCTGACGTTGACACGTCGCAGCCCCGCCGCGTGCAGTTCGGCGGCGTAAGCGCGGCAGCAGCACGCCGTTGGTCGTCAGGGAGAGGTCGTGCACCCCGGGGAGCGCGGCGAGCATGCCGACCAGCTCGGGGCAGCCGGCGCGCACGAGGGGCTCGCCGCCGGTGATGCGCACCTTGCCGATGCCGCAGGTGACGGCGACGCGGGCGAAGGCGACGATCTCCTCGAAGCGCAGGATGTCGTCGTGCCCGCGCGCGCACACCCCCTCGGCGGGCATGCAGTACGTGCAGCGCAGGTTGCAGCGGTCGGTGATCGAGAGGCGCAGGTAGTCGACCCGTCGCGCCCGGTCGTCGTCGCTCATGCTCTTAGTGTAGCCGACCTTCGGCCGTGGGCACGCGGCTGCCCCTACGGCCTGGCCACGTCCCGGGTGGCCCGGCCGCCCGGTCGCCGGCCGCGTTACTTGTCGATGAGCACCTCGGTGGCCTTGATCACGGCCCTGACCTCGTCCCCGGCCTTGAGGTCGAGGCTCTCGCAGGCGTGCCGCGTGATCGCCGAGACGATCTCCCTGCCGCCGATGTCGACCACGACCTCGGCCATCACCGTGCCGAGGACCACGCTCTTCACAGTGCCCTGGATCTGATTGCGCGCGCTCAACGCCATGACCCGCCTCCTCGTTCGCTGACTCGTGTCGTGTCCGGTTGCGCCCGTACCCTTTGCGGCCGCCGCGCGGCCGAGGTGCGACCACGGCAGTCCGGCCACCGAGCACGCCCCGCCTCGAAGCCTTCGCATCGCCCAGGGCTCATCGCGCTCATCGTGCCAGAGCTGGGCCGGCGGCCCGACGCACACGGCCCACCGCGCCCGCCGCGTGACCTCCTCAGGTTTCCCCTGAGGGCGTTCCGCAAACGGGACGCGGGTCCTTCTCCGCATCGCGCCCGGGGTCACCACGGTGGTGGCGCGCGAGGCGCAAGCCAGGCCGGCGGGCAGGGAGGCGCCGGCCGCCGCAGACGGGCCGGCCCCGGGCCCCACAAGAAAGCGGGCGGCGGGCCCGAGGGCCCGCCGCCCGTGCTGCTACGTTTGGTGCGGCGCGTAGGCGCACCGCGTGCGGGGCGCCTAGCGCGCCGCACCACCTAAGTCAGTCACTTGTCGTCTACCTCCTTCCGTCGCGGCCTCCGGTCGCGACGCGCTTCATCCGCTCGCCGACGACCGCCGACATCTCACAGCATCGCGCTCCACGGGCCGCTTGGCAAGCCCCCGGACGCTGCGCCGGCGCGCGCCCCGCCCCGCCGTGCCCCGCCGCGACTCGAGCGACGACTCGGGTCCGCCCTCAGGGCCCGAGCGGCTCGCGCCGGCAGGCGTCCACCGGCGGGCCCCCGGTCTGCCAGTCCATCTCGCGGATCGCGACCATCTTCATCTCGGTCATTTCGCGGATCGCGAAGCGCAATCCTTCACGCCCGATCCCCGAGCCCTTGATCCCGCCGTAGGGCATGTGGTCGACCCTGAACGTCGGGACCTCGTTGATCATCACACCGCCGACCTCGAGACGCTTGGCCGCGTACAACGCCTTGTTCAGGTCCCTCGTGAAGACGCCGGCCTGCAGGCCCATGTCGCTGTCGTTGGAGATCTCGATCGCCTCGCAGAGGTCGCGCGCCTTGAGGATGCTGAGCACCGGACCGAAGATCTCCCGCGCGCAGACCTTCATGTCGCGGGTCACGTCGGTCAGGACGGTGGGCTTCATGCGACCGTCGGCGTCGACGCCGCCGGCGGCCAGCGTCGCGCCCTGCTCCACGGCCTCCTCGACCCAGAGCCGCACGCGCTCGGCCTCCGCCGCCGAGATCAGCGACGAGACGTCGGTGCTCTCCTCGAGCGGGTCGCCGAGCTTGAGCGCCTCGACCGCCGGCACGAGCCTGGCCATGAACTCGTCGTAGACCTTCTCGTGCACGACGACGCGCTGCACCGAGATGCAGACCTGCCCGGAGTTGGCGTAGCCGCCGGCGACGATGCGCTGCACGGCGAGGTCGAGGTGGGCGTCCTCGTCGACGATGGTCGCCGAGTTGTTGCCGAGCTCGAGGGTCACCATCTTCATGCCGGCGTCGCTGGCGATCCGGCGGCCGACCGGCGGGCTGCCGGTGAAGGTCACCATGTTGACGCGCTCGTCCTTGACGAGCTTGGCGCCGAGCGTGCTGCCGGGGCCGACGACGACCTGGATGACGTGCTCGGGGAGACCGGCCTCGACGAGCAGCTCCGCCAGGCGCAGGGCCGTGAGCGGCGTCTGCGAGGCCGGCTTGAGGACGACGACGTTGGCGGCGGCGAGCGCCGGGGCGACCTTGTGCGCGACCAGGTTGAGGGGGAAGTTGAAGGGCGAGATCGCCGCGATCACGCCGCGCGGCTCGCGGATCGTCCAGCCGAAGCGATGCTCGCCCGAGGGCTCGGCGTCCATCTCGATGATCTCGCCCGCCGTGCGCTTGGACTCCTCGGCGGCCCAGCGGAACGTCGACGCCCCGCGCGACGCCTCGACGCGCGCGTCCTTCAGCGGCTTGCCGCTCTCGTTGGCGATGATGCGGGCGATCTGCGCGGCGTTCTCCTCGATGAGGTGGGAGGCGCGCTCGAGGATCTCGGCGCGGCGCCAGGCCGGCGTCCAGCGGAAGCTCGCGAAGGCGAGCCGCGCCCGGTCGAGCACGGCGTCCAGGTCGTCGGCGGTCGTGGTCGGGACACGGGCCAGCTCCGCTCCGTCCCAGGGGCTGCGCAGGACCATCGCCTCGCCGCCGCCCACGGGTCCGCGCAACGCGAACCCCGGCACGAAGCGGTCGCTCAGGATCTCGACGTCCCTCGTGACCAGGCTCATCCCCGCTCCTTCCTTCGCACCCGTCGCGCGGATGCGCCTCGATGCTCGTGACGGACGGCCGCGTGCGCGAGTACGGGTGCGAGCGGCGAGCGTCGCTTCGAGGCGCTAGTACCCCGGACGGGGCGCCCGCTCACACGGGCGCCCCGCCGCGGTCGTCACTCGCCGCAGTTGCGGCAGTACCGGACCCAGCTGCCGCGGACCTCGCCGCTCTCGTTCTCGCGCTGGAACGGACGGCGGTCGCTGAGCGGCACGACCTTGCCGCGGCCTTCGCGGGGCGTCTCCTTGCCACGCTGGTAGACACCCATCGGCTGATCGGTCAGGTCGATGTTGATCTGCTTGACCTCGGTGTACTCCTCGAGGCCGAAGGTACCGAGCTCGCGGCCGATCCCGCTCTGCTTGTAGCCGCCCCAGGGCGCCTCGCTGTAGGTCGGGTGGTAGGTGTTGACCCACGTGATCCCGGCACGCAGGCCCCTGATCACGCGCATCGCCTTGGTCACGTCCTTGGTCCAGACGGCGCCGGCGAGCCCGTAGACGGTGTCGTTGGCGATGCGGAGCGCCTCCTCCTCGTCGTCGAAGGGGATGACCACGAGCACCGGCCCGAAGATCTCCTCCTGGGCGATCCTCATCGCGTTGTCGACGTCGACGAAGATGGTGGGCTCGTAGTAGAAGCCCTTGCCCTCGAGCCGGCGGCCGCCGGTGGCGAGCGTCGCGCCCTCCTCGAGGCCGATCTTCACGTAGCGCTCGACGCGCTCGAGCTGCTCGCGGCTGACGAGCGGCCCCATCTCGCTGTCGCCGGCGAGCGCCGGCCCGACCTTGATCGCCATCGCCCGCGAGACGAGCTCGCCGACGAAGCGGTCGTAGATCGAGCGCTCGACGAGCAGGCGCGAGCCGGCGGAGCAGACCTCGCCGGCTGCCGGCGAAGATGCCGATGAGGGCGCCGTCGATGGCGGCCTCGAAGTCGGCGTCGGCGAAGACGATGTTGGGGCTCTTGCCGCCGAGCTCGAGACCGACCTTCTTCACCGTGTCGGCGGCCCTGCGCATGATGTGCTTGCCGACCTCGACCGAGCCGGTGAAGGCCACCATGTCGACGAGAGGCGAGGAGGCGAGGTGGTCGCCGACCTCGCCGCCCGGGCCGGTCACCACCTGGAAGACGCCCTTCGGCACGCCGGCCTCCTCGAGCAGGCGCGCCAGCTCGAGCGTCGTCACCGGGCTCACGCTGGCCGGCTTGACGATCATCACGTTGCCGGCGGCGAGCGACGGCGCGGCCTTCCAGGCGACCATGAGGACGGGGTAGTTCCAGGGCGTGATGCCGACCGTGACGCCGATCGGCTCGCGTACGACCATGCTCATGGTGTCGCCCGGCACCTCGAGGGTCTGGCCGTGCATGTCGACCGCCAGCCCGGCGTAGTAGTCGAAGGTGTGGGCGGCGTCGTTCATGTCGATGAGCGAGTCCTCGAGCAGCTTGCCCATCTGCCGCGACTCGAGGCGGGCGAGCTCCTCCGAGCGCTCGCGGATCAGCGCCGCCGCGCGGCGCAGGACGTCGGCGCGCTCGGCCGCCTTCATCCGCGGCCAGGGGCCGCGGTCGAAGGCCTCGCGCGCCGCCGCGGTCGCCTTCTCGGCGTCGGCGACGCCGCCCTTCGGGACGCGGGCGACGACCTCCTCGACGGACGGGTCGACGACCTCGTAGGTCTCGCCGCTCTCGGCGTCGACCCACGCGCCGCCGATGTACATCTGGTAGTCGGCTACTTCTGACTTGGGCATCACGGTGGCCATCTCTCTCACCTCACTGAGCCCGTGCCGGACGCCCAAGGGGCGCAGCCGGCCGGGAGATGTGTCGGGAACTGAAGGGTCCTACCGGGCAGGTTCCCAAGCAGTGACGGACATAACCCTTCGAGGGGGAGATAACCCTGAGTTGAGCGTGCCGGCTCAGGGGTCTGGGAGATGACCCTGCGCTGGGTGTGCAGGCTCAGGGGCGCGGGAGATGGCCCAGCGGTGTGCGGGCAGGCTCAGGGACGGGGGTGACGGACGCGACGCCGCACCCGCCTGACGGCGGCGGCGCCGGTCGGTCGCCCTCAGCAGGGGGCGCGCCTCAGAAGCAGCCGAGCTGGCAGCCGACGATCTTGACGCCGAGCTCGTTGCAGGCGCGGCCGACCTCGGCCACCTTGACGCCGAGCTCGTCGGCGAGGGCGAAGGCCCGCGCGCATGCGAGCCGCTCGTCGTCGCCGGCCGCGGCGCGCACCGCGTCGAGGAGAGTCTGATCCGATCCGCTGGTCATGGCCGGCAGTCTAGCAGCTAGTCGCGGGCGGCGCGCCGCCCCCCGGCGGGCGGCGCGCCCTCGCGCACCAGCCCGGCGTAGACGTGCATCGCGACGTACACGAAGAGGAACAGCAGCGCGAACAGGGCGGTGAAGACGACGAGCCGCGGGTTGGCCAGCGGGTCGCTGACGCTCGTCCAGATCTCGTCGGCCTTGGAGAGCGGGTCGCGGAACGCGTCCCAGCTGTTCCAGCGCAGGAAGCGGCCCAGGTAGATGCCGAAGCTGCCGAGCAGGGACACCACGACGACGAAGACCCACCCCCCGGCCCGGCCGATCACGCCGGCGACGATCTCCTGCACGAGCCGCAGCGAGGCGATGCCGAGCAGGAGGCCGGTCCACGCGAACCAGGTCAGCATCATGACGTCGTACCAGCCCGGGACCGTGTCGCCCATCGACCCCAGGTGAAGGAAGTCGGTGAGGATGTACGGCGCGTTCGGGAAGAAGAGCAGCCACACGAGGGCGCTCGCCAGGATCGCGATGTAGCTGACGAAACGCCGTGTGGCGGCGAGGGCACGGGCCAGCGCGGCGAAGCCGAGCGGCACCCAGGCGAGGAACAGGTTCCAGAGCAGGAACGAGTAGTGCATGCCGTCCGAGTAGACCATCCGCGCGCCGAGCAGGGCGACGCAGATCCCCGAGGCGCCCAGGAGCAGCCCCACGAGGGCGAGCTCGTAGGGGCGGCGCGGCGCGCCGGCGACCGCCTCGACGGCGTCGCCCGCTTCGACGGCGGCGACCGGTCCGGCGAAGGCGTCTGGCGCGGCCGTCGTGCCCGGCGGCGGTGACCCGCGCCTTGCGGGCTCCGGCCCCTGCTCCGCCGCCGCCACGCCTCAGCCGCCGCCGACCGGGGGGAAGAGGTCGAGCTCGTCGCCCGGGGCGAGCGCCCGACGCAGGTCGGCGTGCACGCCGTTCACGAGGACGAGCCCGGCGCGCCCCTGCAGCCCGAGCACCTCGAGCGCGGCCGCCACGCTCGGCGCCTCGGAGGCCGCCAGCCGCCGTTCGGCGCCGGCCCCCGGCACGTCGCGCTCGAGCCCCGCGAAGAGCCGCACCACGATCCCGATCTCGTCCATGCCCTCAGGGTACCACCGGCCCGGCACCGGGACAGCGGTCGCTGCTGTCGGGGCGTGGGGCGCCGCGGCCCCGGCGTCGGGTGCTCGTCCGGCTCTGCGGTCCGGCAGCCGGTCCTCCCTCGACGCGACGCTCCCGCGCCGGCGCTCATCCCGCCTCGCCCGGCTGCCGATACAGGCGGCGACGGGCGACCCCCGGCGCTCGCGGCCGCGGGCAGCCGGGCGGTACGGCGAGAGCGGGGCGACGGTGAGCGAACGGGCGACACGAGCCGACAGGCGCGGGCAGCAGACGGCGGACGAGCGCGTGGCCGCGCTGCGCAAGGTCCAGGCCGAGCTCCTGAGCGAGCTCGACGAGACCATCAACCGGCTCGAACGGGCGCGCATCGGCGAGTCGACGCGCGAGCATCTCGAGATCCTGCGCAGTCTCCTCAAGGCGCAGGTGACGGCCTACCTCGACCACTTCGTCGCCCGGCGCGCCATGCTCTTCTCCCACACCTCGGTCATGTACGCCGGCGACACCGGCTCCCCCGGCGTGCTCTCGACCACCCTGCGCGGCCTGATCGAGGGCCGTACCCTCTCCGGCATGCAGGCGGCGACGCTGGCGCGCCTCATCACCGACCGCCGCACGATCGTGATCTTCGGCGACCGGGCGACGGGCAAGTCCACACTCCTGAACGCGCTCTTCGAGCTGGTCTCGCTCGACGAGCGCTTCGTCGCCGTCGAGCGCGGCCCCGACCTCCCGGCCCTCAAGGAACGGTCGTTCTGCGTGCGCCTCGGGGTGGACGACGACACCGACCTCGAGGCGCTCTTCGCCAAGGCGCGGCGGATGACCCCCGGCCGCCTCGTCCTCGGCGAGATGCACGGCGCCGAGTGTCGCGAGTTCTTCCTGCTGCTCGCCGACGACGCCCGCGTCGGCGGCATGGCCACCCTGCGCGCCGAGAGCGCCGCGCGCGCCGTCGAAGCGGTCGTCGGCGCCCTCGGCGGCGACACTGAGGCCAAGCGCCTGCTCGCCGCCGTGCGCCCCGTGTTCATCCACATGCACTCCGACGAGAAGGGGCTGCCGCGGCTGGCCGCGGTCTGGAGCGTGACCGGACTCGACGGAGACGAGCTCGCCCTCGAGGAGTCGCAGATCCCGACGCCGACCGACGCCGAACTCGTCGCTGAAGCCTGAGCCGGCCCGGCCCAGCCCGGGCGGGGCTGTGGCCGCGGCGGCACCCGCCCGTGGCCTGCGCCGACGGCCGCCCCGGAGCCTGCGCCGACGGCCGCGCCGGAGCCTGCGCCGGCCAACGTCACCTCACCGCGCGTATCGGCAACCTCTCCGTCCGCCCCGCCCCGCACTATGGTTGTAGGCGTCGCGAGGGGCTGGTATCGTTCCGGTTCGCGTCGCCGCCGGGCGGCGCCGTCACCCCTGCTCCAGCAGAGAGGCTGGGGCCGCTGAGACCGGAGGAGGTGATCACCATCAACAGGTATGAGCTCATGCTCATCACCCACCCCGCGACCGAAGCCGAGCGGCAGGCCGAGATCCTCGACCGCTTCAGGGCGACGGTCGAGGCCGGCAAGGGTGCCATCATCGGTGTCGACGACTGGGGCAAGCGCAAGCTCGCCTACGAGATCAAGCACGAGACCGAGGGCGTCTACACCGTCGTCACGTTCACGGCCACGCCGGAGACCCTCGCCGAGGCGGAGCGCGTGCTCGGCATCACCGACGAGGTGTTGCGCTTCATGACCACGCGCCCCAAGGCGTAAGCGCACCACCCGAGCGAAGGGAGCGATCGTGGCAGGGTCAATCAACAGGGTCGTCATCGTCGGCAACCTCACGCGTGACGCCGAGATGCGAACGACGCCTTCGGGGCTGCCGGTGTGCAACATGCGCGTCGCCGTCAACGAGCGCGCCAAGGACCCCGCGTCGGGGCAGTGGATCGACCGCCCCAACTACTTTGACGTCGACATGTTCGGAGATCGCGCCGAGCGCCTCGCGCAATGGCTCACGCGCGGCAAGCTCGTCGGCATCGAGGGACGTCTTCGCTGGCGCGAGTGGGAGACCCAGGACGGCCAGAAGCGCCAGGCCGTGTCGATCAGCGCGGACAACATCGAGTTCATCGGTCCACGCGAAGGCGGCGGTCCGGCGGGTGGTGGCGGTGACTACAGCCGCGCCACGGGCCCCGCGGTCGACACCGGCGGCCTCGACGCCCCGCGCGAGAGCGCCGGGGACGACGACGACATCCCGTTCTGAGAGCGAGGCGCCGCGCGGCGGCGCCGCTGAGAGGTAAGACCTATGGCGACCACCACAGCACGACCGCGCCGGGCGAAGACGGCGGGCGACGGCGCCGCGGCGCGGCCCCGCCCGTGCCCGTTCTGCGAGGCCGCGGTCGAGGAGGTCGACTTCAAGGACCCCGCGACCCTGCGCCGCTTCGTCACCGGCACGGGTCGTATCCGCGCGCGGCACGCCACCGGCGTCTGTCGCCGCCACCAGATGCAGGTCGCGGCCGCCGTCAAGCGGGCCCGCGAGATGGCCCTGCTCCCCCACGTCAACAGCTGAGGAGGGTATCCCTGTGGAGATCATCCTGCTCCAGGACGTGCCCTCGGTCGGCGAGAAGGGCACGCTGCACACCGTGAGCAACGGCTACGCGCGCAACTTCCTGCTGCCGCGCGGGCTGGCCGAACCGGCGACCCCGGGCAAGATCGAGGAGTTCAGGCGTCGCGAAGAAGAGCGCAAGACCCGCGAGGCGCGCATGGCCGTCCGGGCCGAGGAGATCACCGCGGCGCTCAACCGCACCGTGCTGACCATCGAGGCCAAGGCGGGCGAGGGCGGCCATCTCTTCGGGTCGGTCACCAATGCCGACATCGCCGACGCCATCAAGGGCGCTCGCGGCTACACCATCGACAAGCGCAAGGTGCTGCTCGAAGAGCCGCTCAAGCAGATCGGCTCGTTCATCGTCGACGTCGAGGTGGCCGACGGTTTCGTCGCCTCGGTCAAGACGATCGTCGTCCCCGAGGACTGAGTACAGAGCGACGGCCGCGCGCTCGCGAGCGCGCGGCCGTCGCTGCTTCTCTCCCTCCTCGTGTGCAGAGGTGGGCCCTCCGCCTCGTCACGCGCCCTTGCGCGACTCGGCGCCTCCTTGCCCAGCGGCCGGCCGGCGCCACCGGAGGGTCCGGCGGGCGCGGCGTTGCCGTCACCGGCGACGGTCAGAATCCACGGGTGACCGCGGGCGGCGGCGGCGATACACTTCCATCCCCGCTGCCGCACGGCGGGTCGTCCCGAGCCGGAGGAGATGTGGCGGTCGAACGCATCGAACAGTCCACCCCGAACCTGCCGCCGCACAACCTCGAGGCCGAGCAGTCGGTGCTGGGGGCCATGTTGGTCAACCCCAACGCCATCGCCGTGGCCGCCGAGTCGGTGGCCGTCGACGACTTCTACCGCGACGCCCACCGCCTCGTCTACCACGCCGTGCTCACGCTCTACGACCGCGGCGAGGAGGTCGACGTCATCACGGTCAGCGCCGAGCTCGAGCGCGGCGGCAAGCTCGAGAAGGCCGGCGGCCGCGAGTTCGTCCACTCCCTCGCCGAGTTCGTCCCGACCGCCGCCAACGCCGGCCACTACGCGCGCATCGTCCACGAGCAGAGCGTGCTGCGCGGCATCATCCGCGCCGGCTCCGAGATCTTCGAGCTGGGCAGCCGGCACCCGGGCACCGTCCCCGAGCTCCTCGACCGCTGCGAGCAGATCGTCTTCGCCATCCAGCAGCAGCGCGGGGGCGGCGACTTCCACCTGCTCAAAGACGTCATCGTCGGCAACTTCGAGAAGCTCGACGCCATGCAGCGCGACCAGACCGTCAGCGGCGTCGCCTCCGGGTTCGAGCCCATCGACCGCCTCACCGGCGGCTTTCAGCCCACCAACCTCATCGTGCTGGCCGCGCGCCCCGGCGTCGGCAAGACGTCCCTCGCGCTCAACATCGCCCACAACGTCGCCCAGGGCGGCAAGGCGCCGGTCGCCATCTTCAGCCTCGAGATGAGTGCCCAGGAGCTCGGCGAGCGCCTCATGTGCTCGGCGGCGCGGGTGAGCTCCCACAAGGTGCGCACCGGTTCGCTCTCCGGCGACGACTACGCCAAGCTCGTGCAGGCGGCGGGCGAGCTCGAGAAGGCCGACATCTTCATCGACGAGAGCGCCAGCCTCAACATGTTCGAGCTGCGCGCCAAGGCGCGGCGCCTCAAGAGCAAGCATGACCTCCAGCTGATCATCGTCGATTACCTGCAGCTCATGGCCGGCGACGGCCGGGCCGAGAACCGCCAGCAGGAGGTCGCCGCCATCTCGCGCTCGCTCAAGCAGCTCGGGCGCGAGCTGCAGCTGCCCATCATCGCCGTCTCGCAGCTCAACCGTGCCCCCGAGGTGCGCGCCGACCGCGAGCCGCAGCTCGCCGACCTGCGCGAGTCGGGCGCCATCGAGCAGGACGCCGACATGGTCATCTTCCTCTACGAAGACCCGCGCAAGGAGCAGGGGCCGCAGTCCAAGGGCGTCATCAACGTGCGCATCGCCAAGAACCGCAACGGCCCCACCGACACCATCCGCCTCGGCTGGGTCAAGGAGTACACCAAGTTCCGCGTGCTGCCGCGCTCCGACACCTACGACTACGACGACGTCGAGGTGTGAGGTGGGCGCGGCGCCAGGCGCCGCCGGGCGCCCCCCCTGCTGGTCACCGCCTTGCGCGCCTCCGCGCCCGACCCCGTCGCGCTGATCCGCACGCTCGGGCTCGAAGGCGCCGCGCCAGTCGTACTGCTCGACTCCGCCGGCGGCGCGGCCTCGCTCGCCCGCCGGCACTACCTCGCCTGGGACCCCGTCTTCCGCCTCACGGTCAAGGACGGGCGCGTCGCCTTCGCGCCAGGGCCTGCCGCCGTGCGGGCGGGCGACGACGTCGCCCGCCGGCTCGCGGCGGCGGGGCCCGCGGTCGAGCAGCTCGAGCCGTTCGCCGCAGTGCGCGCCGCGGCCCGACTGGCCGCCGAGCTCACGCCCGCCGCCGTCGACGCCGCGACCGGCGACGGGGCGCACCCGGTGACCGCCACGGCGGCAGCGGCCGCGAAGCCGCCTGCACGCGCGGCCGCCGGACCGTCTGAGCCGCCCGCCGGCGCGGCTGCGGCCCCAGGCGACCTGGCCGAGCTCGCCGCCCTCGTCGGTCTCGTCTCGTACGACGCGGCCCGCTACCTCGAGCGCCTGCCCGACTCCAACCGCGACGACCTCGGGATCCCCGACATCGACCTCTTCCTCCCCGGCGTCTTGCTCCGGTACGAGCTCGACGACGGCACGGCCCTTGTGGCCGAGCGGTGGCCGGCCCACGCCGGCTGGACCGGCCGCGTCGTGTCCGCCCTCTCCGCCCCGGCGACGTCCACCGCGCCGGTCCACGGCGACGACCTGCCGGTCTTCGACTCCAACTTCAGCCGGCGCGATCACCAGGCCGTGGTCGCCCGCACCCGCGAGTACGTCTTCGCCGGCGACATCTTCCAGGCTAACGTCTCGCAGCGCCTCGACGTCTGCTACACGCTCCCCAGCCTCCACCTCTACGCGACGCTGCGCACGGTCAACCCGTCGCCGTTCGCGGGCTACCTCCACATGGGCGACTACGAGCTCATCTCCTCGTCGCCCGAGCGACTCGTCGCCCTGCGGCCTGACGGCTGGGCGGAGACGCGGCCCATCGCCGGCACGCGGCCGCGCGGCGGCACCGACGGCGAGCACAGCCAGCAGGCGGCGGCCGGCGGAGTCATCGGCGTCGCCCCCGGCCGCGCCGACGACGACCTCGCCGGCGAGCTCAACCTCGACCCCAAGGAGCGTGCCGAGCACGTCATGCTCGTCGATCTCGAGCGCAACGACCTGGGCAAGGTCTGCGAGTACGGCACGGTGCGCGTCTCCGAGCTCATGGTCAACGAGTACTACTCGCACGTGATCCACATCGTGAGCAACGTGCGCGGCCGGCTGCGTCCCGACCGCGACGGCGTCGACCTGCTCGCGGCGATGTTCCCCGGCGGCACCATCACCGGCTGCCCCAAGGTGCGCTGCATGGAGATCATCGACGAGCTCGAGACGGTCCGCCGCGGGCCGTACACCGGGTCGTTCGGCTGGCTCGCCCTCGACGCCCTCGACATGAACATCATCATCCGCACGCTGGTGCGGGTCGGCGACCGCCTCTACCTGCAGGTGGGCGGGGGCATCGTCGCCGACTCCGTCCCCGCCGACGAGTACTTCGAGACCCTGCACAAGGCGACCGGCATGCTGCGTGCGGTGGCGGCCAGCATCGCCGAGCGGCCCGGGCCGACTCAGGATGAGCCTCCCCGGACGACACGGTAGAGTAGCGTCATGACCTGGGTGATGCTGAACGGCGTCCTGACCGCGGCGAGCGAAGCCGTGGTCCCCGTCACCGATCGCGGCTTCACCCACGGGCTCGGGCTCTACGAGACGCTCAAACTCGTCGACGGCGCGCCCGTCTTCTTCGACGAGCACGCCGACCGGCTCGACCGGGGTGTCGCCGAACTGGGGCTCGAGCCGCGCTTCGACCGCGCCGAGCTGGCCGCGCAGATCTGCCGCCTGGCGGCGGCCAACGACACGCCCAACGGCTGCCGCGTGCTGCTCACGGCAGGGCCGCCCGAGGGGCCTCCGACGCTCTTCATCGAGGCCGACCTGCGGCGCTTCGCCGCGCCGCCGCTCGACGTCATCACCTTCGAAGGGGTGCGCGTCAGCGCCCAGCTCAAAGCGATGACCGTGATGCAGTCGTACCTCGCCCAGCGCGCCGCCCAGCAGGCCGGCGTGCACGACGCGATCCTCGTCGACGAGCAGGGGCGCATCTTCGAGGGCGCGACCTCGAACATGTTCCTCGTGCGCGGCGGCGGTCTCGTCACTCCGCCGGCCGAAGGCGCGATCCTCCCCGGCGTGCTGCGCGCCAGGGTCGAGGAGCTGGCGACCGCCGACGGCGTTCCCGTGGTCGAGGCCTACGCTCGCGTGGCCGAGCTGCGGCCCGACGACGGCATGCTGCTCACGAGCAGCGTGCGCGGCATCGTCGCCGTCGGCAGGGTCGACGACCGCACGTTGCGCGTCGACGGAGGTCTGGTCGAGCGGCTGCAGGCGCTGCTCGGCGCCGCCGAGGAGGCGAGCGTCGAGGCCTTCCGCCGGCGCTATCCGGCGGCGGTGCCGGCCCGGTAGCGGGTCGGGCGGCGCGGCCCGCGGCCGGGCGTCAGGTGAGCGTCGACGTCGTCCGGCCGTCCACGCCGCGCCTGTGGCGGGCCGGCCGTCACGCCTGCGTCAGCCGGCGCCACGCCTCCACGTACTTCTCCGAGGTGCGCTGCGCGACCTCGGGCGGCAGCTCGGGCCCGGGCGCCGTCTTGCCCCAGTCGAGCGTCTCGAGGTAGTCGCGCACGTACTGCTTGTCGAAGCTCGGCTGGCTGCGCCCCTCTTCGTAGCCGTCGAGCGGCCAGAAGCGCGACGAGTCGGGCGTGAGCGCTTCGTCGATGAGGATCAGTTCGCCGTCGAGCAGACCGAACTCGAACTTCGTGTCGGCGATGATGATGCCGCGCTCGAGGGCGTACTCGGCGCCGACCCGGAAGAGCTCGAGCGCGGTGTCGCGCACCTTCTCGGCGAGCTCCCTGCCGAGCAGGTCGGCGACGCCGGCGAAGTCGATGTTCTCGTCGTGGGAGCCCTGCTCGGCCTTGCTCGACGGCGTGAAGATCGGCTCCGGCAGCCGGCTCGCCTCGACCAGACCCTCGGGCAGACGGATACCGCACACGGAGCCGGTGCGCTCGTAGTCCTTGCGGCCGGAGCCCGTGAGGTACCCGCGCACGATGGCCTCGATCGGCAACGCCTGGGCGCGGTGCACGACCACGGAGCGCCCGGCGAGGTGGGCGTGCTCCGCGTCGGTCGCGAACGGCTCGGCCTCGATCAGGTGGTTGGGCACGATGCCGCTGGTGCGCGCGAACCAGAAGTTCGAGATCTGCGTCAGCACGACGCCCTTCTCGGGGATCGGCGTCGGCAGGACCACGTCGAAGGCCGAGAGCCGGTCGCTGGTGACGATCAGCAGCTCGTTGGGCGCGTACTCGTAGACGTCGCGGACCTTGCCGCGGGCGAGCAGGGGCCAGGCGCTCTCGTTCGACTCGTAGAGGACGCTCATCGGCGCGGGTCTCCTTTCTCCGCCGGCGGGGCGGCGATGAGGTCGAGCAGGGCGGCCGCGGCCGCGTGCGGGCCGTCGGTGGCGAAGCCGTCGATGCCGAGGCGGCGTGCGAAGCTCGCCCGACGAACACGCCGGCGGCGAAGGCCGCCGCGACGGTGCGCCCGGCGATGACTTCGTACTCGGCCTCGCCCTGCCGCGCCATGGGGACGGACTCTACCATGCCCGCTCGCGCCCTCCGCGAAGCCGCCGCCGGCCTCGAGAAGGAGCCATGGAGATGTCGCCCGACGGCCTTGCGCAGAGGACGCGACGCGCCGGGCGCGCGTCAGGGCGCGCGCCCGGCGTCGGGGCGCGCGGCGACGAGGATCCAGGAGACGTGGTGGTGCACCGAGCCGTCGGTCTGCGGCTCGATGTACTCGTGCTCGTAGAGCTCGCGCACGTCGAGGAAGGCGAACGCAGTCGCGCAGCTCGCGCTCGCGCGCGAAGTGCAGGTAGACGGCGTCGACGAACGAGTCGATCTCGCCCGCGACGACGCAGCCTTTGCCGAAGTGCTCGGGGTCCTGCGGCGAGAGGGTCGCGAGGAAGAGGAACCCGCCGGGAGCGAGGTGCCGCCGCACGCAGGCGGCGAAGGCCTCGCGCCCGGCGGGGTCCAGCAGGTGGTAGAGACCGTTGGTCACGACGACGTCGAACCACCCCGCGTCGAGCTCCTCGAGGCGGGCCCGCACGAAGCGCAGGCCGTGGGCGAAGGTCTCGTCGGCCCGGGCGAGCTCCTCGCGGCGCCGCTCGGCGAGCGCGATGGCCTCGGCCGACGCATCCACCCCGACCACCGAACCGCCCAGCCGGTCCCGCAGGTGGAAGGTGTCGCGGCCGTAGCCGCAGCCGAGGTCGAGCACGCGGAGGAGCGGCCCGCGACGCCCCAGCGTCGCCAGCCGCTCCTCCGCGACCACGGCGACCTCGGAGGGCCCGACGCCCCAGCGCCGCCCGAGGCGCGCGTAGGTCTCGTCCCAGTGGTCGCGCGGCACGCTCGCCCCGGTCAGATCAGGACGCCGGCCGGCTCAGTCGCCCGCCTGCGGCGAGGCGCAGAAGGCGCACTTGCGCGCCTCGGCGGGGATGTCGCTCAGGCACTCCGGGCACTTCTTGATGCTCGGGTCCGGCGGGGGCTCCTTGTGGAAGCGCGCGTTCATCGCGTTGATCGGCACGACCACGAAGTAGAAGACCGCGGCCCCGACGATGACGAAGGTGATGACCGCGTTGAGGAACTTGCCGTAGTAGATCTCGCTGTCACCGAGCGAGAACGACAGGGCCGAGAAGTCGGGCTGCCCGAAGATCGCGGCGATGATCTGCATGAGGATGTCGTTGACGAAGGACGTCACCACCGCGCCGAAGGCGACGCCGATGACTATCGCGATCGCCAAGTCGATGACGTTGCCGCGCAGCAGGAACGTCTTGAGCTCTTGCAGCTTCATCGCACCCTCCTCGTCGAGGATCGGCCGTCGCGCCGGACGGCCGTTCGGAGCTCGACGGTCAGCGCCACTCTACCGCAGCGGCGGCAAGCGGCGACAGCAGGTCTTGAGCGATGGGCGGCGGGCGTCGCAGCAAGGGCGCCGCGAGTCGGCGGGGGAGGCGGCCGGAGGCGGCGTCTGCCGGCGCTGCCGGGATGACGAAGGGCGGGGGCGCCTGCCGGCGCCCCCGCCCCTCGCGGCTCCGCCTCAGCCGCCGAGATTCTTCGCCGCGAACCCCCAGTCGACCAGGCTGTCGAAGAACGCCTGCACGAAGTCGGGGCGGCGATTCTGGTAGTCGAGATAGTAGGCGTGCTCCCACACATCGCAGGTCAGGAGCGGCTTCACGCCCTGGCCCGCCGGCATCTCGGCGTTGGCCGTGCTCGTGATCTTGAGCTCGCCGCTGTCGTCGACGAGCCAGACCCAGCCACTGCCGAAGCGCCCGACCGCGGCGGCCTTGAAGGCGGCGACGAACTCGTCGTAGCCGCCCCACGCGGCGTCGATCCGCGCCGCGAGGTCGCCGGCCGGGCGCCCGCCGCCGCCCGGGGTCATCGAGTGCCAGAAGAAGGTGTGGTTCCACACCTGCGCGGCGTTGTTGAAGACCGCCTGCTTGTCGGCCTTGCCGGCCACGGCCATGACGACGTCCTCGAGGCCCTTGCCCTCGAGGTCGGTCCCCGCGGTCAGCTCGTTGAGCTTGTCGACGTAGGCCTTGTGGTGCTTGCCGTAGTGGAAGCTCACGGTGCGTGCCGAGTAGGCCGGCTCGAGCGCGTCCTCGGCCCACGGCAGGGCGGGAAGTTCGAACGTCATCTGGTCCTCCTTGTGTCCTCGTGTCGTCGCCGGACGCGCCGCGCGCGCCGGGCTCAGTCCGCGACCTCGACCTCGATGGCTCCGTCCGTGACACGGACGGGCCAGGTCTCGAGGTCGTGGACGCGCGTCTTCCACTGCAGGCGCTTCTCGAGGTTGAAGAAGCGCCGGATGGGCTCGGGGACCGGCTCGTCGCCGTAGTCGCGGTCGAGGGGCCAGCTCAGGTTCTTGCCGGTGCGGATGTCGAACTGGGCGTCGTGCAGCGGGCAGGTGATGATCCACCCGTCGAGCGCCCCCTGGTCGAGCGGAGCGTTCTGGTGCCCGCAGCGGCGGCTGACGGCGTAGATGTCGCCGTCGTGGTTGCAGAGGGCGATCTCCTCTTCACCCACGCGCACGTACTTGATCCCGCCCGGGGCGACGTCGTCGAGCCGCGCGACCTCATGCCACATCGCGTCCTCCTCTCAGAGCTCGTCCGGCGGGAGCTGGGGCAGGCTGTCGGGGTCGGTCACGTCCTTGTGGACGAAGAGCCCGCACCAGCAGCGCTTCATCGTGTCGAAGTGCTCGCGGTGGAACGGGATGCAGGGGCAGACGATCTGCATGTCCTCGGCGCGCACGCCGCTGCGCCCCTGGCAGGGGCAGTACGGCGCGCCGTGGTCCTGCTCGAGCTTGACCTCCTGCTCGAGGAGGAAGTCGGCGAGCTCCTCGTCGGGCGTGAACTTGTAGCCCAGCGGGTCGACGACCTTCTCGTAGAGGTACCGCAGGGCGTCCTTGCGGGTCGCTTCGGCCATCGTTCACCACCCCCCCGACTTGAGCAGCTCGAGATAGCGGTCGGGGTTGTACCCCGCCACGACCTCGCCGTTGATGACGACCACCGGGTAACGCCGGGCGCCGCTGAGCTCGTAGGCCTTCTCGGCGGCCGCGTCCTGCTCGGCGCCCTTCAGCTGGTCGACGTCGACGTAGTCGAACGGCACCTGGTTGTCGGCGAACCAGCGCTTGGCCTTGCGACACCAGGGGCAGGTGCTGAGGGCATAGACGAAGACGTCGGCGGCCATCGTCATCCCTCCGTCAGGTCGACGAGCACCTTGCCGTCCTCGACCCGGGTCGCGTACACGGGGACCATGAGCTCGGGTGCGTCGAGGAACTCGCCGCTGCGCACGTCGAAGCGCCAGTCGTGGCAGGGACAGGTGAGGATCGGCCCCTCGAGCAAGCCCCCCTCGAGGGGGCAGGCCATGTGGGCGCACCTGTTACGGATCGCGTGGAGCTCACCGTCGAGCCGGACCAGCAAGACTCCGACGCCCTTCGGGTACACGGGGACCGGCGACCCCTCGCGCACCTTGGCCTCGTCGACGGTCGCGGTCCAGGAGGATCCCGCCACGGCTCACCCCTTCCTGTTCGGCTGGGCCCACCGCCGCCCGCGCGCGATCAGCGCCGACGGCGTCGGGACGGGTTCGTCGCTCGTCATTCCCACCGTGCAGATGGGGCAAACGGTTGCCCCGCGCCGCGGCGACGGACACACGGGAGCCGCCTCACCAGCGCTCGCGGTGCACGCACCCCGGCTCGTAGCGCGCCCCCAGCTCCTTGCGTACGGCTGGGTGGCCGAGGGCCACCATTGCGAACGGGGCGGTACCCACCGGGACGCCGAGCTCGTCGCGCATCGCCGCGACACGCTCCTCGAGCGGGTAGACGCCGAGCCAAACGACGGCCTGACGAGCGCGTCGTCGACGGGCCGGCGCTCGAAGCGGCGCACGCTGCGCCGGCCGAGGATGCCCTGGCATACCGTTCGTGCCCTGGGGTCGGGGGCTGCCACGGGGTCGCCCACCGCACGCCTCCTCGTTCACTCGCGGGTCGGGCGCCGAAGCCTACAAGAAGGGCGAGCCGGGTGGCGCTCGGGGCGCCACCCGGCTCGATGGCAGGCACTTCTGCCGGCCAGGGGGGTCTCTCTTGCCCGCATCTCGCGGTCGCTCCGCTCCATACCCCACAGCGATGATTCTCTACCGTTGGCCCCGTATCGCGGCCGTCGCCGCGCCGCCGGCGGCGTCGGCCGAGACGCCGGCGTTGAGCCGCGGCCGCCGGGCGGCTATCATCCCGTGAAGGGAACGTCTTCCCTTTCGGACCTCCCCCTCGCCCTCGTCAGCGGACGGTACGCGCATGCGGTACGACGTGATCATCATCGGCGCCGGCCCGGCCGGCATCTTCGCCGCCCTCGAGCTGGTGCGCCGCGACGGCCTGCGCGTGCTGCTCGTCGAGCGCGGCCCCGACATCGACCGGCGCAGCTGCCCGGCGCGCACGACCGGCGTCTGTGCCGGCTGCTCGCCCTGCGACATCACCTGCGGCTGGGGCGGCGCCGGCGCCTTCAGCGACGGCAAGCTCACCCTGTCGCCCGAGGTCGGCGGCTGGCTCGACCAGTTCATTCCCACCGAGCGGCTGGTCGAGCTCATCGCCGACGTCGACGCGGTCTGGCTCGAGTACGGCGCCACCCACGAGGTGCACGGCGGCGGCAAGAAGGCCGACAAGATCCGCCGCGAGGCGCTCAAGCACGGCATGACGCTGGTCGCCGCACCGGTGCGCCACATGGGCACCGAGCGCGCCTTCGAGATCCTCACCGCGATGCGCCGCGAGCTCGAAGCGCGGCTCGAGGTGCGCTCCGGCGTCAAGGCGGAGCGCATCCTCACGTCCGCGACCGGGGAGCCCGGGCGGGCGACGGCGCGGGCCGGACCGGGACCGCGGGCCAGGCGGGCAGCGCAGGCGCGGAGGCCGCGGTCGGCGGCGAGGAGGGCGGCCGGCGCGTCACCGGCGTCCTGCTCGACGACGGCAGCGAGGTGTCCGCCGACCACGTCATCGTCGCCCCCGGGCGCGAGGGCGCGCGCTGGCTGGTCGACGAGTGCCACCGGCTGGGCATCGCCCTGCGCACCAACCCCGTCGACATCGGCGTGCGCGTCGAGGTGCCGGCGACGGTCATGGAGCCGCTGACGAGCGCGCTCTACGAGAGCAAGCTCATCTACTACACGCCGAGCTTCGACGACCCCGTGCGCACCTTCTGCATGAACCCCTACGGCGAGGTCACCCTCGAGAACTACGGCGACGTCATCACCGTCAACGGCCACAGCTACGCCGACCACAAGACCGACCACACCAACTTCGCCCTGCTGGTCTCGACCGACTTCACCGAGCCGTTCGACGACCCGATCGCCTACGGCAAGCTCCATCGCCCGGCTGGCCAACCTGCTCGGCGAGGACATCATCGTGCAGCGCCTCGGCGACCTGCAGCCGGGCCACCGCTCGACCGCCGAGCGCATGCGGCGCGGCACCGTCGAGCCCACGCTCAAGGGCGCCACCCCCGGCGACCTCAGCTTCGTGCTGCCGTACCGCCACCTGCGCGACATCCTCGAGATGCTCGAGGCGCTGGACGCGCTGGCGCCGGGCGTCGACGCCCGCGACACGCTGCTCTACGGCGTCGAGGTCAAGTTCTACTCGTCGCGGCCCGAGCTCGACCACACGCTGCAGACGCCGGTCGGCGGCCTGTACGCCGTGGGCGACGGCGCCGGCATCACGCGCGGGTTGGTGCAGGCGTCGGCCGCCGGTATCATCGCCGCTCGCGCGATCCTCGGCGGCGGCGAGCCCGCCGGCCGGGGCGACCGCGCGACCGACCGGTGCCGCGACGCGGCGTCCTGAGGGGAGGCAGCTGCCCGCCACCATCGTGATCGGCGCCCAGTGGGGCGACGAGGGCAAGGGCAAGATCACCGACCTGCTCGCCGAGCAGGCCGACGTCGTCGTCCGCTTCCAGGGCGGCAACAACGCCGGCCACACGATCGTCCGCGACGGCGAGGAGTTCAAGTTCCACCTGATCCCCTCGGGCATCCTCTACCCCGGCAAGACCTGCGTCGATCGGCAACGGCGTCGTCATCGACCCGCGCGTCCTGATCGGCGAGATCGAGGCCTTGCGCGCCCGCGGCATCGCCGGCGACAACCTGCGCGTCTCCGGCAACGCGCACCTGATCATGCCCTACCACGTGCTGCTCGACGGGGCCGGCGAGGCGCAGCTCGGCAAGCTCGAGATCGGCACGACCGGGCGCGGCATCGGCCCGTGCTACGCCGACAAGGCCGCGCGCCTCGGCATCCGCGTCCAGGACCTGCTCGACGAGAAGATCCTGCGCAGCAAGATCCACGCCGCGCTGGAGCCGAGAAGAACTGCGCTCCTGCAGCGCTACGACATCGGCGAGCTCGACCCCGACCAGGTGACCGACGAGTACTGCTCGGCTACCGCGCGCGCTTCGAGCCCTACATCGCCGACACCTCGCTGCTCGTGAACCAGGCGCTCGACGCAGGACAAGCACGTGCTCTTCGAGGGCGCCCAGGGCACGCTGCTCGACATCGACCACGGCACCTATCCGTTCGTCACCTCGTCGAACCCGATCGCCGGCGGCGCCTGCGCCGGCGCCGGCGTCGGCCCGACGCGCATCGACCAGGTCTGGGGCGTCGCCAAGGCGTACACGACGCGCGTCGGCGAAGGCCCGTTCCCGACCGAGCTCGACGACGAGGTCGGCGCGACGATGTGCGAGGGCGGCCACGAGTTCGGCACGACGACCGGCCGCGAGCGCCGCTGCGGCTGGCTCGACCTCGTCGCCCTGCGCTACGCGGTGCGCATCAACGGCATCACCCACCTGGCGATCACCAAGCTCGACGTGCTGAGCGGGCTGCCGGCGCTCAAGGTCTGCACGCGCTACCGCGCCGGGAGGCGCGTGCTCGACGAGTTCCCCTACCCCAGACCGACTTCCACCACGCCACGCCGATCTACGAGGAGCTGCCCGGCTGGGACGAGGACATCAGCGACTGCGCGCAGCTGGCAGGACCTGCCCGAGGAGGCGCGCGACTACGTGCAGTACATCGCCACTTCACGCAGACCGGGTGAAGTTCATCGCCGTCGGGCCCGGCGCGCGACGAGACGATCATCCTGCCGCGCTCGATCGGGCGCGGCGGCGCGGTCTGAGGCGAAGCCGGGCGACGGCCGGCGCGAGGCCCGTGCGGTGCGAGGGGCGGCGGTGCGGGCCGCTCGCGCCCCCGTCTACCGCACGTACTTCAGGAGCAGCAGGTCGTTGCCGCGACGCCCGGCGACGTAGACGGCCGACGAGGTGACGACGAGGTCGTCGCCGACGTCCTTGGCCGTCGTGGCCCAGCGGTCGTCCCAGCGGTACCCGGCGTTCCAGCCGAGCGAGCAGGTCATGACGTCGCGCCCGGTCAGCATCGTGTCGACCCAGCCCGTGGCCCAGAGGGTGCCGTCGTAGGACACGTGGATGTCCGTCACCTGGTCGTCACCGGCGGCGTCGCCGACCCAGCCCCAGTGCAGCCCGGTGTCGCCGTCGGCCTCGAGCCACTGCAGCTCCGCGTCGCGCTGGTTCACGAGGTCGTTCGTCATGAACCCGCCGAACACGCTGCGCCCGGCTGCCGTCGATGCCGGCGCCGGCGAAGTGGTCGTCGCCGGCCACAGGGCCGTTGAAGACGGTCCACCTCACGAGGTCGCCGGAGGTCGTGTAGCGCAGCGCCAGCGAGTCGCGGTCGACGCCGGCCGCGTCGATCGTGCGGCCGGCCACGGCGACGCCGCTGCGGCGCACGGCGACATCGGCGCCCCACTCCTCGCGGCCCGCATCGAGGACGCGTGCCCAGCGGCGCGTGCCGGTCGCCGCGTACGACAGGGTCACGACGTTGCGCCGCGTCTGCAGGACCGTGCCTTCGAAGCCGGTGACGTACACGTTGCCGTCGGCGTCGAGGGCCGCCGCCGACGGCAGGTCGTCGAGACCCTCCGGGCCGGCGTAGGTGCGCGCCCACAGCGTGGTGCCGTTGGGCGCGAGCTTCGTCGTGCGCCAGTCCTTGCCGCCGGCGCTCTTCGCCACGGAGCCGGTGACGTAGATACGCCCGGCACCGTTGACGACCACGTCGAGCGCACGGTCGTCACCGCCGGCGAGCCCGGCCACGGTCTTGGCCCAGAGGCGGTCGCCGCCGCGGTCGAGCTTCACGACGAACCAGTCGGGCGTACCCGCCCGCCCCCCGGCGAACCAGCCGCAGACCACGAGGTCACCGTCGGCGTCGGCGGCGACGCCCTCGACCCACTCGTCGACCTCGACCCCCCGGCTCCACGAGCGGACCCACGCGCGCGTGCCGTCCGGGCGGTACCGCGCGACGACGACGTCGTACTTGTCGGGGGTGAGACGCAGGATCGAGCAGGCCACGTAGATGTCGCCCGTCGGCGCCGTGGTGACGTGGACGTTGGCCACCACCCCGGGGGGGTCGGCGTTCCAGATACCGCGCCAGAGAAGCGTCCCCGGAGGCGTCGTCGCGCCGGCCGCGGGCGCGAGCAGCAGCGTCATGAGAAGCGCCGCGAGTGCGACGAGCAGCGCGAGGGCGGCCGCCCTCGCGGTCGATCGATCCTGGCCCATGGTCTCCCCCTTCGGACGCGGCGCCCTGCCGACGTCGGGGGCTCCGACGGCGCGCGCCTCACACCCTCGCCGCACCCGCGAGCGAGCGAGTACGGTGAACATCAAAACCATTCTACACCGCTCACGCACGAACCGGGAACGGTGCTCGGCGCCGCGCCTCACGGGACCCGGGCGCCGAGCCCGCGGGAGGCGAGCTCGACGCAGGGGCCCGTGGCAAGCGAGGACCGGACGGCCGCGAGGCCCGGGCGCCTCGGCGCCCGGGCCTCGCCCGGCCTTCACACGACCGGCCTTCGGGGCGCCGACGACCCCCGGGGTCGCCCCCCAGCCGCCTTATCGCGGATAGCGCATGAGCACCACGGCTGGTGTCGCTGTGGCGACGACGTACGTCGACTTCGCCCCACGGCGAGGTCCTCGCCGCTGTCGACCTCGGTGGGCGATGTCGTAGACGGCGTTCCAGCGCTCGACGCCGGCGGCGTCGAGGGACCACGTCACGGCCGCGCCGCGACGCACCCGGTGGCCCACACGTGCCGCCCGAGGCCGACGAACACTCGTTGAACTGGTCGCCGAGGACGTTGCCCGGTCCGGTCAGGTCGAACGCCCCACTGCGACACGCCGTCGGCGTCGTACTGCGTGAGCAGCGCGTTCGAGTCGTCGTCGTGCACCTGGAAGCCGCCGAAGACGCTGGCGCCGAGACCGTCGATGCCGGCGCACAGGTACTCGTCGGTGACAGTGCTGCCGTAGTCGAGCGCGGCCGCCATGAGCAGCTCGCCGTCGCGCGAGTACCTCAGCGCGTAGGCGGACGTGTACGTCGGGATCCTCGCCGACGGCCTTGACCGCGACGACCACGCCGGCCTTGCGGACGGCGATGTCGAGCGGCGGTCTCCTCGTACTGCATGTTGAACGGCATGACCCACTCGGTGGTGCCGTCCGGGGCGTACTTGAGGGTGACGGCGTCGTTGTTCAGGTGGTTGTTCTGGTCGCTGCCCTCGAAGCCGGTCACGTAGATGTTGCGCGCCGCGTCGATGGCCATCGCCGTCGGTTCGTCGTCGAGCTGGTCGGTGCCCGTGTACGTGCGCCCCCAGGCGAGGTCGCCGTGCGGGCGTGTACTTCACCGTGCGCCAGTTCTTGCCGCCCGTGAGCTGCGTGATGAACCCGGTGACGAAGATGCGCCCGTACTTGTTGACGGCCACGTCGACGGCGCGGTCGTCGGCGCCGGCGCTGCCGCTCGTCGTCTTGACCCAGCAGAGGCAGCCCTCGGGGTCGTACTTGAGCACGAACCAGTCGTCCTGGCCGCCCTTGTCGAACCAGCCGACGACGATGAGGTTGCCGTCGGGGTCGGTCGCGACGCCCGCGACCATCTCGTTGATGTCGGTGCCCCGGCTCCACGAGCGGATCCACGCGCGCGTGCCGTCCGGCTGGTACTTCGCCACGATCACGTCGTAGGTCGAGTACGACGGGCGAAACACCGAGCAGGCGGTGAAGACGTCGGACGCCGCCGACCGCGCCACCTGCGCGTTCGTCACCTCACCGGGTGACTTCGCGCTCCAGACTACGGTCCAGAGCGGATCGACCGGGTCGGCCGCGAAGGCCGCCGGCGCCAGCAGTAACGGTGACGACCGCCACCAGAATCAGGACGAGAACGCCCCTAGTCGTCACTCTCGCCGGAGTGCTGCAGACTCCCATGGTCCCCCCTTGTTGGTACCCTCGTGCTCCACTTGTAATGTTCGTGCTCGCGCTCAGTATAAGCCCGGGCGATGAATATTCAAGTACGCCACGAAACGGCTCGCGCACCGATTTCCGTCGCCTCGGGTGACAACGGGCAGCGGTGCCCCCGTATCGTCGTCCTCCGTCACCCAGCCGCGGCCGACCCGGATACGGCACGGCCCGCCGGCGAGATCGACGCCGAGGGAGCTCTTGGGGAAGGCGCCGCTGAGCCTGCTCGGAAGCCGCCGGCGGCGCGTCGGGACGACGAAGGGCCCGCGCGCCGAGCGTACGGCGGGCGCGCGGGCCCTCTCGCCGGCGCGCCCCGCGGGGCGCGCCGGCGCGCTTCAGCGCACGTACTTCATGACCGCCAGGCTGTCGCCGCTGCGCCCGGCGACGTAGACCGCCGTCGAGGTGACGGTCAGCGCGTCGCCGCTGTCGACGATCACCGCGTCGTACACGCCGTTCCAGCCGTACCAGCGGGCGACGCCGGCGGCGTCGAACGACCACGTCACGCCGTGTCCGTCGACCGCCCCGGTCGCCCAGACCGTGCCGTCCATGGCGACGTAGAGGTCGTTGAACTGGTCGCCGGCGAGCCCGCCGCCGAAATGACTGACGTACCACTCGGACACGCCGCCGGCGCCGCGCTGGGTGAGGCGCGCGGCGGCGTCGAACGTCGTCGGCGCGACCTCGTGCCCCCCGAAGACGGCGCGGCCCAGCGTGTCGAGGCCGGCGCAGCAGCACTCGTCGCTCTCCGTGTCGCGATCGACGAACGGCCCGGTCCAGACGATGCCGCCCTCGCGCGTGTACATCGCCGTGAGGCCGTGTGTGGAGACCCCGGCCTCGTCGACGGTCCTGACGGCCACGGCGACGCCGCTCCTGCGGACGGCGACGTCGACGCCGGACTCCTCGTCCCCGTCGCTGTAGGCGGTGGCCCACTGCTGCACTCCCAGGCGGTCCCACTTCACGGTGACGGCGTCGCTGCGCACGTCGGTGTCGGTGCCCTCCATCCCGGTCAGGTAGATGTTGCGATCGACGTCGAGCGCGATCGCCGCCGGCGCATCGTCGAGACCCGCGGCGCCACTGTAGGCACGCGACCAGGCGGTGTCGCCCGCCGGCGTCAGCTTCATGAGCCGCCAATCCGTGTCGCCGGCCTTGGCCGTGATGTAGCCGCCGACGAAGATGCGCGCGCGGCTGTTGACGGCCACATCGAGGGCGCGGTCGTCGAGGCCCACGGCCCCACCGACGGTCCTCGACCACAGGAGATTGCCGATCCTCCCGAATTTGAGGATGAACCAGTCGGGAGGGCCTGCCTTGCCGCTGGTGGTCCAGCCGCAGACGATCAGGCGGCCGTCGGGGTCGCTGGCGATGCCTTCCACCATGTCGTCGTACGCCGTACCCTGGCTCCAGGACTTGGCCCACACACGGGTGCCGTCCGCCAGGTACCGGGTGACGATCACGTCGTACTTGCCAGTCGTCGGCCGGAGGAGCGAGCAGGCCGCGTAGATCTCACCGGTCGGCGTCTTCGCCACGTGCACGTTGCTGACGACACCGGGTATCCTCGCGTTCCACACGTCGCTCCACAGTGGCGCGACGCCGCCGTTGGCCAAGACCGTCGGCGCCACGACGAGCACCGCGATGGCTACCAGTGCTACCGCGACGAGTCCCGATACCGCACGTCGCCGGATCGGCCCGTGCTTCCTCATGCTCCCCCTCCTCAAGATGCGGACGCTCAGGCGGCCCTGAGACACTGGGGCCGTGGTTCCACGCCGCGGCGGCAAGTCCTGCGGCCGGTGACTCCGCCGGCTGACTGCGCGTGAGCCTTGCGCTAGTGTGCCGCCATGCTCGCTACCGCCCTCCCGACCCACGTCTGCCCCTGATGACCGGCGACTCTGCCCTCGGCGGCAGGCCGGCCGCGCCCGTTCAGGCACCGGGCACGGCCGACCGAGCCTCCCGCGGGGCGGCGTCGCACGACTGCCCCCCGGTCTCCCCGTACCTCAGCGCCAAGTTGACGCTGCTGACCTGGATCGCCATCGTCGCGGTCGTCTGGGTGCACGCCTACAACCTGGGGAGCCGAACGCGACCGGGCGAGAACGCACCGGACATGGCAGGCGCCCCCGGGGTGGCGGGCTTCGTGGAGTATCTCGTCGTCACAGGCGCTGGCGCGGTGGCCCGCGGCCCTTCTGTTCGCCATCTCGGGCTTTCTCTTCTTTCGCACCTTGACGCCGACTGCGGAGGGGTTCTCGGCCAAGTACCGGCGCCGGGCGCGCACGCTGGCCGTCCCCTTTCTCCTCTGGAGCGCGTGGGGCGTCGTCGTCTACGTCGCCCTCCACGCGCTCCCGCTCGCTTCGAGCTACGTGTCGAGCGGCGCGATCGAGCGGCTCACGCCGGCCGCGGTGCTCGAGATGCTCCTGGTGCGCCCCGTCGCCTACCCGCTCTGGTTCCTCCAGGCGCTGCTCTTCTGCGTGCTCGTCTCGCCGCTGCTCTGGGTCATGGTGCGTTACCTGAAGGCCATGGCACTTCTGCCGTTCGCCGCCCTGTGGGCGCTCGACGTCAGCGTCGGCGGCTCCAACTACGTCAACCTCAAGGCGTTGCTCTTCTTCACCCTCGGAGCGCTCATCGCCGTGAGGTCGCGCGACGGCCGCCGGGTGCCGCTGAGCGGCCCCCGGGGCGCCGAGCGCTCACGGGCCTTGGGCCGCATCCTGCTGCCGTCGTTCGTCGTCGCTTCACTCCTCTTCACGTGGCTGCTGCGCGGCGAGACCGCCTGGTGGGGCGGCGCCCTGCACAAGGCCCTCATGTGCCTCGCCGTTGCCGCCCTCTGGTTCGGCTACGACGCCTACCTGGCCCCGCTGGCGCGCCGGCCGGCGGTGCTGTGGGCGGCGGGATTCTCGTTCTTCGTCTACGCCGCCCACGAACCGACGCTGATGATCGTCAAGCGGGTGCTGATGCGCTGGGCCGCGGGTCCGTCGGCCGGCGACGCGAGCGTGCTCTTCGTCTACTTCACGGCGCCGATCGTGACGATCGCCGTGTGCCTCGGCGCAGCCTGGGCCCTGCGCCGCTGGGCGCGCCCCGCCTACGCCCTCATGACAGGCCGCCGCTGAGACGAGAGCGACCGATGACACGCGCCATTGTCCGGCCGCCGGCCCGCGGATAGACTCTGAGACCGTGGCGGCCGGCCAGGCGGCACTTCCCGGCCGGCCGCCGAGTCGCTCCGTGCGCACCGTGACGAGCGCGCGCGGCCCCGGCAGAAGGAGGAGGGCGCATGCGGGTGCTCGTGGTCGGCGGCGGGGGCAGGGAGCACGCCCTCGTCCACTCCTTCTCCCGTTCGTCGCTGAGCCCACAGGTCTTCTGCGCACCGGGCAACGCCGGCATCGCCGCCGAGGCCGACTGCGTGCCGGTCGGCGCCGAAGATCTCGAGGGCTTGCTCGGCTTCGCCGTGCGCGAGCGCCCCGACCTCACCGTCGTAGGTCCCGAGATGCCTCTGGTCGACGGCCTTGCCGATCTCTTCCGCGAGCGCGACCTGCTCGTGTTCGGCCCCGACGCCCGGGCGGCGCGCATGGAGGGCAGCAAGGTCTTCGCCAAGGAGGTCATGGACGAGGCCGGGGCGCCGACCGGCGCATTCAGCCGGCACACGAGCGCCGAGTCGGCGCTCGCAGCGCTCGCCGCCCAAGCCGCGTACCCGGTCGTGGTCAAGGCCGACGGCCTCGCCGCCGGCAAGGGCGTGATCATCGCCGCCGACGAGGCCGAGGCGCGCGCCGCCGTCCACGACATGCTCGTCGCGCGTTCGTTCGGCGCCGCCGGCGACGTCGTCCTCATCGAGGAGCACCTCACGGGCAGCGAGGTGTCGCTGCTCGTGCTCTGCGACGGCGAGACCGCCGTGCCGCTCGCCCCCGCCCAGGACTACAAGCGCATCTTCGCCGGCGACCAGGGCCCGAACACCGGCGGCATGGGCAGCTACTGCCCCGTGCCGGGGTTCGGCCCGGCGGCCGTCGACGCCGCCATGGACACCGTCGTCGAGCCCGTGCTCGCCGCCCTGAAGCGCCGCGGCATCACCTACCGCGGCGTGCTCTACGCCGGCCTCATGGTCACCGCCGGTGGCCTCGAGGTGCTCGAGTTCAACTGCCGCTTCGGCGACCCCGAGACGCAGGCCGTGCTGCCGCGCCTCGAGAGCGACCTGCTCGAGCTCTGCCTCGCCGCGGCCTCGGGCGAGCTCGCCGGCGTGACGCCGGCGTGGACGCCCGAGGACTGCGTCACCGTCGTCATGGCCTCGGCCGGGTACCCGGCGAGCAGCCACAAAGGTGACGTGATCGAAGGTCTCGACGCGGCGGCTGCCCTTCCCGGCGTGACGGTCTACCACGCCGGCACCGCCGCGGCCGCCGGCGATGCCGAAGGGACGCGGCCGCCGGCCGTGGTCACGGCCGGCGGCCGCGTCCTCGCCGTGAGCGCGCTCGGCGACGGCTTCGCTGCCGCCCGCGAACGGGCCTATGAGGGCCTCGGCGCGATCTGTTTCGACGGCGCCCAGACACGGCCCGACATCGCCGAGCGCGCCGTGCGCGCCCAGTCGGGCGAGCTCAGCCTGTTCCCCGGGGGGTGGAGGCCCTGAGCCCCCCGCCCGTCGTCGTCCGCGCCGGCCGCACGTCAGTGCGTGCCGGTCGATGAGAGGAGTCTGAAGTGGAGAGGACGAGCACCGAGGTCGAGGCCCTTCTGCAGGGCATCCGGATGGACCCCGTGCTGGTCGGCATCGTCATGGGGAGCGAGAGCGACCGCGAGGTGATGGACGCCGCGGCGAAGGAGCTCGACGAGCGCCACATCGCCTACGAAGTCAGCGTGCTGAGCGCGCACCGCACGCCGGACAAGGTCGCCGAGTATGCGAAGGCGGCCCAGGCGCGCGGTCTCAAGGTCCTCATCGGCGGGGCCGGGAAGGCGGCGGCCCTGCCCGGCGTGCTGGCCGCCTATACCAACCTGCCGGTGATCGGCGTGCCCATCAAGACCAGCGACCTCGGCGGCCTCGACTCGCTGCTCAGCATCGTGCAGATGCCGCCCGGCGTCCCGGTCGCCTGCGTGGCCATCAACGGTGCCCGCAACGCCGCGATCCTGGCGGCGAAGATCCTCGACGTGTAGGCGGGCTGCGCAACGGCGAGCCGCGCCGTCGACCCGCTGCGCGACCTTGCCTGACCCAAGGAGGCCCCATGGACCGTTCGATCCACGCAGCACCTGACGGCGCCCCGGCCGTCGGTCCCTACTCACCGGCCGTGGGCGCCGGTGACCTCGTCTTCGTCTCCGGGCAGCTGGCGCTCGATGCCGACGGCGCGATGGTCGGGGCGACGGCCGCCGAGCAGGCGCACCAGGCGCTCGAGAACCTGAGGTCCCTGCTCGCCGCGGCCGGGCTCGGCATGGACGCCGTCGTGAAGACGACCATCTTCCTCCAGGACATGGGCACCTTCGCCGAGGTCAACGCCGTCTACGCGGGGTTCTTCGCCGAGCCCTTCCCGGCGCGCTCCACGGTCGAGGTCGCGCGCCTGCCGAAGGACGCCCTCTTCGAGATCGAGGCGATCGCCGTCCGCGCGTGAGGAACGGCGCGGACGCAGCGGCGGCGGCCGTCAACGTCGGCGTCTTCGTGGGCCCGCCCGGATCCGGCGCCCTCGTCGATCTCACCGGCTCGTCCTCGCTCGCCTGGTTCACCCTGGCGCTCCGCTGCGTCGCCGCCCGCTCAGCTGCGTCGTCGCCATGGGCTGCGTCTGGCTCCTCGACGAGCCCGGGGAAGCTCTGCCCCGAGTCCGCGGAGTGCGAAGTGCCCTTCGACGAGTCGTGAGCGCGGCCGGTAGAATCGGGACCGGGCAGACCGGCCCGGCGAACGCGAGACCCGCGCAGCTGAGAGCGCAGGGCGGACGAGAGGGGCGAGGGCGGACGTGGGGCGCATCGACAGGCAGACGGCGTGGCGGCGGCGACTGGTCGCGCTCGCCCTCCTCGTCGCCGTCGTCTGGGTCGCCGTCTGGGGGTTCGGCCGGCTGCTGCGTCACGGCGACGACCTGACCGGCGAGTGGGCCGGCTCCTGCGTCCTCCTCGGCGACACGCGCCTCGACATCCAGCAGCAGGGCGAGTCGTACCGCATCGAGGGGCTGCGGGTCGACGGCGCCTCGCCCGAGCGCATCTACAGCGACGGCGGCAGGCTGTACGCCGAGGGCGGGGCTGAGGGGGCACGCTGGACGATCGCCTTCGAGCTCGACGCCGGCGGACAGCAACTGATCGCGCGCTACGACCCCGAGGAGGGCGAGGAGCAGCTCGTACGCTTCACCCGGCCCCAGCCGGAGTGAGCCAAGCGGCGCCGAGTGGGCCGGCCGGTGACAGAGTGAGCCGGGCTGGGCGGGCACGCGGCGGCCGGCGCCTCGGCGGCGTCGTGCGCCGTCGCTCCGCAGGCGCTCATCGGCGGCGCAGCTCCTCCATCTCCTTCTGGATGTCCTCCTCGGTGATCTCGCTCCGCCCGTACACGTCCCAGATGTTGAAGGCGACGCCGATCCCCCAGCCGCCCAGGACCCAGCCGGGCCAGAAGTAGCCCGCCCCGGTGAAGTACCAGATGCCGATGAGGAAGGCGTTGACGATCACGTAGGCGACGAGGTGGGTGAAGAGGTCGCGCTTCTTCTTCACCCGCTCGAGAGCCCGTGTGCGAAGTTCCTCCTCCGACTGCATCCCGCCTCCTCTCGCGACAGCCATCGGCGGCATCCTACCCCCACCGAACGCGGGGACGCGCCCGCACGCCGGCCGCGGCCGCGCGACACGCGGCCGGTCGCCGCGCGGCGCCCCGCGGCGCGGGTCTCTGTGAGAGAATCGCCGCACACCTCGCGTGACCCTGCGTGCCGTCAACGCCGTCGCACCGGAGGGGACGATGATCGAGCGCTACACCCTGCCCGAGATGGGCGCCGTCTGGACCGAAGAGGCCAAGATGCAGGCCTGGCTCGAGGTCGAGATCGCCGCCGTGAAGGCCTGGAACACGCTGGGCAAGGTGCCGGACGACGCGGTCGTCGAGATCGAGGCCAAAGCGGCCTTCGAGGTCGAGCGCGTGGCCGAGATCGAGGCGACGACGAACCACGACGTCATCGCCTTCCTCACCAACGTCGCCGAGCACGTCGGCGAGGCCTCCAAGTGGGTCCACTACGGCATGACCTCGAGCGACATGCTCGACACCGGCCTGGCCCTGCAGATCAAGAGCGCCGGCGCGCTGCTCGAGAAGGACCTCCTCGCCCTCGGCGAGGTCCTCAAGCGGCGCGCCTTCGAATTCAAGGACGCGGTCCAGGTCGGGCGCACGCACGGCATCCACGCCGAGCCGATCACCTTCGGGATGAAGCTCGGGATGTGGGCGTTCGAGGTGGCACGCCACCTCGAACGCCTCCGCCGCGTCACCGAGAACGCCGCCGTCGGCAAGCTGAGCGGCGCCGTCGGCGCCTACAACGCGATCGACCCGCGCGTCGAGGAGCTCGTCTGCGCCGAGCTCGGCATCGGCTTCGAGCCGATCTCGAACCAGGTCGTGCAGCGCGACCGCCACGCCTGCTTCCTGAGCTGCCTCGCGGTCATCGGCGCGAGCCTCGAGAAGTTCGCTCTCGAGGTCCGACACCTGCAGCGCACCGAGGTGCGCGAGGCCGAGGAGGCGTTCGGCAAGGGCCAGAAGGGCTCCTCGGCCATGCCCCACAAGCGCAACCCGATCCTCAGCGAGCGCATGGCGGGCTGCGCCCGCGTGCTGCGCGGCAACGCCATGGTCGGCCTCGAGAACGTCGCCCTCTGGCACGAGCGCGACATCAGCCACAGCTCGGCCGAGCGCATCGTCCTCCCCGACAGCTGCATCCTCCTCGACTACATGCTGCAGAAGAGCACGACGATGTTCGACCGCCTCGTCGTCGACACCGACCGCATGCTCGCGAACCTGGGTCAGTCGCAGCGTCTCGTCTTCAGCGGGTCGGTCCTGCTCGCCCTCGTCGACAAGGGGATGTCGCGCGAGGACGCCTACCGCGTCGTGCAGGACTCGGCGATGCGCGCCTGGCGCGAGGGCGTCGACTTCGGCGGCCTGATCAAGGAGAACGCCGAGGCCATGGCCGTGCTGAGCCCCGAAGAGGTCGACGCCGCGATGGACCCCGAGCAGTACCGCGCCGGTCGCGAGGTGATCTTCGCACGGCTCGAGGGGCTCGACGTTCTGAGCCGCCGCGCTGAGACCGATCCAGCGATGTCTGCAGGAGCTCCGCCCAGTGACGTCCGTGCGCCCACGCGCGGCGACCTGCCCGAGGTCGTCGACCTGCTGAACACGATCGACGTAGCCGAGATCGGCCACCCCGACAGCACGGCCGAGGACCTCGAGAGCGACTGGGGCGAGGCCGGTTTCGACCTCGCCCGCGACGCGTGGCTCGCCGTCGGCCCCGACGGAGTGCCGACGGGCTACGCCTACGCCGGCGACCAGTTCCGCACCGGCGAGCTCGAGGGCGACGTGTTCGTGCACCCGGAGGGCGGCGAGGCGGGGCTGGCGCGCCGCCTGCTCGACCTCGTCGAGCGGCGCGCCGCGGAGCTCGCCGCCGAACGCGCGTACCCCGAGCCGCGGCTCTCGATCTTCGCCTTCGGCGGCAACGCGGCGAAACGCCACCTCCTCGAGGGGGGCGGCTACGCGCTGCGGCGCCGCGTGCTGCGCATGGCCGCCGACCTCGGCGCGGCGACGCCGCGCCTCGAGGCTCCCGACGGCGTCGAGATCCGGCCCTTCCGCCCGGGCTCTGACGAGCGCACCATGCGCGACGTGATGAACGAGTCCTTCGCCGACCACTTCCGCCAGAGCGAGGAGCCCTTCGAGGCCTGGCGCCGGCGACTCGTCGACCACCCCGACTTCGACCCGGGGCTCTGGTCCCTCGCCTGGGCTGCCGCCGGAGCCGGAGATCAGACCGGCGAGCAGGCCGTCGGCGGGATCATCGCCTACGACCACGGCGACCTCGGCTGGGTCAAGGGACTCGGGGTGCTGCGCCCCTGGCGCCGGCGAGGCGTCGGCGGTGCGCTGCTGTCGCACGTCTTCGCCGCCCTCCTGGCGCGTGGTCAGGCGCGGGTCGAGCTCGGCGTCGACGCCGACGCCGCGACGCGCGCCCTCAAGGTGTACGAGCGCGCCGGCATGCACGTCGCCCACGAGTACCTGCTGTACCAGCGGAAGCTGCCTCCGGACCGCAGGCTCGCGTAGGCGGCGGGGCCGCGCGGCTCGAGCCTCCGCCGACGACGGCCCGGAGCCGCGGGACTCAGCCCGCCTGGGCCGCTCGCTCAGCGGCGCAGGCTCTCGTAGGCGGCGACCGCCGCCTCGAGCGTCGGGGCGTCGTAGCCCCCGTCGTCGAGGAAGCGGATGACGCCGTCGCGGTCGAGCACGAGGACGAGCGCTCTTGCCTCGTCCTCGACCTCGCCGATGAACTCGGCGAGCACGGCGCCGTCCTTGTAGAGCGGCACGATGCGCCCCCAGATGTCGCGCGGCTCGGTCTCCTTGAGCTTGCCGTTGTGGTACCGCTGTGTCAGACGGGTGACGAGCGAGGCCAGCACCGGGGTCTCGATGAACGCCACGCCGCGGGAGCGCAGGGAGACGAGGTAGCGGTCGGCGTCCTCCTGCGCCTCACCGGCCGGCGCCACGACGACGAGGACCGGCGCCCCTGCGAAGTCTTCCGGCAGCCGCACGGCGGCACCCGAGAGCGCCTCGCCGACCACGGACGGGAAGCGCCGGCCGACGAGGGGCTCGGCCGGCGCCGGCGCGGCCTCTTCCCCGCCGCCGCAGGCGCCGACGGCAAGAGCTGCAAGCAGGCCGGCGAGCAGCAGAGCCGCAACCAGCGGCAGAGCGGCGCCCGCGGCGCGTCGCAGCGCGGCGGCGTCGCCGAGCCGGCGGTCTCGGCCGCGTCGTCGCCCCGTGACTGGAGGTCGTCGTGTCTCGCCCCGCCACACTCGCGGCATCGCGCTCCCTTCTTCCCGTCGTCCCCGGCGGGCATTGTACCGTGGCGTGGACGGGCACCTGCCGGGGTACGTACGAGCGAGTCCCCGACGAAAGGAGCCTCATGAAGGGAAGCGTGCTGTTCCTCGTCCTGCTCCTGGCCGTCGCGTCTCTGGCGGTCGTGGCCTGCGGGGAAGAGGAGAACGGCGGCGCGGCCGAGCCGTCGACCGACACCGGCGGCGTCTACCTCGGCCGAGCCGACCCCGGCGGAAACGACCCCTGCCGGCGACACCGACGGCGCCGTGATCTTCGCCGGGCAGTGCGCCGGCTGCCACAACGAGGACGGCTCCGGCGGCGTCGGGCCCGACCTGCGCGGCGAGGACGACCTCGCCGAGATCGAGGCGAAGGTGCGCAGCGGCGGAGGCGGCATGCCCGGCTTCGAGGAGTCGCTCAGCGACGCCGAGATCTCGGCCGTCGCGGTGCACGTGACCGGCCTCTGACCGCAGAGGACGCCGGGTGCCGGCGGGCGGTCCGCGACCGCCCGCCGGCACCCGGCGCTGGTATCATCCCCAGCATCATGCCGGCACGACCGATCCGCCCCGCCCGCTCCGACCTCGACGTCGTCGTGCGCCTGCCGGGCTCGAAGAGCGTCACCAACCGGGCACTTCTCCTCGCCGCTCTCGCGCACGGCGACTCGGTCATCCTCGACGCCCTCGAGGCCGACGACACCTCGGCCTTCATCGACGGCCTGCGGGCGCTCGGCGTGACCGTCGAGCGGCAGGCGACCGGCCGCCTCGCCGTCGAGGGCGCGGCCGGCCGGCTGCCGGCCGACCGAGCCGCCGTCGACTGTCGCGACGCCGGGACGGCGGCGCGCTTCCTCCTTGCCGCCTGCGCCGCCTCGCGCGGCGTCTACACCCTCGACGGCTCGCCGCAGCTGCGGCGCCGCCCGATGGGCCCGCTGTTGCGCGCCCTGGAGACGCTCGGTGCCGGCGTCGCGCCTCCGGCCGCCGAGCACCTCCCGGTGACGGTGACCGGGCGCGGTATCTCCGGCGGCGACCTGCGCCTGGCGGGCGACGTGTCGAGCCAGTTCGTCTCCGCGCTGCTCATGGCGGCGCCGCTCGGCGCGGCGCCGCTGAGCCTGCACGTCGACGGTCCCGTCAGCCGTCCGTACATCGACATGACGCTGGCCATGATGCGCGACTTCGGCGTCGCCGTGCAGCGCGAAGCCCACGAGCGCTTCACCGTGCCCGCCCCGGGCGCCTACGCCGGGCGCGAGTACGCGGTCGAGCCCGACGCCTCGACCGCGTCGTACTTCTTCGCCGCGGCGGCCCTGACCGGCGGCCGCGTCACCGTCGAGGGCCTGCGGCGCGACGGCGCGCTGCAGGGCGACGTGCGCTTCGTCGACGTCCTCGAGGCGATGGGCGCCGAGGTGCGCGACACGCCGCACGGCCTGCAGGTCGCGGGGACGGGGCTGCTCAACGGCCTGACCGTCGACATGGGCGACATCTCCGACACCTTCATGACCCTGGCCGCGATCGCGCCGTTCGCCCTCGCGCCGGTCACCATCACCGGCATCGGCAACGTGCGCCTCAAAGAGTCGGACCGCATCGCCGCCGTCGAGGAGAACCTGCGCGGAGCCGGCATCCGGGTCGAGTCGGGCCCGGACCGGCTGCGCGTGATCCCCGGCACCCCCCACGCGGCGGAGATCGACCCGCGCGGCGACCACCGCATCGCGATGTCGTTCGCGGTGACGGGTCTGCGGTCCCGGGGCCTCACCATCCTCGACCCGGACTGCGTGGCCAAGACCTGCCCCGGGTTCTTCGACCTCTGGCGGCGCCTCGAGCGGAGCGGCACGCCGGAGGACACCGCCGGCTGAGCGGGAAGACCTCCGGCGGAGAGGACGCTGAGCATGAGCGACGACGAGCGCAACGAGACGCCGCGAGGCGGAGAGTCGGCAGAGGGGCCGGGCGGCCCAAGCGCAGAGGAAGCTACGCCGGGGCAGCCCGGTGGGGACGCGACGCAGGTCCGGCCCGGCGACGGCGACGAGCCGGGCGACGACGTGACGCAGGTCCGGCCCGGCGATGAAGCGACGAGGGTCGCGCCGGGACCCGGCGCGACGCCCGACGACGCGGCCGAGCCCCCGGGCGACGCCGCGGTCACCAGCGTCGCGCCCCCCGCGGAGCCTCCGACTCGGGCGCTGCCCGGCGAGGCGGCGACGCGCGTCCTCGGCGCGCCGCACGCGCACCGGGCACGCCGCCGCCGGTCGGCCGCGAGGTCTGGACGTCGCCGGCCGCACCCGCCGACGGCGGGGGCGGGTGGCGCCCGCCCCGCGTCGTCTGGTTCGCCCTCATCGGCATCGCCGTCGGGCTCGGCCTGGCCGTCACCTTCGCCCTGCTCACGAGAGGGCCCGACCTCGAGCCCTTCGTCGGCACGTGGGGCCCCACGGCCGACAGCCTCGGGCCGCTCGGCGGCCTCGTGATCGAGGACCAGGGCGACGTGGCCGCGGTGACGGTCTACTCCGCCGAGGTCGAGGCGATCGCCACGGTCGCCGCGGCGTGGGAGGGCGACGACCTGGTCGTCACGTTCGCCGACGCCGGGCCGCTGGTGGACGGCGGAGGTCCGGCGACGCTGCGCCTCGCCCACAGCGAAGACGACGACCACCTCATGGCGACCCTCGAGTCCGCGGGCGGGACCGCCGTGCAGCGCCTGGCGCGCGTCTCGTCGCTGGGCTCGGGCCCAGCGGAGACCAGCCCGGCGCCCGCGCCGACCGCGACGCCCGACCCAGACGCCGACGGCCACGCCGACGACGACGGGCAGCCCGGGCAGCCAGCCCGACGCCGACGGCGTCGCCCGACGACCAGGTCCGGGCGGCGATCACCCGCCTCCAGGTCGGCGTGCTGAGCTGGGCCGCCGAGCACGGCGGCCTCTTCCCGCCCGTGAACGAGGTGACCGCCGCCGGTGAGATCGGCGCGTACGTCGACCCGTGGCCGGACAATCCGTTCACCGGCGCCCCGATGCAGCCCGGCAGCACGCCGGGCGACTACACGTACGAGCAGCTCGACGCGGGGCAGACGTACCGGCTGACCGGCTACCTGAGCGACGGCGCCACGGTCGTCGTTCCCTGAGCGCCGGCACGGCAAGGGGGAGCAGGATGAGAGCCGTTCGCATCCACCGCTTCGGGGGTCCCGAGGTGCTCGTGGTCGAGGAAGTCCCGGAGCCCTCTCCGGCACCCGGGGAGATCCTCGTCCGCGTGAGAGCCGCCGGCGTGAACCCCGTGGACACGTACAAGCGCGGCGGCGCGTACGCAGAGCTGCCGCGACCTGCCGTACACGCCCGGCGGGGACGCCGGCGGAGTCGTGGTGGCGCTCGGGCCCTCGACGGCGGGAGGGGCGGCCGACACGACCGACTCGTCTGCCGCCGGCGAGCCGGCCGCCGCCGGCGCACCGGCCGCCGGCAGCGGGCCGGTCTGGTCCCCCGCACCGGGCGATCGCGTCTACACCTCGGGCTCGCTCACGGGCACCTACGCCGAGCTCGCCCTCTGCCGCCCCGAAGACGTCCACCCGCTGCCCGAAGAGCTGACCTTCGCCCAGGGCGCGGCCGTCGGCACCCCTGCCGTCACCGCCTTCCGCGCCCTCTTCCAGCGCGGCCGGGCGCGTCCGGGCGAGACCGTGCTCGTCCACGGCGGCAGCGGCGCCGTCGGCCTGGCCGCCGTGCAGCTCGCCGTCGCCGGCGACCTCACCGTGCTGGCCACGGCCGGCAGCGCGCGAGGGCCGCGCGCTCGTGCTCGAGCACGGCGCGGCCGCCGCCTTCGACCACCGCGACCCGGGACACCTCGACGCGGTACGCGAGCGGACGGGAGGGCGCGGTGTCGACCTCGTCGTCGAGCTGCTCGCGAACGCGAACCTCGGCCGCGACCTGCCGGCGCTGGCGCCGCGCGGCCGCGTCGTCGTCGTCGGCAGCCGCGGCCGGGTCGAGATCGACCCGCGCGACCTCATGGACCGCGAGGCGACGATCCTCGCCATGCGCCTCCCGAACGCGCGCCCCGAGGAGCTCGCCGCCGCACGTGCCGGCGTGCAGGCGGCCCTCGAGTCCGGCCGCCTGCGGCCGGTCGTCGGCCGCGAGCTGCCGCTCGCCGAGGCCGCCGCAGGCCCACCGCCTGCTCATCGAGGGTCCGGCGCTCGGCAAGCTGGTGCTCGTCCCCTGAGCTGAAGGCGGGGCCGGCGGCGTGCGGCGCGTCGACCCGCCGACGAGGCTCGGCGGCTCAGCCCGCGGCGCGCGGCGCGAACAGGTAGTGCGAGACGGCCCACTCCTGCCCGTCCGCGTAGGCGAAGGTCTCGGCGCAGGCGATGAAGAAGAGCCGCCAGTTCACGCGCCACCGCCGCACCGCGTCGGGCCCGTAGGTCGCGGCGAGGATCGGGTCGATGCGGGCCGCGCGGGCGTCGAAGCGCCGCAGCCAGTCCTCGAGAGTGCGCGCGTACTCTCGGCCGTCGACGAGCCAGCGGTCGACGACCTCGAGGTCGTCCTGGAACTCGAGGAAGAGATCGTGAGCCGGCATCGTGCCCCCGCTGAAGAACGTGCGCCCCATCCAGTCCTCCGGGCCGTCCCCGAAGAGGTACGCGTGCCGCCGGTGGCTGAAGACGTGGACGAAGAGGCGCCCGTCCGGCGTGAGCCAGTCGCGCACCCGGGCGAAGGCGCGCGCATAGTTGCGCACGTGCTCGAACATCTCGATCGAGACGACGCGGTCGAAGCGCGCCCCGGGCGCGTAGGTGCTCACGTCGGCGGTGTCGACGGTGACGTTGGCGAGCCCCCGCCGCGCCGCCTCGGCGCGGACGTGCTCGCCCTGCGAGCCCGAGTTCGACACCGCCCGCACCCGTGAGCCCGGGAAGCGCTCGGCGGCGTAGAGGGCGAGCGAGCCCCAGCCGCAGCCGAGGTCGAGGACGGTCATGCCGTCCTCGAGCCCGGCGCGCGCGCAGGTCAGGGCGAGCATCGCCTCCTCGGCCGCGGCGAGGTCGTCGACGCCCGGCGGCCAGAGGCAGCACGAGTACTTGAGCCGGGGGCCGAGGAACTCGGCGAAGAAGGCCGTCGGCAGCTCGTAGTGCTGCCGGTTGGCGTCGTCGACGTGCACGGCGATGGGCTCGCGACGGAGGCCGGCGGCGACGCGGCGGAGCTGCGCCTCCGCGTCGCCGCCGGCCTCCCGCTCGAGCCGTGCCAGCAGGCGGGCGAGGCGCAGGCGTACGGCCCGCCGGGTCACCGCGTCGGGGACGACCTCCCTCTCGAGCAGCCGCTCGTACCACATGCCGGCATTCTGATGCGTCGGCCCGCCGCCGTCAGCCCCGATCGCGCCGACACGCCGCACGCCGCCGCCGATCCGCGGCACGGCGGCGCTCAAGCGCTGCGCCGGCGCTCGCGCCGCGTCTCAGGCGCCCCGCGCAGGCTCGGCGCCGGTGTAGGATTCGCGAAGGCACATCACCGCGCGCCCCGAGGAGGGTCCCGTGACCGACTACCGCTCCCGCAGCCTGTGGCTCGACGGCGTCCCCGGCGAGCTCACCCCGCGGCCCTCCCTGCCCGGCGCCGCCGAGGTCGACGTCGCCATCGTCGGCGCCGGCTACACCGGCCTCTGGACGGCCTACTACCTGAAGAAGGCCGACCCCAAGCTGCGCGTCTGCGTCCTCGAGCGCGAGATCGCCGGCTACGGAGGCTCGGGGCGCAACGGCGGCTGGTGCCACACCACCTTCCCCGGCTCGCGCGAGCGCGCCGCCAAGACCCACGGGCGCGACGCGGTCGTCGCCCAGCAGCGCGCCCTCTTCGACACCGTCTACGAGATCGAGCGCGTCGTCGCCGACGAGCAGATCGACGCCCGCTTCCACCTCGACGGCCAGCTCGACCTCGCGAACAACCCCGTGCAGCTGCTGCGCCTCGCCCAGGAGCTCGAGTACCAGCGCTCCTGGAGCTTCGGCGAGGACGACTACGTCATGCTCGGCGCCGCCGAGACGCGCGAGCGCCTCAAGGTCGCCGGCTGCCTCGGCGCCGTGCTCTGCACGCACGGCGCCGCCGTCGACCCGGCGCGCCTGGCCCGCGGCCTCGCCGACGTCGTCGAGAAGCTCGGCGTGCCGATCTACGAGCGCACGCCGGTCACCGCCCTCGCCCCGCACGCCGCCGAGACGCCGTTCGGCACGGTCAAGGCCGAGGTCGTCGTGCGCGCGACCGAGGCCTTCACCCCCGAGCTCCCCGGCTACGAGCGCCAGCTCGTGCCGCTCTACTCGCTGATGATCGCGACCGAGCCGCTCTCCGACGAGACCTGGGAGCGCCTCGGGTGGAAGAAGCACGAGGTCTTCGGCGACATGCGCCACCTGATCTTCTACGCCTGCCACACCGAGGACGGCCGCATCGCCATCGGCGGCCGCGGGGCGCCCTACCACTACGACTCCAAGCTCGACGAGGGCTACATCGTGAACGACGCCGTGCACGAGCACCTGCGCCGCCTGATCCACACCCTCTTCCCGCAGGTCGGCGACTTCCGTGTCACCCACCGCTGGGGCGGAGCCATCGGCGTGCCGCGCGACTGGTACGGCTCGGTCGGCCTCGACCGCGCCGCGGGCATGGCCTGGGCCGGCGGCTACGTGGGCGACGGCGTGTCGACGACCAACCTCGCCGGGCGCACGCTGCGCGACCTCATCACCGGCGCCACCACGGAGCTCACCGCGCTGCCCTGGGTCGGCCACAAGTCGCCCCTCTGGGAGCCCGAGCCCCTGCGCTGGCTCGGCATCAACCTCGCCCTGCAGATGATGGCCAGCGCCGACAAGAGCGAGGAGTCGAAGGGTCGCCCGACGCGCCGCGCCGACCTGATCAAGAAGCTGATCGGCGCCTGAGACACGGAGGCGCGACGGGGGCGCCGGTGTTGCACTTCGAACTTGAACTCACACCGCCACCTGGGGCGCGTGGCCACCGTGACCGCCGACAACGGCTCCGAGTTCCACAGCTACGCCGAGATCGAGGCCGAGACCGGGACGCTGTTCTACTTCGCGACCCCGCACCACGCCTGGGAGCGGGGCACGTACGAGAACACGAACGGCCTCCTGCGCCAGTACCTGCCCAAACGCCGGAGCATGGCCCACGTCACCCAGGCCGACTGCGACGCGATCGCGGCGAAGCTCAACACACGACCGCGGAAACGCTTGGGCTACAGGACCCCGGAGGAGTGCTATGTACAAGCCCGGTAGGAGAGAGCGTCAGAAGCGCAGGTGTTGCGGTTCGAACTTGAACTCAGCCTCACCCGTAATGGGTCCACATCCTGAGCACCTTGACGATACGCTCGTCGACGACTACCTGATACACGAGGCGATGCTGGATGTTGATGCGCCGCGAGTAGGCGCCGCTGAGGTCGCCGACGAGCTTCTCGAACGGCGGCGGCGATTGGAACGGATCGGCCTCGAGGATCGCAAGCAGCTCCTGCGCCTTGGGCTTGAGACCCGCCGCGGCGAGCTTCCTCGCGTCCTTGCGCGCCTGCTTCGTGTAGAGCAGCCGCCAGCTCACCAGTCGAGCTCGTCTTCGAGCTCAGCGGCGGGCGTCGCCATGCCCTCGAGGATGGACTCACGCATACCGGGGATCGAGACGAGGTAGAGCGTCTCCTGCACGGCACGCCAGTCGTCCTCTGAGACGAGCACGGCGTTGCCGCGCTTGCCGGTGATCTGCACCGGCTCGTGCGAGCGTGCCACGTCGTCGAGGAGCTGGTAGAGGTGTCTGCGTGCCTCGGTGGCGCTGATGGTCGTCATCGCGGACCTCCCAGTACGTACAGCAAAGCGTACGTGTCGGGGCGCTGGATGTCAAGTGCGCAGGGTTGTGGCGAACGTGATGTGCATGAGCTGCCGGCCTCGCAGCCGGCGGAGCTCAGCATACCTTCGGCGCCGGTCTGCTCGATGCACTTGTTCGGTGTGGCCTCCACCGTCGGCATGGGGCTGGCGCGTTCGCGTGACTTGTCATTGAGATGGTGAGCCTGTGGTTTCACGCAGCTACCCCGCGATCGTGACTGCCACACCCCCGCGTTTGTGACCGGATTCAACCAACCGGTGCGCTTCGACGATCTCCTCGATGGGGAACGTGTGACCGAGGACCGGCGTGATCGCCTTGCTCTCAACGAGCTCACGAATCTGATCCAAGCGCGCGGACTCCAGTAGCATGTCGCCGTCGTCGATCGAGACGTACGAGCCGCCCGGTTTGAGAGCTCTTCTGACGGCCTTCTTGAGTGGAGAGGACTTCACACCGCCGACCGAGTCCAGCACGAAATCATAGTGCGCGCCCGAGGGCGGGGCATCGCTCTTGGTGTAGTCGATGATCTCGTCGGCGCCGAGTGATCTGACGAGATCGACGTTGTGAGGGCCACACACGCCGGTGACGCGCGCACCCAGGTGCTTGGCGTATTGAACAGCGATCGTACCTGACGTACCGGAGGCGCCGTAGATCAGGACTTCGTCACCCGCTTCTATGCTGCCCTTGTCGCTGTACTGCAGGGCGAGCAATCCACCATACGCTGCCGCAGTCGCTTCCTCGTGGGTGAGGTTGTGGGGCTTGAGCGCCAAACAGCCATGGTTCCTCGAGTCGGTTTCCGCCATGCAGCGGTACTCCGCATACGCGCCGAGCGAGAAGCCGGTCGTGCAGAAGACCTCGTCACCGAGTTTGAAGCGGGTGATTCTCGCACCGATCTGTTCGATCACGCCAGAGAATACAAAGCCAACGACCGGCGCGCGCGGCTTCGTGATTCCCATCATGAGTCGAAACGGGATTTGGAGCAGCGGAGTGACGCGCGCCGAGCGGATGAAGATGTCGCTCATCGTTACGCCGGCCGCGTGGATTCGAATCCGAACCTGTTCAGGCGTCGGTGACGGAACAGGGACTTCGACGAGTCTGAGCACCTCCGGCGGCCCGTACTTGGGGCACGCAACCGCTTTCATTGTTGTCTGTTGAGCCATCACATCCTCGCTCGTGACCATGCAGCCGTCCCACCGAACGTGGTGCGCGTGAGCTGTTGGCTCGCTGCGCTTCCGGCGTCATCTTACGCCCCGGGCCAATCAGCTCTTGCTCCTATGTCAACAGCATACCGCCAGCCGGCCCAGCTCCGCCCGGCGCATGGTCCTGAACACGGTCCGCGCGATGTGCCGCTTGAGGCAGCGCAGCGCCTCGCGCGTGCTCATGCCCTGGGCGCGCTTGCGCGCCAGGTAGGCGATCGCCGGCGGGTGCATGCGCGCCTGCGTCACGGCGATCATGTGGATGACCGAGTTGAGGCGCCGGTTGCCGCAGCGGTTGAGGCGGTGGCGCTGCGACTTGCCCGAGGAGACCGCGCAGCGGGGCGGTGCCCGTGTGCATGGCGAAGGCGGCCTCGCTTCGGAAGCGCGCGGCGCCGGCCACCTGACCGACGAGCTGCGCGCGCTAGAGCGCCGAGCAGCCGGGCAGCGCGAGCAGCTCGGGGGCGAGGGCGCGCATGAGCGCGCCGATCTCGCGCTCGAGGGCGCGCACCTCGCGGGTCAGCTCGCGGCAGCGGCCGACGAGCTCGAGGGCGATGCGGACGCGCGTGCCCGCGGGCAGGGCGCGCAGGGACGCCTCGACGCGATCGAGCCAGACGTAGCGGTCGAGCGCCCGCGGCGGCAGCGCGAGGTCGAGCTCGAGGTCGTGGAGGTGCCAGCGCAGGCGCAGTCTGCAGCGCGCTGGCGCTCGCCGACGAGGTCGTCGCGGTGGTCGGCGAGCAGGCGCACGTCGGCCTCGGGTCCGGCGAGGCGCGCCTCGGGCAGGTGCGGCTGCGCGCAGCGCCGCGCGGGCCACGCACTCGGCGTCGATCGGGTCCGACTTGCCGTAGGTGCGCGCCGAGGCGCGCGCCTTGGCCATCAGCTTGGGCGGCACGCGCACGAGGCGCTCGCCGTGGGGCAGCAGGTGACGCTCGAGGCGACCGGAGACGTGGCGGCAGTCCTCGATGGCGAAGCAGCGCTCATCTCCGAGGCGGCGCGCCCAGGCGATCAGCGCCGCGCAGCCGGCGGCGTCGCTGGCGATGATCGTCTGCCCGAGGCTGCGACCGCTGGCGGCGTCGAGCGCCACGGCGGTGTGGCTCTTCATGTGCGGGTCGATCCCGATTACGATCACCTGCATGTCCCCCTTGCTCGGCTGCGACCGGTGCGAGCGGGGACCGCCGGCGGACACGCCTTAGCTGGGGCCTCTTGGCCAGGCTCCTATCAGGTCACGTCGGCGACCCCTCGGCTCCCGGCGGCGGGGGACAGAAGAGCAGACGGTCAGCCCGAAAGGGCGACAGATGCGCTTTGGGTCACTCCGCCGTCGGGGCCGAGGCTACCTGACTCTGGTCAGGCATCCCGCGGGAAGAGTGACACTAAGATGCGCTTGTTAGGCGCAGCGCCTCAAACCTACGCCCGCTCACAGATCGAGAGGCTGGAGGCCCGGAAGGGCCAGGCCGTCGGACTCACGGGGCCCGCAGCCGAACACCTCGACCGCGTGCGGGCCACTGTAGGTGAACAGCACCCAGCGGCTCGGCTCGACGGTGATCTCGGATGCCCCGCTAGGGCTGAGGAGGGCGCCGTCGCGGATAGAGTGAGCCGTGTCGAACTCGCCGATGAGCACGATGGTGTAGCTGTCGTGGGTGGGGTCGTAGCGCCAGAAGGCGGCCTCCGGCGCAGGATCGCCGAGACGCTCCGCCTGCGCCGCCGCCTCTGAAGCGAGCCAGGCGGGCGCCGGTGACGACGACGCTTCGGCTCCCTCGCCCGCGGTCGCCTCATCGCCGCAGCCGCCCAGGAGAGAGGCGGCGGCGAGCGCGGCGGCGAGGAGAACGAGTGGAAGAGAGACGATACGCGTGCTCACCATGGACCCCCGGTCGGTGTCACGTCTTTGCGCCTAACGTGGCGTGCATAACCTGCGCGCCGCGCCGTTGAAGGATATCTCGGCGCGTGGGCGCGTCAGGTTGATGCACTGGTTGGACGGACAGGGCACGCTACTCGGCCACCATTGCCGACCGGTAGAACTCCACCGCGTGCGAGTCTCTCGCCCACAAGAGGAAGCTCTCGCCGTCGTAGGCGCCGATGATGAGCTCCCGCGCGCCACCCACCAGCTCATCGAGGAGCGACGGCTCGATCTCGTGAGCCGACTGGCGAAGTGCTGCGGGGAGATCGACCTCCGCCACGAGGGCGGTGAGTCCCGGCCAGAGGTCGCCCATCGCGAGGAGATGCTCTGCCTCATCGACAGTGCTGTCTCGGCTGACGAAGTAGACCTCCTCGCCAAAGAGCCAGGGCTCGTGCCCCCGAATCGCGAGACCGGGATGCGAGGACGTGACGTGCCAGTCCTGTACGACGAGAGTGCCACAAAGGTCGCGGAGTCTCGCGGCGACCGCCCGGGCAAAGACCGCGCCGGCGGTCACGACCTCCTGCCAGCCCGACTGATCCGGCGGGATCTGGGGTACGACGCCGCCCCACTTGAAGTGGTACAGGTGGTCTTCGGAAACGCCGGGCCCGACCACGGCGTAGACCGTGCCGTCAGCGATGGGGAGTTCGGTCGCCAGCCGCTGCGCCAGCGTCTTGCCGTCCGACAGACAGTCAGCGACACGAGCATTCCCGCGAGCGTCGAGCTCTACGAGTTCGAGCGAGCCCTGGTAGTCCACGGTCGCCACCCCGATCCGCCGAGGTTCTGTTCCGTACAACGTGGTGTGCATAACCTGCGAGCGGTCTGCGCTGGAGGTATCTCGACGCCTGGCCGTCTGCGAGTCAGGTCTGACGCGCTGGTTATGGCAACGCGGCGTAGCGTCGCCCGTGGACGCACGGAGCCCTGAGCCCGGACTGCACGCAGCGGGACTGGATGACGATGGCGAAGTCACGGGCCAGGGCGAGCGTCGCGACCGGCGGCGGCCACGGGGGTCGGCAACCTGCGTGGTGGTCGAGTTGCCGCCGCCGTGACGGCGACGTACGGTCGACATGCCGCCGATGCGCCCCTGCTTGCGCATCAACGTGGTGCGCATGAGCTGTTGGCTCGCTGCGCGTTGCGCCTCATCTTACGCTGCGGGCCAATCAGCTCGATGCGCTGGTTAGAGCTGCTCAACGCCATGATCAGCCGGAGGCTGTGACCACCGGCCTGCGCCCACGCAGGAGCTCCACGAGCGCGAGCGCGGTCAGGTAGGGCGGTACAGCCATGAGCGCTGCCCCAGTCGCGGTACTGCCAGAGGTAGTAGGCGGCGATCGCGCTGAGGACGACGCCACGAGACGAAGAGGAGCGTCCAGCCGGCGAGAGGGCGGCGACCGGTGAGCACGAGGAACGCGGCGAAGGCGTAGAGGAGGAGCGGCGCCAGGTCGACCGCGGCACCGAGCCACGTAGAAGAGGGTGTCCTGGTCCGGCGCGCGCGAGTAGCGCACGCCAGACCGGACAGGTGCGCCGTAGATGCCGAACGCGAGAGGGAGCACGACGACGACGCGGCCGAGCGTGAGTGCAGACGCACGGGCGGACTGGCCGTCTGCTCTGCGCCGTGCACCTGCGCTCCTGCCTGCTGGCTCTAACAAGTAGTCTGCAGTGTGGGAGAGTCCTTCACACTGCCGGCCCTTTCAGGCTACGAGGATAGCACCGCGGGCGGCGTGGAAGTAGGAAACCCTGCACTGAGGCGTTGTCTGGCCGGGTACGACGTGACGCCTCGGCGGACTTCTGCGGTCTGCATATGCCGTCATCGACCGGCGTTTCGCAGAGGTGCCGCAGAGCCCGCGGACTCACAGGAAGTTCCCAGCATCCATTCAGGTCCACCACAACCCGGGCGGCTACAACTGACTCACACACAACGAAGACGGCCCCCAGCCGGGCCGGCGGGCGCGCCCCCCTCGCGGCCGCCGGCCCGGCGCCCCCAGCAGCGGTCCCCAGGACCAAGGAAGGTGACAGACGATGAGGATGCGTACCGCCGTAGCGAGCATCGCCCTCGGCATCGTGGCCGCGGTCGGCAGCATGACGCTCGCGCTCGCGACCGGGCTCGTCCCCGTGGAGAGTGTGACGAAGACCGTGGTCGAGCCGGCGCAGACGAGCACCGTCTCGATGACGACCACCGGCATGACCCCCGAGGAGATCTACGACACCTACGCCCAGGGAGTGGTCGAGGTCGTCGCCACCTTCTCCGCGGCCTCGTCGATGGATCCGTACAGCCCCAGCAGCGGCTCGCAGCAGGCGCTCGGCACGGGGTTCGTCGTGTCCGAGGACGGCTACATCCTGACCAACGCCCACGTGGTCAGCGAGAGCGGCGTGACCGCCGAGTCGGTGACCGTGAGCTTCAAGGACGAGGAGTCGGCGGGCACCAAGGTGACGGCCACGGTCGTCGGCGCCGACGACTCGAGCGACGTGGCCCTGCTCAAGATCGACCCCGACGAGGTCGGCGACCTGACCGTGATCCCGCTCGGCGACTCCGACGAGCTGAACGTCGGCGAGCCCGTGGTCGCGATCGGCAACCCGCTGGGCTTCGACTTCACCCTGACGACGGGTGTCGTCTCCGCCCTCGACCGCGAGCTCCAGTCGCCGAACGGCTCCATCATCTCCAACGGCATCCAGACCGACGCCGCCATCAACTCCGGCAACTCCGGCGGCCCGCTCATCGACGCGACCGGCCACGTGATCGGCATCAACGAGCAGATCGCCTCCGAGTCCGGCGGCAACCAGGGTCTCGGCTTCGCCGTCCCGATCAACACCGCGATCCGCGTCATGGAGCAGCTCAAGGACGGCGGCCAGGTCGAGTACGCCTGGCTCGGCATCCAGGGCCAGACCCTGACCGCCGACATCGCCGCCGCGCTCGGCATCGAGGGCGAGGGCGTGCTGGTGGCCGAGGTCGTGGACGGCAGCCCCGCCGCCGAGGCGGGCCTGCAGGGCGGCACCAGTGAGACCAGCGTGCAGGGCCAGCCCTACGTGGTCGGCGGCGACATCATCACCGCCATCGACGGTGAGGCCGTGACCAGCATGGAGGAGCTCGCCGGTACCATCTCCGAGAAGTCGCCGGGCGACGAGATCACACTGACGGTCCTGCGCGACGGCGCGACGACCGACGTGAACGTCACCCTCGAGGTCAGGCCGCAGGCGTACTGAGCCCGGACGACGGACGCGAGCGCGGACGAAGCGCCGCGACCAGCAGCGACGAAGGGCCGGGCGGTCCCCGCGGGGGACCGCCCGGCCCTTGCCGTTGTGGACCGCCGCCTCGCGCCGGACACGACGGCGGCCGCCGTGCTCGGCCGACGCGGCGACCGCCGACTGCAGCACTTCGCAGCCGCCGCACTCAGCGCGCCGGCGGCGGCCTCGCGCAACGCCCGCCAGACGGCCTCCACGTGCCGCCGCTCGGTCGCCTGGGCGCCGATCGAGACGCGCACGGCCCGCACCCCCTTGACCACCGCCGACGTCAGGTAGCTCTCCCCCGCGCGGTTCACGGCGTCGACGATGGCGAGGTTGTGGGCGTCGAGCGCCGCCTCGTCGCCGGCGAGCGCCGCGGGTGCGTGTCGCAGGCAGACCGTCTGCAGCGGCACGGGGGCGAGGCGCTCCCACTCCGCGGCGGCGTCCACCTGCTCCTTCAGCCACTGCGCGTTCGCCACGTCTCTGCGGATCCTCGCCTGCAGGCCCTCGACGCCGTGCTCGCGGATCACGAACCACAGCTTGAGGGCGCGGAAGCGGCGGCCCAGCGGGATGCCCCAGTCGCGCAGGTTGCGCACGCGGCCGTCCTGGGCCGTGCGCAGGTAGCTCGGGTCGGTGCTCATCACGCGTACCAGGTGCTCGGGGTCGCGCACGTAGTAGGCGGAGAGGTCGAAGCCCGGGCCCATCCACTTGTGGGGGTTGAAGACGAGCGAGTCGGCGCGCTCGACGCCCTCCCACATCCAGCGGAACTCGGGGCAGATCATCGCCGTCCCGGCGAGCGCCGCGTCGACGTGCAGCCAGAGGCCGTGGCGCTCGGCGACGTCGGCCACCCGGCCGACCGGGTCGAGCGCCGTCGTCGCCGTCGTCCCGGTCGCGGCGACGACCGCGCAGGGCCTGCGGCCGGCGGCGCGGTCCTCCGCGACCGCCTCCTCGAGCAGGTCGACGCGCAGCGCGTGCTCGTCGTCGGTCGGGACCAGGCGCAGGTGCTCGGCGCCGAAGCCGGCGAGCAGCGCCGCCTTGGGGATCGAGCTGTGCGCCTGGTCCGAGGCGTAGACGACGAGCGGCGCCTCCTCGGCCTGCAGGCCGCCGCGGTTCTGGCCGAAGCCCGTCGTGCGCTCGCGCGCGCAGAGCAGAGCGCAGAAGGTCGCCGTGCTGGCGCTGTCGTGGATCACGCCGGTGAACGACTCCGGCAGGCCGATCATCTGCCGCAGCCAGTCCATGACCACGTCCTCGACCTCGGTCGCGGCGGGGCTCGTCTGCCAGCTCATGCCCTGGGGGCCGAGCCCCGACGCGACGAGGTCGGCGAGCACCGAGGCGAGGTCCGGAGTTCGAGGGGAAGTAGGCGAACCAGCCGGGGTGGTTCCAGTGCGTGATCCCCGGCAGCACGATGCGCTCGAGGTCGGCGACGATGTCGTCGAGGCCCTCGCCCTGCTGCGGAGGCTCGGCCGGGAGCTGCGCGGCGACCTCGCCGGGCTCGACGCGACTCATGACCGGCAGTCCCTCGAGGCGCTCGCGGTAGGCCGCGATCCACTCGACCAGCTCGTGGCCCAGCGTGCGGAACTCGGCGGGGTCCATCGGTGCGTCCTCCTCGTCGTGGGCCGCGCGTGGCGTCGCCGCCGGCCGCGTGAGGCGGCGCCGCGGGTCCGGACACGGCCCGCGAGGCGACGGCGCTCCCCGCATCGTACCCGACGACCGGTGCTCCGGCCGCCCGGCCCGCCCGAGCCGGTCAAGGCGCTGCCCGACGGGGACCGTCGGGGCGGCGCCGCTGAGGCGCCGCGAGCGGCGCGATCACGGAGCGGCAGGGCGGGGGCCGCTGAGGCGCCGCGGGGCGGCGCCGATCACGCAGCGGCAGGGCGGCGCCCGCCGAGGCGGCCGCGGGCGGTGCCCGTCACGGAGCCGGCGACAGCGTCCCGTCGGAGAGGTACACGGAGAGCTCGTAGGCCCCGTCGCCGAGCGCCGTCGTAGACGTAGTCGCCGGGGTTCGAGCCGGGCGCCATCGGGGCGCCCGTGAAGGGGTTGTCGGGCCAGGGGCTCACGAAGGCGCCGAGCGTGGCTTGGCTCGCGTCCGCCGGCGCCTCGCCGGACGTCGCGACGTGCGCCTTGACGCCGGTCGCGATCGCCAGCACGGCGGCCTTCGCCGCGAGATCCTTCGCCTGGTCGACCGGCGCCGTGACCGGCTCGGCGGCCTCCCCGGCGCAAGCGCAGATGAGGCAGGCGGCGGAGAGGGCGAGCGCCGCGACCAGCGCCGCGACCGCCGGCAGCGACCGCGCACGGCCGGCGTCGATCGAACGACTTCGCGCGCATCATCCGGCCTCCGGTCAGTCCACCCCACGCCCGCCGCAACGGCGGTGCGCGGCTGATCGGCGGGGCGACCGTGGCCCCCGCCGCCGGCCGCCCCACCGAACCCTGTATCGTCAGAGACCGGCCAGGTCCTTGAATCGTTCGACCGAGTTGATGCGCAGCCCGAGCAGCTCGGCGATACGGAACTTGGCGTACATCGCGTTCGGCTCGCCGGGGTGCAGGTTCGAGTGGTCGAGGATCCTCCCCAGACCGAGCTCGCCCCTGAGCTGCTCCATGGCGTAGCTGTCGCTCAGGTCGCGCACCCCGCAGCCCAGCTTCCCCGCGACGTACTCCTTCGCCTCCGTTCAGGCGCATGCCCCGCGACATCTGCATCCGGGCCACCAGATCTCCGGCCGTCCGGATCCCGCCCATGCCGGCGGCGAGCGCGTGGGTGACGTCCATGCCCCTGGAGTCACCCGAGCCCACCTACAACCCGTCGCAGCGCAGGATCTCGACGCAGGCCTTGGCCGCCCGCGACGAGGCGTCCTCCCCGGGGTAGCCGTTGACCGGCACGCCGCACACGCCCTGCCCGACGTTGGGATGGACGGGGATGCGCGCCGCCTCCATGCACGGCTTCATCACGGTGAGGGAGAAGGCGGCGTTCCAGGCGCAGCTCTTCGAGGTGCGGATGTTCACCGCCGGGCCGAAGAGCGTCGCCCCCGCGTCCTGGGCGACCTCGAGCTGGTCCTTGGGCCACATGCCGGCGAGCCGGCGGCCCTCCCACGCGAGCTCGCCGTGCACGCCGATCACGAACTCGCCGGCCATGCCGACCTCGATGCCCGCCTCCGGCCACCTCTCGCGCACGTGCTTCACCGCGCGCAGCGTGCTGAAGAGGTCGGCGTCGCCGGCGCCGCCGGTGGTGTCGAAGTCCATGCCGTCGGCGCCGGCCTCCATCATGCCGTCGCTCACGTAGATGAAGTCCTTGGTCGCGTGCTCCATCGCCTCTTCGATGGCCGCCTTGGCTTCGGCGATGCGGCCCTGCGGCAGCAGCTCGAACCAGTTGTCGGCAGGGCCGTCGGGCTTCGAGTAGAAGGCCAGGTTGGGCTGCGCCCCGTACTGGATCGGCGCGGTGAGCATGAGTTGGGCGTTCTGCATGAGCTGCTGCTGGAACGGCAGGATCGTCTTGATGGCCTTGTAGCTGTACTCGATGTGCCAGAGCTCGAGGATGTCCTGGCCGAGGCGCTGCTCGCTCTCGAGGAGGTCCTGGAGGTCGGTGCCGGTCATCTTGCTGCCGCCGCCGTCGCAGGAGAGGACGACCTGGTCGCCGATGTCGACGGCGGTGAACGACGCGGGCGAGGCGTAGATGTCGAGCAGGTGGTCGAGCTCGCCGGCGGCGAGCGGCGGGCACTTCGCCTTGCGCGCCGCCTCGGCCGTCGCCGCCTCGATGTCGGCGCGCAGCTCGCTACGGGTCCTCTCGACCATGAACCCGTCGCCCATGCGGGTCGGGATCCTCGGCTCCACCGGCGTCACCTCACGCTCGCGGGGGGTGCGACCCGGGGGTCGCGCGATCATGCCCAATTGAACATCATCCTGCGCAATTGGACATGCCGGCGGCGACGGCGCTCGGTGGTGTCCGGCGTCGCCCGAGGGAAGGGCGGCTCTCCACGGCCGGACGGCGACGCCGACGGGCCCCGCCCGGACCCGGGCGCGAACCGCCCGCGCGCGGCCGGCTTGACCGCGTGCGATGCCCGTCGCAGACTGCGCGACGACACGGACCCGGGGCCCGAGGGAGGGACACATGCAGCGCAGCACGGCCGCCCGGCGAGGTCTGGCGCCGCCGCGCAGGAGCGACGCGTCGCGTGGTGCGCCGCGGCGCGCGGGCCGCCGGGCACGACTCCTCGCCGCCGGCCTCCTGCTGGTCGCCGGGCTGCTGATCGCCGTGACGGCGAGCGGCTGCGGCGGGGATGAGCCGGGCGCCGCCGGGAGCGCCGCGCCGAGCCCGGAAGGCACCGGCCGGGCCGTCCGGCGAGCCCGAGCCGAGCCTCGACCCCTCGGCGAGGCCGGCCGTCGTCACCGAGGAGCGACTCGATGCGGGAGCGCCTGCTGCTCCTGCAGGGCTACATCGAGACCTACGCCCTGGAGCGCTACTACAGCTACCCCGCGGCCGACATGGTGCGCAAGAGCGGCGGGCTCCACGCGCCGCTCTGGCCGGCGGACCCGTGGACCGGCAAAGCCATGCGCCCCGGCACATCTCCGGGCCGCTACACCTACACCGTGGCGGCCGACCGCCGGAGCTATCGCCTGGTCGGCCACCTGCCCGACGGCGAGTTCGAGGTGAGGGGCTCGATGCCCGGCTCGGGCCGGCTGGCGTACCGCCATCGCGAGCAGGAAGGGCTCTCGCTGATCCGCCAGTACGTGATCGAGTGGGCCCGGCGGCACGACGGCCTCTACCCTCCCGCCTCCCAGGTGTCGCGCGAAGGCGGCGTCGGGGCTCTGCGCGACGGCGCCCTGTGGCCGAGCAACCCCTGGAACCACGGCCCCATGACCCAGTCGGACGCGGTCGGCGACTTCAGCTACGAGCTCGCCGCCGACCGCTCGTCCTGCAGTCTCTCGCTGCACACGACGCCGACCGACGACTGGACGCTCGACTGCGGGCCGCTCGACGCGGCCGCGGTCTCCGCCGCGGAGTAGCACCCCCACGGTCTCCGCCGCGAGCAGAGCACCTTCGCGGTCTCCGCCGCGGAGTAGCGCAGGACAGCGGCGACGCCGTCCGCTGCCGCGCGCATCGCCCGCCGGTCGCCCGGGGACGCCGTCCGGGAGGAACGAGTAGCATGGTCCCGGACGGGTCTGCGACTCGGCACTGGAGGACCGTGACCGCCTTCGCCATCGGCTTGGCCGCGACGTACGTGATCCTCGGCGTCCTCGTCGCCATCGCCGTCCGCCTCTCGGAGTCCGCCTTCGACCACATGCCGGAGTGGGGGGTCCCTCTCGTCTACCTCGGTGTCGGCGGCCTCTGCGCCTTCATGCTGGCGATCGGGAACGTCCTCGCCATCATGGGGGCGATCACCGTCGCCCTCGCCCTCACCGTCCTCGTCCTCATCCGCACGCTGCCCATCGTGGTGCCCCTGGTCGGCGACGCCCTGCTGCGTCCCTTCCGCCGCCGGACGGTCCACGAGCGCGCGACCCGCGCAGGGCGGCGTTGACGCCACCGTGCGGGTGACGTGATGCGGTCGCGCAACCTCATCCTGCTGCTCGCCGGCGTGACGGTGGCCCTCGTCACCCTCTTCGTCTCGTGGCGGTTCGGCGTCGTCTTCTTCCTGCTGCCGCTGTTCTTCGTCTGGTCGTGGGGTGGGGGCGGAGGCGAACGCGACGAGGACGGAGGCGCCGACGTCGAACGGTCCGGCGGTCGGGCGGAAGAGGGCGAAGAGCGATCGGCCCGGGCGCGGCCGGGACGCGGACGAGCCGGGGGACGGACGGGGCGACGAGCCCGGCCTCGACGGCGAGGGGATCTGACGCCATGGCCATGCTCCCCCCGAAGGACCGCGAGCAACGCGTCAGCGAGCAGATCCGGACCGCGCGTGTACGCCGCACGCCGGCCGGCTTCGCCGTCACCCTGACCGCGCTCGCCCTCCTCCTCCTGCTGTTCTACGCCTTCGTGCTCAAGCCGCCGCCGTCGGTGACGATGCCGGCCCTCGCGAGCGCCTCCGGCCGCTTCGTCTACACCGAGGAGCAGGTGCGCGACGGCTCCACGGTGAGCACCACCACGAGCGGGTCCTTCGTGCTCTCCGGCGACGGCAGTGCGACGGTCGACGCGGTCGTCGCGAACGACGGCCTGCGCTTCGAGCGCGCCGGCGGTCACCGCTGGGCGTACGACGCCGCGGCGCGCGAGGAGCTGCACGTGCTCGAGCCTGCCGAAGGGCGGCCGCGCGCCACCCTCGTCACCGACCAGTGGCCGCCGCGCTGGCGGGTCGGCGGCCCCACGCCGGTCGACTTCCAGGGCGACGCCGCCATCGTGCGCTCGGCCGTCGAGGACGACGACGAGACGATCGGCATCAAGCCGGTCCTCTACCAGGGCAGGGAGGCGTGGCGCGCCTCCTGGCGCAGCGGCTCGTGGCTGAAGGACCTCATCGTCGACCGCGACACCGGGCTGGTGGTCTGGTACAGCCTGAACGGCGTGGAGGGCCGGGATGCGTGTCGAGTACCGGGTCGAGGAGCTCCGGATCGACGAACCGCCGGCCGCCGGGACGTTCGACACGACACCGCCGGCCGGCGCCCGGCTGGAGAGCTTCGAGTCGGGCGACCCCGAGATCGTCGGCGACCTCGACGAGGCCGCCGAGCGCCTCGGGGTCGCCCTCCCCGCCTCGACGCTGGACCCGGACGGCTACGACCTCGTCGCCGTCGGCGTGACGCGGATCGGGAGCGCGCCCGCCGTCTGGGTCGCGCCGCGGGCGGCGGGCGAGCGGAGGGTCCGTACCCGGGCGCAGCCGCCCCGAACGCCGCCGTGCTCCTCTACGCCAAGGGCCTCTCGTCGTACACCATCGAGATCGTCACCGGCGGCTCCTGGACGACGCCGATCGACCCCGGCTGGAACGACCTCCTCGGGCACCAGACGGTCGAGCTGCACGTACGGGCTCTTCGCAGGCCGCACGGCGCACACGTGGTACGGGGCCGACGGCCCGGCCGCCGTGGTCTGGGACGACGGCTACGCCGTGCGCGTCTCCGGCGGCCTCACCCGCACCGAGGCGATCTCGGTCCTCGAGGGGCTCGAGCTCTAGTCATCCGGCCCGGCCCTGCGTCAGCCCAGCAGCCCCTCGATGATCAGGTCGGTCGCCTTCTCCTCGTCGAGGCCGCGGCTCATGAGCGTCTGCAGCTGCTTCGAGTCGACGCTGCCGATCGCGGCCTCGTGGGTGATGTGCGCCCGGGGGTGGTTGACCTCGACCACGGGCACCGCCCTGGCGATCGCCGCGCCCTGCACGATCTCCTTGCAGTCGACGTGCCCGCGGGCGCCGGCGGCGTTGGCGGCCAGCGAGTTGTAGACGTCGGCGACCGCCTCGTCCTTGACGGCGATGTGGCTCTGGAGCACGGCGGTCGCCTCCTCGCCGTTGAGGCGCGCGGTCTCGCGGATCGTGATGCGGTCGTGCCCGCGGCCCCAGATGCGGGCGATCATGTCGAGCAGGCTGTGGGCGTCGCAGTCGACCTCGTAGTCGAAGTCGATGACCCCGGCCTGCCCCTTGATGAGCTCGAACTCGGTCTTGAAGCGCGCGCCCTCGCCGACCTCGACCTTCGTCTTCGGCACCACGAGGACGCCGCCCCCGGCGCCGTGCAGGTGCCGCTCGAAGTACTCGTAGGTGGCGCCCGCGGCGATGCGCACCACGGCGTCCATCTTGTGGGTGATGTCGACGGCGTTGGGGAAGGTGCAGTGCGCCTGCACCGAGGCGAACGAGTCCTCCTCGACCTCGACGTCCATGACGATGCGCTGCAGGCCGGTCTCGGGCAGCATGCCGAAGCAGAGGTGCACGGGCTTGGCGAGGCGCACGCCCTTCTTCAGGTGGATGTGCGCCGCGATGCCGTCGTCGAGCTGGTCGACGTCGACCTCGAAGCCGGGGACGAGGTGCGACGCCGACGACTTCGTTGCCGTGCACCTCGAGGTGGGCGATGTCGTCGCCCTTCACGTGGCCGCCGAAGTCGCCGAGGCTGGCGAGCAGCTCGCGGGCCGTCTCCACCTGCTGCGACGTCGGGCTCATGCCTCCACCCCCGCGAGCTCGTCGATGTCGGGCGCGTTCTCGTGGTCGCAGGGCACGCAGTGGCTGGCGAAGTAGCCCTCGATGCGCCCGACCGGGCCCTTCTCGAGGATGCTCCCGCAGCACATGAGGAAGGCGTGCTCGGCGTGCTTCAGCACCTCCTGGCTGTGGGTGATCATGATCACCGTGGCGCCGCGCTCCTTGAAGTCGGAGAGCGCGTCGAAGATGCGGTTGAGGGCCTCGACGTCGATGCCCGAGTCGGGCTCGTCCATGAGCACGAGACGGGGCTCCATGGCGAGGATCGAGGCGAGCTCGATGCGCTTGCGCTCGCCCCCGGAGAGCGTGCGGTCGACGGCGCGGCGTCATGTACTTGTCGGGGTCGAGGCCGACGCGGTCGAGCACGCGGCGCACGGTGTCGGTGCTCTTGTCCTTCGCCCCGGCGGCGATGAAGCGGTCGACGCGGAGGCCCTCGAAGCGCGCCGGCTCCTGCCAGGCGAGGGTCATGCCGCGGCGGGCGCGCTCGTCGACGGGGACCCCGACGAGCGATTCCCCGTCGAGAAGGATGTCGCCGCTGTGGTGCGTGTAGCCGGGGAGGCCCATGAGCGTGCTCGCCAGGGTCGACTTGCCGGCGCCGTTGGGGCCGATCAGGGCGTGGATGTGCCCCTCCCAGAACTCGACGGTCAAGTTGTTGAGGATGTCCTTGCCGCCAAGGTTCAGGCTGACGTCCTTCAGCTCGAGCAGACTCATCGGTGCCTCGCTCCCCTCACTCGCTCGCTCCTGCCCCAACTGTAGCGCGGATGCCGAGGGTCGTGCACACCGCGCACGGAGGCGCGACGCCGGCCGGGCACGGGGCGGGAAGCGTGACCGGTGCCACGCCCCCGCGCCGAACGCACGACGGGCGCCGCGCGCACTTCGCGCGGCGCCCGTCGCGGCCCCATTGGTGTGACTGGGACGCTCGTCAGTCGTCGACCGGCTCGAACATGTCCTTCTCGACGCCGCACTCCGGGCAGACCCAGTCGTCCGGCAGGTCGTCCCACGCGGTCCCCGGCTCGACGCCGCTGTCGGGGTCGCCCACCTCGGGATCGTAGATGTAGTCACAGACGGTGCAGCGCCACTTCATCGGATTCCTCCTCGGCCGGGCTTCAGCATCGACGGCTCTGCCGCGCGGCGAGGATCGACGCCGTCGGCTCCGTGGCCATCCTGCCCGCCAGCGCGGGCCCGCTAACCCGGCGCCGTCGCGGCAGGCGTGCCGGCCCGGGCGCGACGGCCGCCGGGCGCCGCCCCGCACCCGCTCGCCCGGCTTGCCGCGCGCCCGATGCCCACGAGACACTACCCTCATGCGACCCCTTGACGAGAGCGGCGGCGGCTCACCCCCTGCCGGGACGGCGCGGCCGTGGTGGGAGCACGCGGGCCTGCGTGCCGTCGACGGCCGCCTGCGCATCGCCGGCCGCGACGCCGAGACCCTGGCCCGCGAGCACGGCACGCCGCTCTACGTCTACGACCTGACGCGCATCGACGAGAACGTCGCGCGCCCTGCGCGACGCGCTCGCCGGCAGCGGCGTCGCGTTCCGCGTCCGCGCCGCGCTGAAGGCGCAGCGCGAGCCCGAGGTCCTCGCCCGCTTCCGCGCCTTCGGGTCGCCCGGCTCGGCCGACGCGATCGGTCTCGACGTCTGCTCGCCGGGCGAGGTCGAGCACGGCCTCGCCCACGGCTTCCTCCCCTCCGAGATCAGCTACACGGGCACGAACGTGAGCGAGCGCGACCTCGACGTCATCCTCGCGAGCGGGGTGCACGTGAACCTCGACCTGATCAGCCAGATCCACCGCTACGGGCGGCGCGCGCCGGGGACCGCGGTCGGGCTCAGGGTGAACCCGCGCGTCAGCGCGGTCGACCCCGCCAACGTGACGCACGCGTACTCCGGCGACCGGCCGACGAAGTTCGGCATCTACCCGGAGCGCCTCGAGGAGGCCGTCGCCGTCGCGCGCTCCTACGCGCTCACGATCGACACCGTGCACGTGCACCTCGCCCACCAGCTGCGACGTCGCTGCTGCCGCGCTTCGAGGAGGCGACGGCCACCGTCGCCGCGATCGCCCGGCGCCTGCTCGACCTCGGCTGCCCCGTGACCGAGGTCAACATGGGCGGCGGTCTCGCGGCGCCGACCACGAGCGACGACGCCCTCGACCTCGCCGCCTACGCCGGGGTGCTCGCCCGCCACCTCGGCCCCCTCGGCGTCACCGTCGCCGTCGAGCCGGGGGAGTACTTCAGCACCGACGCCGGCGTGTTGCTGGCCGAGGTCGTGACCGTGGAGGACAGGAGTGCGGCCGGCGACGGCAGCGCCGTCTTCGCCGGCCTCGACTGCGGCTGGAACATCATGCACGCGCGTTCGTCTACCACGAGCCCGTCGGCGTCGTGCTCTGCCGCGCCGCCGACGCGCCCGCGGAGCGGCGCTACACGGTGGCCGGCCACATCAACGAAGGCCCCGACATCTTCGCCCATGACGCGCCGCTGCCGGCCCTCGAAGAGGGCGACGTCGTCGCCCTGCCGTGCGTGGGCTCCTACTGCCAGGCCGCCTGGCACACCCACTGCCTGCGGCCCTTCCCCGGGGTGCTGTACTTCGACGACCGCCTGCCGGGCTGACGCCTGGCGCGACGCGGGCGGGCAACGGGTGACGCGGTCCGCATCCGGGGCGCGGCCGGCGGTGGCGGACGCCGGGCCGCCGGCCCCGCTCCGGACTCAGCCGCGCGGCTGCGAGCCGCTCGACCGTCCGCCGCCGCCGACCGGCGCGTCCATCGGGTACCCGCGCTCCTCCCAGTAGCCCTGCACCGAACGGTCGGTGACCTCGAGCCGCGTCACCCACTTGACGCTCTTGTAGGCGAGCTGCACCGGGCACGACGAGACGCAGCGGGCCGCCGTGCTTCCGCTCCAGCGGCTCGCCGTCCATGGTGTCGGCCAGCACCGTCTGCGGGTGCCGGACGAGATCCATGGGCAGGCTGTCGACGTACTCGCCGCCGGCGGCGTGGAAGACGACGTGGGTGCCCTCGGGGCGGACGCCGGCCTCGTCGAGCAGGACGGCCGGCGTGACGCCGCCCCAGGCGACGTCCGGCACGCTCCAGCCCTCGACGCAGTGGAAGTCGACGGTCTGCTCGAAGCGCGGCAGGCGCGCCCAGTCGGTGCGCACGATGCGCAGCGGCCGCTCGACGAGCCCGTCGACCTCGACGACCCACTCCGCCGGCGACGTCTCGGGCTCGTCCTCGATGCTGCGCACCGGGAAGCTCGCGAGCAGATCGAAGGCGCCCGTGCCCCCGCCGCCGCCGGGCCCGCGCACCCCGGCGGCGCGCACGAGGGCGAAGAGGGCGGCGATCCCGGCCAGCAGGGCGCCGCCCTTGATGAAGCGGCGCCGGCTGTGGCGCGGGGCGCCGTGGCGCTTGGCCTCCGGCGACGCCTGCGAAGAGCGCGGCGCACCCGCGCCGTTCGGCGTGCTGCTCGTCGCTCACAGTGCCTCCGCAAGGTAGAAGGAGTACTTCACTCCTGATTCTCCCCCCACGCCGGCCGGCTCAAGCGAGCCCGCGGCGCTCGCGCCGACTTGACAGCACGGCGTCCGGGCACGATGCTCCGTCCTACTAAGGTTTCCCTTAGCGTTTATGGACAAAGTCCGTCACATCACCGACGTCGCGACCCTCAAGGTGCTCGCCCGCCCCGAGCGCCTGGCGATCCTGCGCCGCCTGATGAGCAGGCCGGGGACGCTCACGCAGCTCGGCGAGGCTCTCGGTCACCACCCGGCCTGGGTCCGCCATCACGTCCTCTCTCTCGAGCAGGCCGGGCTGGTCGAGCCGGCCGGCGAGCACAAGGAGAAGGGGTACGTCGAGAAGTTCTACCGCGCGACCGGGCGCGCGTTCGCCGTCAGCCTGGTCCTGCTCCCGGAGGACGAGGAGCGCACCATCGTCGTCGCCGTCGGCAGCGACGACCCCGCGCTGGACCTGCTCGCCGACCACCTCCGCGAGGGGCCGGAAGCCCTCGACCTCGTCAACCTCGCCATGGGCAGCCTCGAGGGACTCATCGCCCTGCGCCAGGGCGTCGGCGACTGCTGCGGCTGCCATCTGCCCGACCCCGACGGCGGCACGAACCACTCGCACGTCCGCCATCTCTTCCCGGGCAGGCAGCTGACGCTCGTCACCCTCGCCGACCGCCGCGCCGGGCTGATGGTCGCGCCCGGCAACCCCCTGGGGCTCGAGGATCTGGGCACGGTGGCCGCCCGGCGGGCGCGCTTCGTGAGCCGCAACTCGGGCTCGGGCACGCGCGTGCGCGTCGACGAGCTGCTGGCGCACGCCGGCATCCCGGCCTCGGCCCTGACGACTCCGGTCGCCGACGCCCTCACCCACGACGAGGTCGCCCGTATCGTGGCGGCGGGCCTCGCCGACGCCGGCGTCGGCCTCGAGGTCGCCGCCCGACGCCACGACCTCGATTTCATCCCGCTCTACCAGGAGCGCTACGACCTGGTCATCCCGCGCGAGCGCCTCGAGGAGCAACGCCTCCAGGCGCTCGTCGCGTGCATCCGTACCCCGGACTTCCCGGCCGCCGTCGAGCGCCTCGACGGCTACTCGGCGGCCGCCACCGGCCACATGGAGCAGCTCACGGCGTGAGGCTCAGAGGCCGTCGGGGGAACCCACTACAGGAGGGGACCATGCAGAGGCACGAAGTCACGGGCACTACGGCGACGGCACGGGCCGGCAGGCGCTGGCGGGTCACGCTGTTCGTGATGCTCGCCGTCGTCGCGGCGCTGGTGCTGTTCGCGCCGGCGGCGATGGCGGCCACGACCTACGTCGGTGGCCCGCAGGAGGGCGACTTCCCGGTCTACGTCGCCAACGACCACTCGGTGAGCACGCTGCGCTTCAGCATCCCGGCGGTCGCCGAGGGCGAGACGCCCTGGCTACTCCCGAACACCCAGTACTACGTCAAGATCCGCCTCAGCCCGACGCCGGAGCCGGCGGGCAGCGCCAACCGTGGCTTCACCTGGAACCCCGCCACCGGGCTCTGGGCCCAGGAGCGTGCCGAGTGGATCGAGTTCCCCATCATCACGAGTGACGACGACGGAGCCTACCTGCCCGGCAGCCAGTGGTTCGCCTTCAAGTTCGCCGACGTCACCAAGAGCGGCACCTACTACATCCTCGTCTCGCTGCAGCCCGTCGACGGCGGCGCGGGGACGACGATGAACAACGCGGGCCCGCCGGCGGTCACCGTCGTCGACCCGTCGGGGACGCTGGTCGGCGCGACGCCTGCCTTCTGGGTCCACAACGGCATCGCCACCACGGCGTCGAATGCCAAGCGCGTCGACGTCGTGCCCTCGGGCCTGGGTGATCCGATCTGGGCGCTGAGCCGGACCGAGCTCAACCTCGTCGACGAGGACGGCGACGGCGTCGTCGACAACGAGGACTTCGGGCCCGCCGGGGCGACCGGCGACTTCTCGCTCGCCGTCCCGTCGGGGATGGCCTTCGACGTCCGCCTGCAGAGCGTCGTCTGGCCGCCGGTGGTCCCGCTCAGCCCACTGCAGGCCGCGCTCACCAGCGACGTCGACCTCGCCTGGGGCAACGCCGACCAGACACCGCCCGCCAAGGTGACCGGCCTCCAGGCCGTCTCCGGCGACGCCTCCGTGTCGCTCTCCTGGCACGCTGCGGACGAGGCGGACGGGGTGACCGAGTACCGCGTCTACCGCTGGACCGACCCCACGCCGATCGGCGACGTCATCGCCTACACGCCGCAGCCGCGGCTGCTCGCGACGACCACGGAGACCACCTGCGAGGACACCGACGTCACCAACGGCGAGGACTACTACTACGTCGTGCGCGCCGTCGACGCGGCGACCAACGTCGGCCCGCGGTCGAACGAGGTCACGGGCGCGCCGCGCGTGCCCACCGCCCTGACCATCGCAGCCGCGGCGACGATCGTGCCGTACAAGGGCACGACGACGCTCACCGTGCACCTGACCGACACTCTGGCCGCGCCGCTGGCGGGCTACCTGGTCGACGTGCAGAGCTCGCTCGACGGGGTCACGTGGACGACCTTCGCCACCGTCGAGAGCGACGGCGGCACCGCGGTCACCCCCGCCCTCACCCGCGCCATGAAGTTCCGCGCCACCTGGGCCGGGGCCGACGAGTACGGTGCGAGCACGAGCGACTACGTGCTGGTCAAGCCCAAGGTCGCCCTGCAGAACCCCGACGCCCCGACGACGGTGAAGAAGTACGTCGAGTTCCGCGTCGAGGGCACCCTGCAGCCACGCCACACACCGGGCTGGAACGAAGCGGTGAAGCTCTACTGCTACAAGAAGAACCCCGACACCGGCACCTGGGTGTTGAAGAAGGCCGTCTGGTGCAAGACCGTGGACTACCTCACCTACAGCAAGTACCGGGTGACGATCTACCTCGGCTCGACGGGGACCTGGAAGCTCCGCGCCTACGCCCCCGAGGACGACCGGCACGCGGCCACCTGGTCGACCGTCGCACTACCTGACGGTGAAGTGAGGCGAAGGCGAGCGTGACGGAGACCCCGACACGCTCGGGCACGCGCCGCCGCGGCCTTCTGGCCGCGGCGGCGCTTCTCCTCGTCGTCGCGGCGGCGTGGGCCGCCGAACGACAGATCGCCGGCGGCGCCTCGGGCGACGACGGCCCGCCGGTATCCGTGTACAGCGTCGTCGTGACCCGCGACGGCGAGCTGCTGCGCACCTTCGCCGTCGCCGACCTCGAAGCGCTGCCGACCGTCAGCATCACGGCCGAGGGCAAGGCGCAGGAGGGTCCGTCGCTGCTCGCCGTCCTGGAGGCCGCCGGCGTCGGCGACGACTTCAGCGAGGTCGAGATCACCGGCATGGGGGTGCGCGACGGAGGTCACCTCGTGCTGACCGCGGAGAAGGTGGATGCCCGGGTGGTCCTCGACTTCGCCGAGCGCGGCACGGTGAAGATCGTGAGCCCCGAGCTGTCGTGGCGCGAAAGGGTCAGGGATGTCGTCGAGATCGCCGTTCGCTGAACGCACGACCTACCTCTGGTCGCTCACGCTGCGGGACCTGCTCCTGCTCGTGCTGGTCGCCGACCTCGCCATGCTGGCCAAGGCGTTCCTGAGGACGCCGATCCACGTGCCCGGTCACTCAGGCCTCCTGTGGATCTCGCTCCTCGTCGTCGGCAGGGGACTGGTCGACAAGCCCGGTGCCGGCCTCGTGCTCGGCGGGGTGGCCGGCGCCGTCGCGACCTTCCTCGGCATGGGCCGGGCGGGGCCCTTCGAATGGACGAAGTACTTCGCCGCCGGCGTCCTGCTCGAGATCATGGTACTGGTCCTGCCCGGGCCGCTGACGGCGCTGTGGAAGGCGGCGCTCGTCGGCGCCGTCGCGCATCTCGGCAAGCTCGCCGCCATGCTGCTGGTGTCGCTCGCCCTGCAGCTGCCCGCCGGCTTCATCGTGCTGGGCCTCGGCGTGTCGACGACGACCCACGTCGTCTTCGGCGCGCTCGGCGGCGTGATCGGCGCCCTGCTGCTGCGCGAGCTGCGGAGGATCCCCATGTTCACACCCTCGGACGCCCGTCGGGCGCGCGCCCCGGCGGAGCCCGCCCGGCTGACGAGTCAGGACGCGCCATGAGGCCCCGGCCGGCCACGCCGCCGCGGGCGACGCGCCCGCCGCTCACCCCCCGCCGCGGCGGCCTCGCCCGTCCCGCCCGGGCGCGCACCCGCGTCGCCTCCGGTCTCGCTGCCGTCGCCTCCGGTCTCGCCCGCATCGCCGCCGTGCTGGCCCTCGCGGCCACGAGCCTCGCCCTCGCCGCCCCGGCCGGCGCGACCACGATCACCGAGGGCACCCTCGCGCGCCCGTTCACGTTCACGCCGCTGCCCGAGACGCTCGAGCTCATCGACGGGGCCGACCAGGCCCTGCGCCTGCGGACCACGGCGACCTTGCTGCTCGGCCCCGACTCGCCGCTGATGCAGGCGTATCCGGGCCCCGACGCCACAGCCGACCCGCGCAGCGTCCAGGTCCTGCCCGACGGGCACCTGCTGGTCACCGATCGCGAGCGTCAGATCGTCGCCGAGATCACCGCCGGCGGCGCCCTGGTGTGGACCTACACGCACGAGGACGACGCGGCGTTCGTGAGGCCGTTCTCGGCCCGGCGCTTCGTGGCCGGCGGTCGTGAGCTCACCCTCATCGCCGACCGCTGGGCGGCGCGCGTCTTCGCCGTCGACCAGGACAAGCGGCTCGTCTGGCAGTACGGCAAGACCGATCAGCCCGGGCTCGGGGTCGACCAGCTCGCCGATCCGTTCTTCGCCGCGTACCGCGACGGTCGCGTGCTGATCGCCGACAACAACGGCGGCAACCGCGTCATCGAGATCCGCTACGACGACTACGTCGAAGGCGCTCCGGATCACGGGTTCACGGCCGCCAGCATCGTGTGGCAGTACGGCGTCGCCGGGGAGTACGGCAGCGCTCCCGGCCTGCTGATGAAGCCGCGCTCGCCCCAGCGCCTCGACAACGGCAACGTGCTCATCTGCGACGCCGACGGCCAGCGGGTGATCGAGGTGCGGGCGAGCGACTACGACGCCGACGCCCCCGATCTCGGGTACACCGCCGACAGCATCGTCTGGCAGTTCGGCGTCACCGCCGAGCCTGGCTCGGACGACCTTCACCTGTCCGACCCCACGTACGCCGAGCGCCTGAGCACCGGGGCGACCCTCATCGCCGACACCAACAACGGCCGCGTGCTCGAGGTCTCGCGCCGCGGGGCGATCCTGCGACGCTGGGACCTGCGCACCATAGGACGCCCGGGCACGGCCACGGCGACCGACACCGCGGAGCCGCGGGCGGCCACCCTGGGGCTCGGGGGCTCCCTCGTGACCGCGGACACCGCGTTCGGGCAGGTCCTCGACATCGGCGTGGCGGCACGCGCGGCCGCCGCGTCGGTCCTTCTCGACGGCGGCCGCCCGGGCACCGCCAAGCGCTGGACGCGGATCGCGCTCGAGGCCGGCCTGCCCTCCACGACCGCGCTCGTGCTCGACTACAGCCTGGACGGCCAGACCTGGCGAACGGCGCCGTTCTCCGACGACCTCGTCGCGGCGCTCCCCGTGACGACGGTGGGCGCCGCCCTCGCCTACCGCGTCACGCTGCGTGACCGGCACGCTGCGCATCACCCCTGTCGTCGACGCCGTCACCCTCGAGTACCAGGCCGTGACCGTCGCCGACGACGGGGACACCTCGACGCCGACGACGGTGACCGCCGTGCCGTACGACCCCGACGCCACGGCCGTGGACGGCACGGTGACCGTCAGCGGGACGGGGTCGACCGGCACGGGGACGGGGAGCGGCTCGGCGACGGGCGACGGAGTCGGCGACAGCGGCACGGGCACCGCGGCCGAGACCGGCGGCAGCGCGGCCGGCGAGGCGCTCGCGGCGGGGACCGGCGCCGACGGCGCCGCGACCGCGGTGAGCGGCTATCCCATGGCGGCGGTGGGTGCGGGCTCGACGGGGGCGGCGAGTGCGGGAAGCGCCGAGGACGACGAAGGGGCGCCGTACTGGCCGCCGCTTGCCGGGCTCGCGCTCGCCGGCGCGGCCGTCGCCCTCGTCGTGCTCCGCGCCGAGCGCGAGCACCGGCGGCTCGCCACACTCGACCACGACGCGGCGAGCGACAGCCCCGCCGCCGCGGGCACGGTCTCGCCCGCGCCCGCGGCCTCGCGCCGTGAGGTCACCGCGTGACCGGGGTGCGACGTCCCCGCGTGTACGTCGCCTTCGACGACACCGACACGATCGACGCCGACCGCGGCACCGGCAAGGTCGGGCGCTGGTTCGCCGACGAGCTGCCCGAGGGCTGGACGATGTGGGCGGTCGTGCGCCAGCAGCTCCTCGTGCACCCCGACGTGCCGTACACGTCGCACAACAGCGCGGCCGTGTGCGTGCTCGAGCGAGAGCCGGGTGGAGGGGAGGCGAGCCCGTCGCCGGCCGAGCTCGCCGACATCGTGAGCCGCGCCGCCGCTCACCTGGAGCGTCACTGGATGGAGGGCAGCGACCCGGGTCTCTGCGTCGCCGCCGGGGACTCGGGCGCCCTGCCGGCGCTCATCGCCTTCGGCCGGCGCGCCGCCATCGAGGTGGTGACCCAGGCCGAGGCGCGGTTCGCCGCCGCCGGAGCCCATCTCTCCGGGCACGGCGGGACGCAGGACGGGATCATCGGGGCGGCCGCCGGCGTGGGCCTCACGGCCCACGGCTGGAGCGGCCGCCTCATCGACTACCGCGTCCCTCTCCGTGAGCTCCCCGACCCGATCGCTGTCGGCGACCTCGAGGCGCTCGGCATCGCCGTGCTCGCCGTCGACCGTGACGGCCCGGTGCCGGCACCCGGCGACACCGTGCGCCACGACGACTGGCTCCGCCCGCGCCTCTGGGCAGGCGTGCCGGTGGTGCCGGTGCAGCGTGACGCGGCCGGCGGATGGTTCGCCGTCGGCCCGCGCACGATCGACGCCGCTCCGCCGGTGTCGCCACGCGTCACGCCATCGGACTGAGGCCGGCAGCACGGTCGCGAGGCACGGCACACCGTCGCGGCCGAAGGACAAGGGACCCGGAAGGCCCGCGCGATCCTGCCGGGCGCGCTGGCGCGTGCCCCGCGGGCGCAGGCTGCCGGCGAGCCTCGCCCTTGACACCCGCCGCTCGCGCGCGCGAATCTTGTACACATCGAAGGTTTCGGGAGGGCAGTACACTCAAATCGCGAGCCGTGCCCGCTCGCCTTCGTCAGCCACGCAGCGAAGGGGCAGGAGGGGACCATGCACAGGCACACCCACGCGGGCGACCGCGCCCTTAGGCCGTCCCGGCGGCGACATCTCCGGCTGGTACTGCTGGCCGTCGTCCTTGTCGTCGCCGGCAGCGCGCTGTTCGCGCCGGCGGCGCTCGCGGACGGCACCTACCTCGGCGGACCGAGAGTCGACGAGTTCCCGCTCTACGTGGCGAACGACCACTCGGTCTACTTCCTGCGCTTCGGCGCCACCGTGGTCGCAGAGACCCCCTCGCTCCTGCCGAGCACGGCGTACTACTACAAGATCCGCCTGAGTCAAGACGCCGGACCCGGTGGACGCCGACGAACCGCGGCTTCACCTGGAACGGCGGCAGCGGCAGGTGGGTGCAGGAGCGCGAGGACTGGACGCACTTCCCGACCATCACGACCGGCAGCAACGGCGCCTTCTCGCCGGGCGACACCTGGTACGGCTTCAAGTTCGGGGACGCGGCCAAGGCCGGCACCTACTACCTCCTCGTCTCGCTGCGCCAGGTCGGGCGTCGCCGACGCGCCCGTCCTCAACAACGCCGAGCCGCCGGCCGTCACCGTCATCGACCCCGCGGCCAAGATCGTCGGGGCGACGCCGGCCTTCTGGGTCCACAACGGCATCGCCACTGCCCAGGCCGGCGGCAAGCGCGTCGACGCCATCCCGGTCGGCGGCACCGCCGTCTGGTCGCTCGGCCGCACGGAGCCGAACGGCGTCGACGACGACGGCAACGGCGTCGTCGACGACGAGGACCACGGACCGGCCGGGAACGCCGGCGACTTCTCGCTCGCCGTGCCGGTCGGCAAGACCTTCAACGTCCGCATCGGTGCGGCGATCTGGCCGCTCGGCGCGCCGGGCTTCACCGGCGCCGTGGCCGACGTCGACATCGCCTACGGCGCCGCCGACCAGACGGCGCCGACCCGGGTGACCGGGCTGACGGCGACCGCGGGCGACGGCGGCGTCGCCCTCGCCTGGGACGCGGCGCCCGACGCCGACGGCGTCACGCAGTACCGCGTCTATCGCTGGGGCGACCCGGTGCCGGTCGGCGAGTCCCCGTACATCGTCCTCGTCGCCCAGTACACCTCGCAGCCGGTCCTCGTGGGGACGTCGACCGAGCCGTCGTTCGAGGACACCTACCGTGGCGAACGGCGAGGACTACTACTACCACGTGCGCGCCGCCGACGAGGCGACCAACGTGGGGCCGCGCTCGAAGACGGTCGCCGCCTCGCCGGGTCTGGCCAGCACGCTGACACTCGACGCCGCGGCGACGATCGTCCCCTACAACGGCACGACGACGCTGACCGTGCACCTCACCGACGCGCTCGGGGCGGCTCTCGCCGGCCATCTCGTGGACGTCCAGAAGTCGCTCGACGGCATCGTCTGGAGGACCTTCGCGACGGTGGCGAGCGACGGCGGCACGACCCCGACGCCGGCTCTGACCCGTGCCTACAAGTTCCGCGCCGTCTGGGAGGGCGTCGGCGAGTACGCGCCGAGCACGAGCACCGTGGTCGTCGTCAAGCCCAAGGTCTACCTCGGTGCCCCCGTCGCCCCGGACCGTCATCTACGAGGACGTCGCCTTCGTCGTCTACGGCACCCTGAAGCCGCGCCACTCGCCCGGCTGGAACGAGGCCGTGAAGCTCTACTGCTACCGCAAGAACGCGGACGGCGTCTGGGTGCTGAAGAAGACGGCCTGGTGCAAGACGATCGACTACTCCACCTACAGCCGCTACCGGGTCAAGATCGCGCTGCCCACGACCGGCACCTGGAAGCTGCGCGCCTTCGCACCCGAGGACAAGCAACACGCCGCGACCTGGTCGACGTCGATCTATCGGCGGGTCAGGTAGGGAAGGCGGGTCCCGCCGAGAGGGCGGGTGAGGCGCAGGTTCGCGTGAGGCCGGGCGCTCGCGAGCGCCCGGCCTCCGTCCGGTCACGACCCGCGACAGCTCACTGGTTCTCGAGCAGCTCCTCGGCGGCGACGTCGCGCACGACGCGCGCCGGCACGCCCATGAGGACCTTGCCGGCCGGCGCGTCCTTCGTCACTACGGCGCCGGCGGCGATGAAGGCCTCCGCGCCGATCTCGATGCCCGGGCAGAGCACCACGCCGCCGCCGACGCGCGCCCCGCGGCGGATCGTCGGCCCCTTGATCAGCGCGTGCCGCTTCTCGGTGCGACCCATGAAGTTGTCGTTGGTCGTGCGCACGCAGGGGGCGATGAAGACGTGGTCCTCGATCGTCATGTAGGCGGTGATGTAGGCGTCGGTCTGGATCCTGGTGAAGGCGCCGATCGTGGTGTCGTTCTCGACCACGCTCCCGCGGCCGACGACGACGCGCTCGCCCAGCGTGCAGCGCTCGCGCACGCCGGCGTAGTCGCCGAGGATGCAGCCCGGGCCGAGCGTGGTGCCGCGGTAGACGACGGCGCCGGTGCTGATCACGCAGCCGGCGCCGAGCTCGAGCGGCGCCAGCTCGCCGCGCTTCGCCGTGCTCGTCGGGGAGAGCGAGGGCACCTTGCCCAGCACGGCGCCGTCCTGGACGAAGCAGCCGTCGCCGACCACCGTGTCGTCGTAGACCACGACGTGGGCGCCGAACGTCACCCCGGCGCCGAGGCGCACGTTCTCGCCGAGCAGCAGGTCGTGTCCCAGGTCTGAGCGTGTCAGCGCCACCGTGACCTCCTTGCAGGGCGGCCGGCGGCCGGCCCGACGGCCGCGCTCAGGCGAGCTCGGCCGTCTTCACCGGCCGGCCGCCCTCGCGCAGGCTGATCTCCATGGCTTCGAGCACGCGCACGACGTTGAGCGCGTCGCGCCCGTCGGAGAGCGGCCGCGCGCCGTCGCGGACGCAGTCGACGAAGTGCTGGCACTCGATGCGCAGCGGCTCCTCGTTCGAGATCTTCGGGATGTGGATGTCGCCGAAGTGCAGGGTGACGAACTCGCCGTAGGTCTCGAACTGCGTGCGCGTCGTGGTCGCGCCCTTGTCGTAGACGGTGACCTTGCGGTCGGCCTCCATGTCGTCGAAGACGACCATCTTGTCGGAGCCGACCACGGTGATCTTGCGGCTCTTGTGCGGGTCGAGCCAGCTCACGTGCAGGTGGCCGACCATGCCGCTGGGGTACCTGATGTAGCCGAAGACGACATCCTCGACGTCGTCCTGCAGGTAGCACTCGCCGCGCGCCGAGACCTCCTCGGGCTCCTCGCCGGTGACGTAGTTGATCACCGAGATGTCATGGGGGCCGAGGCTCCAGAGGGCGTTCTCGTCCTGGCGCACCTTGCCGAGGTTGAGGCGGTTCGAGTAGACGTAGAAGACGCGGCCGAGCTCGCCGGCGTCGACCAGCTCCTTCACCTTGCGCACGCCGGGGTGGTACTCGAGCAGGTGGCCCACCATCAGGCGCACGCCCCGGGCCTCGGCCGTGTCGAGCAGGTCGCGGGCGTCGGCCGCGCGCAGGGCGATCGGCTTCTCGATCATGGCGTGCTTGCCCGCCTCGAGGGCGCGCTTGCCGAGCCTGTAGTGCGTGGGCACCGAGGTCGCGACGACCACCGCGTCGAGCGTCTCGTCGCCGAGCAGCTCGTCGAGGTCGTCGGTCACCACGGCGTTGGGGAAGAGGCCGCGGGCCTTGGCCCGGTTGGCCTCCTCGAGGTCGCAGCAGTAGGCGAGCTCGGCGTCGGGCAGGCGGTCGAAGTTGCGCGCCAGGTTCGGGCCCCAGTAGCCCAGACCCACGACGCCCACGCGGACCTTGTCACTCACGTCGCTTCACCATCCTCGGGTGCGGCGCTGAGGCCGCCGTGGCCGGGGCCCGCAGACGGGCTCCGCCGCTAGAGTTTCCAGACGTTCCCCGTGCTCGGGAGGCCGGCGGTCGCGTTGCGGAAGTCGACCACGAGCGGCGCCTGCTCGACCAGCGCCCGGTAGTCGACGGAGCTGTGCGCGGTGACGATGGCGACCACGTCGTACTCGGAGAGCGGGCGCCCGTCGGTGAGGCTCACCGACGCGAGACCGTACTCGTCGAGCGTCGGCACGAACGGGTCGTGGTAGGCGACCTCGGCGCCGTGCGCCTGAAGCCGGCGGATGACCTTCAGCGCCGGCGACTCGCGCAGGTCGTCGATGTCGGGCTTGTAGGCGGCCCCGATGACCAGGACCTTGGCGCCCTTGAGGCTCTTGCCGCGGCTGTTCAGGGCCAGGTGGAGCTTCTCGACGCAGAAGTACGGCATGTTCTCGTTGACCTTGCCGGCGAGCTCGATGAACTCGGTCCAGAAGTCGAACTCGCGCGCCTTCCACGACAGGTAGAAGGGGTCGATCGGGATGCAGTGGCCGCCGAGCCCGGGCCCCGGCTGGAACTTCATGAAGCCGAAGGGCTTGGTGGCGGCGGCCTCGACGACCTCCCACACGTCGACCTCCATGCGGTCGCAGAGCATGGCGAGCTCGTTGACGAGGGCGATGTTGACGCTGCGGAAGATGTTCTCGAGCAGCTTCGTCATCTCCGCGACCTCGGGGGTCGAGACCGGCACGAGGTGGTCGATGGCGGCGCCGTAGACCTCGAGCGCCCTCGCGGTGCAGGCCGGCGAGAGGCCGCCGACGACCTTGGGCGTCGTCTTCGTCGTGTAGTCGAGACGGCCGGGGTCGACCCTCTCGGGCGAGAAGGCGAGGTGGAGGTCGACGCCGGGCTTGAGCCCCGAGCCCGCTTCGATGATCGGAGCCAGCACCTCGCGCGTCGTGCCGGGATAGGTCGTGCTCTCCAGCGTCACCAGCTGGCCGCGCCGCAGGTGAGCGGCCAGCTCCCGGGTCGCGGCCGTGACCAGCGAGAGATCGGGCTCGCGGTTGGCGTTGAGCGGCGTCGGCAGGCAGATGATCGCGGCGTCGCAGTCGGCGACCGCCGCGTAGTCGGTGGTCGCCCGCAGGCGGCCGGCGTCGACGACCCGCTTGAGCTCGTCGCCGGGCACGTCCTTGATGTAGCTCTCGCCGGCGTTGACGAGAGCGCAGCGCTCGGCGACGGCCTCGACGCCGACGACGTCGACCCCGGCGTCGGCGAACACCGTCGCCAGCGGCAGCCCCACATAGCCCAGCCCGATGATGGCGATCTTCATTCGAGGTCCTCCGGATGCGCCCGACGTACCCGGGCGGCTCAGGTCACGGCATTCTACCGCATGGCGCCGGCGCCGCCCGCCCCGCTCGCGGCGGGCGGCGCCGGCGAAGGGCGACGACCGTACCATGTGGGGGCGCCGCGCCGGGGCCGATACTCTGGGCAAGGAGACCGAGCGACTGACGGAGACCATGGCGCCGCGCCCAGACGTCGAACGCATGCCGAACGACCTCGACCGCTTCCTCCGCGACTTCTTCCGCCGCGGGTGGCGCTCGGAGATCAAATTCGACCCGGTGCAGAACCTGCTCTACCTGGTCGTCCACCTCGTCGACCCACGGCTCTCGAGCGACGACCGCTTCCTGACCCTGGTCGACTACTTCGTCCGCTCGCGCGCCGACGCCCTGCACCAGAGCCGTGGGCCGCGCCTGCTGTGCCGCCTGATCGGGACCGACGGACAGGACCTGACGCCGCGGCTGGGCGCCCGCGGCGCCCGCCTCCTCGAGGACACCCGCCACGAATCCGAGATGCACCAGCGCCTGACCTTCCTCGGCGTGCGCCGGCGGCTGCTGCGCCGGGTCGTCCCCGACGCCCTGCTGTGGACCGCGGCCTTCGTCTTCGTCGTGGTGGTGGTCGGCTTGCCGCTCGACATGGCCGTCGGACTCGGCATCGCGGCGGTCCTGACCCAGATCCTGGTCGTGACGCTCATCGCGCGGCGCGGCCCCTGACCGCACCGCGGCATCCGGGCACGCCGGAGCGACCCTCGGCCGGCCGCAGAGGAGTGCGACGCCTCCCGGCGAAGCCATGGCCATGGCCCCCCAGGTACCCGAGAGACCGACCTCCCTGCGTCTGCTCGAGCGTCTCGCCGACCTCGTCGCGGCGACCGCGGTCGACGCCGTGCTGCATGCCGCCGTCGAGGCGGCGTGCCTCGCCACCGCGTCGACGCGCGGCCTCGCCGGCCTCTGCGGCCCCGAGGGCGCGGCCACCGACGACTGGTACGACGCCGAGCGGGGCTGGACCCCCGCACGGCTGCGCTGGTCCGGCGACGAGGGCGCGCCCGGGCGCGTCTGCGTCTCGGCGACGCCGCTCGTCTGCAACGCCCTGCCGCCGACGGCTGAGGGCCTGCCCGAGGCCACCGACTGGATCGGCTTCACGCGCTTCGCCTGCGTCCCGCTCGTGCCCAGCGGGCCCGACCTCGGCGTCGCCGGGTTCATCGAGGTGGGCGACGCCGCGCACGTGTACGGGCCCGGCGACGTACGCAAGCTCGGCGCCTTGGCACGCCTCACGGCGACCCGGCTCGGCGAGCTGATGGCACGCGCCCGGGACCAGCTCGACCGACGTCTCCAGGCGGCAGAGGGCCCGGGCGCGACGTTGCGCTCGCTCGAGCCCGAGCAGGTCCTGCGCGCCACCGAAGAGCGACTCGTCGCGGTGCTCGGCGGCGGCGAGGCGCTCGCCCTCCGCGTCGAGGGCGAGCGCCTCGCCGCCGCCCACCCCCTCACGGAGGACGAAGAGGCGCTCCTGACTGCCGCGGTCGTCACCCGGCGCAGCCGGCGACGCGAGATCGAGGGGCCCGGCGACGGCATCGTGCTCGCCCTGCCGCTGCCGAGCGCCGGCGGCGTCGCCGGGGTCGTCCTCCTGCGCCCGCCCGACGGCGCTCCCGACACCTGGACCCACGCCCTGCTGACCATCGTCGCCGAGCAGGCCGGCGCCGCGCTCGAGAACGCGACCTCGCACGAGGTGCAGGTCGACATCGCCCGGCGCCTGCAGGACCGCCTCGCGCCGATCACTCCCCCGAGAGTGCCGGGCGTCGATCTCGCCGTCGAGTACCGCGCGGGCACGCCGGGCGCCGCGCGCGGGGGCGATTTCATCGACTTCTACCACCTGACGAAGGGCCACCTCGCCCTGGTGGTCGGGGACGTCAGCGGGCGCGGCGTCGACGCCCTCGCCCGGGCGTTCATCGCCAAGCACATCCTTCGCGCCCTCGTCACCGGCGGCCAGGTCTCGTGGCCGCCGCGCCCGGGCGCGGCCCTGCAGGGCCTGCACAACGCCCTCCTCGACGAGCTCGACGCCGAGCACTTCGTGACCGCGCTCTTCGTCACGCTCAACCTGCGCAGCGGCCGCCTGCAGGTCGCCAGCGCCGGCCACCCGACGCCGCTGATCATCGGCCGCTCACGCGTCGAGCGCCCGCTGCTGCTCACCACCCCGCCGATAGGCGTCGAGCCGACCGCCGAGCTGAACGCGCACCCGACGGAGACGTACACCCTCGCCCGCGGCGAGAGCCTGCTCCTCTTCAGCGACGGTCTCAGCGAGCTCCGCGACGCCGACGGCTCGTTCTACGAGGACCGGCTCCCCGAGGTCCTCGGCGCGCTCGCCGGCGCCCCGGCGGCGTCCGTCGTGGCGCGTGTGCTCGAGGACGCGACGGCCTTCGCGGCGGAGCCGCTGGCGGACGACCTCGTCGTCGCCTGCGTGCGCTTCGGCGCCGACGCTTGACGCCCGAGGCGGCCCCGAAACGGCGCCCGAAGCGGTCGGCGTCGCCCGCCCCGGACGCACGAAGTGATAATCCTTCCTTCGCCGGCGGCCGATACATCCCCGAAGACCGCTGCGAGGAGGTGACGGACGTGAGACACGCGGGGCGCGAAGGGCAGGGCGGGTTCGTGCGCGAGATCCTCTGGGTGACGCTCGTCGTCCTCATCGCCGCCGTCGCGGTCCTCGACGCCGTCTCGCTCTACTCCGCCTACGAGCGCGTCAACAAGGACACCGCCGACGCCGCCCGCCTGGCGCGGCAGGTGCACCTGCAGGAGCTCGACGTGCGCAAGGCCGAGCGGTCGGCGCGCACGCTCCTCGACCGGCGCGGCGACGGGCTGACCGGCTTCGAGACCGAGGGCGGCGGCGAGGAGACCGTCTTCATCGTGCAGGCGACGCGGCACGTCGACACCTACGCGTTCGCGTACCTGGTCTACCTCCCGGGCCTCGACGGCTGGGTCGACCGCACGATGAACCCCAACGCCTCCGCGCGCAGCGACTGAGCGCGCGCCGATCGAGCGCGCGGCGCGACGGCGCCACGCCGCCGGTCATCGCCTCCTGAGCGCACCCCGCAGGTCGAAGGCGCGTGGGCACGCGCGGCGTTCAGCGGCTCGTGCGCGTACGCCGCCGGTCAGCGGCTCGTGAGCAGGCCCTGCCGGGCCGCGTGGCGCTCGAGCCCGAGACGGACGATCTCGTCCATGAGCGCAGGCCCGTCGACGCCGCTCGCCGCCCACAACCGGGGGAAGGCGCTGAAGCGCGTCATCCCCGGGATCGTGTTGATCTCGTTGATGAGGACCCGCCCGCTGCCCTCTTCGAGGAAGAAGTCGCAACGTGCGTAGCCCGCCGCGTCGATGACGCGGAAGGCCCGCACCGCGAGCTCGCGGACGGCCTCGGTCTCGGCCTCGGACACGGGCGCGGGGATCGCGAAGCTCATCATGCCGTCGGTGTACTTGGCCTCGTAGTCGTAGAACTCGTTGGCCGGCGTGACCTCGCCGGGGACCGACGCCCTCGGCTCGTCGTTGCCCAGCACGCTGCACTCGAGCTCGCGGCCGTCGGCGAAGGCCTCGACGATCACCTTGCGGTCGTAGCGCGCCGCGAACTCGAGCGCCGGCCCGAGCTCGGCGCGGTCGTGGGCCTTCGTCATGCCGACGCTCGAGCCGAGGTTGCAGGGCTTGACGAAGACGGGGTAGGTGAAGCGTTCCTCGACCGCCGCGAGCGCGGCGTCGCCGCCGACGTCGGCGCCGCGCAGGACGAGCCAGTCGACCTGGGGGAGCCCGTGCGCGGCGAACACGGCCTTCATGAGCTCCTTGTCCATGCCTGCGCCGCTGGCCGCGACCCCGGAGCCCGCGTAGGCCAGGCCGGCGAGCTCGAAGAGGCCCTGGATGGTGCCGTCCTCGGCGAACGTGCCGTGCATGATGGGGAAGGCGAAGTCGAGCGGCGTGAAGGCGCCGTCCTCGCCCGTGAGCCCCGTCCGGGCCGGGTCGACCGAGAGGGTCACCGGCGTGAGCTCGGCGACCTCGACGCCACGCTCGAGGACGTCGTCGAGGTCGGTGGGGCGCCACCAGCGACCGTCGCGACCGATCGCCACCGGGACCACGTCGTAGCGCTCCGGGTCCAGCGAGTCGGCGACGAAGCGCGCCGAGGCGAGGGAGATCTCGTGCTCGGCCGACCGCCCGCCGAAGATGAGTGCCAGTCGCAGCATTGCGGCAGCCTACCGGCTCGTCGGGAGGGAGTAAACCGTCGGCCGCGCCGCGCTCACGACGGCGGCGCCGCGGCGTCGAGGACGACGCCGACCAGGCCGTCGAGGAAGTCGTCGAGCGCCCGCAGCTCGACCAGCGTCTCCCCCGGCGGCGGCGCCTCGCCGCCGACCACGGCGTCGCCGAGCACGTCGAGCACGGCGAGCCGCACCGTCTGCACGGCGCCGGCGAGGTCGCGCGCCGTGAAGCCGAGCGCGAGCCGCTGCTCGACCTCGCGGCGGAACTCGCTCTCGAACCGGCGACGCAGGCCGGGGACCTCGTACTCCTCGGCCTGCGACACGGCGACCAGCTGCTCGACGAGCCCGCGCAGCAGGCGATCGCCGACAGGGCTCGCGAGGAGCTCCGCGTACTCGTCGCCGACGCGCCCGGGCAGGGCCTCCTGCCAGCGGCGGCGAAGTTCCTCGCGCTGGTCGCGCAGGATGAGCGGCAGGCGCATCACGGCGCCGGCATGTCAGACGACGGGTCCACGGACCGGGATTAGGCGCGGCAGCCCGATTTCCTGCCCCCCCGCGCCCCGGCGGGGCCGCCGCCCCTTCCGGACCACAGGGGGTGGGTATAATCCGATGACCGCGGACGAAGGCAGACGTGACCGGCACCCCGACAGAAGTCCCCTACCGACGCTACGGGCACCGCCGCCGCCGCTGGCCGTACCTGGCCGCGGCGGGCTTCTGCGTGGTCGCGGTGATCGTCGGCTGGCAGCTCTGGCGCGTGCCGTGGGTGTCGGCGACGACGCCCGGTGCCGACGCGTTCGTGAGCTCCCAGTCGCCGGTCGTCACGCTGCGCGTGCGCAACCTGCAGGAGCTCGCCGACGTGCGCGTCTTCTTCGCCGGGCGCGACGTCACCGAGGCGACGACCCTGCAGGGCGACCAGCTCTCCTTCGCCCCGCCGGACGATCTCGCCGACGGCACCTACATCGTTCGCTTCAGCGCCCGCGCCTTCAACCTCTTTCGCAGGCACATCGTCCAGGAGTGGCGATTCACGGTCGACACGGTCGACCCGACGCTCGACGTCGACCCGCTGCTGCGCGAGGGCAAGATCACGACCGAGCCCGCCGTGTTCACCGGCGAGAGCGAGCCCGGTGCCGTCGTTTCCGCCCGGGTCGGGGACCTCGCGGCGAGTGAGTCCGTCCCGGCCGGGGGCAGCTTCCGTCTCGAGATGACCTTGCCCGAGGGGCCTGCCGAGGTCGTCCTCACCGCCATCGACCGGGCCGGCAACCGCGTGTCGCGCACGCTCTCCCTCTACGTCGACCCCACGCCCCCGACCCTCGAGGTCACGCGGCTCGACCGCACGGTCGATGCGAACGCCCTGACCGTCAAGGTGGCCGCCGACGACGGCGCGCGAGCGCCCGAGGTGCTCGCCACGCTCGACGACGAGCCGGTCGAGCTCGAAGGCCCGCCGGCGAAGGGACGGCTCAAGCTCCACGGCCTCACCGAGGGCCGGCACACGCTCGTCGTCACGGCCACCGACAGGGGCGGCAACACGACCAGCGACACCCAGGTCTTCACCGTCGACAGCACCGAGCGCTTCGGGGCGGCGACCCTGACGCGCGGCGCCCGGGGCAAGGACGTGCGCCAGCTGCAGGTCCGCCTGGCGCAGTTCGGCATGTTCGATGGCGACAACACCGGGCAGTTCGGCGAGCACACCGAGGCCGCCGTGCTCGCCTTCCAGAAGAGGTTCGGGCTCACGGCCGACGGCATCGTCGGCCCGCGCATGCTGATGGCCCTCAGCGGCCACGTCGTGGTCGACCTCTCCGAGCTGAAGCTGTACCTCTACAAGGACGGCGAGCTCGCCAAGACGTACCGCGTCGCCACCGGCGCCCCGGAGTTCCCGACGCCGACCGGCACGTTCGCGGTCACCTCGAAGGTGATGGATCCCACCTGGTACCCGCCCGACTCGGAGTGGGCGAAGGACGCCGAGCCGATCCCCCCGGGCATCGAGAACCCTCTCGGCACCCGCTGGATCGGCACGAGCGCGCCCGCCGTCGGCATCCACGGCACCCCCGATTCGGGCTCGATCGGCACGTACGCCTCGCACGGCTGCATCCGCATGTACATCTCCGACGTCGAGGAGCTCTTCGAGAAGGTGGCCGTGGGCATGCCGGTCCTGATCCGCCGGTGAGCCCGGCAGCCTCTCCGGGCTGAGACGGCAGTGGCCGAGATCCTGCCCTTCCGCGGTCTGCGCTACGACCCTTCCCGGGTGGCGCTGGACGACGTCGTCGCGCCTCCGTACGACGTCATCTCATCCGACGAGGCCGCCGGCCTGCGCGCGCGGAGCCCGTACAACGCCGTCGGTGTCGACCTCCCGGCGGAGACGCCGGGCGAGGGCGACCCGTACGAACGCGCCGCGGCGCGGTTCGCCGCGTGGCGTGAGGCCGGCGTGCTGCGCCGCGACCCGCGGCCCTGTCTCTACCTCGTCGACGAGACCTTCCGCGGCCCGGACGGCTACGAGCGCGTGCGCCGCGGGCTGATCGCGCGACTCAGGCTTGGCGCCTTCGACGAGGGTGTCGTGCTGCCGCACGAGAAGACGCACGCCGGGCCCAAGCTCGACCGCCTGCGGCTCCTGCGCACCACACGGACGACGCTCAGCCCCGTCTTCCTCCTCTTCCCCGACGACCGCGGCGCGGTGGGGGCGGCGTTGGGGCGGGCGGCCGACGAGGCCGCCGCCCGCCCCGGGGGCACCCAGTCCGTCCACGACCGTGACGGCAACCTCACCACGCTGACCCCCGTAGAGGGACCGAGCGCCGAGCGTCTCGCCGAGGCGCTGCGCGACGAGCGCCTCTTCATCGCCGACGGCCACCACCGCTACGAGACGGCGCTCGCCTACCGCGACGAGCGGCGCGCGGCCGGCGACCACGGGGCCGACGAGCTCATGGTCTACCTCTGCAGCATGCGCGACCCGGGGCTCGCCGTCTTCCCCACCCACCGCCTGCTGAAGGGCGTCGAGATCCCGCCGATGGACGAGGTGCTCGAGCGTCTGCGGCCGGCGTTCAGCGTCTTCGGCGAGCGCGGCGCCGACGCCGACGCCTGCGACCTGATGGCGCGGCACCTGGCCGACTTCGCCGACCGCGGCAAGGTCTTCGGCCTCTACTTCCCTCGCGAGCAAGCCTGCTGCACGATCGAGCTCCGCGACCTCGCCGCCGTTGCGCACCTGCTGGACGAGGGCTTCTCAGCCGACGCGGCGCGCCTCTCGGTCACCGTCCTGCACTACCTGATCCTGCGCGACGCCCTGGGGGTCGACCCGGTGGCGACCGAGGGCCGGATCGACTACGTGACCAGCCCCGCCGAGGCCTTCGCCCGCCTGCAGAGCGGCGACTACACCCTCGGGGCGTTCATCAACGCCACCCAGGTCGAGGAGGTGCGCACGGTCGCCGAGCGCGGCGAGACGATGCCCCAGAAGTCGACGTACTTCTACCCCAAGCCGCTCACCGGCCTCGTCTTCGACCCCCTGCACGAGGCCTAGCGAGGCAGGGACGCCGCGTGGAGCTCGTCCTCATGTTCTTCTCTTCGATGCTGATCGCGTACTCGGGCGCGATCATGCCCGGCCCGATGCTGGCCGTCGTCGTGGCCGAGAGCCCGCGACAGGGCGCGCGCGCCGGCCCGCTCGTCGTGCTCGGGCACGCGCTCCTGGAGCTCGCGCTCCTCGGCCTGCTGGTCCTCGGCCTCGGCCCGCTGCTCGAGCGCGAGGGCGTGCAGGCCGTCCTCTCCGTGGTCGGCGGCGCCATGCTCGTCGCGACCGCCGCCGTGATGCTGGTCTCGGTCGCGCGCGACACGGCGCGGCTCGAGTACGACGCCGGCGGCGGCCGTGCCCACGGCCGCGCCGTGCTCGGCGGCATCGTCTCGAGCCTCTCGAACCCGTACTGGTCGATCTGGTGGGCGACGATCGGGCTGAGTCTGCTGACCAAGGCCTACGCGCTCGGCGCCGCCGCTCTCGTCGCCTTCTACGTCGGGCACATCCTCGGCGACCTGACCTGGTACTCGGCGGTGAGCGGCGTGATCGCCGCCGGCCGGCGCTGGATCACGCCGCGCCGCTATCGCGTCATGGTCGCCGTGATGGCCTGCTTCCTGCTCGTCCTCGCCGCCTGGTTCGTGGTCTCCGGCGTGCGTCTCGCCGGCTGAGGCACCTCGGCCGGCGCGCCCGCTCAGCCGGCGCGCCGCGCCCGCGCCACGAGGTCGTCGAGCGCCTTCTGCACGTCGTCCGGGAACGGGTGGTCCTCGTGCCCCGCGAGGATCTCGTCGACGCGGGCCCGCGCCGCGGCGAGCGAGTCGGGCGCGCCGGCGGCCTGCCAGGCCTCGTAGCTGTCGTGCAGGCCGAAGTCGCTCACGTACCACTCGCCGCCGCGCGCGTTGGCGCGCGTCGACCGCTCGCCGATGAAGGTGCCGCCGGGGGCGACACGCTCGAGGACGTCGCCGAGCCAGAGCTCGTCGGTCACGGGCAGCCCCTGGCGGGCGAAGCGCGCCATCCTGGACATCTCGACGTCGAAGACGATCTGCTCGAGCGACAGCACGAGCGCGCCCGCGAGCAACCCGGGGCCGACGAGGATGTCGGGCCACGGCAGCGCGGCCAGCAGGCTGGACTGCGCCTTCTCGTAGGCGGCCTGGATGCCGGGCACGTAGTGGTCGGTGCCGAAGCCCGAGGACTCGGCCGGGAGGCCGTAGAAGCGCGCCATCTCGGTGCCGGCCACGCTGAGGATCGCGTGGGCGATGTCGCCGCTCGCGTAGCGCCCGGTACGCGGGTCCATCGTGGCGATGACCGGGGCGTAGATGAACGGCGTGCCCGGCGCCGCGGCCTGGACGAGGCACAGCGTCGCGAGCACCTCGCAGTTGGCGGTGAGGAGCGTCGCCAGACGGCTGCCCGGCGCCGTGGCGCCCATGAGCGGCATGGGCATGACGGCGACCGGCAGCCCGAGCTCGCGGATCGCCAGCCACGTGCCCGTGTAGTCGGGCTCGATGACGAGCGGCGACGCCGGCGTGATGAGGAACGAGAACGGGTTGCGCCGGCGCAGCTCCTCGCGGCTGCCGAAGACGATCTCGAGCGCCTCCATGAGCCACGGCGCCAGCGACGGGTCGCCGATCGACTCCTGCACGTGCTTGCCGAAGGTGCGATACGTCTCGGCCATGTAGGACACCCAGCCGGCGGGCGACTCGTGATCCTCGGGGTAGTCGGTCATGCACCAGTAGAGACCGACGTCGTCGTAGTGGTCGATCAGGCGCGTGGCCGCGAGCCAGTCGTCGCGGGTCGGGGCGCGGCGGTCGCCGGTCTCGCGGTCGATGACCGTCGTCGCGCCGCCGTCGGCGAGCAGCGTGAGGCGGCCGGCGTTCAGCGGGTGCTCCCACCCGTCGCGCCGGCCGCCGAGGGAGAACCGCCGCGGGGCGAGACGCAGGGCCTCGGCGACGAGCTCGGGGGGGAAGCGGACGACGCGCGTCGCCTCGTCGACGGCGGCGCCGGCCTCGCCGAGCAGCCGGCGCCCGAGCGCCGTGTCGACGCGCACGCCGTGCCTCGACAGCACGTCGAGCGTGCGTTCGTGGACCTGGGCCTGCTCGTCCGCCGTGAGCACCTGGAGTGAGAGCTGCATCGGCCGTGACCTCCGTCGCGGGACCCCTCGGGGCAGAGGAGACGATTATCCCAGAGCACGCCCCGCCGCGGCCACGCCCGATTGCTCGGCAAACTTGAGGATGGGGCCGGGCAAACCCGGCGCGGATACGGCCGGCGGCCCGCCGCGGCGGGCCGCCGGCCCCCCTGGGGAGGGAGGGGGAGGGGCGTCGGGACGCCCTGACCGCCCGGCGCGGCTGTGGCACGCGCCTCCCGTCGTGGCGCGCACCACGCTAGCGGCCCGTGCGCCGCCGCGCATCCACCCCAGGGTCGAATCGCGCCCCGTGCCGCGTCGAGGCCACGAGGGCGTCGTGTAGACTCGGGCGCGTCAGCCGCGGCATCGACCGCGGGTCGGAGAGGAGGGTCCGTGTCGCACACCGGTCTTATCGAACGACTCGCAGCGGTCCCGGAGGTCGTGTGCGAGGGTCGTCCGTTCTCTCTCTCCCCCGACGGCGAGACCGTCGCCTTCGAGTGGCGTCAGGGCGGCGACTGGCAGGTCTTCACGGTCGACAGCCGGGCTCGGACGGCGCCGCAACGTCTGGTCGAGATCGACGACCCGTGCGGCGCCCCCAAGTACTCGCGCGACGGCCGCTACCTCTACTTCTCGCGCGACGACCGCGGCTCGGAGTGCTTCGACATCTACCGCTACGACCTCGCGAGCGGCGCCTGCGAGAACCTGCTCCCGGACACCCCCGACCTGTCGGTCTCGCTCGACTTCGACCTCTCGCCCGACGGCACCCGCCTCGCCTTCGCCATGGACCACGACGGCGCGTACGCGGCCGCGGTGATGCCGGCGCGCGTGAGCCCGGGCGGCGCGGACATCCGCGTCCTCACCGCGCACGACGACAACGACTGGGCGCCTGACTGGTCGCCGGACGGCACGCGCATCGCCTTCCACAGCGACACGGAGGGCCAGGACGGCGTCGTCACGATCATGGACGTGGACACGGGTGCGGCCCACGTGATCGGCGGCGATCACCCGGTCTTCGCCTGGGAGCCGCGCTGGTCGCCGGACGGGACGTTCGTCGCCTTCGGCGGCGTGGCGGGGGATCACTACGCCATAGGCCTGTACGACGTGCGGCGCGACGCTCGTCGAGTGGGTCCACGACGGCGAGGCGGACTGCCATCACCCCGTCTGGTCGCCCGACGGACGCAGGCTCGTCTTCATCTCGGAGGCGGGCGGCGAGAACGTACTCCGGCTGCGCGACCTCGCCACGGGCGAGACGAAGCACGCTGAAGATCGGGCGCGGCAACCACTATCATCCGCGCTTCGCGCCGGACGGCGGCGCGCTGGTCGTGGTCTTCAGCGCGCCGGGAGTGCCCAGCGATCTCTTCCGCCTCGAGCTCGGCGACGGGACGGTCAGCGCGCCTCACGAACGGACTGCCCGACGACCTCGCCGGGCTGCCGTTCGCGGACGCCGAGAAGGTGCACTACCGCAGCCTCGACCGCCTGGCCGAGGTGCCGGCGCTCTGCTTCGCCCCGCGCCGGCACAACGGCGCCGGCGTCGTCATCATCCACGGCGGACCCACCTGGCACCACTCCAACGAGTGGGACCCGCTGCGCGAGGCCTTCCTCGACGCCGGCTGCATGGTCGTGCACCCCAACTACCGCGGCAGCGACGGCTACGGCCGCACCTGGCAGCTCGCCAACCGCTATCTGGTGGGCCAGGGCGAGATCCAGGACGTGGCCGGCGCCCACGCCTTCCTCGTCGAGCGGGGCTGCGACCCGGCGCGCATCGCCTGCACGGGGCGCAGCTGGGGCGGCTTCCACACGATGGCGCTGCTCACGCAGTTCCCCGAGCTCTGGGCCTGCGGCGTCGCCGGGGTGCCCTTCTTCGACTTCATCTTCGCGCAGGCGGACCCGGCCGTGCGCGACGACCTGGTGTGGTGGGACCGGCAGAACAGCGGCCGCCTCCCGGAGGACCGGGCGCGGCTCGAGTACTACTCGCCGATCAACCACCTCGAGCGGATCAAGGCCCCGGTCCTCATCATGGCCGCCGCGCTGGATCCGCGCTGCCCTCCGGGGCAGGTCGATGAGGTCGCGCAGCGCATCCGCGCCAACGGTGTCGAGTGCGAGGCGGTCGTCTACCCCGACGAGGGCCACGAGATCAGCGGCGCCGAGCACCGCCTCGACTACGACCGGCGGACGGTCGAGTTCATCCTCAGGCACACGGCGGGCTGAGCGCCGGCGAACGCGGGGCGCGGTCCGAACGACCCGCCAGCGGCCCGGGGCGCGGCACTGGGCCGAGGGAGCGCGGAGCGGGGGCGGTTCAGCGGCGGCGGCGACCACGCCGCCGCCGCTGAACCGCCCCCCGTTTCTACGGTAGACTCGACCTGTCCCGAGCGAGCGACTCCCGGCAGGTGTCCCCATGAAGGTCCGCGTCACCATCACGCCCAAACAGGGCATCCTCGACCCGCAGGGCGTGGCCGTCGAGCGTGCCCTCCCGGCCCTCGGGTTCCAGGGCGTGACCGACGTCCGCATCGGCAAGCACATCGAGCTGCGCTACGACCCGCCGGGCGGCGTCTCCGCCGAGCAGGCGCAGAGCGACGTCGACGACATGTGCCGGCGCCTGCTCGCCAACCCGATCATCGAGGACTACACCTTCGAGCTCGACGAGGGGTGAGGCTGATGAGCTCGGCCTCCCCGCAGCCCGTGCGCTTCGGCGTCGTCGTCTTCCCCGGCTCCAACTGCGACGCCGACGCCCACCACGCGATCTCGACCTTCGCCGGCGCCGAGCGTCGACTACCTCTGGCACAAGGACACCGACCTCAAGGGCGTCGAGGCCGATCGTCCTGCCCGGCGGCTTCTCCTACGGCGACTACCTGCGCTGCGGCGCGATCGCGCGCTTCAGCCCGATCATGGAGGCGGTCGCGCGACTTCGCCGCCGACGGCGGCCTCGTGATGGGCATCTGCAACGGCTTCCAGATCCTCACCGAGGCGGGCCTGCTGCCCGGCGCCCTGATCCGCAACACCGGGCTCAAGTTCGTCTGCCGCTACGTCGACCTGCGGGTCGAGAACGCCGGCGACGCCGTTCACCGCGCGCCTGCGCCGAAGGCGACGTGCTGCGCATCGTCGTCAAGCACAACGAGGGCAACTACACGCGTCGACCCCGAGACGCTCGCGCGCGATGAAGGCCAACGGCCAGGTCGTGCTGCGCTACTGCGACGCCGAGGGCGTGCCCGGCGACGCCGCCAACCCCAACGGCGCCGTCGAGCGACATCGCCGGCGTCTGCAACGAGACCGGCAACGTGTTCGGCATGATGCCGCACCCCGAGAACGCGGTCGAGGCGGCGCTGGCCGGCGGAGCCGACGGGCGCCGCCTCTTCCAGTCGATCATCGACGCCCTGCCGGCGCGGAGGTGGCGTCATGAGCCCGATCGACGCCGGCAAGCGCCACGCCGACCGCCGAGGCGGCGGTCGAGCTCGGCCTCACCGCCGAGGAGTACGAGACGATCTGCGAGATCCAGGGCGGCGAGCCGACGTACGTCGAGCTCGCCATGTACTCGCTCATGTGGAGCGAGCACTGCAGCTACAAGCACTCGCGGCCGATCCTCGGCCGCTTCCCGACCAGCGGCCCGCGCGTCCTGCAGGGCCCGGGCGAGAACGCCGGCGTCATCGACGTCGGCGACGGCTGGGCGGTCGCGTTCAAGGTCGAGAGCCACAACCACCCGAGCGCGGTCGAGCCCTTCCAGGGCGCGGCCACCGGCGTCGGCGGCATCGTGCGCGACATCTTCACCATGGGCGCGCGGCCCGTGCGTCGTGCCTCGACTCGCTGCGCTTCGGCGAGCTCGACACGAGCCGCGCCAGCGCTACCTGTTCGACGGCGTCGTCGGCGGCATCGCCCACTACGGCAACTGCCTCGGCGTCCCGACCGTCGGCGGCGAGATCTACTTCGAGCGCCAGCTACGAGCGGCAACTGCCTCGTCAACGCGATGTGCGTCGGCCTGATCGCGCGCCGACGAGCATCGTGCGCGCGGTCGCCGCCGGCGTCGGCAACCTCGTCGTGCTCATCGGCTCCACGACCGGGCGCGACGGCATCGGCGGCGCCAGCGTGCTGGCCAGCCAGGAGTTCGACGAGACGCCTCGAGGAGAAGCGCCCGACGCGTCCAGGTCGGCGACCCGTTCGAGGAGAAGAAGCTCATCGAGGCCTGCCTCGAGCTGCTCGACGACGAGCCACTGGTCGTCGCTGCAGGACCTCGGCGCCGCCGGCCTCACCTCGCTCGTCCAGCGAGATGGCCGAGCAAGGGCGGCGTCGGGCTCGACATCGACGTCGACCGCGTGCCGCTGCGCGAGGCCGACATGGAGCCCTTCGAGATCATGGTCTCCGAGTCCCAGGAGCGCATGCTCGCGGTCGTCGAGCCGGCGCGAGCTCGACGACGGTGCCGGGCGTCTGCGAGCGCTGGGACCTCGACTGCACGGTCATCGGCGAGGTCACCGACACGAAGATGCTGCGCGTCTACTGGCACGGCGAGGTGGTCGGCGACATCCCGGCGCGGCGCTCGCCGACGAGTCGCCGGTGATCCGCACGCCCTCGGTCGAGCCCGCGTACCTGGTCGACGAGCCGGTCGCCGTGGACCGACGGCGCGCTACCCGCGCGCCGCACGACCTGGGCGCGGCGCTGCGCGAGCTGCTCGCCGCGCCCAACATCGCCTCCAAGCGCTGGGCCTTCGAGCAGTACGACTACATCGTCCAGGCCAACACCGTGCAGATCCCGGGCAGCGACGCCGCCGTGCTGCGCATCAAGGGCACGCCAGCGCGGCATCGCCGTCGTCAACGACTGCAACGGGCGCCACTGCTACCTCGACCCGTACCGCGGCGCGCAAGGCCGCGGTCGCCGAGGCGGCGCGCAACCTGAGCTGCGCCGGCGCGCTGCCGGTCGGCGGTCACCGACTGCCTCAACTTCGGCAACCCCGAGAAGGGCGAGATCGTCTGGCAGCTTCGAGCAGGCGGTCGAGGGCATGGCCGACGCCTGCGAGGCGCTCGGACACGCCGGTCGTCGGCGGCAACGTGAGCTTCTACAACGAGAGCTTCGGGCAGGCCGATCTACCCGACGCCGATGGTCGGCATGCTGGGCGTCTTCGACGACGTCGAGCATCCACATCGACGGCGCCTTCAAGGACGAGGGCGACGTGGTCGTGCTGCTCGGCCCGCCCGAGGCGCTTCGTCGACGGCTCCGAGTACCAGAAGCGTGCACTACGGCAAGGTCGAGGGCCGCGTGCCCGACGTCGACCTCGCGCTCGAGGTGCGGCTGCAGCGCGGCGGTGCGCGAAGGCATCGCCCGCGCGCCTGCTCAAGAGCGCCCACGACTGCGCCGAGGGCGGGCTCGCCGTCGCCCTCGCCGAGTCGGCGATCGCCAGCGGCGCCCCGGGCGGCGCGCAGTGGACCGACCCGGCCGCGGCGAAGCCGGGGCGCGGCGGCCGCTGGCTCGGCGCCGAGTGGCCATCGGCGCCGTCGAGCGGCCCGACCTCGCCCTGTTCGGCGAGGGGCCCAGCCGCATCGTCGTCACTGTCGCGCCAGACGACCTCGAGACGCGTGCGCGAGCTCGCCGGCGACCTGCCGTTCACCGTCCTCGGCGTGGTGACGGGCGAGAGCCTGCGGTGTACCATGGAGGGCGAGGAGCTCCTCGCCCTGCCGGTGAGCGAGCTCCACGGCGTTTACGAGTCGCTGCCCGAGCGTCTTGCCTGACCAGCGCACACCCGACCATGTCGCCGTTCCGCCGTTCCGTCATCCCGACGGCCCCGGCCCCGCGCCGACGCCCGTGCCGCCCGTGAGGCCCGGCGGCTCCGCCGCGCGACGCGTGCGGCGTCTTCGGCGTCTTCGCGCCGGGCCACGACGTCGCCCGCCTCACCTACTTCGGCCTGTACGCGCTGCAGCACCGCGGCCAGGAGAGCGCCGGCATCGCCGTGAGCGACGACGGCGAGGTCACCGTCATCAAGGACCTCGGCCTCGTCTCCCAGGTCTTCGACGAGCAGATGCTCTCGAGCCTCACCGGCGAGCACGCCATCGGCCACGTGCGCTACTCGACGACCGGGGCGACCGCCTGGCAGAACTCGCAGCCGCTCGTGCGGGCGCGCAACGGCGGCGTGGTCGCCCTCGGCCACAACGGCAACCTCGTCAACACCACGGCGCTGCGCGACGAGCTCGTCGCCGAGGGCGTGCGCTTCACCGGCACGACCGACACCGAGGTCATCACCGCGCTCATCGCGCACGAGGCCGAGGGCGACCTGCTCGGCGCGGTGCGCACCGCGGTCGCCAAGATCCGCGGCGCCTTCTCGGCCGCCGTGCTCTCGGGTGACGCGCTCGTCGGCTTCCGCGACCCGTACGGCGTGCGGCCGCTGTGTCTCGGCGACTACGAGGGCAACCCGGTGATCTCGAGCGAGACCGCGCGCCTTCGACATCATCGGCGCCCGCTTCGTGCGCGAGATCCAGCCCGGCGAGATCGTCATCGTCGACGCCGAGCACGGCCTGCGCAGCGCGCGCGTCGAGCTCGAGGGCTCGCGCCCGGCGCTCTGCATCTTCGAGTTCATCTACTTCGCCCGGCCCGACTCCGTGCTCGACGGCCGCACCCTCCACGAGTGCCGCCTCGGCGATGGGCCGGCGCCTCGCCGAGGAGGCGCCGGTCGAGGCCGACCTCGTGATCCCGGTGCCCGACACCGGCATCCCCGCCGCGATCGGCTACGCCGCCGCCTCCGGCATCCCGTACACCGAGGGGCTGATCAAGAACCGCTACGTCTACCGCACCTTCATCCAGCCCGACGACGACCTGCGCCAGCGCGGCCTGCGCATGAAGCTCAACCCGCTCCCCGCGGTCATCGAGGGCAAGCGCCTGGTCGTCGTCGACGACTCGATCGTGCGCGGCAACACGACGACGCAAGCTGGTCGACATGCTGAGGAGCGCGGGGGCCCGGGAGGTCCACCTGCGCATCAGCTCGCCGCCGATCAAGTGGCCCTGCTTCTACGGCATCGACATGGCGACGCGCACCGAGCTGATCGCCGCCAACCAGAGCGTCGACGAGATCCGCCGCAAGGTCGGCGCCACCTCCCTGCACTACCTCACGCTCGAGGGGCTGCAGGCGAGCACCGGCCTGCCCGAGACCCAGTTCTGCCGCGCCTGCTTCAGCGGCGAGTACCCCATCGCGGTGCCCGAGGAGTACGCGATGTGCAAGCTGCGCTTCGAGGGCGGCGCGGCCTGCGAGCCGTGACGGCCGCGCGGCGCGCTGTCAAAGCTCAGCCGTCGCCGCCCGGCACGAGGCGTCGGCGATCGTGAGGATGACGCGCTCGACTCGCGGCGATGGTCTCGTCGTCGAGAGCCTCCAGGCCCGCGACCGGCTCGATCCACACGTCCATCGACGCCCATCCAAGGTAGAGCGCGACGATGGCGGCGACGACCATGCGGGGGGGGACCTCCGGAGGCGTGCCGGCACCGGCCGCCCTCTCCTCGGCCAGCTCGATCAGGCGCTCCGTGGCGCGGAACCTGCCGATCGTGCTCTCATACGGAAGACCGTGCAGAGCAGAGTGGGCGATCAGGCGCAGGTAGTCGCGGTGGTGGGCGAGACCCTCACGATACATGAGGGAGAGGGCCTCATCGAGATCGCCGGTCGCGCTCGCGCGAGCATGGCGTCCTCGTTGCGCTTCAGGACGGACGGTACAGGTCGTCCTTCGATGCCGAGTAGCGGTGCACCAGCGCGTGGCTGACGCCGGCGGCGTCCGGCGATGTCGCGGACCGAGACCGCGGTGAACCCCTGCTCGAGAACAGGCGCTCGGCGCGCTCGAGCATGGCGCTCGCGGTCGCGTCCCGCCTCGACCTGCGCTCGCCCTTGCCGGCCGGTCACAGCGCCTCCTCCCTCGCCGCGCCCGCTGCGCGCTGTCGCGGTCGTGCGACAGCTAACAGCCTGCTCGCCTGCTCCCGATCTCGACCGAGCTACCGATGGTTGACCGCTTGCCGCGCGCGACTCAAGACCACTCCGACGGTGCCACCTCGGGTCGACGTTGTCGGGTCCGCCCTCGAGGGCTAGAAGTGGCTCTTCGCTGACCAATCGGTTACACGAGCACGGACCCACGCGACGACTCGGCACGCATGCGCGCGACCCAGAGGAGGCACCGTGAGTGACGCGTTCGACCTGATCCTGGCCGCCTACCCGGCGGCGGAGCAGGCGCAGAAGGACTTCGACGAGCTCGTGAGGCTGGTCAAGGCGAAGAAGGTCAAGACGGAGGGCGTGATCCTCGTCGCCAAGGACGAGGCCGGCGAGGTGCACGTCACCGACACCGGCGACCACCTCGGCCGCAAGGGCATGGGCTGGGGCGGCGGCGTCGGCGTCCTCGTCGGCCTCGCGGCGCCGCCGCTGCTCGGCGCGGTCGCCGTCGGTGCCGCGGCCGGCGGCATCATGGGCAAGTTCGCCAAGAAGAAGGTCGACAGCGGCCTCGAGGCGGGCATGGGCGAGAAGCTGAAGCCCGGCATGGCCGCCATCGTCGCGATGGTCGACGCCGACGACCGGCTCGCCGCCGAGCAGGCCATGGCCGGCGCGCCGGCCAAGTCGGTCGCGCCCGATGGAGAAGAGCGGCGTCAAGGGCCTCAAGGGCGCCCTCGCCGAGGCCGCCGGCAAGTTCAGCCCCGACCGCACCGTGCTGCCGATCGCCGACCGCAAGTTCGGCGGGATGGCCGGGCGCACCCTCGACGCATCCGCCGCCCGACTGGTCGTTCATCCCCGGGCCGTCGGCGCCCGAAGGCGCGCCCAACGTGCTGATCGTCCTCATCGACGACGCCGGCTACGGCGGCCCCGACACGTTCGGCGGCGGCATCAAGACCCCCACCCTGACGCGGGTCCGCGAGATGGGCCTGACGTACAACCGCTTCCACGTCACCGCGGTCTGCTCGCCGACCCGCGCCGCCATGCTCACCGGCCGCAACCACCATCGCGTGGGCATGGGCGGCATCGCCGAGCTGCCCGGCCCCTTCCCCGGCTACACGGGCACGCGCCCGCGCAGCTGCACCGCCCTGCCGCGCATCCTGCGCGAGAACGGCTACATCACCGCCGGCTTCGGCAAGTGGCACATGACGCCGGGCCGCGAGATGGGCGCCGCCGGGCCGTTCGACCACTGGCCCACGGGCTGGGGCTTCGACCACTGGTGGGGCTTCCTCACCGGCGCCGCCGGCCAGTACGACCCGATCATCACCCAGGACAACTCCACCCTCGGCGTGCCCCCGGAGCGCGACGACGACGGCAAGCTCTACTACTTCCCCGACGACATCACCGACAAGAGCATCGAGTGGCTGCACCACGTCCGTGCGCAGGACGCGAACAAGCCGTGGTTCGTCTACTACTCCACCGGCGCGACCCACGCGCCGCACCACGTCGCCAAGGAGTGGGCCGACAAGTACAAGGGCCAGTTCGACGACGGGTGGGACGCGTATCGCGCTGCGGACCTTCGAGCGCCAGAAGCGGCTCGGCATCATCCCCAAGGACGCCAAGCTGACCGAGCGCCCCGACCTCTTCCCGGCGTGGGACTCCCTCAGCGACGCGCAGAAGAAGCTCTACGCCCGTCAGATGGAGGTCTTCGCCGGCTTCTCCGAGAACGCCGACTGGAACGTCGGGCGGCTCCTCGACGAGATCGAGCAGATGGGCGAGCTCGACAACACGCTCGTCATCTACATCTGGGGCGACAACGGCGCCAGCATGGAGGGCACGACCACCGGCTCGTTCAACGAGACGACCTTCTTCAACGGCGTCGTGCTCGAGGCCGACGAGCAGATGGAGATCATCGAGAAGTTCGGCGGCATCGAGGAGCTGGGCGGCTTCCACACGGCGCCGCACTTCGCCGCGGCCTGGGCGCACGCCAACAACACGCCGTTCCAGTGGGGCAAGCAGATGGCGAGCCACCTCGGCGGCGACCGCGACCCGATGGTCGTGGCGTGGCCGAACCGCATCAAGCCCGACATGGACCCCCGCGACCAGTTCACCCACTGCATCGACATCGTGCCGACGGTGCTCGAGCTCGTCGGCATCCCCGAGCCCACGGTGGTCGACGGCATCGACCAGGAGCCGATGGACGGGACCAGCTTCGCCTACACCCTCGACGACCCGGCGGCCGCCGAGCGGCACACGGTCCAGTACTTCGAGATGTACGGCAGCCGCGCCATCTACAAGGACGGCTGGTGGGCCTGCGCCAAGCTGGACAAGCGCCCCTGGGACTTCAGCCCCGAGACGCTCAAGCGCTTCGGCCCGGGGGGACCTGGGACCCCGAGCAGGACCGGTGGGAGCTGTACTACCTGCCCGACGACTTCAGCCAGGCATTCGACCTCGCGGCGCAGAAGCCCGGAGAAGCTGGCGGAGATGAAGGAGCTGTTCTGGCAGGAGGCCGAGCGCAACAGGGTGCTGCCCCTGCTCGCCGGCTTCGCGGCCTTCTTCGGCATGCTGCCGCCGATGCCGACCCGCACGAGGTTCGAGTTCGCCGGCGACGTGCAGAACATCCAGACGACGATGATCCCGCGCATCTACGGGCACTCGTACGCGATCGAGGCCGAGGTGAACGTGCCGGAGGGCGGCGCCGAGGGCGTGCTGTGCGCCTTCGCCGACTTCATCGGCGGGTTCTCGCTGTGGGTCGACGAGAACGGCCTGCTCAACCACACCTACCAGTTCCTCGGCGTGGACACCTACAAGCAGACCTCGACCGAGCCGGTCCCCACCGGCGACGTGACACTCAAGATGCTGTTCGAGCCCGACGAGCCCAAGCTGGGCGCCGGCGGCAAGGTCACCCTCTGGGCCGGCGACAGGCAGATCGGCGAGGGCAGGCTGGAGCATACGATCTCGCTGATCTTCACGACCTACGCCGGCATGGACATGGGCCGCGACAACGGCGGCGTCGTCGACCTCGCCTACGAGGACAGGGCGCCGTACGCCTTCACCGGCACGCTGAAGAAGGTGACCTTCGACCTGAAGCCGGCGCACTTCGAGGCCGAGACAGGACCTGCACGCGCAGCAGCAGGCGCAGGCCCTCGCGACCGGGGCCGCCGGCTGAGACCCGACGACGTGACGCAGACCGCTCGCT
>CAWBRS010000001.1:0-48344 GCA_963791345.1 uncultured Thermoleophilia bacterium | reverse complement strand
TCGCGTTCGTGCCGGTGACCCGGGGCCCGGCCGACCAGGCGGGCTTGTCCTTGCGCGCTTCGTCCGCCTCGGGCTCGCCGGCCTCGTAGCCGGCGGCGGCGAGCGCCGCCACGATGGCGTCCGCCGAGGTCTCGGCAGGTTCGAAGCAGACGAGGACCTGCTGGTCCCTCGCGCTCGCGACGACGGCGCGAACGCCGGGCGCTCGCGCGAGCGCGTGACGCACCGCGAGCACGTGATGATCGGCCCACAGGGCGGGCAGCTTGACGACGACCTCGTCCATCACATCATCCCCCCGGGGTGAACGGTCGCTCCGTCTCCACAGGCACAGGGTCCCACATCAGGTGAGACCCGTAGACCGGACCCGTCGCGACCTTAGTGTCTGCACCCCAGATTGTGTACCAGATGGACGGACAATGCCATCACCCCTTGCCGGGACGCGCAAGAGGCCGCAGTCGGTGGGCGGGGTGGGCGCACGCGCGGTCACGGGAGACGACCCGCACGAGAAGGTGGGGCCGCGGCCGCAGATCCGCCGGGAGTGGCGGGAGCGAGGCCGGGCCGGTGGCGGTCAGTCGTCGGTGGACTTGCGCGGCGGCTGCCCGGAGGCGCGCCAGACGAGGTAGGCGTGCACGAACCCGTCGAGGTCGCCGTCGAGCACGCCCTGCGCGTTGCCGACCTCGTGGCCGGTGCGCAGGTCCTTGACCATCTGATAGGGGTGCAGCACGTAGTTGCGGATCTGCGAGCCGAAGTTGACCGCCATCTGCTCGCCGCGCTCCTTCGCGAGCTCCTCGGCGCGCTTGCGCTCCTCGAGCTCGACCATCCTCGACTTGAGCATGTTCATGGCCACGGTCTTGTTCTGCAGTTGCGAGCGCTCGTTCTGGCAGCTCACGACGAGGCCGGTCGGGAAGTGCGTGATGCGCACCGCCGAGCTCGTCTTGTTGACGTGCTGACCGCCGGCGCCGCTGGAGCGGTAGGTGTCGATGCGCAGGTCGTCGTCGTTGATCTCGATCTCGACGTCCTCGCTGACCAGCGGGGAGATCTCGACCGAGACGAAGCTGGTGTGGCGGCGGTTGGCCGAGTCGAACGGGCTCAGGCGGACGAGGCGGTGGACGCCCTTCTCGGACTGCAGCAGACCGTAGACGTTCTCGCCGTCGACGGTGACCGTGGCGCTCTTGAGCCCGGCCTCGTCGCCCTCCTGGGCCTCGTTGATCTCGACCTTGTACCCGCGGCGCTCGAACCAGCGCAGGTACATGCGCAGCAGCATCTCGGCCCAGTCCTGCGACTCGGTGCCGCCGGCCCCGGGGTGGATGGTGACGATCGCGTCGCCCTCGTCGAAGCGGCCGCTGAAGAAGCGCTGCTCCTCGCCGCGCTCGAGCTCGCGCTCGAGCTCGGCGACGCCGGCGACGAGCTCGCCCAGCAGGTCCTCGTCGACGACGTCGCCGGCGAGGCTCTCACGGGCGAGCTCCTCGGTGGTGTCGAGGTCGTCGAAGCGGCCCTCGAGCGCGGTGAAGTCGTCGAGGCGGCGCTTGACGCGGCTGTACACGGCCGAGGTGCGGCTGGCCGACTCCTGGTCGTCCCAGAAGTCGGAGGCCTGCATGCGCTCCTCGAGCGCGGCAAGCTCGGCTGTCAGCTTGGCGGGGTCAAAGATAGCTCCGCAGCCACTCGAGGCGCCCATGGGCGTCTCTGAGCCGCTCGCGGAGCGAATCCAGCTGGACGAGTGCGTCTGGCGCGCTGGTGGTCATGGGGCGGTAGTGTAGCGAACTCGGCGGGCGGCCGCGAGCGAGTCACGCCCCGTGGCACCTCTTGTACTTCTTGCCGCTCCCGCACGGGCACGGGTCGTTGCGCCCGACCTTCTCGACGACCACGCGCTGCTGGACGGCGACCGGCGCCCCCTGAGGCCCGCCGGCGGCGACGGCCCGCGGCGGCTCGTCGGCGAGGTCCGCCCCGGCGGGCGCGGCGTAGCCGCCGTCGACGGCGGCCGCGCCGCCGAACGAGGTCGTGTTGGCGAGCTCGTCGCCGCTCGTGTAGTTGAAGGCCTGGAGCGGCTGTTCGAGGGTCATCGCCGTGAAGATGGCGAGGTCCTCGGGGCGGTTCTTCATGAGGGTCGTGACCGTGCTCGTCTTGATCGTGTCCATCATGTCCTGGAAGAGCGCGAAGCCCTCGTTCTTGTACTCGACGAGCGGGTCGCGCTGACCGAGGGCCCGCAGATGGATGCCCTCCTGCAGGTAGTCCATGTCCTGCAGGTGCTCCTTCCACTTGCCGTCGATCACCTGCAGCAGGACGGCACGCTCGACGTCGCGCATCTGCTCGACGCCGATGAGCTCCTCGCGCTGCTCGTACTGGGCAAGGGCGTCGTCGACGACGAGGTCGACGACCTCCTGGACGTGGAACGACTCGAGGTCGACGTCGCCGCGCCGGACGCCCGGGTCGTACGCCATCTTGAGGGCGACGAAGAGCCCGTCGAGGTCCCAGTCCTCGGCGAATTCGCTCTCGTCCAGCTGGCCGCGGACCGCGGCCTCGAGTACCTCGGCGACCATGTCGCGCACCTGGTCGCCGAAGTCCTCGCCGTGAAGGATGCGGCCGCGCTGCTCGTAGACGATGCGCCGCTGCTCGTTCATGACGTCGTCGTACTTGAGCACGTTCTTGCGGCGGAGGAAGTTCAGCTCCTCGACCTTCTTCTGCGACTTCTCGACGACGCCGGTCAGCATCTTGTGCTCGATCGGCTCGCCCTCGGTCGGCCCGAGGCGGTCGAGGATGCGGAACATGCGGTCGCCGGCGAAGAGGCGGATCAGGTCGTCCTCGGCCGAGAGGTAGAAGCGGCTCTCGCCCGGGTCGCCCTGACGGCCGGAGCGACCGCGCAGCTGGTTGTCGATGCGCCGGCTCTCGTGGCGCTCGGTGCCGAGGACGTAGAGGCCGCCGGCCTCGCGCACGCCCTCCCCGAGCTTGATGTCGACGCCGCGCCCGGCCATGTTGGTGGCGATGGTCACGGTGCCCTTCTGACCGGCGTTCATGATGATCTCGGCCTCACGGGCGTGGTTCTTCGCGTTGAGCACGTCGTGCGGCACGCCGCGGCGCTCGAGCAGACGCGAGAGCAGCTCGCTGACCTCGACCGACACCGTGCCGACGAGCACCGGCTGACCCTGCTCGTAGCGCTCGACCAGGTCGTCGACGACGGCATCGTACTTCTCCTTGCGCGTCTTGAAGATGAAGTCGTTGTGGTCGCCGCGCACCATGTCGGCGTTGGTGGGGATCGTGACCACCTCGAAGCCGTAGATCTGGCGGAACTCGTCCTCCTCGGTCTTGGCCGTACCGGTCATGCCGGCGAGGTGCTCGTACATGCGGAAGTAGTTCTGCAGGGTGATCGTGGCGAGGGTCTGGTTCTCCTCGCGGATCGGCACGCGCTCCTTGGCCTCGATCGCCTGGTGCAGGCCCTCCGACCAGCGACGGCCCTCCATGATGCGGCCGGTGAACTCGTCGACGATCTTGACCTCGCCGTCCTGGATGACGTAGTCGACGTCCTTCTTGTAGAGCGCCTGGGCGCGCAACGCCTGGATCAGGTGGTTGACGAGGCTGCCGTCCTTGTAGAGGTTCTCGATGTCGAGCGCCTGCTCGATCTTGGCCACGCCGCTCTCCGTGACGGCCACCGTCTTGTGCTTCTCGTCGACCTCGTAGTCGTCGTCGGGGTGCAGGCGAGGGACGGCGCGCGCGAACCGCCGGTACGTGTCGGCGGCGGTCTCCGGCGCGCCGCTGATGATCAGCGGGGTGCGCGCCTCGTCGATGAGGATCGAGTCGACCTCGTCGACGATGCAGTAGTAGTGGCCGCGCTGCACCTGGTGCTCGCGGCGCATGGTCATGTTGTCGCGCAGGTAGTCGAAGCCGAACTCGCTGTTGGTCCCGTAGGTCACGTCGGCGCCGTAGGCGAGGCGTCGCTCGGCCGGGGGCATCATCGCCTGGATGACGCCGACCTCGAGGCCGAGGAAACGGTAGACCTGGCCCATCCACTCGGCGTCGCGACGCGCCAGGTAGTCGTTGACGGTGACCAGGTGGGCGCCGCGCCCGGAGAGGGCGCGCAGGTACATCGGCATGGTGGCCACGAGGGTCTTGCCCTCGCCGGTCTTCATCTCGGCGATGTCACCCTCGAAGAGGATGGTGGCGCCCATGATCTGCACGTCGAAGGGGCGCATCTCGAGGGCGCGACGGCCCGCCTCGCGAGCCGCCGCGAAGGCCTCGTTCATGAGGTCTTCGAGAGGCTCGCCGTTGCCGGCGCGCTCGCGATACACGGGCGTGAGCGCGGCGAGCTCGGCGTCGCCCAGGGCCTGCATCTGCGGCTCGAGGGCGTTGACCGCCCTCACCTGCTCCTCGAGGGCCTTCAAACGCCGGCCTTCGCCGGCGTGCATCAGCTTGTCGACGATCCTTATCACTGTCGCTCCTGGGGCCGGGGCCGGCGCCGTGCCGCACACGCGGCCGGCGGCTCCGCCGTCTATTGTCGCACAGGTCCGGGCGGGCGTCCCCGCGTGCCGGCCGGCCGCCGGGGCCGGTCGCGCGGCCGGGTGCGACGCGGCGGCGGGGGCGCGGGCCGCCGGCCCGCGCCCCCGCCGCCGTACGCTCAGAGCTCGGCCGGCTCGATCAGCCCGTAGTGGCCGTCCCGCCGCCGGTACAGCACGTTGGTCCGCGCCGTCTCGGCGTTCTGGAAGACGAAGAAGTCGTGGCCGACCAGCTCGAGCTGCAGGGTCGCCTCGTCGACCGACATCGGCTTGAGCGCGAACTGCTTGACCTTGACCACGCGCCCGTTGTCGCCGGGCTCCTCGCCGGCCATCTCGGCGCCGAGCACGGTGGTGGCGGCGAGCAGCCCCTCGCCCGCCTCGGGGAGCGGCGCCAGCTCGGGCTCGACGACGAGCTTCTCGTGGCCCTTGCGGGTCTTGCCGTGCGTCTTGTCGTGGTACTTCCTGACCCGGCGCATCAGCTTGTCGGTGACCAGATCGATGGCCGCGTACATGTCGTCGGAGCGCTCGCGGGCGCGGATGACCGGCCCGCGGGTGAAGATCGTCGCCTCGGCGATGCTCGGCTCGGGGATGCTCGGGTTCTTCTCCACCTTGAGCTCGAGCTCTACGCGCGTCACCTCGTCGATCTTGCGCTCCTGGAGGAGCTTGTGGACGCGGGCGACCTTGTCCTCGGCGTACTCCTGCAGGGCGTCGGTGACGGTGACGTTGCGGCCCTTGATCTGTGTTCTCATCGGCTTCGCTCCTTTGCATGGAAGGCTGCCTCGCGATGAGCTGAGGTCGCTGGGATGGACGAGCGCGTGGCTCGCGGGGATGAACGGCGGACGGCGCGTGCGAAGGTGAAGGCTCGGGGGTCGACTCCAGCTTCTGACAGCACGCTCGCGCAGTGGTTCAACGTTTCACCTGTGGTGTATACGTCGTCAACGAGCACCACTCGCTTGAACCCAGTTAATACCCTGTCGGCCCCCGGCCGCAACTGAAAAGCGTCGCTCACGTTGGCGGCCCGCTCGGCCCCGCGGAGGCCGCTCTGGCGCGCCGTCGCGCGGGTGCGCCGCAGCAGGGGCACGGCGGGCAGCGCGGCCGCTCGCGCCAGCTCCCGGGCGAGCAGCTCCGCCTGGTCGAAGCCGCGCTCGACCGTGCGCGTGCGGTGGGCGGGGACCCAGGTGACGGCGAGCGCGGGGTCGGCGACCGCGGCACCTCGAGTGGGGACGGCGACGGGGCCGGCGGCCGTGCCGCCGGAGGCGGCGACAAAGGCCGGCCCGGCCAGCGCCGCCATCTCGCGGGCGAGCGAGCGGTAGGAGCGGAACTTGCAGGCCGTGACCAGCGCCCGCGCCGGCCCGTCGTAGACGAAGGCGGCTGCGGCGCCCTCGAAGGCGAGGTCGCGGCCGCCGCACTCCGGGCAGGCGCGGCGCCCGCCACGTAGGCCCGCGCCCTCGCGCCCGTCGCGCGCACCCGGGCGCTCCGACCACGCGCGATCACCGCACCCGGCGCCTCCGTCATGTGCGCAGGGGCTCACCCCCGCCCACGGTCCCGGCGCGCCGCAACGCGGGCAGCGAACGGCCGGCAGAGGCTCGAGCCGCGCCGCACACTCGGCGCAGAGCCACGCCCCGATGGCGCGGCACTCGACGCAACGGCGCGGAAAGACGAGGTCGAGAAGCTCGTCGAACAGGTCACGAGCGCCCACGGCGCGCCCGCGTCACGCCGGCTCGCACGTGTCGCTGCCGAGCTCGCTGTGCGGGCCGCAGCGCGAACCCGCGGGCACGACGACCTTGGCCGCGACCTGGGAGCGGTCGCCGATCACGGCGTCCTCGTGGACGACCGCCTCGTGGTGGACGACGACATTGCGCCCCAGGATGCTGCCGGCGAGCCGCGTGCCGCGCCCGGCGCGGACGCCGTCCCAGTGGATCACGCCCTCAAGGACGGCGCCGCGCTCGATCACGCAGCCGTCGCCGACGATGAGCGGACCGATGAGCTCGGCCTCGGGTTCGACCGTACAGCCGGCGCCGAGCAGGATCGGCGGCTCCAGGTGCACGCCGGCGGCGACCTCGGTGCCCTCTCCTATCCACACCCCGGGGCGAAGCTCGCGCCCGGGCACGTCGAGCTTCACCCGCCCGAGGAGAGCGTCGAAGTTGCTCATGCGGTACTGCTCGATGTTGCCGACGTCGTTCCAGTAGGTCTCGAGGGGCCACACGCACAACGGCACGCCGGACTCGAGCAGCGAGGGGAACACGTCCTTCGCCCAGTCGACGAAGACCCCCGGCGGCACGTGGTCGAAGATCTCGGGCTCGAACGCGTAGATGCCGCAGTTGCAGAGGTGGGAGAGCTCCTCGCCGGGCGCCGGCTTCTCCTGGAACGCCGTGACCCTGCCGCCGTCATCGTGGACCACGACCCCGTAGAGGGAGGGGTCGTCGACCCGCTTCACGGCCATGGTGGCGATGCCCGCGCAGGCACGGTGGGCGGCCACAAAGGCGGTCAGGTCGATGTCGGTGAGACCGTCGCCGCTGACGACAACGAAGGTACCGTCGCCGAGGAACTCGCGAAAGCAGCCCACGCCGCCGGCCGTGCCCAGCAGCTCACGCTCGTAGTTGTAGCGGAGATCGATGCCGAACGCGCTGCCGTCGCCGAAGTGGGTGCGGATCTTGTCGGGGTGGTAGTGCAGGTTGGCCGCCACCTCAGTGACGCCGTGGCGGCGCAGCAAGTGCAGCATGTGTTCCATGACGGGCCGGTTGAGGATCGGGACCATGGGCTTGGCGGTGCGCCCGGTCAGGGGGTGGAGACGCGTGCCCAGCCCCGCCGCCATGATCATCGCCTTGAAGGCGCCGGCCGGCGCAGCCCCGCCGGCGCCGGGTCTCTGTCGCTCGTTCACGGCGTCGCCCCTCTCATCGCCCTCGCCCCCGCGGACACCCCGTCACTCTCGCCCCAGCTGCCCCGGACCTCTCGACCGCCCCGCACCTCTCGACCGCCCCGCACCTCTCGACCGCCCCGCACCTCTCAGCCGCCCGGCCGGCAGGCGCCCGCGGCGCAGGCCGCGGCGAGCGCCGGCCCGAACGGCGGCCGCAGCACCCCGGCCTCGGTGACGATGGCCGTGATCTTGGCCGCCGGGGTCACGTCGAAGGCAGGGTGCCGGGCCCGTGCGCCCTCGGGTGCGACCCGCCGGCCGGCGAACGACGTGACCTCGCTCTCGGCGCGCTCCTCGATCGGGATGGCGGCGCCGCTCTCGACCGTCAGGTCGACGGTCGAGAGCGGCGCCGCCACGTAGAAGGGCACGCGGTGCTCCTTGGCGAGCACGGAGACCGTGTACGTGCCGATCTTGTTGGCCGTGTCGCCGTTGGCGGCGATGCGGTCGGCGCCGACGACGACGCCGTCGATCTCGCCGCGGCTGAAGAAGAAGCCGGCCATGTTGTCGCTGATCAAGCGGTAGGGGATGCCCTCGACCTCGAGCTCCCAGGCGGTGAGGCGGGCGCCCTGCAGCCAGGGCCGCGTCTCGTCGACCCAGACGGAGACCCCGCCGTGGCGGGCGTGCGCCGAGCGCACCACGCCGAGCGCGGTGCCGTAGCCCGCCGTCGCCAGGGCCCCGGCGTTGCAGTGCGTGAGGATGCGGGCGCCGGCGGCGAAGAGCGCGGCGCCGTGCTCGCCGATCGCCAGGCAGCGGGCGACGTCGTCGTCGTGGATCGCCCGCGCCCGGGCGAGCAGCGCGGCGGCGACGGCCGGCGGCCGCGCGCGCTCGCCGCCGGCGGCGAGCTCGCCCTCCCACGCGGCGCGCATCTCGTCGAGCGCCCAGCGCAGGTTGACCGCCGTCGGGCGCGTGGCGAGCAGGCCGGCGGCGGCCTCGTCGAGGGCGGCGCGGAAGGCGGCCGGGTCGCCGCCGGCCCGGCCGGCGGCCTCGCGCGCCGCCAGCGCCACGCCGCCCGCCGCGGTGACGCCGATGGCCGGCGCCCCGCGCACCGTCATGTCGCGGATGCGGTCGGCGACCTCGCGCCACGTCGTGCAGGTGACGTAGCGCTCGTCGTGGGGCAGCGCGGTCTGGTCGATGAGGACGACGGCGTCGGGCAGGATCTCGACGGTGCGCACGCGCAGGCGCGAGCCCCCGTGACCGGTCTCGGCCTCAGCGGCGGTCATCCCGACCCCGTCCCTCTTCGCCCCGCCTTGCCCCGCGCGCTCAGGTCCCCTGGTCCCACGAGGCCAGGTAGGCCGCCTGCTCGTCGGTGAGGGTGTCGCACTCGACGTCCATCGTCGCCAGCTTCAGGCGGGCGATCTCGTCGTCGATGTCCTTGGGCACCACGTAGACCTTCTTCTCGAGCTCGCTGTGGTGCTGGACCATGTACTCCGCCGAGAGCGACTGGTTGGCGAAGCTCATGTCCATGACCGCGGCGGGATGGCCCTCGGCCGCCGACAGGTTGACCAGCCGGCCCTCGGCCAGCAGGTAGATGCGGCGGCCGTCGGCCATCGTGTACTCGTCGACGAACTCGCGCACGGTGCGCGTCTTGACGGCGAGCTTCTCGAGCGCCGGGATGTCGATCTCGACGTTGAAGTGGCCCGTGTTGGCGACGATGGCGCCGTCCTTCATGACCTCGAAGTGCTCGCCGCGGATGACGTGGATGTCGCCGGTCGCGGTGACGAACACGCTGGCGATCTTCGCCGCCTCGGCGATGGGCATGACGCGGAAGCCGTCCATGACCGCCTCGAGCGCACGCAGGGGGTCGACCTCGAGCACGACGACGTCGGCGCCGTGGCCCTTCATGCGCATGGCCAGGCCGCGGCCGCACCAGCCGTAGCCGGCGACGCAGACCGTGCTGCCGGCGATGAGGATGTTGGTCGCGCGGATCACGCCGTCGAGCGTGCTCTGGCCGGTGCCGTAGCGGTTGTCGAACATGTGCTTGGTGTTGGCCTCGTTGACGGCGACGATCGGGAACATGAGGCGACCCTCGGCCTCGAGCGCCTTGAGGCGGATGACCCCGGTGGTCGTCTCTTCGGTGCCGCCGATGATGTCGGCCGCCATGTCGGGCCGCTCGCCGTGCAGCACGCCGATGACGTCGGCGCCGTCGTCCATGGTGATGTGCGGGCGGTGGTCGACGCAGGCGTTGATGTGGCGGTAGTAGGTCTCGTCGTCTTCGCCCTTGATGGCGTAGACCCGCACCCCGTACTCCTTGACCAGCGCGGCGGCGACGTCGTCCTGCGTGCTCAGCGGGTTGGAGGCGCAGAGCACGACGTCGGCGCCCCCGGCGACCAGGGTGCGCATGAGGTTGGCGGTCTCGGTGGTGACGTGCAGGCAGGCGCCGACGCGCACGCCCTGGAGGGGCTTCTCCGTCGCGAACCGCTCGCGGATGGCCTTGAGGACCGGCATGTGCATGTCGGCCCACTCGATACGCAGCACGCCCTCGGGCGCAAGGCCGATGTCTTTGATGTCGTGATCGGGGCTCACAGGCAGCTCACTCCTCGTCGATGGGCGACCCCTGCACGACCCCGCAGGCGGCCAGCGTGTGTCCGTGGCATGCGGCGACGACGGCCGGGGGGACGAGCAGGTCGGCGGCGGCGAGACAGCCCGCCCGACGCAGCGCGGCGCGCTCGAACGGCGTGAGCCGCGCGAGGTCGCCGACCCCGGCCACGACGCCGCCAGAGTATACACGCGGGCCGGCCGCCGACCGTACCATCGCAGGTTGATAACGGCCGGTCATCGAGGGGAAGCTGCGCGCACGTCCCGCCGGCCAGGGGCCGGTGAGCGGGCCGCGCAGCTCGAGGTTGACGTGGTCCTCGACGGCGATCACGTCGCCGGGCGAGGCCGCGGCGGAGGTCGAGCGCACCGGCACGACGAGGCCGACGCAGGTGCCGGGCGGGAGCGCGGCGAGCAGCGCGAAGAGCCGGCCCTCGAACGGCCGCGCGGGGCGCAACGCGTGGCGCTCGAGCGCGATGATGTCCGCGCCGGCGAAGAGGAGGGCCGCCTCGGCCTCCCACGCGAACGGGACGAGCACGAGGGGGACCGTGAGCGAGGTCACCCCTCGGCGGCGAGGCGCCGCTTGAAGCTCTCGATGGCGGCGACCGGCGTCGGGTCGACCCCGTAGAGCAGGGCGAGGTAGTACGACACCCAGTCGCCGAGACCGATCAGACGAGGCGGCGCGAGCGAGCGGAGCCGACCCCCGCGCCGTCAGCGCGCTCGACGCCGGCGCCGTGGGCGGCGAGCTCGGCGGCCGTGAGGTGTGCGCGCCGCGCGAGCCTGGCCGGCCACTCGGGGTCCTCGAGCAGCACGACCTGGGTGCGAGCGGCGAGCTCGGGCAGGCTCGACCACCCCTCGATCTCGTTGTGGTCGAGCTCGGGCAGCTCGGCCCAGAAGGCCGGCGCCTTGGCGTTCTCGTTCACCTGCGTCTTCCAGCGGCGCGCGGCCGGCGCCGTCACGCCGGCGCCGCAGACGAGGATGAGGCGCCCGGCAAGGCGCCGCGCCAGGGCCTTCGCGCCGTTGGCCTCCTCCGGCACCTCGGGGTCGAGGTCGCGAGGCGAGCTGGTCGAGGACGGCCCGCGGCCTCCCCCACGTCGGCCGTGAGGTCGGCGCACAGGTCGGCGTGCGCCAGCGGCGGCCGCCACCGGCGCCGCCAGCACGCCGAGAGCGGCGCGGGGCTGCAGGCCGGCCGGCACGGGGACCGACGGCGCTCCGTGCGCCGCGGCCAGCGCCGCCAGCCGCCCGCCGGTGGCGACGCAGATCGGGCGGCAGCCGCGGGACGAGCGCCGCCTCGACGCAGGCGCAGCGTCTCCTCGGTCTCGCCGGAGTAGCTCACGGCGACGACGAGGGTCGTGGGCCGCACCCACGCGGGCAGCTCGTAGCCGCGCACGACCGCCGCCGGCACGTCGAGCCGGCCGGCGGTCGCCAGCACGAGCTCGCCGCCGATCGCCGAGCCGCCCATGCCGCAGACGGCGACGCCGTCGGGCCGCGCCGGCGTCGCCGGCGCGGCCTCGCCGCCCAGCGCCCGCCGGGCCGCGTCGTAGCCTTCCACGAACTGCCGGCCGAGCCCGGCGATCGCGCCGGCCATGCCGGCGCGATCGAGCTCGGCGACCCTCTCGGGACCGAACCCGGCGAGGGCGTGAACGTCGAGCGCGAAGCCCGCGGCCGGCGTGTCGTCAGCCGAGGTGATCTCAGGCCCCGACCATCGCGCGAGTCACTTCAGACCCCGATCACGGAGAGCACGAGGTCGCGCTTCTCCTCCATGAGCTCCCGGGTGTCGGCACCGAGGTTGAGGCGCAGCAGGGGCTCGGTGTTGGAGGGGCGCACGTTGAAGTGCCAGCGCTCGTAGTCGACCGAGACGCCGTCGAGCTTCGTGATCTCGCCGTCGGCGAAGCGCTCCTCGATGCGCGCCAGCGCCGCGGTGACGTCGTCCACGGTCGAGTTGATCTCGCCGGAGATGAAGTACCGGCTGCGCAGAGGCTCGAGCAGCTCGGCCAGGGTGGCCTTCTTCTGCGAGAGCAGCTCGAGGATGAGCAGCGCCGGGATGAAGCCCGAGTCGGCGTTGAAGTTGTCCCTGAAGTAGTAGTGGCCCGAGACCTCGCCGCCGAAGAGCACCGGCTCGCGGCGCATGCGCTGCTTGAAGAACGCGTGCCCGACGCGGTTCATGAGCGGCACTCCGCCCGCGGCCCGGATCGTGTCGGGCACGGCGCGGCTGGCGCGGAGGTCGTAGAGGATCGCCGCGCCGGGCTCCTTGAGCAGGAGTGCCTCGGCGAGCAGGGCGGTGACGAAGTCGCCGGGCACGAACTCGCCGGTCTCGTCGATGAAGAAGCAGCGGTCGCCGTCGCCGTCCCAGGCGATGCCGAGGTCGGCGCGCTCGGCGAGCACCCGCGCGATGATCTCGCGGCGGTTCTCCTCGAGCAGCGGGTTGGGCTCGTGGTTGGGGAAGGCGCCGTCGACCTCGAAGTACATCTCGACGGCGCGGATCGGCGTGCCGGCGAAGACCCGCGGTGCGAGAGCGCCGGCGATGCCGTTGGCGGCGTCCATCACCACGCGGTACGGCGCCAGGGACTGCACGTCGACGAAGCCGTACAGGTGGCGCACGTAGTCATCGTACAAGTCAACGCGGTCGCGGACCGCGCTCCCCGATACGGCCGGCAGCTCCTGCACCGCCTGCACGCGGCGCAGCAGCTCGGGCATGCCGGCCTCGCCGGAGAGTGGCAGCGCGCCCTCCCCGACGAGCTTGAGGCCGTTGTACCGCGGCGGATTGTGCGACGCGGTCACCATCGCCCCGCCGTCGAGGCCGCGGCTCGCCACCCCGAAATAGACCATCTCGGTGGCGACCATGCCGAACTCGGTGACCGACGCCCCCGCGCGGGCGGCGCCGGTGGCGAACGCCTCGGCGATGACGGGCGACGACGGTCGCGGGTCCATGCCGACGCCCAGGGAGCGCGCCTCGAGCTGCTGAGCGAGGGCGAATCCGATGCGCTCGGCGACCGACTCGTCGAGCTCGGACGGATACAGGCCGCGCACGTCGTAGGCCTTGAAGATGCCGACCGGGACCGCTGGGGTCATGTCTCCTCCCTGCCGCGCAGTTGCTCGCGGAAGTCGACGGCGTTGTCGGGCAGCGTCGTGCCCGGCGCGAGGCAGATGCCGCCCGTCAGGCGGTTGCCGGCGCCGACCTCGCAGGCCTCGCCGAGCACCGCCGCCGAGAGCTGGCTACCGGCGCCGACGCGTGAGTCGCGCACGAGGATGCTGCGCTCCACCAGCGCGTGGTCGGCGATCACGACCCCGGACTGCACGACAGACTCGGCGACCACGGCGCCGGCGCCGAGGCGGGCCCCCGCGCCGAGGACCGCGAGCGGTCCCACGCGGGCGCCCGCCGCGACCCGGGCGCCGTCCCCGACGTAGCACGGCGGCACCAGACGCGCCCCGGGGGCGACGTCGGCGCTCGGCGCCACGTACCGGTAGGTCTCGCCGAGCGCCTCGCCGGCGGCCGTGTGGACGACGCGCTCGAGCACGTCGACGTGGGCCTGCAGGTAGCTCTCCGGGGTGCCGATGTCGCGCCAGTACCCCTCGCCCACGTACCCGTAGAGCGACCCGGCCTGTGCGAGGCGTGGGAAGACGCCGCGTTCGATGGAGAACAGGCGGCCCCTGGGGATGAGCTCGAAGACCTCGCGCTCGAGGACGTACACGCCGGCGTTGATGAGCGCCCGGCCGGCGTGCTCGCCGGGCTTCTCGAGGAACTGCGCGACGCGCCCGTCGCCGGCGAGCTCGACGAGCCCGTAGCGCCGCGGGTCGTCGACCTCGGTCAGGTAGATCGTCGCCATGCCGCGACGCTCGGCGTGCAGGCGGCCCAGAGCCGTGAGGTCGACGTCGCTCAGGACGTCGCCGTTGAAGACGAAGAGGGGGCCGTCGTCGAGCGCCTCGGCGCAGTTGGCGATGGCCCCCGCCGTACCCAGCGGCTCCTGCTCGACGACATAGTCCACGCGGAGACCGTAGGCGGCGCCGTCGCCGATCTCGGCCTCGACGACCTCGGCGAGGTGGCCGCTCGAGAAGATCGCCCGCGTGACCCCGTGACGGGCCAGGTTCTCGAGGATGTAGGCGACGAAGGGCCGCTCCACCAGGGGCGCGACCGGCTTCGGCACCCGCGAGGTCACGGGGCGCAGACGGGTGCCCTCGCCCCCGACCAGGATCACGGCCTGTGTGGGGATCGTCACGGTGTCGCCCGCACGCGACGGGCTAGTCGGCGTCGGCGAGCCCGTCGCCAAGACCGATGCCCTCGTACTCGAGGCCGGCCGCGCGCGCGACGGCTGGGTCGATGAAGTTGCGCCCGTCGACGAGCAGCGGCCGGCGCATGGCCGCGGCCACCGCGGGCCAGTCAAGGCGCGCGAACTCCGACCACTCGGTGATCAGCACGGCCGCGTCGGCGCCCTCGAGAGCGGCCGCGGCGTCGGGGCAGATCGTCACGCCCGGGAAGAGCGGGTGCTCGGCGGGCGCGATCATCGGGTCGTAGGCGCGCACCTCGGCACCTTCGTCGCGGAGACGCGCCGCGAGCACGATGGACGCCGCCTCGCGGAGGTCGTCGGTGTTGGGCTTGAACGTCAGGCCGAGCAGCGCGATGCGCGCCCCGCGAAGCCGGCGGAGATGCTGCTTGAGCTTGCCGACGATGCGCCGCTTCTGCAGGGCGTTGACCTCGATCACGGCGTTCAGGAGCTGGAAGTGGTAGCCGCTGTTGCCGGCGAGCTGTTTGAGGGCCTCCACGTCCTTGGGGAAGCACGAGCCTCCGTAACCGATGCCGGCCTGGAGGAAGTGCGGGCCGATGCGGTGATCGAGCCCCATACCCTCGGCGACCACGACGCACGTCGGCGCCGACCTGTTCGCAGACGTTGGCGATCTCGTTGATGAAGGAGATCTTCGTGGCGAGGAACGCGTTGGAGGCGTACTTGATCATCTCCGCCGTCGGCACGGTCGTGTGGACCACCTCGGCGTCGATGCCCCGGTAGAGGTCGGCGACCGCCTCGCCGTCGGCCTCGTCGAAAGCCCCGACGACGATGCGATCGGGCTCGAGGAAGTCCTGGATCGCCGCCCCCTCGCGCAGGAACTCGGGGTTGGAGACGTAGCGCACGCCGTCGGCGCCGAGGGCGCGCAGGTCGGCGCGCAGGCGCCGGCCCGTGCCGACCGGGACGGTGCTCTTCATGACCACGACCCGCTCGCCACCGCGGGCGGCGATCTCGGCGATGACGCGCTGCACGCGTGAGAGGTCGGCGTCGCCCGAGGGCGAGGGCGGAGTGTCGACGGCGACGAAGAGGATGCGGCAGGGGGCGAGATCGTCGTGGGACGTCGTGAACGTGAGGCGGGCGGCGTTGTCCTCGAGCAGCTTCTCGAGCCCGGGCTCGTAGATCGGCGCACGCCCCTCGCGGAGAGCGGCGATCTTGGCCGTGTCCACGTCCATCGAGACCACATGGTGGCCGAGATGGGCGAAGCACACCGCCGACACCAGGCCGACGTACCCCGTGCCGACGACCCCGACCGGCGCCTCATGGTGCATGCCGATGACCACCTTTCACGACCGGACCATCTCGGCCCCGAAGACGGGCGTCAGTCTACCATGGGGCCGCGAAGTGACCGCGACGGGGCCGGCTGCGCACAGCAGGGGCGGGCGCGGCCGCAATGACCGCGAGGTCGGCGCGCCTCGGCCGCGCGCGATCCGCCGTCCGCCCGGCTCATGCTCCCTCGAGCCTGAGCTTCTGCAGGGCCCTGAAGAGCTGGAAGGCGCTGGCGTCGTCGAGGGGGTCGAGCTCCAGCGCGCGCGAGAAGGCGTCGGCGGCCTCGGCGGGCCGACCCAGCGCGTTCAGCAGCACGAGGCCGCGCTGGTAGTGCACGTCGGCGTTCTGCGGCTGCAGGGCGGCGGCCTCGTCGAGCGTGGCCAGCGCCGTGCGCGCCTGCCCGAGCTGCTGCTGCACGAGCGCCAGAGTGATGAGCGGGCGGACGGCGAGCGGGTTACGGGCGCGCGCCGTCTCGGCCTCGCGCACGGCGAGCGCGAGCTCGCCGGCGCCGGCCGCGGAGACGGCGCGCACGGCGGCCCGCTCGCCGAGGTAGGGCGGCACCCAGCTGAGCGCCGCCAGCAGTGCGAGACCGCTGAGGGCGACGCGCACCGGCAGCGGGGCGTACGCCGAGCGGGCGCGATGCCGGGGGCCGACGCCGCTGTCGTCGTCGGCGACGGCGAGGTCCTCCGCTCGCGCCGCCGACTGCTCCGTACCGGCCCCTGTGAAGGTCCCGACCTCGACGACGGTCTCGCCCTCGACGAAGGTCTCGCCCTCGACGAAGGTCTCGCGCGCCACAGCGGAGACATGGCCCGCCGCCCCGGCACCTCCGGCCGCGGCGCCGGCCTCGACGGCGACGGCGTCCGCCGTGGGGACGGCGACGCGCACGACGGCGGCGCTCGCGGTGTCGCGCGGCTCGCTGCCGCAACCCTCCGCGGCGCGCCGCGCGTCCGCGAGATCGTTGCCCCGCGTCGTCAGGAAGGCGGCGGACGCCGCGGCGAAGAGGAAGAAGACGGAGCCGGCGACGGCCATGTCCCAGTCCCAGTCCCAAGAGATGTGGACGACGAACGCCAGGACGCCGGCCTGCAGCGCGGCGAGCAGCGGTCGCTCGGGGTCGCCGCGGTCGCGGGTCAGCCGCCGGAAGGCGGCGACCACGAAGAGGGCGATCGCCGCCACGAAGAGCGTCAGCCCGATCCAGCCGAGCTCGCTGAGCACATTGAGCCACTGGCTGTGGGCGTGCTTCACCACGCTGCCGGTCTGACGAAAGCGCAGATGCGTGAAGAAGAAGGTGCCGGCCCCCGTTCCCTTGGCCGGCAACACCCGGTACTGCTCGACCGCCTCGCGCCACAGCGGCGGCCGCCCGGTGTTCAGGGAGAAGACGCGCGCCGCCGAGTTGGCGCTGCGGCGCTCGTCGCTGTCGGTCGCGAAGGTCTCGTATTGCGCGCGCAGCCAGTCGCTGCCGCCCTGGTCGCGCACGTACAGCCAGCCTCCCCCGAAAGACAGTCCGACCACCGTGACCACCACGGCGGCGCCGGTGGCGACGCGCAGCCACCGCGGCCACGCCAGCCGGCGATGCACCACGGCGAGCAGGGCCTCGAGGACCACCGTGACGGCGAGTGCGACCAGCGACCAGCGCAGCAGGACCGCCCCCTCCGCCGCGCGGAGGGCGGCGTCGGTCGTCTCCGTGAACACGGTGTCGAGACCGCGGACGCGCCACAGCACGGCGGCGGCAGGACCCACGATCGCCCCGATCGTCAGCAGGCTGGCGAGGCGCGTCGTGCTCACGGCGAAGTACACGGTGAGGGCGACGGCGAGGGCGACGTAGCCGCCCCTCGAGTAAGAGAAGAAGAACGCGAAGACCATGGGCACGGCCGCACCGGCGACGGCCACTCGCAGCGCCAGCGGCGAGTAGCGGCGGGACGCGAGCGCCACGGCGACGATCGTCCCCATCACCATGAGCAGGGCGAGGACGTTCCAGTACCCGACCGGGGCGTCGAGGCGGGCGTACTTGTGGGCGTGGGTCACGACGTCGGGCACCGTCTTGCCGGCGAAGGCGTAGAGGCCGACAGCCGTGCCGAGAGCGACGAAGCCGAGGGCCAGGACGCGGAGCTGGAGGCGGCGGGCGGGTGTGAGCCCGACCGCCGCCGCCACGGCGAGGTACAGCAGACACAGGTTGAACACACGCCAGGTGAGGTCCGGCCCGAAGGACCAGGCGATCGAGGCGCCCGTCCAGAGAGTGAACGCAGCGAAGCCGACGAGCGCGGCGAGGTACAGCCGCGACGGGCGCTGAGGACGGACGAGCCAGACCCAGACCGCGGCGAAGACGAGCACGGCGACGGCGATGGGAGTCGCGCGCTGCGGGATGAAGCCGCCGGAGAGGAACGCGAACGCCGTCGCCGCGGCGAGGACCGCGACGATCGGGGGCAGGTCGCGGGGCCGGCTGCGGCGCAGGCGCAGGCGTGGGCCCTCTCGCATGCCGGCTGCGATGTTCGCCTCGGGCGGCATCGTGGGCATTATAGCGACATGGTCCGGGGCAGAGCCGCTCGGGACGCATCGACGGGGCGCGTCGAGAAGCTCCCCTTGCACAGTCAAGCGTATGGTCACGCAGGGAGGAGCGTGGTATAAGCATGAGGTGGGCCGAGAGAGAGAACCCGTCTCGGTCGGGTGGACCGAGGCGGAGGGGGGTGAACTGATGTCGAAGCTGATCATCGTGGCGATGGTGCTCGTGTTCGTGCTGGCGGTCGCCGCCGTGGCGTACGCCGTGCCCCAGTCGGTCATCGACGCCATCATCGCGGACGCGGAGGACAACCTCGCGATCGATGGCGACTGGACCGCAGAAGAGATCGAGGCTGCGCTCGCGTACCTCCGTGACAACCCGCTCTATGAGGCGTATGCCGATTACGAAGGGGTGCTCGAGGACTACCTCGCGGGGCTGCAGGATCCGGGTGTCGCGGGAGCCGACGAGCTCGCCTTCACCGGCGCCGAGATCTTCCTGCTCATCGGCGCGGGAGCTGGTCTCGCGGGCAGCGGCGCGCTGCTGCGCCGCCGGCGCGACTAGCCTGAGCTACTGAGCCGTAGGGCTGCTTAAGACGACGAAGGCGTTGCCCAGCCAGGCAACGCCTTCGTCGTCTTCGCGTCTCGTTCTTCGTCACGCCCCGGCGCTCGTCGCAGACGGCGCCACGAGCGGCGCTCGGGCGCCGCTGCGCCACGTCCCGCGCCCTCAGGGCACGACCGTGACCGGCGCCGGGGCGTCCTCGTCCTCGACGACGAGCGCGCCCGGCACGCCCAGGTCGCCGGCGACGGCGAGGGCGAGTCGCCGGAGGCCGGGGTGGTGCGCCACGCGCACCACCCCGGCCTCCGGCGCCCACTCGCCGCCCGCTGCCTCGGGCACATACCCGCAGAGGACCAGCCAGGCCCGGTCCGCGGCCGCGGCGTCGGCGACGGCGAGCTCGACGGTGCGGCGCTCGGCGTACGTGACCCCACGCACCGTCGCCGGGAGCGCGGGCGCGAGGACCGCCGGCCAGCAGGCGCGCACGGCGGCGGCGGCGGCGGCGCACCCCGCCGCACCCCAGTCCCCCCCCAGAGCCACCCCGGCGGCGGTCACCGCAGCGGCCCCCGGCGCCGCGGTCCCCGCCGGCGATGGCTCCGCGGCGGCCGCCGCGCTCGCCCCGCCGCCGGGGACCCGCACCGCGACGACCGGCAGGCCCGAGCCCTCGAGCTCGTCCGCCGCCCCTACCTCCGCGCCGGGCGGCGCACCGGCGACGGGGGCGACCAGCACGGCCGGCTGATACAGGCGTTGAAGGCGGGCGGCGCACTCGAGCGTCGCGTCCCGGCGCTCCTCTTCGCCGTCCGCCTCATCGGCGGCGGCGTCGGTGTCGCTCACGAGCACGACGGCCAGGGGCTGCGACGCCGCGACGGACGCCGCCAGGGTCTCGGCGGCGCCGGCCGAGCCGTAGCGGACGGTGGTGACGTCGACCACGGAGCCGGCGCTCTCGGCGACCGCGCCGCGCAGCCCGTCGGTGAACTCGGCCGCGGCCATCGCGCCGAGCGTCGCCGGAAACGCCACGATCACTCCGCCCGGCCGGGTGACGCTCGTGACCGCGACGGTCGTCCGTGGCGGCCACAGCCCGAGCTGGAGCGCCTGCGCGAGCCGGTCGGCCGCCCCCGGGCGCGGCCGCCAGAAGACCCCGTCGCCGCGGGTCTCGCGGACGACCGGCAGCGCCCGGACGGCCACGGCGTGGGACCGCACTTCGCGAGCGGCCCTGGCGAGCGCGGTGGCCTGCTGGAGGTCGAGGTCGCTCTCGGCCAGCTCCGAGCCGAGGGCGTAGTTCGCCACGGCGACCACGCTCAGCGAATCCAGCGGGACGCGCGGCAGCCCCTCCGCCAGCAGCTGGGTCTGCCGGCGAACGACGGTGGCGGCCGCGCCGCGACCGGCCCACGCCTGGAGGGCCTCTCGGCGCTGACGCCGTTCGCGCTGCGAGTCGCCGCTCGGGAACATCGTCGGGACCGCCGCGCTCAGCCCTTCCGCGCTCAGTGACACCGACCCGGCGAAGGACACGCCCAGCGCCTCGCCGAGGGCGACGGTGGCCTCCTCGGGACCGAACAGGCGGACGACGCGGCAGAGGCGATCGAACCCCGCCCCGGGCACGGCGACCTGCACCTGCACCGGCACGACGACGGCGGTCAGCGACGGGTGCTCGTGCTCGACGTGCAGCCACACCGCCGCCGTGCAGTCCTCACCCTCCGCCCCGCCGCGCACGAACACGGCGACGTCGCGCGCCGCCTCCTCCGGCGCGGCCACCGGCGGGGCGCCGACGACCTCGCGCCAGGGCCCGGGCGTCGCGAGGAGGATGATGACGCCGAGGACGACGGCGACACCGAGGAGCAGCGCTCCCCAGGCGTCGAGGACCCGCGCTGCCGGGCGCAGCAGGCCCACGATGTCAGGGCTTGACGCGTGTGGACGAGGTGGCGAGCGCCAGCATGAGCTTCTCCGGCAGCTGGTTGTCGAGGGTGTTGATCACCCAGTACACCGTGCCGCTGCGTCGCCACGCCACCATGTGCAACGCCTCGCCCTCGTAGAAGAGCCAGTACTTGTGCCCGTCGATCTTCTTCGTGCTGCTCGGGTGCGCGATCGCCGGGGGGTCGGCCCAGCGCAGCGCCTGGATGCCCCAGTAGCCCCCCTGGGCGGTCGTGCCGACGACGATGGCGGCGGCCTTGTCGCGCCCGTCGGTCCCCTCGACCTTGTAGGCATGGAACTCGTCGTAGCCGAGCCCCGAGGCCCACGCCGTGGGCGCGAACAGCTTCACCTTGGCCTCAACGGCGAGCGCCTGCCACTGATCCCACGCGTACTGCTGGTCCTCGAGGATCTCGACCTCGACCTCGACGGTCTCTTCGGGTACGTCGAGGAGACCGTCGAAGGACGTGCCGACGAACACGTGCACGTCGTCGCCGGTGCCCGGAGAGCGCGGCGTCAGGCGGATCTCGGCGGGGGCGAGCAGCTCGGCGAGCTGGCGGGCGGCCTTCGCCAGGTATTTGGGCGCGTAGATCACGGTGGTGTCGACCACCTCGTCGGCGTCGCCGACCGCCCGGGCCCGGTACCCGAGCTCCTTGAGCTGGGACGCGGTCGACGCGGCCATGCCCGCGTAGCCGTTGGCGTTGTAGACCTGCACGCCGTACAGGCGCTTGGAGATCTGCCGCGTCGCCTTGAGCGGCTTGTAGAGCGGGTCCTTGAAGGCTTTGACCTTCTCGGCGATCTCCTCCTCGGACGCGGAGACATAGGAGATGCCGTCGATCATCGGCGTGTCGCCCTCCACGTGGACGGTGGAGATGCGCGACGTGTCGAGAGTGAGGGCCAGGCTCGCGAGGGGCAGGAGCTTCTTGAGCGAGTCGAGGTCGGAGGTGGTCTCCGCGGTGATCGCCTTGAGCAGCCGCGCCACCCTCTGCCAGTCGCGGTTCCAGCGGCCGGACTGGCGCTGCAGCTCGCGGAGGAAGAGCTGCTGCCGCTGCATGCGCGAGAAGTCGCCCTTCTGGTCGTGGCGGAAGCGCACGTAGTCGAGCGCGTCCTTGCCGCGCAGCTTCTGGTAGCCGGGCTCGATGTTGATCGACTTCCAGGCCGAGTACTTGGAGTTGTAGTAGCGGCGGTCGACCGGCACGTAGACGCCGCCGAGGATGTTGACCGAGTGCCAGAAGCCGCCGAAGTCGATGCGGATGAAGTGGTGGACGGGAAGACCCGTGACGGCGGTGAACGTCTCGACGGCGAGCGCGGGGCCGCCATACGAGTACGCCTCGTTCAGCTTGGCGGAGCCCACCCCGGGGATCTCGACGAGCAGGTCGCGGGGCAGCGAGAGCATCGAGATGCTCTTGGTGTCCGGATCGAGACGCACGAGGAGCAGCGTGTCGGAGCGTCCCGGGTCACCCTCGAGCTGCTGGTCGTTGCCGATGAGCAGGATGTTGACCGGCTTGCCCGGCAGCGGCGGCTTGAGCTCGCGCGCCGTCGCCTTGACCTCCTGCTCGACCTCGTCGCTGCGCTCACTCACGGTGCTCACCGTGCCGTTGGTCCAGCCGAGGGCGAAGCCCGGCGCCGCCAGCGCAGCGACGACGACCGCCAGGCCGAGGACCTTGAGGCTGAGATGGCGACCGTAGGCGAGGTAGGCGGTGACGCCGGTCACGACGAGCACGCCCAGGGCGGGCACGCCGTACAGGACCCAGGACGGTACGCGGCCCGTCTGCTCGGCGAGGTCGAGCACGCCGACGGCGTTGCCCAGGGCCTCGCGGCCGTAGAGCCAGGTGAGCACGAGGCCCGCGGCGGCGGCGAGACCGATGAGCGCCGTCAGCAGCAGCGCCCGCCGGCGACTCCCCGCCGAGCGCGCAGGCGGCGGCGCGCCCAGCGGCGGCGCGGGGCCGCGGCGGACGGGATCGTCTTCGCCGACTCTGTAGACACGGTAGTCACCCATGGGCGTGCAGGCTCGAGGCCGCGTCTAGATGGTACCATCGCTCGCCGCGTCCGGCCGCGCCGCGGTCGCGCCGGCACTCGACGGCCGCTCGGCGCCGGAGTCGCTCGCGATGTCGGCGCCGAGAGCGCGCAGCTTGTCGTCGAGTCTCTCGTACCCGCGGAAGATGTGCCCGGCGCCGCGCACCTCGGTCGTGTTGTCGGCGACCAACCCGGCGGTGACGAGGGCGGCGCCGCCCCGCAGGTCCGGCGCCTCGACGACCGTGCCGCTCAGGCAGCGCGGCCCGGCGACCACGGCGTGGTGGCCGCTCGTGACGATGCCGGCGCCGAGCCGGTTGAGCTCGTCGACGACGACGAAGCGGTTCTCGAAGACGTTCTCGGTCACGATCGAGGTGCCTTCGGCGAGCGAGAGCAGCACCATCATCTGGGCCTGCAGGTCGGTCGCGAACCCGGGGTGCGGCAGGGTGGAGATGTCGACCGGGGCGAGCGGGCCGTCGCGCCGCGCACGGACACGCCGCTCGCCCTCGTCGACCTCGACCCCGGCGGCGCGCAGCTTGACGAGGAAGAGCTCGAGGTGCGCCGGGTCGAGACCTGTGACGGCGACGTCGCCGGCGGTCGCCGCCCCCATGATGAGGTACGTGCCGGCCTCGATGCGGTCGGCGATGACCGTGTGCTCGGCGCCGTGGAGGGTGTGCCCGCCCTCGACCTGCAGCCTGCTCGTGCCGGCGCCGTCGACGACCGCGCCCATGGCGCCGAGGAAGTCGGCCAGGTCGGCGATCTCGGGCTCGCGGGCGGCGTTCTCGATGACGGTGACGCCGTCGGCGGCGGTGGCCGCCATCAGCAGGTTCTCGGTGGCCCCGACGCTGGGGTAGTCGAGGGCGACGACGGCGCCCTTGAGGTGGTCGGCGCGCACCTTGATGAAACCGTGGTCGATGTCGATCCGCGCGCCGAGCTTCTCGAGACCGCGGATGTGGAAGTCGATGCGCCGCGGGCCGATGTTGCAGCCCCCGGGCATGGCGATGGTGGCCTCGCCCAGGCGGGCCACGAGCGGCCCCATGACGATGATGCTGGCGCGCATCTGGCGCACCAGTTCGTAGGGGGCACAGCCTTCGAGGCGGCCGCCCGGGTCGATCGTGAGCGTGGCGCCGTCGCCGGCGACGCGCGCCCCGAGCGCGCGCAGCATCTCGACCATGAGCTCGACGTCGGTGATCCGCGGCACGCGGTGGAGCACCGAGGGCTCGGGGGCGAGGAGGCTGGCGGCGAGCAGCTTGAGGGCGGAGTTCTTGGCGCCGGCCAGGGCGATCTCGCCCTCGAGGCGGGTGCCACCCTTGACCACGAGACGCTCGGCGTGGCGCGTCGTCATCGTGCTCGCTCCCTCACCCACCGTGCCACCCGAACGCGCGGCTCAGCCGCGCCGCTGGGCGACGCGTAGCCGGTTCTCGGCCCGCCGCAGCGCCTGCTCGGCGCGGTAGAGGTCGACCTCGGCGCGGGCCTCAGGGTCGTGACGCAGCTCGAGGCGCTCGCGCGCCCGCCGCCGTGCCTCGTCGGCCCGCTCGATGTCGATGCGTCCGGCCTCCTCGGCGTGGTCGACGACGACCAGCACGCGGTCGAAGAGCACCTCGGCGAAGCCGATGCCGGTGGCCACGTAGTCGTACGTCCCGTCGAGCTTCTGGATGCGGGTCTCGCCGACCGCCAGCAGGGTCACGATCGGCTGGTGGCCCGCCATGATGCCGAGCTCGCCCTCGACGCCGGGCAGGACGACGAGCATGGCGGCGTCCTTGTACACCACGCCGTCGGGCGTCACCAGCTCGACCTGGATCGGGGGGTGCTCCGCCATGCCGCGCTCAGCCTCCTTCGGCGCGGCCGCTCAGCTGCTTCGCCTGCTCGACGGCCTCCTCGATGCCGCCGACCATGAAGAAGGCCTGCTCGGGCAGCTCGTCGCAGCGCCCCTCGAGGATCTCCTTGAAGCCGCGCACGGTCTCGGTCAGCGGCACGTACTTGCCCGGCCGCCCGGTGAACTGCTCGGCGACGTTGAACGGCTGGCTCAGGAAGCGCTCGATCTTGCGCGCCCGCTGGACGACCACCTTGTCCTCGTCGGAGAGCTCGTCCATGCCCAGGATGGCGATGATGTCCTGGAGCTCCTTGTAGCGCTGCAGCACCTCCTGCACGCGGGTCGCGACCTCGTAGTGCTCGTTGCCGACCGCATCGCGGCTCAGGATGCGCGAGGTGCTGTCCAGCGGGTCGACGGCCGGGTAGATGCCCTTCTCCGAGACCGCGCGCGAGAGCACCGTCTTGGCGTCGAGGTGCGCGAACGTGGCCGCCGGCGCCGGGTCGGTGAGGTCGTCGGCCGGCACGTAGATGGCCTGCACCGAGGTGATGGACCCGCGCTTCGTGCTGGTGATGCGCTCCTGGAGCTCGCCCATCTCGCTGGCCAGCGTGGGCTGGTACCCCACGGCGCTCGGCATGCGTCCGAGCAGCGCCGAGACCTCGGAGCCCGCCTGCACGAAGCGGAAGATGTTGTCGATGAAGAGCAGCACGTCCTGGCCACCCTCTTCGCGGAAGTACTCGGCCACGGTGAGCCCGGCCAGGCCGACGCGCAGACGGGCGCCCGGCGGCTCGTTCATCTGTCCGAAGATGAGCGCCGTCTTGTCGATGACGCCCGACTCCTTCATCTCGAGCCAGAGGTCGTTGCCCTCGCGCGTGCGCTCGCCCACGCCGCAGAACACCGACAGGCCGCCGTGCTCGGCGGCGATGTTGCGGATGAGCTCCTGGACGATGACGGTCTTGCCCACGCCGGCGCCGCCGAAGAGGCCGATCTTGCCGCCCTTGACGTACGGGGCCAGCAGGTCGACGACCTTGATGCCGGTCTCGAAGATCTCGTCGGTGGGATCGAGCGACTCGAAGTCGGGCGCCGGACGATGGATGGGCCAGCGCTCGGCGCCTTCGATCTCGTCGAGCATGTCGATGGTCTGGCCCATCACGTTGATGAGGCGACCGAGGGTCTGCTCGCCGACGGGCACGGTGATCGGGCTGGCCGGTGTCGGTGGCCTCCACGCCGCGGCCGAGACCGTCGGTCGAGTCCATGGCCACGGCGCGCACCTTGTCGTCGCCGAGGTGCTGCTGCACCTCGCACACCAGCTCCACCGACTGGCCGTCCGCACGCTCCACCGGGATGGTGAGGGCGTTGTGGATGGTCGGCAGCTCGTCGGGGAAGCGCACGTCGACCACCGGACCGATCACCTGCACCACTGTGCCTCTGTTCATCAGCTCAACTCCGCTCGTCACCGTTGTCGTCGGCGCCGCGCCGGCACGGCGCGGCGCCCTCCCCCCTACCCGAGGGCGTCGGCGCCCGCCACGACCTCGAGGATCTCCTGCGTGATCGCGGCCTGGCGGGCCCGGTTGAGCGCCAGCGTCAGCCCGCCGAGCATCTCCTCGGCGCTGTCGCTGGCGTTGCGCATCGCGGTCATGCGGGCGCCCTGCTCGCTGGCGCTCGACTCGAGCAGGGCGCGGTACACGGCGATCTCGACGTACGCCGGCAGCAGCCGCTCGAAGATGGTCGCCGGGTCGGGCTCGTACAGGTACGCCCCCGGCCTCGCCTCGCGGGTCGTCGTCGGTGACCCGCTCGCGGGGCACCGGGATGATGGACTCGTCCACGAGCGTCTGCTCCATGGGCGAGTCGAAGTGGTTGTAGATCACGCGCACGCGGTCGACCTCGCCGCGCAGGTACAGGCCGATGAGGTGGTCGGCGATCTGCCTGGCGTCGTTGTACTCGGGCCGGTCGCTGAGGCCCTGCCAGCTGCGCTCGATGGTGCAGCGGCGGAAGCGCAGCGTGCCGATGCCCTTCTTGCCCACGGCGAGGAGCCGCGTCTCTCGACCGTCCTCGCGCAGCGTGCGCTCCACCTCGAAGGCACGCCGCAGGACGTTGGCGTTGAAGGCCCCGGCGAGGCCCCGGTCGCCGGTCATCACGAGGACGGCGGCGACCTGCTCGGGGTCGCGCTCCTGGAGGAGCGCGTACCCGCGCGACTCGCCCGAGTACGTGGCCAGGTCGACCATCATCTCGATCATGTCGGCGGCGTACGGGCGGAGGGCTTCGATGCGGCTCTGGGCGCGGCGCAGCTTGGCCGCCGCGACCATCTCCATGGCCTTGGTGATCTTGCGCGTGTTGTGGACCGACGCGATGCGGCGGCGGATGTCGCGCAGGGTGGCCACCTCAGGCTTCGCCCTCCTCGGCGGCCGGTGCGGCGACCTCGGACCCGCCCGCCCCGGCGAGCGCGCCTTCGAGCTCGACCGGCGCCGCGGCGCCGGGCTCGGCGGCGCCCACCGGCGAGAACGAGGTGTGGAACTGGGCGATGGCGCGGCGCAGCTCGGCCTCGGTCTCGGGCGTGAGCTCCTTCTGCTCGCGGACGGTCCGCAGGAGGTCGGCGTGCTGGGCGCGCATGGCCACGCGGAGCTCCTCGCGGAAGGCCGCGACCCGGTCGACCGGCAGGTCGTCGAGGTAGCCCTGGGTACCGGCGAAGAGGACCGCCACCTGCTCCTCGACCGGATGCGGGTCGAAGCGCCCCTGGTTGAGCAGCTGGATCATGCGCGCGCCGCGGGCAAGGGTCTTCTGCGTCGACTCGTCGAGGTCGCTGCCGAACTGGGCGAAGGCCTCGAGCTCGCGGTACTGCGCCAGGTCGAGCTTGAGGCGCCCGGCGACCTGCTTCATCGCCTTGATCTGCGCGTTGCCGCCCACGCGGCTCACCGAGATGCCCACGTTGATGGCCGGCCGCACGCCGGAGTAGAAGAGGTCGCTCTGCAGGAAGATCTGGCCGTCGGTGATGCTGATCACGTTGGTCGGGATGTAGGCCGAGACGTCGCCCTCCTGGGTCTCGATGACCGGGATGGCGGTGAGCGACCCGCCGCCGAGCTCGTCGCTCAGCTTGACGGCGCGCTCGAGCAGGCGCGAGTGCAGGTAGAACACGTCGCCCGGGAAGGCCTCGCGGCCCGGCGGGCGGCGCAGCAGCAGGCTCATCTGCCGGTAGGCGTCGGCGTGCTTGCTGAGGTCGTCGTAGAAGCACACCGCGTGCCGGCCGCCGTAGAGGAAGTGCTCGCCCATGGCGGCGCCGCAGTACGGCGCCAGGAACTTGAGCGGCGCCGAGTCGGAGGCGGTAGCGGCGACGACGATGGTGTAGTCGAGGGCGCCGTACTCCTCGAGCTTCTGCACCACCTGCATGACGGTGACTGGCCTTCTGCCCGATGGCCACGTAGACGCAGGTGATGTCCTGGCCCTTCTGGTTGATGATGGTGTCGACGATGAGCGAGGTCTTGCCCGTCTGGCGGTCGCCGATGACGAGCTCGCGCTGGCCGCGGCCGATGGGGATCATGGCGTCGATGGCCTTCCAGCCGGTCTGCAGCGGTTCGCGCACGGGCTGCCGCTGCACCACGCCGGGCGCCTTGAACTCGACCGGGCGGAACTCGTCGGTCTCGACGGCGCCCTTGTCGTCGAGCGGCACGCCGAGCGGGTTGACCACGCGGCCGACGAGCGCGTCGCCCACCGGCACCTGCAGGATGTGGCCGCTGCGCTTGACGAGGTCGCCCTCCTTGATGAGCGTGTCCTCGCCGAGCAGCACGACGCCGACGTTGTCCTCTTCGAGGTTGAGCACCAGCGCCGTGACGTCGTGCGGCAGGTCGAGCATCTCGCCGGCGACGGCGTTGCGCAGCCCGTAGATGCGGGCGATGCCGTCGCCGACCTCGAGGACGGTGCCCACCTCCTCGACCTCGACCTCGGCCCGGTAGCCCTCGATCTGGCTCTTGAGGACTGCGGCGATCTCTTCGGGGCGCAGCTTCACTGTCGTGTCACCTCACACTTCTGCCGTCTGCAGCCGCCGCCGCAGCTGATTGATGCGCGCGCGCACGCTGCCGTCGGCGATCGTGTCGCCGACGCGCAGCACGAGGCCGCCGATCACCGCCGGGTCGACGCGCTCCGCGAGCTCCACCCGGCGGCCGGTGGCGGCCCGTACCCTTTCGATGAGGCGCTCGCGAGAGACCTCCGGCAGCGCCACGGCCGTGGTGACCTCGACGGTCACGATCTCGGCCTCGCGCACGGCCAGGCGACCGAACTCCTCTCCCAGCGCGGGGATCGCCGCGGCGCGGCCCTTCTGCAGCATCAGCTGCAGGGTGTTCGACAGCAGCGGCTGCGCGTCGCGGGTGAGTTCGCCCACGACCCGGCGCTTCGCCTCGGAGTCGATCTGCGGGTCGTGCAGGGCGTGCCGCAGCGGCGCGGAGGCCGCGAGGGCGGCGACGAAGTCGCCCAGCTCGCCGCCGACGCGCTCGACCGCACCGGCCTCATGAGCGGCGTCGAACAGCGCCTGGGCGTACACACGGGCGACGGCGGCTTCGCTCATCGGCCGGGCCCCGCTCCCAGTCCGTCGAGGTCGATCTCGCGCAGGGCGTCGTCGACCAGGCGCTGGTGGTCGGCCTCGGTGAGACTGCGCATGGTGACCTTCTCGGTGGCCAGCGCGGTGAGCTCGGCGACCTCGGCGCGCAGCTCGCGCAGAGCCGTGCGCGTTTCGCGCTCGACCTGCTCGTGGGCCTTCTCGATGATGCGCTCGGACTGCCGCCGGGCCTCGTCGACGAGCTCGGCCTTGGCCGCATCGCCGGCGAGGCGCGCGCGCTCGACGATGCCCGAGGCCTCGCTGCGCACCTGGGCGAGGGTCACCTTGTACTCCTCGAGCAGCCGGTGCGCCTCGACCCGCGTCTCCTCGGCCGCGTCCATGCTCTCCTGGATCATCGCTCGCCGCTGGTCGATGATGCGCTGCACCGGGCCGAAGGCGTAGCGCCACAGCACGAACACGGCGATGCCGAACGTGATGAGCGTCCAGATCATGAGACCCGGTGACGCCTCTAGCATGACCCTCCTCCCCGTACTGGTGCCATGAACGCCCGGCTCACGCCACGAAGACGAGGATCAGCGCGACCACGAACGCGTACAGCGCCACCGCCTCGGTCACGCCGATGCCGATGAACATGTTGGTGCGCACGTCGCCGGAGACCTCCGGCTGGCGGGCGATCGCCTCGAGAGCCTTGCCGATCAGTATGCCGAGGCCGACCCCCGGGCCGATCGCCCCGAGCCCCATGGCGAGGCCCGCACCGAGCAGCTTCCCAGCTTCTGCGTCCATTCAGTCTCCTCCTGGAGATGTGTGAAACCCGAGCACCTGTCGTCAGTGCTCCTGATCGATCGCACCGCCGATGTAGACCGCGGAGAGGATGGCGAAGATGAAGGCCTGGATCACGGCCACGAAGACCTCGAACAGGTAGATCAGCACGGAGCCGCCCTGCAGGACGACCGCCGCGAGGTAGCTCTGGAAGATGAGCACCATGGCGAAGAACACCCCGAGGATGGCGTGGCCGGCGAGCATGTTGGCGAAGAGACGCACGGAGAGCGAGATGAGGCGGAAGACCTCACTGACCGCGTGGATGCCCCAGATCACCTGCTTGAGCACGGGTGGCGCCGACGGAGGGGCCCAGTTGGCGAAGTACCTGAGACCGTTCCTGCGGATGCCGGCGTAGTGCGTGATGCCGAAGGTGAAGAGCGCGAGCGTGATGGTGACGTTGAGGTTCGCGGTCGCGGCGTAGTAGGCGAACTGGTTGTGCTCTCCGAACGGGAGCGGCACCAGTCCCATGAGGTTCGAGATGAGGACGAAGAAGAAGACGGCGCCGATGTACGGGAACCAGGTGTCGGCGCCGCTCTTCATCACCGACCCGACGATGCCGCTGCGCGCCAGCTCGTAGAGACCCTCGACCGCCTGCTGGAAGCGGCTCGGTCGCGGCGTGAGGCTGCGGGCGATCACCAGGGCGAGCACGACGATGACGGCCGTCGCCAGCCACAGGTACACGACGGCCTTCGTGATCGAGAGGTCGACGGGGCCGAGCGCGGGGATCTCGACGAGCGGGTGGACCTCGAACTCCTCCGCGACGGGGAACTCCTCCCGCTCGCCCCCGGGCAGGAGCACGAGCACGACCAAGCTCAGGAGGACGACGGCGAGCACGACGATCAGGCGGCCGCGCCTCACGAGCCCTTCACCTCCCGCCGCCCGAGCGTGCCCGACAGCAGGAGCAGCCTGAAGCCCAGGTAGACGGTGAAGCCGGCGAGGAAGCTCACGGCGGCGGTGGCGAAGGCCGGGCGCGCCAGCAGGGCGACGAGGATCAGGCCACCGAGGACCGCGGCGAAGCGCAGGACCATGCCGCCCAGCGCCACGGCGACGGCGTCGGCGAAGTCGCCGCGCACGCCGCGGCGCCAGGCGAGCTCCTCGAGCGCCCAGTAGACGGCGACGAGGGCGATGCCGACGGCGGCCGCCCAGGCGGGGCGGCCGAGCGCCAGCGCGACGCCGACGGCGAGCGCAGCGAGCGCGGCGAGAAGGATGGCCGTGAGCACCTGCCGTGAGATGGGTCTGCCTCCCGCCGTCGTCACTTCGTCTCGAGATACACCGCGTACAGGGCGACGGCGAAGCCGACGAACACCCCGATGGCCGTGACCAGCGGGAAGGTGCCGAGGGCGTAATCGATGCCCCCTCCCACGGCGATCCCCGTCACCACACCGCCGAGCAGCAGGAAGGCGACAGCTTCGGCCGACGCCGTGGACCGGCGCCGGCCACCCTGCCGCTCACCCTTGCGTTCGCGCGGAGATGTCACACTCTACCTGCCGTGTCCTGCGGTCGCAACGCGCCCCTAGAGGCCGGCCCCACGCTCAGTATCTCCGCCCTGGTCACCCTCGTCACGCACCAGGCGTCCGCCGCTGTCGCGCCTCACCGAACGGAAGCGCGTGAGCAGGCGGAACATGTAGACGGTGGCGACGGTCGAGCTCGCCCCGAGGACGACGATCCCGAGGGTCGACCCCCGCTGCATGGCGATGGCCAGGCCGTTGAGGAGCAGACACCAACCGTAGAGCAGGAGCACGCTCTTGCGCTGCGAGAACCCGTGCACGAGCACGAGGTCGTGATGCACGTGGTCCTGCCCGGCGGAGTAGATGGGCACGCCTCTCTTCCAGCGGCGCCAGACGATGAGGAAGAGATCGGTGAACGGCACCGCGAGCACGAGCAGCGGCAACACGAGGGCGACGGCCGCCGTGCTCTTCAGCGGGCTCTGCACGCTGATCGCCCCGAGGGTGAAGCCGAGCAGCATCGACCCGGCGTCGCCCATGAAGATGCTCGCCGGATGGAAGTTGAAGCGCAGGAAGGCGAAGGTCGCGCCCGCGAGTACGGCGGCGACGATCCCCATGGTCGGGAACCCCGTCGAGAGCGAGATGACGCTGAAGGTGAGCGCGGAGATCGCGCACACGCCGGCGGCGAGGCCGTCGAGGCCGTCGATGAAGTTGACCATGTTGATGATCGTCGCCATCCAGAGCGCCGTGACCAGGATCGAGAGGATGGTCGGGAAGTGGATGAAGACGTCGGTGAAGGGCACGGCGACGCGCGTGATGCGCACCTCGAAGTAGATCGCCACCCCGATCGCCAGCAACTGGCCGATGAACTTGACGATCGGCTCGAGCTCGTAGAGGTCGTCGTACAGCCCTACGGCGACGACGATGGTCGCGCCGCCGACGATCCCCCATACCGGGCGCGTGACCTCGGCGAGGAGGAACGTCGAGACCAGCCAGGCCGCGTAGATCGCCAGCCCGCCGAGCAGCGGGATGGCGGCCATGTGCATGCGGCGCTCGTCGCTGGGCAGGTCGACGGCGCCGGCGCGGTGGGCGAGGCGGGCCACGAGCGGAGTCAGCAGATAGACGAGCGCCGCCGCCAGGACGAAGCCGAGCACGGCGGTGCGCACCGGGGTCGAGAGACTCAGGAGCCCGCCTATGACAGCGTCTCCCTGTGCAGCCGCACGCCGGCCTCGTCGAGCAGGGCCCGCGACAGCTCGTCCGGGTAGCCCTCCAGGTAGTGGATCTCACGCACCCCGCAGTTGATCAGCATCTTCGCGCAGAGCACGCACGGGTGCAGGGTGGTGTACAGCGTCGCGCCCTCGATGGCGACGCCGTGCAGGGCGGCCTGGATGATGGCGTTCTGCTCGGCGTGGATGGCCCGGCAGAGCTCCTGGCGCTCGCCCGACGGTATGCCGAGCTCTTCGCGCAGGCAGCCCACGTCGAGGCAGTGGGCCACGCCGCGCGGCGCGCCGTTGTAGCCCGTCGCCAGGAGGCGCTTGTCGCGCACCAGCAGCGCGCCGACCTGGCGCCGCAGACAGGTCGAGCGGGTGGCCGCCTGGCGGGCGAGCTGGAGGAAGTACTCGTCCCAGCTCGGCCGCTCGGGGCGGCCGGACGCGGGGCCCGCGGTCCGCGGCCCGTCGCCCATCAGAGGAACTCGTAGAGCGGGAAACGGTCGAGCAGCTCGACGACCTCGCCGCGGATGGCGTCGAGCGCGCCGCGGTCGTGCCGGTGCGCGATGGCGCGCAGCACGAGCTCGCCGGTGGCCCGCATGTCGGCCTCCTCGAAGCCGCGCGTCGTGACGGCCGGCGAGCCCACGCGCAGGCCGCTGGTCGCGTTGAAGGCCGCGTCGTCGAAGGGGATGACGTTGCGATTGGCGGTGATGTTGACCGAGTCGAGCAGCTGCTCGCCCTCGCGGCCGGTCAGGCCGACGCTGCGCAGGTCGACCAGCGCGAGGTGCACGTCCGTGCCGCCGGAGACGAGACGCAGGCCGCCGGCGGCCAGCGTCTCGGCCAGGGCGGCGGCATTGCTGACGATCTGCCGCTGGAGGCGCTGGAACTCCTCGCTCGAGGCGATCCTGAAGCAGACCGCCTTCGCCGCGATGACGTGCATCAGCGGGCCTCCCTGCATGCCGGGGAAGACGGCCTTGTCGATCGCCGCGCCGTGCTCGCCGCGACACATGATGATGCCGGCGCGCGGCCCCGTCAGCGTCTTGTGCGTCGTGCTCGTGACCACGTCGCAGTGCGGCACCGGGTTGGGGTGAGCCCCCGCCGCCACGAGCCCGGCGACGTGGGCGATGTCGGCCATGAGCAGGGCGCCGACCTCGTCGGCGATCTGGCGGAAGGCGCCGAAGTCGATGGTCCGCGGGTACGAGCTGTACCCGCAGACGATGAGTCGCGGCCGGTGCCGAAGCGCCAGCGCCCGGACCTCGTCGTAGTCGATCGTCTCCGTGTCGCGGCGCACGTGGTACGGCACGACGTCGTAGGTGCGCCCGGAGTAGTTGAGCTCGAGCCCGTGCGTGAGGTGACCCCCGTGCGCGAGCTCCATCGCCATGATCGTGTCACCGGGCTCGAGCAGGGCGAAGTAGACGGCCAGGTTGGCCGAGGAACCGGAGTGGGGCTGCACGTTGACGTGCTCGGCGCCGAAGATCGCCTTGCAGCGGTCGATGGCGAGCTGCTCGACCTCGTCGACCACCTCGCAGCCGCCGTAGTAGCGCGCCCCCGGGTAGCCTTCGGCGTACTTGTTGGTGAGCACCGAGCCGGTGGCCTCGAGGACGGCGCGGCTGGCGAAGTTCTCGGAGGCGATGAGCTCGAGCGTCTCCTGCTGGCGCACGAGCTCGGCGCGCAGGAGCTGGTTGAGCACCGGGTCGAGCTCGTAGATCGGCTGCCGTCGCCACTCCCGCCCGACGACGCGATGCGGTGTCACCCGCCCTGCCCCTCGCCCTCGATGCGCTCGACGCGGCGCGCGTGGCGGCCGCCCTCGAAGGGCGTCGCCATCCACACCTCGGTCACGGCCCAGGCCTCCTCCTCGGAGAGGATGCGGCCGGCGAGGCAGAGGACGTTGGCGTCGTTGTGGCGGCGCGACATCTCGGCCAGGTGCGGCGTCGTGCACACGGCCGCGCGCACGCCGTGATGGCGGTTGGCCGCCATGCACACGCCGAGGCCCGTGCCGCAGACCAGGAGGCCGCGCTCGGCCTCGCCGCGCTCGACCATGGCGGCGACGGCGTGGGCGAAGTCCGGGTAGTCGACCGAGGTCTCGCCGTCGGTGGTGCCGACGTCGACGACGACGTGGCCCTGGGCGCGCAGGCGGCGCACCACGGCGTCCTTGATGCCGAACCCTGCGTGGTCGCTGCCGGCGGCGAGCTTCACGTGAGGCCTCCTCTCGAGAGGGTGACTGGCGGCCGGCGACAGACGACGTCGCCCCGGCCGCTCAACGCCCGGATTCTACCAGCGGCACCGCGCAGCGAAAGCTGCGGCGGCGGGGAGCCGGCGGCGGCGAGCTCCGACGGCGCCGGGGCGGCGCGGCGGGGCGCCGTCTCAGAGCGCGGTGCCGGGGCGGCGCGCCAGGGCGGCGCGGGGGCACGCGTCTCAGAGCGCGGTGCCGGGGCAGCGCGTCAGGGCGGTGCTCCGGGCAGCGCGTCAGGGCGCCGGCAGGTCGTCCCGCTTCTTCGTCAGCAGTTCCTCGATGACCGCCTCATCCCAGGGCCCCGGGCGCAGCAGGCGCCAGCGGCCCTCGTCCTCGTAGGCGCTGAGGTCGACGACGCTCGAGGCGAGGCCGGCGACCGGGCCGGCGTCGAGCACCAGGTCACAGGCCGCGAGCAGCGCCTCGTCGACCTCGGCGAGCGCGGCCGCGGGGCGTTCGCCGCCGCGGTTGGCACTCGAGGCGACGAGGGGGAACGGCAACGTCTCGAGCAGCCGCGCGTCGCCGGGCCAGCGCGGCACGCGCACGCCCAAGGTCGCCACCGTCACCGTCTCCGCGCGGCCGAAGCGCCGCCGGCGCTCGAGGCGCACCTCGCCGGGGGGCGGCACCGACCAGTCGTCCGGATACGGGACCAGCAGCGTGACGGGGCCGGGCAGGAGGCGCCGGCAGGCGTCGCGCAGCCGGCGTCCCATGGGCACCGTGGCCAGCAGCAGTTCGCGCGCCGGGAAGACCACCTGCAGCGGCTTCGAGGGCTCGCGGCCCTTGGCCGCCGTGACCGCCGCGACGACCGCCGGCGAGAGCACGCCGCCCACGCCGTAGACCGTGTCCGTCGGGAAGCAGGCGAGCCGCGCCGCGGCCAGCGCCGGCGCCAGCTCGAGCGCGTCGCCGGCGCCGATGGCGGCGAGGTCGATGCGCCGCGCGCCGCCGGCGCTCACGCCGCGTCCTGGACCGGGCGCACGGGGACGCCCCGCGCAGCCAGGAAGCGGCGCGCCTCGGCGATCGAGTGCGTGCCGTAGTGGAAGATCGAGGCGGCGAGCACGGCGTCGGCCTCGCCCTCGGTGAGGCCCTGGGCCAGATGCTCGAGCGTGCCCACCCCGCCGGAGGCGATGACCGGGACGTCGACGGCACGGGCGACGGCGCGGGTGAGATCGAGGTCGTAGCCGTCGAGCGTGCCGTCCCTGTCCATGCTCGTCAGCATGAACTCGCCGGCGCCGAGCTCGGCCGCTCGCACCGCCCACTCGAGAGCGTCGATGCCGGTCGGGGTGCGCCCGCCGTGCACGTAGACCTCCCAGCGTGGCGCCGGGCCCGCCTCGCCGCCCGTCCCCGGCAGGCGCTTGGCGTCGATCGCGACCACGATGCACTGCGAGCCGAAGCGCTCGGCGCAGCGCCGGACGAGCCCGGGGTCCTCGACCGCGGCCGTGTTGATCGTGACCTTGTCGGCGCCGGCGGCGAGGATCGCGCGCACGTCCTCCACACTCGCCAGCCCGCCGCCGATGGTGAACGGGATGAAGACCTGCTCGGCGCAGCGCGCGGCCAGGCCGGCGATGATCTCGCGGCGCTCGTGCGAGGCGGTGATGTCGAGGAAGACGAGCTCGTCGGCGCCCTCGGCGTCGTAGCGCGCCGCGAGCTCCACGGGGTCGCCGGCGTCGCGCAGGCCGACGAAGTTGACGCCCTTGACGACGCGGCCCTCGCGCACGTCGAGGCAGGGGATGATGCGCTTGCAGTGCACGCCCGGCGCCGCTCAGGCGCGCACGACGTCCATCGCCTCGGCGAGCGTGAACGCCTTCTCGTACAGCGCCCGGCCGAGGATCACGCCGACGACGTTGGGCGCCTGCAGGCGGCGCAGGCGGCGCAGGTCGTCGAGGAGAGCCACGCCGCCGGACATGATGATCTCGAGCGACGTGGCCTCGGCCACGTCGCGCAGCCCGATCAGGTTGGGACCGCCCATCATGCCGTCGCGGGCGACGTCGGTGTAGACCACGCGCCGCACGCCGTGCTGTTCGAGCTCCTTGACGAAGCGGATGGCGCTCATCTGCGTGCGCTCCTGCCAGCCGTGGGTCGCGACCATGCCCTCGGTGCAGTCGAGACCGACGACGAGCCGGTCCTCGAGCCAGTTGACGGCGTCCTGCAGCAGGTCGAGCGCGGTGATGGCGGCGGTGCCCATGACCACCCATCGCACCCCGATGCCGGCGACGAGGGCGAGGCTCTTCGGGCTGCGGATGCCGCCGCCGTACTGGACGGGCAGGCTGACACCGCGCACGATGCGCTCGACGATCTCGAAGTTGACCAGCTCGCCGGTGCGCGCCGCGTCGAGGTCGATGACGTGGAGCGCCTCGGCGCCCTGAGCCTGCCAATGCTGGGCGAGCGCCACGGGATCGTCGGAGAAGACCGTGGCGTCGTCGAAGTCGCCGCGGCGCAGGCGCACCGCCTTGCCGCTCTGGATGTCGATCGCCGGGAACACGATCATCGCCGCTCAGCCTCCCTGCGCCGCGACGGCCACGAAGTTGCGCAACAGGCGCAACCCGACCGCCGAACTCTTCTCAGGGTGGAACTGTACCGCCCAGAGGTTGTCGCGCGCCACTGCCGCCACGTGCGAGCCGCCGTAGTCGGTGACCGCGGCGACCAGGTCGCGGTCACCGGGGACGGCGGCGTAGGAGTGCACGAAGTAGACCGCCGCCGGCTCCGGCAGGCCGGCGGCCATGCCGGCGCCGGCGGGCCGCCACTCGAGCGTGTTCCAGCCGATGTGCGGCACCTTGAGCGCCGTCTCGAGGCGCTCGACCGTACCGCGCAGCACCCCGAGGCCGGGCCGGCGACCGCCCTCCGCGCTGCCCTCGAAGAGCAGCTGCAGGCCGAGACAGACGCCGAGAAAGGGCGCGCCGGCGGCGATGCGCTCGACGACGGCCGCACCGAGACCCGAGGCGTCGAGACGGGCCATGGCGTCGCGGTAGGCGCCGACTCCGGGCAGGACGACGGCGCCGGCCCGTCTGACGGCGGCCGGCGCGTCGCTCACCGTGACCGCGGCGCCGGCGCGTTCGAGCGCCTTCGCCACGCTGGCGAGGTTGCCCATACCGTAGTCCACGACGACCAGCCGGGGCGCCGTCACGGTGCCTCCCGAGCTCAGAGGACGCCCTTGGTCGAGGGCACGGCGTCGCCGCGCTCGCCGCGCCCGCAGGCCTCGGCGAGCGCCCGCGCCGTGCCCTTGAAGACCGCCTCGACGATGTGATGCGGGTCGCTGCCGGCGAGGAGGCGGACGTGGAGCGTCGCCCCGGCCTGCGTGGCCAGCGAGCGCAGGAAGTGCCCCGTGAGGTCGGCGTCGAACTCGCCGATGCGCAGGCCGGTCAGCTGCAGGTCGTGGGCGAAGAACGGCCGCCCCGACAGGTCGACGACGACCATGGCGAGGGCCTCGTCCATGGGCAGCAGGCAGGAGCCGTAGCGGCGGATGCCGGCCTTGTCGCCGACCGCTTCGCGCAGCGCCTGGCCGAGCGTGAGGCCGATGTCCTCGACCGTGTGGTGCCCGTCGACCTCGAGGTCGCCCTCGGCGCGGACGGCGAGGTCGAAGCCACCGTGATGGGCGAAGAGCTCGAGCATGTGGTCGAGGAACCCGATGCCGGTCGCGACCTCGGCCGTGCCCGAGCCGTCGAGGGTGAGACTGAGGGCGATGTCCGTCTCCTTGGTCGTGCGGCGGACCTCTGCGCGGCGTGGCGTCATGGCTGCTCCCCGGGGCGGGCGGCACGGAGGGCCGCCGAGCGCGCGTGGGCGCGCAAGCCCTCCTCTTCGGCGATCGTCGCGACCGCGCCGGCGAGGGCGGCCGCCGCGGCGTCGTCAAGTTCTACCACAGCCACGCGCCGCTGGAAATGCGCGGTCGACAGCCCCTGACCGAAGCGCGCGGCGCCCCCGGTGGGCAGCACGTGGTTGCTGCCGGCGGCGTAGTCGGCGAAGGCCGTCGCCGCGTGGGGTCCCACGAAGACGGCGCCGGCGTTGCGCACCCGAGGCACGACGGCCGCGGCGTCGCCGAGATGGAGCTCGAGGTGCTCGGGGGCGAAGACCGCGCAGAGCTCGAGCGCCGCGTCGAGGTCGGGGCAGGTGACGGCGACGAGCTGCTCGTGGCTCAAGCCGAGCTCGGCGGCGAGACGCTCGACGGCGGCCCGCACGGGCACGGTCAGCGTGCCGCCGACGTCGGCCAGGCAGGCCACGGCGCCGGCGCCGTGCTCGGCCTGCGCCAGCAGGTCGGCGGCGAGCCAGTCGGGATCGGCGCCGGGCTCGGCGACGACGAGGACCTCGCTGGGGCCGGCGAGCCCGTCGATGCCGACCTCGCCGGCCAACTGCCGCTTGGCCTCGGTCACGTAGGCGTTGCCCGGGCCGGCGATCACGTCGCAGCGGGGGACGACGCCGGTGCCGAGCGCCATGGCCGCCACCGCCTGGGCGCCGCCGACCGGGTACACGCGCTCGACCCCGAGCAGAGCACAGGCCGCGGCCACGCCGGGCGCCACCCCGCCGCCGGGGCGCGGCGGCGAGCAGACGACCAGGCGCTCCGACGCCGGCGACCTGGGCCGGCAGGACGGTCATGAGCACCGAAGACGGGTAGTCGGCGCGGCCGCCGGGCACGTAGAGCCCGGCGGCCGCGACCGGCACGACCTCCTGCCCCACCACCTGACCCTGAGCCAGCCTGGTCCGCCAGGGCCGCGGCGCCTCGCGCTCGTGGTAGGCGCGGATGTTGGCCGCCGCGAGCTCGAGAGCGGCGCGCAGCTCCGGCGACGCGGCGGCCAGCGCCGCGCCGAGCTCGGCGGGCGCCACGGCGTACTGCTCGGGGAGCACGACGGCGTCGAGGCGCCCGGTCCAGTGGCGCACGGCCGCGTCGCCACGCTCGCGCACGTCGGCGACGATCGCCGTCACCGCCTCACGGACCGGCGCCGGAGGCGGCGCCAGGGCACGCAGCTCCGCGACGACGCGCGTCGCGTCGCCGGGCCACGCCATCGTCCTCACGAGGCGACCACCCCCCGTGCCCGGCGGGCGAACTCCGCGAGCTCGGCGCCGCGCAGGGCGTGAGCGGCGAGGCCGGCGACCAGGCGCAGCCCGCCGGCCGCGACCTCGCCGCGGGCGGCGAACGGCGGTCCCGGCTCTTCGTCGTCGTCGAGCAGGCCGACGACCATGTCGAGGTGCAGCAGCCGGCCGGCGAGCCACGGCTCGTCGACGAACTCGACCAGCCGTGGCTGGCAGCCCAGCGCCTCCAGATAGCGCCGCGTCAGACGCGGGTACGCGGTGGCCACGAGCGGGCGCCGCGGGAGCTCGCCGCCCCTGCCCTCGCCGGGGAGCGCTCCGCCGGCACGCGCCGGCGGCACGGCCGCCACGAGCCTTGCCTTGCCGACCTCGAGATCGAGCAGCTCGACCACCTCGGAGCCGCGCTCGAGAAGCACCTCGGCGCCGAGGATCGCCGCGTCGAGGGCGTCGCGCCGGCAGAGGGTCAGCAGGTCGCCGGCGCGGGCGAGCGCGACCGTGTGGCCGCCGCGGGCGACGAGCTCGGGGCGAGCGAGGCCGCGCAGCGGCTCGGCCGGCGCCCCGGCGCTCACCGCGAGCTCGACCGCGGCGGCCGTGCGCTTCGGCGGGCCGAGCGCGATCCCGAGTCTCACCTGAGCCCCAGGGCCTGCAGCACGTCGCGCCACGAGCCGCTCACGGGAGCCCCGTCGAGCGGCTCCAGCTCGTAGCGCCCACGCCCGTGACGGAGGACCGGCCCTGCCGCGGGCCGCGCGTCGGCGGGCAGCGCCGCGACGTCGAGGCCGCCCTGCCGCAGCTCCCCCGCCTGCTCCGGCAGCTCGAGGCCGCCGACGAACTGGAGCGGCGGGGCGAGCGCCGCCAGCGCCACCCCCGCCTCTTCGAGTGCGAGCCGCAGCCTGTCGAGTGACAGCGCGACGCCTACCCCGGGCACGTCCCACTCGAAGTGCGCGCCGAGACCGTCGTAGCGCCCGCCGGTGGCGATGGGCAGGCCCACCCCGGGGGCGTACGCCTCGACGACGATCCCGGTGTAGTAGGCCAGGTCCTGGAAGAGACCGAGGTCGAAGGCGAGGGCGTCCTCGTGGCCGGCAGCCGCGACCAGGTCGCGCACGGTCTCGAGCCGCCCCACCGCCTGCTCCATCGACGCCGTGCGCGAGAGCCGCCGCGCGTGGGCAAGGACCTCGCGCGCGCCGCTCACGTCGACGGTCTGCTGCAGGGCGCGGCGCGCCTCGTCGTCGACGCCGACGTTGTCGAGGATGGTCTCGAGCAGCGGGTAGTCGCGGTCGTGCAGGGCGTCGAGCAGGGCCTGCTCGTCCTCGTCGGCGATGCCGAACGACTCGACGAGGGCGCTGCTGAAGGCCATGGTGCCGATCACGACGCGGTGCCCGCGCAGGCCCAGGGCGGCGAGCACGTCGCAGAGCAGGGTCACCACCTCGGCGTCGGCCGCCGCCGAGTCGGCGCCGAGCAGCTCGGCGCCGGCCTGCACGAACTCGCCGTCCTGGCTGCGCTGCGGCGCCCAGGGGCGGCAGGCGGGGGCGAGGTACGAGAAGCGCAGCGGCAGCGGCCTGTCGCGGTAGCGGCTCGCCGCCATGCGCATGACGCCGACCGTCAGGTCGGTGCGCAGCATGAGCTGACGGCCGTGCTCGCCGAACACCCGGTAGCCGGCCTCGAGGGTGTCGTCCTCGAGGCGCTCGAAGGTCTCGGCGAACTCGAGGATCGGCAGGCGCACCTCATCGTAGCCGTAGGCGGCGAAACGCCGGCGGACGGCGGCCTCGATGCCGCGCATCTGGGCCGTCTCGGCCGGGAGGATGTCCTGCATGCCCTCGGGGATCACCGACCCACCGCCTCGCTGCAGGGGAACCCGCCGAGCTCGATGCAGCTCTCACCGAGCAGCGCCTTGAGCTCGGCGTACAGGCCGGAGGCGGGCGAGACCCTGAGCCCGTCGCCGACCCGCAGTCGCGCCCTCTCGTCGCCGCGGACCATGTTGAGCACCACGGGCACCTCCCCCGGGAAGTCGGCCAGCACCTGTCTGATCTCGCCGAGGGCCGTGGCCGGCACGCGCCCCGCGTCGATGGTCACGGTGAGCGGATGGTACTCGCTCACGCCGCCGAACGGCTGGGCGTCGAGCACGACCAGCTTCACTTCGTCCTGAGTCTTGCGGTCGACGCGTCCCTTGACCTTGACGATGGCGTCCTCGGCCAGCAGGTCGCGGAACTGCTCGTAGGTACTTGCCCAACAGATGCACTCGCAGCCGCCGTCGACGTCCTCGAGCCTGAACACGAGCCAGACCCCGCCCTGACGGTTGACCTTCTTCTGGGCGCTCGTGATCACGCCGCCGGTCCACAGGATGGCCCCGTCGGCGGCGTCGTCGAGCGCCGACACCGGCATGTCGATCTCGTCGCGCAGTTGCTGTCGCAGCCCCTTCAGCGGATGCGCCGAGACGTAGAGCCCGAGGGCCTCCTTCTCGAGGCGCAGCAGCGTCGCCTGGTCGTACTCGCGGCCCGGCACCGCCGGCGCCCGGCCGGCGCTGTCGTCGGGGGCCATCATCTCGAAGAGCCCGCCCTGCCCCTGCGCGCGGTCACGGCGCCGGCGCTCGCCGTCGGCCATCGCCGCCGGCAGGGCGTCGAGCATGCCGCGCCTGGGGTCGCCGGTCGAGTCGAAGGCGCCCGCCTTGATCAGCGCCTCGAGGGTGCGCTTGTTGACGTGCTGCGAGTCGACGCGGGCGCAGAAGTCGTAGATCGAGGTGAAGGGCTCGTCGCCGCGGGCGGCGACGATCGCCTCGATCGCCCCCACGCCGACGCCCTTCACGGCGTTGAGGCCGAAGCGGATCTTGCCCCCGACGACGGTGAAGTCCCTGATGCTCTCGTTGACGTCGGGGGGCAGTACCTCGATGCCCATCTCGCGGCACTGGTGGACGTAGAACGGCACCTTGTCCTTGGTGTTCATGACGCTCGACACGAGCGCGGCCATGTACTCGACCGGGTAGTTGGCCTTGAGCCAGGCCGTGCGGTAGCTGATCAGCGCGTAGCAGGCGGCGTGGCTCTTGTTGAACGAGTAGTCCCCGGTGGCCTCGAAGTTGGCCCACAGCCGCTGGCTCACGCCCGGCGGCACGCCGCTCGCCGTGAGCCCCTGCATGAGGGGCTCCTTGAGCGTGGCCATGAGCTTCTTGTCCTTCTTGCCGATCGCCTTGCGCAGGTCGTCGGCCTGGGCCGGGCTGAAGCCGGCGACCCGCCGGGCGATCGCCATGTACTGCTCCTGGTAGATCGTCACCCCGTGGGTCGCCTCGAGGATCGGGCGCAAGGCCTCGTGGTCGTAGACGACCGAGGCCGGGTCCTTCTTGTTGCGCGCGTAGGCGGGGATGTACTGCATCGGCCCCGGGCGGTAGAGAGCGACGATGGCGATGAGGTCCTCGAAGGCGGTGGGGCCGACCTCGCGGAGGGCGTCGCGCATGCCCGCCGACTCGAACTGGAAGACGCCGGTCGAGTCGCCGCGGGCGAGCATGCGATAGGTCTTGTCGTCGTCGAGCGGCAGGGTCTCCATGTCGACGCGCACGCCGTGCGTCGCCTCGATGATGCCGAGGGCGTCCTCGATGACGTCGAGGTTGCGCAGGCCGAGGAAGTCCATCTTGAGGAGGCCGAGCCGGGCGACGTCGTCCATGCCGAACTGGGTGACGATCTCGGCGTCGCCCTTCTGCTGGAGGGGCACGTACTCGGTCAGCGGCAGGTCGCTGATGACCACGCCGGCGGCGTGGATCGAGTCGTTGCGGATCAGGCCCTCGAGCGACATCGCCAGGTCGACGACCTGCTTGACCTGCGCGTCGGCGTCGTAGGCCTGGCGCAGCTCGCCGCCCGGCACCAGGGCCTCCTTGAAGGTCGCCGGCGGCGCCTGCTCGGGGATCATCTTGGCGATGCGGTCGCCGACCATGTAGGGGAGGCCCATCACCCGGGCGGCGTCGCGCACGGCGGCGCGGGCCGCCATGGTGCCGAAGGTGATGATCTGGGCGACGCGGTCGCGGCCGTACTTGCCGGCCACGTACTCGATGACCGCGTCGCGGCCTCTCACCGAGAAGTCCATGTCGATGTCGGGCATGGACTTGCGGCCCGGGTTGAGGAAGCGCTCGAAGAGCAGGTCGTACTTGAGCGGGTCGATGTCGGTGATGTCGAGGGCGTAGGAGACGATGCTGCCGGCGGCGGAGCCGCGGCCGGGCCCGACGGCGATGCCCGTGCGCTTGGCGAAGTCGACGTAGTCCCAGACGATGAGGAAGTAGGCGTCGAAGCCCATGTCGGCGATGACGCCGAGCTCGTAGTCGAGGCGCTCGCGGACCTCGGGCGCGGGGTCGGCGCCGTAGCGACGCCGCACCCCCGCCTCGCACAGCTCGCGCAGGTAAGAGCTCTCGGTGTGCCCGTCGGGCACCGGGTAGGTCGGGAGCCGATAGGTGCCGAACTCGAGCGTGACGTTGCAGCGCGCGACGATCTCGGCGGTGGCGGCCAGCGCCTCGGGGTACTCGGCGAAGCGCTCGGCCATCTCCTCGGGCGACTTGAGGTAGAACTCGTCGCTCTTGAGCCGCATGCGGTCCTCGTCGTCGAGGAAGCTCTGGGTCTGGATGCAGAGCAGGGCGTCGTGCGCGTAGGCGTCCTCGCGGCGCAGGTAATGGACGTCGTTGGTGGCGACGGTGGGCAGGCCGGCCTGCGCCGCCAGCGCGGCGAGCCGCGGGAGCAGCTCGCGCTGCTCGGGCAGGCCGGCGTCCTGCAGCTCGACGTACACGTTGTCGGCGCCGAAGAGGCCGGTGAGGCGGTCGAGGTCGGCGCGCGCGTCCTCCTCTCTGCCGTCCCGCAAGGCGACGGGGATACGGCCGCTCATGCACCCCGTGAGGCAGATCAGGCCGGTGTGATACTGCTCGAGAAGCTCCCAGTCGGCGCGCGGCTTGTAGTAGTAGCCTTCGAGGAAGGCGCGCGTGGACAGCTTCACGAGGTTGCGGTAGCCGTCGTTGTCGGTGGCGAGGAGGGTGAGGTGGTGGTAACGCTCCTTGACCCCGCCGCGCGCCCGGCGGTCGTTCACCACGTAGAGCTCGAGACCGAGGATCGGCTTCACGCCGTGAGCGCCTTCGGTCGCGGCGCGGTACAGCTGCACGACCCCGCCGAGCGTACCGTGGTCGGTGAGCGCGACGGCGTCCATGCCGAGCTCGCGGGTGCGCTGGACGAGGGCCGGGATGCGACAGGCCCCATCGAGCAGCGAGTACTCGCTATGGACGTGGAGATGAGCGAAAGGGGCCATCGGTGGTCTCCGATTCTAGCACCTCGAGGAGAGACCGCGGGGGCCGCCCGCCGTCAGCCGCGGACGAGGTCGACGAGGCGGCAAGGCCGTCGGTCGCGGCCGACGTCGACGAGGCGAGTGGGGCCGTCAGCCGCGGACGAGGTTGATGAGGCGGCCGACGCCCCCGACCTCGACGGTCACCGTCTGGCCGGCGGTCAGCGGGCCGACGCCCGGCGGCGTGCCCGTGAGCACGACGTCGCCGGGCTCCAGCGTCATCACGCCGCTGACGAAGGCGACGAGCTCGAGCGGGCTCACGAGCATGTCGCCGACGAGGCCCTCCTGCACGACCCGCCCGTCGAGCCGGGCGACGACGCGCGCGTCGGGCGGCGGCGGGTCGGGCACGACCCAGGGCCCGAGAGGGCAGAAGGTGTCGAAGCTCTTGGCCCGCGTCCACTGGCCGTCGAGAGCCTGCAGGTCGCGGGCGGTGACGTCGTTGGCGCAGGTGTAGCCGGCGACGCACCCGACGGCCTCGGCCGGCGAGACGTCGCGGCAGCGGCGGCCGATCACGAGCGCGAGCTCGGCCTCGTAGTCCACGCGCGTCGAACGGGCCGGGAAGACGATGGCGTCGCCCGGCCCGATCAGTGCCGTGCGCGGCTTGAGGAAGAGGATCGGCTCGGCCGGAGTCTCGCTGCCGAATTCCGCCGCGTGGGCGGCGTAGTTGAGGCCGACGGCGACGACCTTGCCGGGGACGACCGGGGCCAGAAGCCGGACGCGGCCGAGGTCCGTCGCGCCGACCTCGACCGCGTCCGGCTCCCACGCCGGCCGGTCGAACAGCCCGGCGACACCGCCCCCGAACCGGCAGTCGTGCACGTGGCCGCCGACGGAGAGCCGCCCGAAGGCGCCGTCGGGCGGCAGCGACGGGACGCCGGGAGGCGCCGCGGCAGAAGGGCCCCCCGCGGCGCCGGCAGCGCTCACTCGCGGTCCTGCGAGCGCAGCATGCCGTACTCGATGGAGTCGACGAGCGCCTCCCAGCTGGCCTCGATGATGTTCTCCGAGACGCCGATGCTGCCCCACGTCGTCTCGCCGTCGCTGGCGTCGAGGAGCACGCGCGTCACCGCCCCGGTGCCGTGGTTCTCGTCGAGGATGCGGACCTTGTAGTTGACGAGCTCGATGTCGGCGAGGTGCGGGTACTTGGCGACGATGACCTGGCGCAGAGCGCTGTCGAGCGCGTTGACCGGGCCGTTGCCCTCGGCGGTGCTGATCAGGCGCTCGCCGCCGACGTGCACCTTGATCGTCGCCTCGACGACGGCGCGCCCGTCCTCGCGCTTCTCGACGATGACGCGGAAGCTCTCCAGCCTGAACAGCGGCTCGTGCGGCGCCAGCGCGTCGCGCACGAGCAGCTCGAGCGAGGCGTCGGCGGCCTCGTAGTGGTAGCCGCGGTGCTCGCGGTCCTTGAGGCTGTGCGAGCACGCCGGCGACGCGCTCGTCGTCGTCCTCGAGCACGAGGCCCATGTCGTGCACCTTGCGCACGATGGCCCCCTTGCCGGAGAGCTCGGAGAGCAGCACGCGCGCCTCGTTGCCGACACAGCGCCGGGTCGACGTGCTCGAAGGTGCGCGGCGCGCCGGCGATCGCGGCGACGTGCAGGCCGCCCTTGTGGGCGAAGGCGGCGCGGCCGACGTACGGCGCGTGCGCCGAGACCGTCATGTTGCAGACGTCGGCGACGAAGTGGGCGGTCTCGGTGAGCCGCTCGAGCTGCGCCGCGTCGAGCGCCGGCAGACCCATCTTGAGCTGAAGGGCGGGGATGATGGAGACGAGGTTGGCGTTGCCGCAGCGCTCGCCGTAGCCGTTGATCGTGCCCTGCACCTGGCGCGCGCCGGCGTCGACGGCGACCAGGCTGTTGGCGACCGCGCAGTCGCTGTCGTTGTGGATGTGCACGCCGACCCGCGCCGAGACGGCGCCGGTCACCGCGGCCACGGCGCCGGCGACGGACGGCGGCAGCGCGGCGCCGTTGGTGTCGCACAGGCAGAGGACCTCGGCGCCGGCCTCCTCGGCGGCGCGCAGGGTGGCGAGCGCGTAACCCGGGTCGTCGGCGTAGGCGTCGAAGAAGTGCTCGGCGTCGTAGACCACGTCCTTGCCCTCGCCCGACCAGGAAGGCGACGCTCTCGGCGATCATGCGCAGGTTCTCGTCGCGGCTCACGCGCAGGACCTTCGTGACGTGGAGGTCCCAGGTCTTGCCGACGATGGTCACCGTCTCGGGGGCGGCCTCGGCCAGCACGCGCAGGCTCTCGTCGTCCTCGGCGCGCACGCCCTTGCGGCGCGTCATGCCGAAGGCGACCAGCCGCGCGTGTCGCAGGCGCTCGCGCTCCATGCGGGCGAAGAACTCGGCCTCCTTGGGGTTCGAGGCCGGGAACCCGCCCTCGATGAAGTGGAGGCCGAGCTCGTCGAGGCGCAGGGCGATGCGCACCTTCTCGTCGACCGAGACCGACATGCCCTCCTGCTGCATGCCGTCCCTCAGCGTCGTGTCGTAGAGCTGTACCGGCTGGTCGCCCATCGTCGCCTCCGTCGTCGAGCCGTCCGCTCGCGCGTCCCCGTCAGCCCTCGACGTAGTCGAGGAAGCGCCCGAAGACCTCGTCGCGGCCCTCGACGAGCTCCCGGTAGCGATGCTGGATGCGGCGCGTGACCGGGCCGGGGTCGCCGATGACGTGGTCGTCGACCTCGCGGATCGGGACGATCTCGGCCGCCGTGCCCGTGAAGAACAGCTCGTCGGCCACCACGAGGTCGCTGCGCACCAGCGTGCGCTCGCGCGCCTCGATACCCTCGTCGGCGGCGAGCCGCAGCACGGTGTCGCGCGTGATGCCCTCGAGGACGCCGTCGGCCGGGAACGGCGTGTACAGCACGCCGTCGCGCACGAGGAAGAGGTTCTCGCCGGAGCCTTCGCAGACGTGACCGGACGCGTCGAGCATGATCGCCTCGTCGTAGCCGGCGTTGGTCACCTCGATCTTGGCGAGGATGCTGTTGAGGTACTGGCCGGTGGCCTTGGCGGCGCGGGCGAGCTGCGTGTGCCCGAGCGCCTGGATGCTCGACACCTTGGCGCGGATGCCGTGCCGCACGCCCTCGTCGCCGAGGTAGGCGCCCCAGGGCCAGACGGCGATCGGCCGCCTCGACCGGCGCGTGCAGCGGGTAGAGGCCCATCTCGCCGTAGCCCCGGTAGACGATCGGCCGGATGTAGCAGGCCTCGAGCCCGTTGGCCTTGATCACGTCCCTGGTCGCCTGGGCGAGCTCGGCCACCGTGTACGGGAGCTCCATGTAGTACAGCTTGGCGGAGCGGCGCAGGCGCTCGAGGTGCTCCGTGAGGCGGAAGACGGCGGGCCCGCGCTCGGTCTTGTAGGCGCGGACACCCTCGAAGACGCCGGAGCCGTAGTGCAGCGCGTGGCGTGAGGACGTGGACCTTGGCCTCGCCCCAGGGCACGAGCTTGCCGTTCATCCAGATCTTGTCGACTTCGGGGATGGGCATCGGTCCTCCTGACCTTCACGCGCTCCGCGCGGCACCTTCAGTCCCTACTCGAGGGGTGACGTGGCCTCCTGCGA